>JADLHT010000038.1 GCA_020848695.1 Saprospiraceae bacterium
AAATATTCAAAAAAATATTCAAAAAAATATTCAAAAAAATATTCAAAAAAATATTCAAAAAAATATTCAAAAAAATATTCAAAAAAATATTCAAAAAAATATTCAAAAAAATATTCAAAAAAATGTACACCCTATATATATATATATATATGACTTGTAAGCTTTAATTTGAACATGAAACTAGTAATTAGAAAGTACATACTGAATAAAGAGAGTTAGACCCATGAATTAAATGAAGCAATCCTAGAGTTATTGCTTAACTTATTGGATTGTTTCCAAGAATTGAACTTTTACTGATTCACCTCATCCAGTTTAGAAAGATAGACTAACACGCTTTATCAATAAAAAAGCCCACGATCACCCATCGTATGGGAGTGCAGGCCTTCTACTCGTAAAAATAGGCTGCATAGATAATGGTTTTTTCATTCGTAAAGTGATTGTGTTGTATTTAATGTGTTTTTCCCTTTTTCAAAGGGAGTGGTATTTTATTTCAATACAAAAAAATCTTAAAAAGATGAAAAAAATTAATTTTAATAAAATGCTATATTCAAGTAATAAATGCAACATCTAATTTTTTTCAGAAAAGATGCGTATTTAAATAAAAAAGTTCATTGGACAATAAAATATTCAAAAGAAATATTCATAAGAAATATTCATAAGAAATATTCAAAAGAACTAGTGAATCCTTCTGCAAAATATTCAAACTACATGTTCTCTGTAGCCATTCCAAATGTATAACCAGAACAAGGCAAGATAGAAACAAAAAAATCCTTAAGAATTATCTCTCCAGTTTCTTTGTCAATATATTTAATCTTCTTTCCAGCAAAATCCATCATGCATTTATCCCCGGCTTTGTGATCAATAATGCTCGTAATTTTTTAGGCTTTAAAGTATCGATTAAAATGTTCACAAAACTGGCTATATTGAACTCTTTGAGGATATTCCGATTTATACTTTTCCCAAAGCATTAATTTTGTAACTCCAACCTTTCTTAATTCGCTTTCAAACGATGGAAACAAATTATATAAGTCTTCATGGGTTACATCATGTTCAGAAGTGGCGCTATTACCGAATACAGTTCTTTGTCACTTAATTTTAATAATTCAATTAACCCTAATGAATGCAAATGAAAAATTGACACGTATTTGTCAACTGTATTGCGACTTACTTCGCATTTAACAGAGATGTCTCTCTTGCTAACTTTTTCTATTAATAGCCTTAAAATTCGTCTTGCTTTGCTCATTGATAAAAATTGGTTTGCCATTTTGGTTTTTTGTTCCAAAATGAATTTTTATCATCAATAAATCGAAAAAAATACTTGGATTATACAAATGATTTTTTGCCATTTATTTAGTCTCCTTAATCCTCTTACTTTTATCAAAATAAAAGAGAACTAAGTGGCTCACTTTGCTCCGGAATAGCCCACTTTTATAATTCGCTTTAGTGGCTCACTTTGTTCCGGAATCCCTGGTTCACTTTACTCCGGAATACTCACAAAGGCAACAGGTAGGATACTAAGCCTGTTTAAGGATGAAGAAATTTATAGGAGATATCGTTATAGTTGTTTTATCACCGATTTAAACTTGCCTGCCGAACAAGTATGGACTCTATACCGTCAAAGAGCCGATGCAGAGAATAGAATTAAGGAACTAAAATATGATTTTAGTTCAACAAGCTTTAATGTAAATGGTTTTTATGCCACTGAGGCAGCATTAAACTTTGTGATGATGGCCTATAATTTTGTGAGTTTATTTCGTCAGGTTGTCCTCCATACCAAAGTACATGAACAAATGAAGACAATACGATAAAAAGTTTTTGCTATCGGTGGTTATATAATCCAAAAAGGAAACCAAAGAATATTAAAACTATCACTCGTAATAAAACGCAGAGAATGGTTTACAGGTCTTTGGATGAACACTAATAATTTAAAACCAACTTTTATTTTTGATTCCTAATGACAATTCTAGCATAATATTAACCCTTACAAATTGCTCAAAGATGCTCTCCTTCGAATAAAAGATAATCAAATAAATCGTATTTCGGAATTATTACCCCATCGTTGGAAGTCCTTTATTAATATGGGTAGTTCGCTAGACGGATGCAAAACTTGTAACATTCGAAGGTTGAGATTAACTCCTTCTCGGAATTGGAGACCCATGCGGATCACGTTCAGGATAGCCCAGTGATTCGTCCATTTCTCGGATTTCTTCTTCTGTGAAGTTGTGTTCGAATTTATCTGCTTCTTCGTGGATTTGGTCTTTGTCTAGTCCAAGTTTTTCAACTAAAAAGACTTCCCAAAGTCGATGAGCTCTTATCAACTCATGAGCTCTTTGGATGCCATCATTCGTTAATTGAATAGAATCTTGATCATCAACAACTAATCCGAGTTCACGCAATTTTCGTAAATATTGTTTCAGTTTTTTAGTGGGATGAATACTTTTTGTTGCAAGGTCGGATAAAGTAATTTTTTCCGTTTGATTTTTTGGTCGAGTTAACTTTGAAAGTAATTTTAAAATATCTTCAACGACTTCTCGCATCTCATGGGTTCTTTTAAGTTTCCATTTAGTAATTAATCCCCTTTGAGGCGCAAAAAGCATTATAATCAAGTAAAAGAATGTAGTAATCACGGCCATCGAAGGGCCAGGCGGAAAATCAAACGCAATACTTAATAGCAATCCCGTCATAGCCGAAAGCATTCCAAGTATTACTGAACTTATTAAAACTTTTGGCAGTCGATCAGAAATGAGTAAGGCGGCAGAAGCAGGAGTAATTAACATGGATACTACAAGTATAACTCCTACTGAACGCAAAGAAGCAACTACGGATAAAGATAGAAGCAACATAGTAAGGTAATGTATAAAATTAGCATTTATGCCCAGAGTGTTAGCGAGATTGGCTTGAAAACTGGTAACAAATAAGGATCTGTAAAAAACAATAATCATAAGTATAACCAATCCAACCATCAGTAAGGTAAGGATAACGTCTGCTTTTTCAACAGCCAGAATATTTCCAAATAAAAAATCCTTTAAATCAAGATGTACCCCTTCATGATGACTAAGCCAACTAATGCCAATAATACCCAGAGAAAACATAAAACTGAATATTATACCAATTGCAGCGTCGTTTTTTACCCGAATATTCCTCTGCATCCAGGTAATCATAAAAGCAGATAGAATTCCGGCAATTACGGAGCCTCCAAAAAATGCTATAGTTGAGTAACCAAAGAGAATAAAAGCAACTACAATTCCCGGTAAGATAGCATGTGAGAGTGCATCGCCGATTAGAGACATATTTCTAAGGACTAGAAAACAGCCTAATAATCCACACAATCCACCAACAAGAATAGAGGCAATTAAAGCCCGCAGCCCGGATTCCAGCATAAAAAATTGCTGAATATGGTCATTTATCTCAGCCATCCATAAAAATTTATGGCAAAGCTAATAAATAATTTAGACTAGGCTAAATTATTATAATTTTCTTTGGTAAAATAATAAACTACTTGGAAAGACTATCAAACTTCTCAGCGCTGATAGGTTTTAGGAAATTTTTGAAAAATTCAACTCCTTCAGGCCTCATTTTATTGACATGGGTAATTTTACCTCCCTTGTTCCAAACCCAAACTGTACAAGCACCATTAAAATAAACATCCGCTTCATAATTAATTTCACCATTTTCCTGAAATACTACATGACCATCCGGTGTACAATTGGCTAACAAGACCCCTTTTTCATCACCAATAAATGAAATTATATATTGTAGAGCTTGAGATTGATCTTTTGAAAAACTAAGACTAGCATTCATTTCTTTCCTCAAAGGTAGAATGTCAATGGCAGTGCATTTGTTATTTAATTGTGTAATTATTGCGCTGGGAAGGGCAGTTAAATTGGCAGCTCTGTCATTGGATGTGCCTTTTTTTGAATCTTTTTTACAATTAAAGAGAAGAGTGGAGGATAACAAAAAAATAAGTGTTAAGTATTTCATGATATGCTAGTTGAATCTGTAAGTTAAGCCCAAAGATATAAAATAACTTATCATTTTAACTTTTGTTCCTGTAGCGTCAATTCTGGTATTAAGAGGGGTAAGAGATCGGGTAAATCTTCCTGAGATTCCGTAGTTCCGATTGGCAAAGAATGTACATCCTAAAAGCCAGCCGATATCATCCTTTTTAAAAGTTTCATGAAAATTTCCACCGTCAGTATTTGAACTCTTTATCAAACGACCATAATATAAGCCGCCCTGGAAATAGGTTTTGTGGTAACTTCCCCTTTTATCTTCTTTAATCCAGTCTTTTATGGTATATATAATGGGAATGTCAATATAACCAAGTTTAAATCCTAAAAGGTTGTTGTCGTATTTACCATATCTAGATCCTCTTAGACTATATTGAAATTCAAACTGAATTTCTGAATATCTGTTGAGCTGTGCTCCGACACCAATTCCTGCAAAATAACCAAATCGGTTGTAGCCACTGAGATCATCACCATCGATTTGTGCAAAATTACATCCTAACTGAGCTCGACTGCTAAATCGTCGTGCATCTTGTGCCATTAGTTTAAGGTTGAAAAGAATCAAACATAGAATAAGAAATTGAATACGATCGATCATGATTTTATTTCGTGGTAAATGTATGGACTTATAACGAATTGACTATCAATATGTTTTTTGGATATATATTACTTAATGAAAAATAAATTTTAATATATATATTTTTTTATAATGGATTGATAATATCTTTACCACAAATATTCCAAAACCCATTTACAGATGAAGTATACAAAAGGATTATTAGGGAAGTTAGAAAATATTTCTGTTGAACTAGGATATAAAATCAGATATGAACAAGGGCATTTTCAATCAGGATTTTGTCGGGTTGAAACCAGAAAGTTAATCATAATAAATAAGTTTTTCGATATTGAAGGTAGGATTAATACCTTTCTTGATCTTTTGCCAACATTGCCGATCGATATTAGTCAGTTGGGTGAAGAAACACTTAGTAATTATAATAGATTTTTAGAACTTAGAGCCAGCGAAGAAATGGCTGCCTGATAGTGAAAATTACCATTCTTGGAACTGGTACATCCGTGGGTATACCAATGATTGGGTGCCTTTGTGAAACTTGCACCTCTCAAGATCCGCATGATAAAAGATTGCGAACATCGGCGCACATTGTAATAGAGAACAAACACATTCAAATCGATATTGGTCCTGATTTTAGACAACAAATGTTGACCCATGGTGTCCAGATGTTGGATGGCTTAATTCTGACTCATCAACATTCCGATCACACTTCAGGATTGGATGAAATAAGAGCTTTTAATTTTATAAAAGAAGGAACCTCTATTCCTCTTTATGCCGAACAATATTTATTGGATGATTTAAGAACTCGATTTGCGTACATATTTAGTCCAAAAGATTATCCAGGATTACCACTCATTACCTTGCATAAAATTGAATCTAATTCAGAGTTTAATATTGATGGAATAAATATTATGCCTATTAAAGTTATTCATGGCAGACAACCCATTGTAGGCTATAGAATACAAAATTTTGCATATATAACGGATGCAAGCTTAATTCCCAAAGAAAGTATAATTCAATTGAGAAATTTGGATGTCTTAATTATTAATGCCTTGCGTAAAAAAGTGCATCATTCACATTTCAATCTTGCTCAATCTTTGAAGGCAATCGAAGAAATCAATCCCAAGAAAGCTTATATTACTCATATAAGCCATCAAATGGGTAGGCATAAAATTGTAGAATCAGAGTTGCCGGAAAATGTATTTCTTGCATTTGATGGGTTAACTTTAGAAATTTAATATTGGGAAATCAGCTTAAACATAGTCAAAGTCCATATTTGCTTCAGCATCAAGATAATCCTGTAGAATGGTTGATATGGAGTAAAGAAACTTTAAATCGAGCAAAAATTGAAGATAAGCTCATTCTTGTAAGTATAGGTTATTCAACCTGTCATTGGTGTCATGTAATGGCTCATGAATGTTTTGAGAATGCGGAAATCGCAGTATTCATGAATAAACATTTTATTAATATCAAAATTGATAGGGAAGAAAGACCTGATTTGGATCATTATTTTATGACTTCAATACAGCAATTGGGAATCCAGGGAGGCTGGCCATTAAATTGTTTTCTAACTCCGGACTTAAAAGTATTCTATGGTGGAACTTATTTTCCACCAAGTTCAAAATATGGTAGGATTGCATGGCCGGACTTGCTGGCCGCTCTTGTAAATTCTTTTCAAGTAAATCGTTCTAAACTTGAAAATCAGGCATCCGAATTGAATCGATTAACCAACCAGCAATTAACACAGATTAATAGCCCTGAAAAAGATTCTACAATTCATTTGGTTGATGTTTTTTCTTCTTTCAATTCATTTTTAGATCTGGATTTTGGTGGATTTGGATTTGGACAAAAATTTCCGAATACCATGGTACTAGAATTATTAATAACATATAACAGATATCATCCGCATACTGAACTCAGACACTTTATAAGAAAGAGTATTTCAAAAATGTGTTATGGAGGAATGTATGATCATGTTGATGGAGGTTTTTTTAGATATACGGTGGATAGAGAGTGGAAGGTTCCGCATTTTGAGAAAATGGCTTATGATCATGCATTAATTATTGCTTGCCTTTCTAAACTTTTTATACATAATGAGTTTTCTTTTGTTCAATATTTTATTAGAAATAGTATTAATTTTTGGGAACGAGAATTGATGGGTTCAAATGGATTGTTCTATTCAGCATTGGATGCAGATAGTGAGGGAATTGAAGGAATCTACTATCTATGGAATAGGAATGAAATAGAAGTTCTACTAAAAACATTTTCAAATGAATTTTTTAAATATGCAGAATTAGAAGAAATGCATGGTTCAGAGAAAAAGGTATTAAACGTATTACCATTTGTAGATTTGCCGTATAGCACCGTTTGTCAAAAATTAGATTCGCTGAATTCCGCATTTGAGGATTTGAAAAGAGTGAGAAATCAACGTGTCAAGCCATCAACGGACACCAAACAAATTTTGGCCTGGAATGCATTGATAAATATAGCATATTGTGATGCCTATCTTGCTGGAATTGAAAATAATTACAGAATTAGTGCATTACATCATATTGAGAAAATGCTAAAATTGTATGTAGTCGATGATAGGATTTTTTCACTTAGGAGAATTTGTGTACATGAAAATCAAACTTATCAGGAAGCATTTTTAGAAGACTACGCTTATTTGGCATTTGCCTGTTGGAAAGTTTATCAAATTTCTGCGGATAATAAATATCTTAAAAAATCAATTGAGCTTGTTCAATTCATACATTCAAAGTTTGACATCAACAATTATGTTTATTCCAATATTCATTCTGAGCATGAAGATAGTATGGGGAGTAGTTATGAATTACAGGATTCATCAATACCTAACCCAAATGCAATCCTGGCGGAGTTATTGTATTATCATTTTTTAATAGATTCCAGTATAGAAAATAGAGATCGTTTTGAAAAGATGAGAAATGCAGCTTTTCAGAACATGGCCAAAAATTATTTTTCACATGCATCTTGGATAAAATTACATGAAGAATTGATGTCGCAAACCAAAATCATTAAAGCTAAAGATCTGGAAACGGTTGCTAAATTTACCAAGGGTATGAATAGATTGAATTTTATCTATATTTACACGAATGAATTAAAAAGTAATGTTATTCAATTATGTAACGGAGAAACCTGTATGATGCCTTGTAGCGATATTAATGATTTTAAGAATCAATTGAATTTTAGTGAATAAGATGAAGCAGCTTGTGAAAGTAATTTGTCTGTGCTTAGTCTATTGTTTTAGCATGGACCTTTTTGCACAACAAACGGGTTTGAATCCGATGTACTACCTGGATTCATATCTTTCAAATCAAGCCAGGGCTGGACTTGACGGTATTAAAATTTTAAGCCTTTCATATAGAGATCAATGGGCAAAGAATAATTATTCTCCAAATAATTTTAATTTGAACTTCAATTCTCCCTTGCGATTAATTAACGGGGCTTATGGTATGTCTTTAAATAACCGAACTTCAGGTATTCTATCGCAGTTCAATTTTAAGACTTCTTACAATCAGATTTTTACCAGAAAGAATTATCTTTTATCAATTTCACTGGGAGCTTATTACGATCGTTTTCGTGTTGATTATGCGGGAATTAGGACACCTGAAGGATCTTATTTTGGAAATTTATTCAATCATAACGATCCTTTATTAGCTAATAGTGAGCTCGTTCAGCATGCTTTAGGAGCTTCATCTGCAATTTATTTACAGACCAAACAGGTGGAATTTGGAATAGAGTATTCTAGACCGTTATTCCACTTTAACTCAATAGGCAGAGATTTTTTTAAAGCAGAACAGCTGCTTAAAACTGTGCTTTACAAAGAGTTAAAGGTTGAACAGTGGATTATAAGTAGTACAATCTTTCATTTAACAGATTTTAAAAATCATCAAGTGGAGATTAAGCTGGAGGCAGGATATAATAATCTATATACAGGAGGTGTTTATTGGAGAGGTATAACACAAAATGCGCTGGATGCTTTCGGTATAAACTTTTCGTTTCGCCTGATTGACCGACTTTGGTTAAGCTATGCTTGTGAATGGGCACTAAGATCGATTAAAAATGATAACTTCGGGATTAGTCAGCAATTTGGTTTAAGAATGGAATTTAAAGCTAGAAATCCAGAAAGCAAATACCCAATAATCTACAATCCAAGATGGTAGTCAGCTAAAAATCAAGTATTTATAAGTTAAAAATAAAAATAAATGATTTTTTTATACTGAATGCACAATAATAGAATTAGAAGGTCGTTAACACTGTTAAGTTTTGATTTTAATATTAAAAATTAAAAAAATAAAAAATCAGGCTTAATTTTTGAATAGTCCGTATATTTACGCACTTTTTAAATAAAAATTAGTAGGTAAATCACAACCAAATGAGGAATTTGAATCTAACTTGCATTGTCTTGTTCATTCTTACAATTGTCTCAGTATCATGTGGGAAGAAACAACAAGATGGAGAACTAATCGGAGTACAAGAGCGACCAAAATGGAATGGTATTAATCCATACGGTATGGTCTATGTACCTTCCGGAACCTATACGATGGGTCAATCTGACCAAGATAAATTTTCTACCCACGTTCAAAAAGCCAAACAAGTATCTATCCCGGGATTCTACATGGATGAAACGGAAATAACCAATAATGAGTATAGACAATTTACTTATTGGGTTGCTGATTCATTGTTCCATGCCACTTTAGGGCATTTTCAGGAAAGTGAAGATGGTCAAAGTGACAAAATTGATTGGGAACTGGAAATAGATCGAGAAGATGAAACATTAAAAGATCTCAATTTCCAAGGCGCTGATGCATTTAAAGGCGTAACTGAAATTGATTCCAGAAAGTTGATTTATGAATGGGAATGGAAAGATTGGCAAATGGCTGCTCATCAAAGAGATATAAAGAGAAGTGCTATTATCCATAAAGAAAAGACCATGATCTATCCTGACACTCTTTGTTGGGTTAGAGATTTTACTTACTCCTATAATGAACCCTATACACGAAATTATTTTTCTCATCCCGCATTTGATGACTATCCGGTAGTTGGAATTACCTGGAAACAAGCACGAGCCTTCTGCTATTGGAGAACTCAGCTTTGGAATGCTTTTAAAGGAGAAGATGAGCCAAATTCAGAAGAATTCAGATTGCCATTAGAGTCTGAGTGGGAATGGGCAGCAAGAGGAACACACGAATTAGCCCCTTTCCCATGGGGTGGATACAGTTTAAGAAATGCAAAAGGTTGTCTTCTTGCGAACTTTAAACCTGGAAGAGGTAACTATCCTGAAGATGGAGGTATGTACACTGTTAAGGCAGATGCTTATTTTCCAAATGAGTACGGATTATACAATATGTCTGGAAATGTATCAGAATGGACGGAAACTTCTTATCATGACAATGCCTATAATATTATATGGGATATGAGTCCTGATATCAAATACGATGCAAAACCGGAAGATCCTGATTCATATAAGCGAAAAGTAATCAGGGGAGGTTCATGGAAAGATATCGGATATTATCTTCAAACGGGAACAAGAAACTGGGAATTTCAAGATACCTCTAAATCTTATCTTGGTTTTAGAACTGTTATCACCTTCCTTGGTCGATCTATTGGTGACTTCTAATTTAGCTTAATCAAACTCGGTTTATCAAACAATTGAAATATTATTCCTAACAATATTTTTTAATTTTAAAAAAATCAAACAATGTCCTCATTTATCAAATCAACACAATTTAAGTACTTTAAGAATTTCCTAATCGGAGTAGGAGCTGCAATCGTAATGGTTGGTGCTCTATTTAAAATCCGTTCTCTAGAAGGTGGTGATCTTATGTTAACTATCGGTCTAGTAACTGAGGCTATACTTTTCTTAATGTTAGGTATTTTGCCACCAGAAAAAGATTATTACTGGGAAAAATTATATCCAGGATTGGATGAATATAGTTCAAGAATCAATCCGCTTACAGAAGGTCCATCCAAAGGAGGAGCGAGACCATTAAATGGAGAAATGGTTGAAAACCAACTTGGAGGTATGCTTGGCGAATTGCAGACGATGTCTAAGAGTATGAGCTCATTAAAGGCTCTTCAAGAAGTTGATTTCTCTAAGACAAAAGACCAAATGTCTGCAATGAACAACTTCTATACAAGATTAAATGATGCCATGGCAACTTTATCTGCTTCTGTAGATGATACAAAATCATATAAAGATCAAATAGCCAACCTCAATAAAAATCTAACAAGTTTAAATTCAGTATACGGCAATATTTTAGGTGCTTACAAAAATATGGGTGGAGGATCTCACTAATCTTAGTTTGATCAAATCACTTATCATTAAATTTTATTTAATCTAAAAATTAAGTTAGTATGTCAATTCCTAAGCAGCCGCGGCAGTTGATGATTAATATCATGTATCTGGTATTAACAGCACTTCTTGCGCTAAACGTATCCGCTGAGATTTTTAACGCATTCAAGATGGTTAATAACGGATTGATTCAATCCAACAAATCTCTTGACCAATCCAACGAAGCGCTTCCGGCTAGTATTGCCGAAAGAGCAAAAGCTAAACCAGAATTCCAAAAATATGCTGAAAGAGCCCCATTAGCTGTTCAGTATGGAAAAGAGTTTACAGATTATATTACTTCCATGTATGATGATTTAGTAGATAAATCTGGAAATAAAAACGGAAGTGTTGACGATGGCGATTTTGTTATAAAAAATGGTGAAAGAAAGGAACTAAAAGGTAAAAAAGACAAGGATGTTACTACCAGAAATATGGTAAATGGCGGAAAAGGTCTTGAATTAAAGAATAAGATTCTTGAATACAGACAGAAATTTTTGTCACTAATTGATGATTCTCTTCGTGCAGGAATGGAGTCTGAGGTGCCCATGAATATTGATGATGAGTCTTGGAAACACAGTACAAAAAAATCTTGGGAAGAATACACATTTAAACAAATGCCTTTAGGCGCTTGTCAACCAATATTCACAAAATTTATTAATGACGCCAAAGCCTCAGAAAATGCAGTTTTAAATCACTTTAGTAAAAAACTTGGAGGTTCTGATGTCGTCCTTGATAAATTTACAGTTATTTCTTCTCCAAAGAAAAATTATGTAATTAAAGGTGAATCTTTTGAAACCACTATTTCTCTTGCTGCATCAACCAGTAAATCTACCAATACCAAAGTTTCATTATCTGTAAACGGATCAGCTTTAACAGTTAATCAAGATGGGGAAGCAGCATGGAAAGCTTCTGCCGGAGAGGTTGGTATAAGAAAATATACTGCTGTTGCTAATGTCTTCAATCCGGTAACCAACAAAACTGAAACCTATAAGAAAGAGTTTGAGTTTGAAGTTGGAGAAAGATCTTCTTCCGTATCTGCCACTAAGATGAATGTATTCTATATTGGTGTTGATAATCCTGTTTCTATTTCAGCTTCAGGAGTTCCATCAGCTCAGTTGAAGGTTGCAGGTGCAGGTGCTGGAATGAATTTAAAACCACAGGGTGGAGGTTCTTACATGGTAACTGTTAGTCAACAAGGTGAATGTAGCATTACTTTAAGTGGTGGAGGATTACCTCCAACTGCTTATAAATTCAGAGCTAAGAGAATACCAACACCAGTTCCTGCTCTTGGAGACAAAAAAGGTGGAACAATGCCTAATGGTACTTTTAAGGCTCAACAAGGGATTATACCTACACTTGAAGGCTTTGATTTTGATGCAAAATGTCAAATTACAAACTTTAGAGTAGTTAGAATTGCACCACGTCAAGACCCTCAAATCAGAGTAAATGATGCTGGTGGTCGATATGGAGGAGAAGTCAGACGTATTATAGATATGGCTAAACCTGGAGATCGATTCATTTTTGAAGATATCAGAGCAAGATGTCCTGGAGATCAAGCAGGTCGTGAATTAAATGATATGACCTTTTTAGTAAAATAAATTATTTTGAACTATGACTAATTTAAGATTTTTAATTTTTATTGGTTTGTCCACCCTTTGTTCTTTAACGATAAATGCACAAGGTGGAATTGACGAAACCATAACGGAATCATCTATATTGGAAGATACTTCCGGTTTTATTGACGATATTATTGATCGTAAAGCGGTCGTAGAACAAAGAGTTCTTTCTTACGAACCCATTCGCGAAGCAGATATTGTATGGGAAAAAAGGATATGGCGTGTAATTGATACACGTGAGAAAATGAATCAGGTATTCATGGAATTCAACAGACCCTTTTTTCTAATATTAAAAGATGCAGCTGAAAGAGGTGATATTAAAATGTTTGCAGAAGATAATTTTAAGAAAAGTTTATCTACCGATGAACTTGACAAATTACTTCACAGCGTTGATACCCAAGAAATTTATAATCCCGATACTTACGAAACTGAAATACGAATTATTCGAAACGATATCGATTATAATGATATTAAAACTTATCGTGTAAAGGAACTTTGGTATTTTGATAAAGAAGCATCACGTATGGGATGCAGAATCTTAGGTATTGCACCGATTAAAATCGAAATTGATGAAAGTACAGGATTGGCAAAATATGAAGCTCCAATGTTTTGGGTTTACTATCCTGAAGTCAGGAAAATTTTGGCTAAAGAAAGAGTTTTCAATGGCAAGAATGATATTGCCCCAGCAACCTGGGCTGATGTATTTGATGGAAGATTTTTTGCCAGTTATATTTTTAAAGAAAGCAATGTTCAAAATGTTCGACTTCAAGACATTTTCACCGGTGAAGATGATGGGGTAAAACTTTTGTTGGAATCAGAGAAGATTAAAAACAAATTGTTGGATTTTGAGCATGATCTTTGGGTGTATTAGTAAAAATTGAATTTTATTAAATTTTAGTATAAACCGCTTTCAGTTTCTTGAGAGCGGTTTTTTTTTAATTTGAATTATACTATCTTAGCTCCCTAACAGAGGTGATGAAATCTAATATATTTTGGTTACTTGTACTCTTAAGTATCAAAACATCTGCTCAATTTAATGTAGCAAGATTGCTTGATCAGGCACCTTTAGTTCCTGTTTCGTTCGGCACAGCTTATATGAATTCTAAACTCGTTACCAAGTCGGAAATGCTTGATGATGGTCGAGAATTTAAGAGAGTAAAATCCTGGGATCCTTCTCCGGAAATCAGTAAATTTGATGATTTGATCAATAAACATGTTGAAAAAATTGATGCTCGTGCGGATTATAATAGTTTTTCACTTAGTAATTCTACACTTGATAGTAAGGAGGACAAGGAGTATTTGCATTTAATGGATAAAGTTTCAGACAGTCTTTATTCTGTCTGGAAGAATTATTACAAAAAACTATCGACAATTGGAGGAGATTTTTATCCATTATCAGAAGAGTTCGGTTGCGATGAAATAAAAGCCAGCGGACTCAAACTAAATATTATTGCAGAACAAAAAAACAAAATTCTCATTGAAGCAAGAATACAATTAAAACCAATGTTTGATCTGGTTCAAAGGTATTTTAATAAATTATACCTAATTCAAGATCCTATGATCAACAATGAAGTGTTGAACTATATTTCCAAACCATTAGAGATTCTTCAGCAATGGATGGGCGAAGTAAATGTTACAAATGGTCATATGGTTGAAACAGGAATTAGCCTGAACAATGCTTTATGTATGATAAATGCTCATTAAATTCAAAAAAAATGAACTTGATAAATAAATTATCTGAATTTTATGCCTAAGGTTATGATAAACTGGAATTCAGTAATTGATGATTGAATAAGAGTTTCTACCGCATCGGGGATACGGTCGTTGTTGAAGTCTGAATTAGCAGTCGCAAATGGTAAGTAAGCTTCCTGATGTTTAAATCTTTTACCAGAGAGATCTAAGTAAATCCTTTTGGCCCTAAACCCCAAACCAGCACTATAGCTGTAACTAAGATCCGAATCATTTTTATAGGGTGAATTAAAAATTCCAAAACCACCTCTTATTCTAAACATTTGTATAGGGATTTCCAATCCAATTCGGGTCTGCAATACTTGTTTATATTGCTTTTTTATATCAGCGTTTATTTGATTTTCGTAGTTTGATTCACTTTCTTCATTAAATTTGAATTTTGAATAGCCCGGATTAAAAAAATCAAGATCAACATTTAACAAGCCAAAGTTCGAAACATAAGCAAAGGATCCAACCCAGCGAGAGGGCACAATAATATTGTATTCATAGAATCCATCCGGGGAATTAGAATTGTAATTTTCTAAATTATTATTATTATAAAAAGAATAGGATAGTGATGTATTATAACTATCCTGTAATGTAAGTATTGAAGGTGTATGCCAGGACAACCCGATGCGAAACTTATTTACGGGCTTGTATATAATTCCAAATACTGCTTTAAAGCCGGATATATTAGAAGAAGAATAATCATTAAATGTTAATGAATGAAAGGGTGGATACTTATTCGTTGGATCAGATTCGTTATATCTTTTTTCAAAAGAATAATTACCCAATACAACGTTTATATTGGCTCCAAGCATTATTTTTTCATTGTAATTTGCGGCCAAACCCAAACTTATATTTCCTAAATATCCTTCATAGTTATTAGAGCCATTCTTGTTGATAAGGCTATCTCTGTAGTCAATTAAATCGTTTGTATATATGATTTTAGCAGAATCTGGACTAATATCATAAAGTGCTCCGGTTTCATATGCCAGTTTTCCTTCAAAGGGATCCAAGGAGCCGGGATCAATTCCAAGGCCTGAATTTGGATCTATGGAATTTTCGAGAAATCGATGCAAAATGCTTCCTTTGCTTTTTCCTTCAAAATTTAATTCCTGATTTAAACTTGAAGTCAGATTGTATCCAATAAAGAAATTGACGGATTTCCATTTTGAATATTTATTGGGTTGTTGAATTAGTACTAAACCTAAATTGCTTAGCCCATAATTCGAAAATTTACCGGATTGGAAAGGAGAATTATTTTCAACGGAATACACTCCATTTATATTTTTGTTATAGATTCCAAAACTTAACTCTGGTTTTCTGTATAGACCTAGACCTGCCGGGTTAATATCTAAACTGGCTTGATCCGTTCCAATTGCGCCAAAGGATGATCCCATCCCTTCAAATCTTGCAGAAGAACTCGTTCTTGCCATTGAGAATTTTAATACATCTGAACTATTTTGACCCAAAGAAATTTTACTTCCAATCAGAAATAGCAAAATGACAGATACGTACATTGTTTTTTTCATAATAAAGCATTACTACTTATAAGGATAAGATGCTAGTATAATTTTTTTCAATAAAAAGTCAGATCAGGTTAAAATCTTATCTTCTTCTTGGTCCTAAGCCGGAGGAATTAGAAGGTCTTGAATTAGAGTTCATCCTTGGTGATTCAAATCTTGATGGAGATTCTGATCTGGAAAATTCAGACCTATTCAAGTTACGTTGAGTTGGCATTGACTCAGTTTGAGGATTTCTGTCTCTGTTAAACCTTCGTTCTGGTCTTGAATCAAATGATCTGTCACCTGAACGTCTGTTGGATGGCGATTCCTGTCTTTCTCTGTTTGAGTCAAATGAAGAATTGTTGTTATTAAAATTGAACCAAGATCTTCTTTTTCTTGGTTCTGAATTTGGAAACGAATTTTCCGTTCCATCTTGTTTTGGTTTTATCCTATCTGATCTCTGATCATTATTGTTTGATGGAAAAGCATGTTCTTCAACAGGCTCAGTATTCTTCCAATTGTATTTGGACTCTCTACGATTTTGAGGATTCAAAGGATTATTTGAAGAATTTGTACCTATCTTAGGCATGGATTCAGTGGATGTATTATTTTGGGTAGGGTTAAATTTATTATTACTGTCTCCTTGATTTCCTGAAGGGAAATGATTGTCATTCTTATCGTCAATATTATACAAGCGAGCATTTCTATCATTTTGTGGAACTGCCCCAACGTTTGGATATCTTGGAATTATCCGATTATTATCTGGGTTAAGTCCAAGTCGAACAGGACCATTTTTTGATGTTGTTCCAAATCCATTTCTCCTGCTTCCATAATAGCTGCCTTTAGGATTTTCGTTATTTTCATGGTTATAATTGTAATGGCCGTTATTATTCCATCCGTAATAAGCTCCATAACCATAACCATACCAGTTGTTATAGTACCAAGGATTGTGCCATGAAGATCCACACCAAGGATTAACGAAATAATTGAAGGACCACACTGATCCCCATGGTTGATAACCATAATAGTAATCCCAATTATTCCAATAATTCCAACTGTTAAATCTATTCCAGCCGCAGGAACGATTCCATCTTCTAAACCTCCAATAATCATTGTATAAGTAATTGTAACTATAAATGTTGCTGCTTAAATAAGGATCAAAATAGTATGGATCGTAATATAGAACGTCTGAATAAAACGGATCATAAAAATCACGCGCGTAATATCCTCTATGAAATCTTTTTATTCGAGAACTGTAATAATAGTCATAATCGTCATCATCATAATTATAATCATCTTCAATCTGATTGGATTCAAATTGAGCATCTGATTGATTATAATTTTCACTTGAATAACTGGTGGTATTAGAATTTGAATTAGATGATTTATAATATTCTTGCCTGTTTTCTTCATTTGGGTTGTAGTAGGCATCATCATATTGCGCATTCAAAGTAGTCAAAGTCAAAAGTCCGAATAATATGAGAGCGCTGAGGTTAATTCCAATTTTCATTGTATTAGGATTTAAAATTAAAGCCAAATTTTGGATGCAATTTATTACATTTGTGCCTAAAGTAAGTTAATTTTAATTTAAAGCTACAAAGCAAGAAAGTTAAAATTGCACCTTGTTCTTGACAGATATAGGATTTGATTTTTCTATGAGAGTTTAAATTCCCAGTGTTAATATTAGCTTAAGAAAATGGCCAAAGTAATTACCCCAAGAAATGAAGATTATTCACAGTGGTATAATGATTTAGTATATCAATCCGGACTTGCTGACCAATCGGCTGTAAGAGGATGTATGGTAATCAAACCACATGGATTTGCTTTATGGGAGAACATGAAAGATGTGCTGGACAGAATGTTTAAAGAAACAGGTCATGTCAACGCATATTTTCCATTATTTGTACCCAAAAGTTTATTTGAAGCGGAAGAAAAGAATGCTGAAGGATTTGCTAAAGAATGTGCAATTGTTACGCATTATCGACTAAAGAATGATCCAGAAAGAAAAGGGAAGTTAATTGTTGATCCTGAGGCGAAACTGGAAGAAGAATTGGTTGTACGACCTACAAGTGAAGCTATTATTTGGAATACTTATAGAGATTGGATTCAATCTTACAGAGATCTTCCGATATTGATCAACCAATGGGCGAATGTAGTAAGATGGGAAATGAGAACTCGACCGTTCTTAAGAACTGCAGAATTTCTTTGGCAGGAAGGCCATACTGCACATTCCTCTTCTGAAGAAGCCATAGAAGAAGCATTGAAGATGCATGAAGTTTATACAAGATTTGCTGAAGACTATATGGCTATGCCCGTGATAAAAGGAGCAAAAACAGCCAATGAAAGATTTGCTGGAGCGGAAGAAACTTATACCATAGAAGCGATGATGCAAGATGGTAAGGCATTGCAAGCTGGAACCTCCCATTATCTTGGCCAGAATTTTGCCAAAGCTTTTCAGGTTAAGTTTTTAAATGATCAAAACAGAGAAGAATTTGTATATGCTACATCCTGGGGAGTATCCACAAGGTTAATTGGAGCTTTGGTAATGACGCATTCTGATGATGACGGATTGGTGCTTCCTCCAAAGCTGGCTCCAATTCAGCTCGTAATAGTTCCAATCCCAAAGCCAAGTTCTGAGATAGATTTAGTAGCAGAAAAAATATTGAAAGATTTAAAATCCAAAGGAATCCGGGTAGTTTATGATCGAGATGAAAAAAACAGACCGGGTTTCAAGTTTGCCGAATATGAATTAAAAGGAGTCCCATTAAGAATTGGAATTGGTTCAAGGGATTTAGAAAAAGGAGTTGCAGAATTGGCGAGAAGAGATTCCAAAGAAAAAGTAAGTGTTCCTTTGGAATCTCTCGTCGACGAAGTTCTTAAACTATTGATTGAGATTCAGTCCGGATTATTTGATAAAGCAAGAAAATTGCGAGTTGAAAAAACAAAATTTCTCGATCAATGGAGTGATTTTGAAGAGCTAATGAAAGAAGAGGGTGGCTTTGTGTATGCGCACTGGGATGGTAACTCAGAAACAGAAGAGCTAATAAAAGAAAAAACTAAAGCAACCATCCGTTGTATCCCATTCGACCCTGATCTAAAAGAGAAAGGTCAATGTATTTTAACCGGAAAAGAATCAAAAGGAAGAGTTTTATTTGCAAAAGCGTATTAATATGAAAAAAATTGTAACAATTATTACTTTATTATTTTTTGTTTTTGTTCAATGCAAAGACAAGCATCAACATGAGGGAAGTAAAATTCAAAAAGAAGATCAATCCGGACCCGAATATACCTCAGCATATATTTGTCCTATGCATTGTAAAGGATCGGGTTCTGATATTCCCGGAACCTGCCCTGTTTGTGGGATGGAATACGAGAAGAATGAACATTGATCAGTAAATCTGATAATTTTCATATTTACAAAAATAACTCATTAAAGGATATAATTTGCTTAAATGGATTTATTTTCACTTGTATTAATTTTTTAAATTAGATCTCAATTAATATAAAGGATATGATAAGGTATGAAGATTTTGAAAAGGTTGAAATGAGAATTGGAACCATCAGAAAGGTAGAAGATTTTCCATTGGCAAGAAATCCATCATACAAACTAGAAATTGATTTTGGAGAAATAGGTATTAAAAGGTGCAGTGCCCAAATTACAGTACTCTATAGTAAAGAAGAACTCATCGGCAGACAAATCGTCGCCGTCGTAAATTTTCCAATTAAACAAATTGCAAACTTTAATTCCGAATGTCTTTTGCTAGGGGCTGTTGGTCAAGAAAGCATAATTACACTTCTGCATCCCGAAAGACCTGTAGAAAATGGGCTTAGAGTTCTCTAAGCCCAGATAATTTATATTATTGAATTATTTACATTCTTCAACTATTTTATGAAAGAACTCATGCGTAGAATTAAGTGCTTTCATGATTTTTTTATCTGATGATTTTTTCTTAACTAATTTATCAAGTGTTTTCGCTTCTGAAGCAAGAGATTTGAGTATCGAAGTGATTTGCGGACTCTTAAAAGCATTAGGAATTTTAGAAGATGCAAGAGCTTGAGCGGCAGAACTTAGCTTTGAAGATTGTGATTTAATGATAGCAAAGTTACCTTTTTCAGCTGAATGAAAACTGGTAGAGAGCAATTCATGAAAATTTAAAATCTCTTTCCAGTCGTCAAATTTTCCTTTTGGCTTTGGAATTACTTCATGATATCTTCTTGTTACTTCATTCCAATTTATAACATTCCAAATTGCGGACAGATAATCACCTCGACGATTTTGATATTTTAAGTAGTAAGCATGTTCCCATACATCTATACCTAATATTGGAATTCCTTTAATCGGAGAAGCATCCATTAGAGGATTGTCCTGATTGGGCGAAGAACCAACTGCAAGTTTGTTATCAGCAGTTATATATAACCAGGCCCAGCCTGAACCAAATCGTGATGATGCTGCTTTGTTTAAGAGTTTCTTCAAGCTGTCCATACTTCCAAAAGTTTTTTGAATATCTTCCTGAAGAAATTGATCAGCTTGGGTGTTTTTCTCCGGAGTTAATATTGTCCAGAACAAGCTGTGATTGTAGAATCCTCCTGCATTGTTTCTTACAGCATCAGAGTACTTACTAATATTCGCAAATAATTCAAATATTGATTTAGCAGTATCTACAGAGTTTTTAATTGCATTATTGAGATTATTGATATATCCAGAATGATGCTTGTTGTAGTGGATATACATGGTGGTTGAATCAATAAAAGGTTCAAGGTCAGCATACCCATATTTCAATTCCGGTAATTTATAAGGATATTGTGAATGAGCTTGAGTAAGCGTCATTAATAGAATTAGAAATAATAAATTTTTCATAATTATAATTTGTGATTAATAATAATTAAATAAATAATAGAACTTCATCAACATCCAGTTTTGATCCAATAATAATGGAACTTTTTTGATGAAGGTTAAACACTTCTGAATCTAAAATTCTCTGATTTTTTTCATTGATACTTTTTCCTCCGGCTTTTTCAATAATCATACTAAGAGGATTGCATTCATACAATATTCTTAATTTACCTTCTGGACTTTTCAAAGTGCCTGGATAAATAAAAATTCCGCCTAAGCAAAGTGTGCGATGAACATCAGCCACCATCGAGCCTATGTAACGCAAGGCTGTATTGTTGGATGCCATATGCTTCAGATATTCATTAATCCCTTCGCTAAAGGAGTTAGAATAACCTTGATTGATGGAGTAATATTTTCCTTTCTCAGGAATTTTCATCTCAGGGTGACTTAGGCAAAATTCTCCAATCCCTCTGTCATAGGTAAAGCCATTGACTGGACCTCCAGTTGTATAAACAAGCATCGTTGAAGTTCCATGTAAAACGTATCCGGCAGCTACCAGTTTGTTTCCTTGCTGGCAAAAGTCATGTAGGTCTAATGGTCGATCAACATGTGAAAGTCTTTTGTAAATTCCAAATATCGTTCCTACTGAAATATTTACATCAATGTTGGAAGATCCGTCTAAAGGATCAAATACAACAACATAACTTGATTTTATATTAGAGTCAATAGTAAAATCAATAAATTCGTCATTTTCTTCTGAAGCGACACCTGCGCAAATTCCTGAATTTTTTAAATATTCAATCATTAATTCGTTCGCATAGGTATCTAATTTCTGCACAGAATCTCCTGTGCTGTTTATTCCGCCATCCAAGCCAAGGATGTCCAGCAATCCTGCTTTATTTACAACTCTGTTAATTATTTTTGAAGCAATCCCAAGATGTCTTAGTAATCCTGAAAACTCGCCTGAGGCATTCTGATTAAGATGTTGATTCGAAATTATAAATTCATCCAATGTAATTCTACGATCCATATCAGGATTTAAGGTTTATTAAAACATTCATGAAGTACAACATAATCCAGGTTGAAATGTTTATAACTTTTCCGATATCCATTAAATGCATTGAAGAATCTATTTAGCTTAAATAAGTATATTGTAAAATATAAGTCAAAGCTTGTTTTAGGAATCCTGTTTGTATTTCTATCCAATGTATTCAGAGTATTACAACCTCAAGCTTTAAGAGAGGCGCTTGATCAGATTGTAGATTACATTAAAATTCCTCAAGAACTTAGAAATTCAGATGAACTTGTAAGGCATCTTATGAATTTCGGATTAATTTTATTATCCTGTGCAATTCTCATGGGAATTTTTATGTACTTTATGAGGCAGACAATAATTGTTATGTCTCGTCTGATTGAGTATGATTTAAGAAAAGATATTTTTGCCCATTACCTGAAGTTGGATCTTAGTTTTTACAAGACAAATAAGACTGGTGATATAATGTCGAGGATCAGTGAAGATGTCAATAAAGTAAGAACTTATTTGGGTCCCGCTTTTTTGTACGGATTTAATTTAATTTCTTTATTTATTGTAGTAATTGTCACGATGATTAAAGTAAATTTTGTTTTAAGTATGTACACCTTGCTTCCACTTCCTTTATTAAGCCTTATTATTTATAAAGTAAGTAACTTAATCAATAAGAAGAGTGAAAAGATTCAAAAGCAATTAGCCAAGATAACAACTGTTTCTCAAGAAGCATTTAGTGGTATTAGAATTATAAAGTCATTTAACACAAATGCTAGCTGGGAGAATTATTTTGGGAAAGAGTCTGAACAATATAAAAATTTAAACCTTGAACTTGCAAAAGTTGATTCCCTTTTTTTTCCTTCCATGTACTTACTGGTTGGTATCAGTACGTTAATTACAATTTATGTGGGTGGTCTTAGTGTATTTGAAGGGAGTGTTACTCCAGGAAATATCGCTGAGTTTGTAATTTATATAAATATGCTTACCTGGCCTGTTTCAGCGATAGGTTGGTGTGCTTCGATCATTCAGCAAGCAGAAGCTTCGCAAAAGCGGATTAATGAGTTTCTTGATATTGTTCCGGAGATCGCTAAGCAATCTAATGGCCAAATAATTGATTCCAATTATTCCATTGAATTTAAAGATGTATTGTTTCGATATCCTGAGAACAATTTGCTTGCCTTGAAAAATATTAACTTGAAGATACCATTTGGTTCAAAAGTAGCAATTGTTGGCAAAACAGCAAGCGGTAAATCAACAATAGCAGAATTGTTAGTCAGGATGTATGACCCTACAGAAGGAGAAATCAGGTTGGGTAAAGGAATATTAAAGCAATATGATTTGAAGGAATTAAGGAGTATGATATCTTATGTTCCACAGGATGTTTTTTTATTTTCAGATACCATTCGGAATAATATTTTATTTGGAGTTGATTCAGATCTTCATTCGGATTCTGAGCAGAGAATGCTGAATACTGCAACAATATCTGCGCTGGCTAATGAAGTTAGTGAATTTCCAGACGGATATGAAAGCATACTTGGTGAAAGAGGCGTTACCTTGTCTGGAGGTCAAAAACAAAGGGTTAGTATAGCACGGGCTTTAATGAAGGAGTCTAAAATATTAATTCTTGATGATAGTCTGTCTGCGATAGATGCAATAACAGAAGAGAAAATATTCGATGCACTACAAAACGAAATTGAAAATAAAACCTTAATACTTATTACCCATCGATTGTCTCAGACCAAATACATGGATAAAATAATTGTATTGGCTAATAATACTATTGTTGAGGAGGGTTCTTTTGAAGAGCTGATTTCTTCAGGCGGACTGTTCTCAAAGATGTATGAGAGGGAAATAAAGAAATAAGCGGACCTAAAAAATAACTTGAAATTTCTACTTCCTTTTATTTATTTCATCACGGATTTTGGCAGCCTTTTCATAATCTTCTTCAGCGATCACTTTATTTAGAAGTTTGTTTAAATCTTCTGAAGAATATTTCTCGTAAGATACTGAACTTGATGAGATTACTTTAGACTTCTGTGAAAGTTCAGAATCTTCCAACTCATCCATGATCACACCAGCTCCTTCCAGGATAAACTCATAAGTATATATTGGACAGTTGAATCTTACGGCCATAGCAAGCGCATCAGAGGTTCTGGAATCCATTTCTACAATATCTCCCTCATGATCACAAATTACTTTAGAATAGAATATTCCTTCAACCAAGTCATTTATAATAACTTCCTTTATGTCAATATTATATGCATTTAAGGTGTTTTTGAAAAGATCATGGGTTAATGGTCGGTTAGGATTCATTCTTTCCATGATAACAGCTATTGCCTGTGCTTCGAAACCTCCAATTACAATAGGTAATCGTCTGTTACCATTAACTTCTCCTAAGACCACAGCATAATTCTGTGTCTGGGTAACGCTGTGCGATAATGCAATTAGTTCAAGTTCGATTTTCTGCATTTTAACTGCTCCTTAAATGCAAATGTATTTCTAATTATGAATTAGACTTAATTTTTTTTAAGGTCTCGTTCAATTTAGGAATCACTTCAAACAGATCTCCACAGATTCCATAATCGGCTGCCGCAAAGAAGGGAGCTTCAGGGTCTTTATTGATTACAATAATTTTCCTGGAATTATTGACACCTGCAAGATGCTGAATAGCTCCGGAAATACCGATTGCTATATAGACATTGGGGCGTATAGCTATTCCTGTTTGGCCAACATGCTCGTGATGTGGCCTCCAGCCGATATCGGCTACCGGTCGGGAGCAGGCAGTGCTTGCCCCTAATAGTTCAGCCAGTTCTTCAATCATTTGCCAATTAGATGGATCCTTTAATCCACGTCCAGCTGAAACCACTACTGATGCTTCTGTTAAAGGAGTTTTTCCACTGATCATACGTTTTTCAAGGGTCTTAATTCTTGAACCTGGTATATCCAGATTTTTAGTGGTTGTAGTACAATTCTTATTGATCTGGTTGTTTATGCTTATTGAGTTTGGCATTATCGCAATCACAGAACTTCCCTGGACTATTGAATATAAAGCTTTAGCCTTACCGGAAAAAACGGTTTTTGAAAATACAAGTTCTGATTCATTTAAATGAACTCCGGTTACGCCAGATAGGAGTGCAAAGTTTAATTTAGCAGCAAGAACAGCAGCCAAATTTTTGCCTGTACTATTAAGGCTTAGTATGATATGTGACGGATTTTTTTCTAATGCGATTGACCTCAAAATATATTCAATTTGATCATTCTCTATTTCTAAAGATGGAATTATAATATTCTCATCAGCTCCATACTGACCTAAATTGATTGAGGATTCAAGGGTTCCAATTGTAAGGGCACACACTGAATCGTTTTGAAGAGAAGCCAGTTGGCTAGCAAAGCTTAAGGCTTCAAGACTTGACTTTTTAACGTCATTATTTTGAACTTCTATTAAAACAAGAATCATTTTCTATATTATTTTTAAATCATTTTTTAATACATCTACCAATTCATTTATATTTTCAGGAGAAATCATTCGAACCCCGGATTTGGCAGCGGGTAATTCAAAACGATTGATTTTTAATTTGGATTCAAAGGCAATTGGCTGTACAATTTCCAAGGGTTTTTTCTTGGCATTCATAATTCCCATCATGTTTGGAATTCTTTGTTCTGCTAGACCTTTGGCACAAGAAATCACCATCGGAAGATTGCACTGACTAATCCTTATTCCTCCTTCAATCTCAGATTCAATGGTTGCTTGAGTATTCTGAACAGATAGTTTGTTGACATAAGCTATAAACGGCCAATCCAAAATTCCAGCCAACAATCCACCAACTTCAGAACCATTATGATCAATAGTTTCTTTTCCGAGAAAAATCATATCATAACTTTTAGATTTTACAACATTGGCGATTTGAGTTGCCGTATCCATTGAATCTGCAGCGATGTAATCGACTCTAATTGCAGAATCAGCACCAATGGCAAGTGCTTTTCTAATAATCATTTCTGATTGTGCGTCGCCAATATGAATGACTTCTACAGTTCCTCCGAATTGCTCTTTAAGCTCAATTGCTCGTACCAGGGCATACCACTCGTCATATGGATTCATAATGTATTGAACTCCATTATCAATAAAATTCTGTCCTGATGAGTCAAAATTAATTTTTGAAGTAGTATCGGGTGTTTTACTTATGCATACCAATAATTTCATAAAAATCTCTTATGGAACAAAGATAAATGATAATATTGTCCTCAGTTGTCAAAAAACCTTTAATGAATCGTAAATTTCAACTTCTTGAAATGCTCAAATCTGAGCCCAATAATAGCTTTTTGAATTTTGCTCTTGCAAAAGAATTTGAATCAGAAGGAAATCTCTATGAAGCGTGTAAGCAATTTGAGTTGTTAGAGAATATAGATCCTGATTATACAGGTTTGTACTATCATCTGTCCAGGAATTATGCTCAATTAGGGGATTTGTCTAAAGCCATTCAGATAGCTGAAAAAGGTATACAGATCTGTCTAGAACAAAATGATCAACATTCCTTAAGTGAATTACAATCCTTGCTGATGAATTATAAATTGGATGAATTTGATTGATCCTGATACTTTTACAATCATTTGATTTTAAAAAAGGAATTGTTATTCAGCTTTCTTTTTCCTTTTAACTTTGAACAAATCAATCACTTCTTTTTCTGTTAAAAATTCGAAATCAATAAATGCGCTACTGATGAATTTTTTTACTTCCTGGTATTCTTTTGAGCGTTTGTCTTTATAAAAAAGTAGGAGATTTTTGACATAATTCATGCTTAAAGCTTCAAGTTCCTGATTGAATGCAGAATTATCAAAAATATTCATGTATGACGTAAAGGATTTGCTAATTTCAAAGTATTCCTGATATTCAGTTTCCGTTAAGTTGTTTACAATATTAGCAAATTGTTGGATAATTACCAATCTGAGACACTCATTAATCTGCGACATTCCTTCGTGCTGGGAGTAGAAGGCATTTACAGCGTCAAAACTATCTTCATGAACGAAACCCTTATAATGAATGGTCTCAAGCAAACGATAAAATTTACTTAAATCGTCCTGAATTTCTTTATTAATCAAAGAGGCAACCCTTAAATCTGCTTTCTGGCCGAACTTTATACCTTCCTTATAAGATTTTTTTAAGAAATTGAAATAGAGTGTATTAAATAAGGGGTTTGTTGTTCTGACTTCGTTCAATGTATTGGACAAATGGCCATCTTCTTTTTGACCTAGTTCAATAAAATTTGTTACGATGGAAAGAAAATCAACAAAATCTGATTCATTATAAAATTCCTTTCTGGATAATAGAGAATGTAATTCTTGTGCGTAACTTTCGTGGTTACATTTAAATTCAATTCTCTTTAATAGAAAGTTTTTAAGTGTTTGTTCTTCAACCTGAAGCTCTGATACTTTTGTGGGAAAGTTGGCGGTATAAAAATTGTAATGAGAGAACTGATTTGCGTATCGTTGATAAAGTTTAGTTCTTTCAGAAATTTCATTGAGTCTTACGTTTCTCATGCTTTGGAAGAAACTTTTTACTTTTTTGTTTTCTATTTTATCAAGCAGACTGGCTATCCAGATGTCACTGCTTAAAGCAAATCCAACCTGTATAGTTTGACCAATTCTTTGTTTGATCACTTCAAAATTGGTTGAATCCGAAATAGCCAAAATAACTTCTTTAAAATGCTCTTGCGGGCGATTGTATTTGAATGATTCAGGATTTATGCTTCCTCTTAATACGCTGTAACCTAATATTCTAGGAATAAATAATCCTTCGAAAGCCGGATTTAATATAGTTTTTTCAAATTCTATGATTTGTAACGGGTGTTTTTCGGCAACTTCTTGATATAATTCAGATATTAAAGGTTCATAAGTTTCCTGAAGAACTTTATATTCTTCTGTCGTTTCTTCTTCCAGATATTTTGATAATTCATCTGAATTCTGAATAAGACTTGCTACTTCGGATAGCCTATCTTTATAATCTTGATCTAATGACTGATACATAAGAAATAATATTATTTTAAATGGAAAACCTGAATAGATTTTGGATCTATCCAGGCAAATATAAATTTATTTTTTAATAATTATTTAATATAATATTTCTTTAATTAACATATATTAGATAACGTAATACCTAATATAAACTAAAATAAAGAATATTATTCTGCCGATTCCGAATTTTCGGATTGAATATTTGTCTCCTGAACAGGTGCAGTGACTACTTCGTTTTCTTCTGGTTTAATTTCTTTTGATTTTCTAACTTTTGTAGTTGCGATCATCTGTGAGTGAAAAGCTTCAACTTCTTTTTTATTTTTTTGAACGGCGTCAAGAATGCTACTTTCTTTTTTGCTAATCCACTCGTTATATCTAGAATCTGCAACTTCCTGAGTAATCGAACCCTTATTCACGCCAACCTGAAGATGCTTGCGATACATAACACCTTTATATCGTAATATTGCTTTTACAGTATCCGTTGGTTGAGCACCTTGCATTACCCAATGTAGTGCTCTATCCCTGTTTATTTCAATGTTTGCCGGTTTTACAATAGGATTATACAATCCTATGTTTTCAATAAATTTACCATCCCGACAGGATCTGGCATCTGCAATCACAATATGATAATAAGGAGCTTTTTTACGTCCGTGACGTTGTAATCTAATTTTTACGGCCATGATGTGCTAAATTTTTTAAGTTAAATATTATTGACCTTGGCTAACTCACTCGGAAAATCCGACCCTGCCAGCTTTAGCGGATGCAAATATACGTTTATTCTGGAGATAATGACTCATTTTTTCCTTAATTAAGATCTTGATTAAGGGATAGAACTTTTATTTAATCTTCAATATTTTATCATTTGTTTTACAATATATAGAAAATAAGGTATTTATATATTGTAAATATAATATATTTATTATTTTTTTCATTTACTCGAAGATTGCAGATCTGACAGATTATGTGAAGATTTTATTATCAATAATTCAAAGATTAGCGTGGAAAGCTTGTAAAATGATTTTAGATCCGTCTTTTCAAGAATTTTATGCTCAACGTACAATAATAAGTAGTAATTACTTCCTTCAATTTGTATTTTTTGATTTTTCAAGCATAAATTTCTTACGTCATCATCGAAATATTTTCGGATTAACTGTTCAAATTCACCGCTTAGATGAAACTTTTTAGAGAACAATTCATCGGATTGAAAATCTATGTCATCATAACCAAACCATTCAGCAATGGTGTGCAATATGTTTTCCGGTTTAAGTGTGAATCTTGGTAAAGCTAATCGTTTACTATTAAAAAGTCGAACAGTCTGATCGATACTAACAGAAGTTTTTCCGGTTCTAAGCTGATAGGAGTAATCAAAAAGCAGATTTGATTCCAACAGGTTTTTTTGTATGCATTGATATTTGATCTTTCCGTCAGAACCTTCAGTAAACAAGGAAAAATCACTAAATTGAGCAATCAGTCCAATATCATTTTCTGTACTGAATATAAGACCGTTATCAAATGCAAATTCTCTTAAATGTTCTTCTCGATTGATTTCGTTGCCTAATAGAAGATTCCAAATTCTATTGAAATTCATTATAGCTTGACTTATTTATAATGGGATATTCCCGTGTTTCTTCCTGGGTAAATTATCAACCTTATTAATAAGCGTAGAGAAGGACTTAATTAGTTTTTTACGAGTTTCTTTGGGTTCGATTACCTCATCTATAAAGCCTCTGGCTGCAGCATGATATGGATTGGCAAATTTATTGGCATATTCCTGTTCTTTTTCAATCATTGCTTTTGCTGGATCTGAAGAGGAGTCAATTTCTTTTTTGAAGATTATTTCCGTGGCACCCTTAGCTCCCATAACTGCAATTTCAGCACAAGGCCAGGCATAATTAAAATCAGCACCAATATGTTTACTATTCATAACATCATAGGCACCACCATAAGCTTTTCTGGTGATAAGGGTAATTCTTGGTACAGTTGCCTCGCTAAAAGCATAAAGAAGTTTGGCTCCGTTACTTATGATGCCATTCCATTCCTGGTCAGATCCGGGTAGAAAACCAGGAACATCTTCAAGGACTAATAATGGGATATTAAAGCAATCACAGGTTCGGACAAATCGTGCGCCTTTTTTACTTGCATTAACATCCAGGCAACCTGCGAGAACCATAGGTTGATTGGCAATTATACCAATACTTTTACCAGCTAATCTTGCGAATCCAACAACTATATTATCCGCAAACTCCTCATGGATTTCAAAGAAACTGTCTGGGTCAATTATTTTTTCGATGATTGATTTTATGTCATAGGGTTGCATTGGATTTTCAGGGATGATATCTTCGATTTGTTCTATTGTTTCATCAACAAACAAGTAGGGAAGATCTTCTGCAGTTTCTTCACAATTTTGGGGAAGATAAGATATTAATTTCTTAATGGATTCAATGCAATCAATATCATTAACAGCCGTTAATTGTGTTACTCCACTTTTAGTTGCATGAGTATGAGCACCCCCTAATTGTTCAGAATTAATTTCTTCATTGGTTACTGTTTTTACAACATTAGGCCCGGTTACAAACATATAAGAACTCTCTTCAACCATAATAATGAAATCCGTAATTGCCGGCGAGTAAACTGCACCTCCTGCACAAGGTCCCATAATCGCGGATATCTGTGGGATGACACCGGATGCTCGAACATTTCTATAAAAAATATCTGCATAACCGGCTAGACTTCTTACCCCTTCCTGTATTCTTGCTCCTCCCGAATCGTTTAATCCAATGATGGGTGCGCCGTTTCGAAGTGCCAGATCCATTAGTTTGCATATTTTTTCTGCGTGCGTTTCTGAAAGTGAACCTCCGAATACCGTAAAATCTTGGGCATAAACATAAACCAACCTTTCACGGATAGTTCCATACGCAGTAATTACTCCGTCACCATAAAACAATTGATCATTCATTCCAAAATCATAGGTACGATGTGTTACTAACATTCCCATTTCCTCCATACTCCCCGGATCAAGAAGAAGTTCTATTCTCTCTCTTGCTGTTAATTTTCCTTTGCTATGTTGTGAATCAATTTTTTTTTGACCGCCTCCCAATAATGCTTCTTCTTTTTTAATTCTTAGTTCATTAATCTTTTTCTGCATTTGAATATATATAATTTTAACAGTGTTGTAAAGGTATGAAAATGTATTTAACAATACCGATTCCAATCCACATCCTTAAATGGTTCAAACGCGGGATGTTGGTTTGGCAAAGCAATAAATTCCTTCGTCTTCGAACCTGGATTAATCATAAATGAATTGAAATAGCAATGTAATCCAATACATGAATCATTGAATATTTTTTTGGCACCATACAATTCATCGTTCCATAAAGGATGCTCAATAAATGCAAGCTGAGCACGAATCTGATGATATCTGCCTGTAATTAATCTTATTTGCAAAAGGCTATAATTGGCTATGGAAGAAATTAAAGAATAGTTTAATTTCGAAAGTTTAAAATCATTAGATGATTGTTCGTTATTTACAATTGCTTTATGAAGCAAAACATCCTTTCTAATAAAGTGTTGGAGATCAGATTCCTTATTTGACAAATTCCCTTCAACAATAGCGAAATATTTTTTTGAGACGACATTATCGATCCATTGTTTTTGTAGGAAAATACAATTTGATTTATTTTTGGCGAAGAGCACAAGTCCGCTCGTAGGGCGATCAATTCGATTTACTACAAATATTTTTTGATTTGATTTCAATTGAATATTCTGTTGAACCCAATCCAGTAAATTGGGATGATTATTTTTATCTGGTTCAACTTGTAACCCAAAGGGTTTGTTAATTACAAGGATGTCATTATTTTCAAAAACAATATTGATATTCATTAACGAATTAAAGTACAATCACCTTTTAAGATCTGAGTTTCGCCATTATTCCATTCAATACTTAGCCAATAAGTATAAACTCCGGTACTCGAAGGTTGATCCTTGAAATCTCCATTCCAGCCAAAGACGTTTTCAAAAGGATTGATGTTTTCCTTTTTAAATAATAAAGCTCCCCATCGATCATAAATTTGAAATGACTTAATACTTTTTATAGATTCCGGAATACCTATTGGTTGCAGAAAATCATTAATGCCGTCTCCATTTGGACTAAATATATTAGGCATCCAAATGCCTCGTTTAATGAGCAAAATTCTAATGGTTGCTGTTGCTGTACAACCATTTTTATTGGTTAGTGTAATTGTAAATGTATTATCTTCTTCTAAGTTTCTTGTTTCAGGATTCGGGCATGTATTGCAAGTTAATTTCTCAGCAGGTTGCCATTCGATACTTTCAATGGAGTCAGAATTTAAACTAGTTGTAAATTTTAATGTAGCGTTTGTTCCTTCATCAATTTTTAAATCTTGTGGTAGGCTTACATCAATGAGAGAAGGTAGGTTGACTTGAAATGAAGAATTCAGTTCGCATCCGTTTTTATCAATTACCTTTAGGTTATGCATGCCAGGACTAAGATTGGATACAGGAAATTGTGAAATTCCGATTCCGTCTAAAAGATACTGAAGAGGTTTTTCTCCACCCTGGACAATCACCGAGTTCAAATAGGCGATGTCACCTTGACATTTCGGCTGTGAATATTCCGGATTAATTGATAAAGGGATATTTGTATTTTCTTTTACAAAAACAGAATCAGTAACACTGCATCCGTTTCTTCCGGTAACTTTTATAAAATAATAAGCCTGCCCCGAAATTAACGGATTTACTGAATTTTGTCCGGATAAAATATTCCCAGATGGACTGCTCCAGATAATAAATGGATTGGTAACGTTGAGAAGATTTGCATTTAAACTGAGTTGTTTTATAGTACAGCTTAGTTCTCCTGGTTTTTGAATTAGAATAACGGGTAAGCTCTTATCTTCAATAACATCAATGGATCGGGTTGCAGAACATAAATTAGAGGAATCAATAATTGTTAAAGAGTATCGGCCAGGTTTATTAATCTTGATTTGTTTTAAATTCAAAGAATCAAGAATGTTTCCAGACTGTGTCAACCAGTTGTAATAACTAGATCCGCTATTCGCTGATCCGGTGCTATAAAGGGTAATTGTACTAATGTTGCAACTTAATGTATCGGGTAAAAGAATATTTACTATGGGTTTTACTGTATCGATATTTACGATTAGCTGATCAGAATTCTCACAGCCATTCTTCAGATTTAATACGTTAAATTCATAAGTTCCCGGGGAATTGGTTGTAATTTTTATCGGATCCGGACCATTAATAATTATTCCATTGCTGGTAGTCCATTGGAACGACAAACCTGATGTGTTGCTGTTACTTTCTCCTCTTAAGGAGACTACTTGAATTCCACAATTCAAAATTAAATCACTTCCTGCATCTGCAACTGGCTTAATTGTATCTATTAGTACAATTACAGAAGATGAAGAAGAACATCCATTACCATTATCTGTTACAATTACTGTGTAAGTTCCTGCTTCAATGACTGTTGGTTTAGATTGGTTTGGATTAGTAATCTTTTGATTGTTGTTACTGGTCCAAGAATAAGTCAGACTATTTCCGGTCTGTGTATTTCCTATCGCTTCCAGAATTATTGAATTGGTACGACAATTTAATTCATTCGGTGGATTAATATTCAAAGTTGGTTTGTTGGCATCCGGTACTACAATTATCGTTGCGGAATCCTGGCAGCCATTGAGGGTGTCTTTAATGACTAAAGTATAATTTCCTGAGGTAGTAATTGAAATATTATTTGTTCCGTTACCACTTAATATGTTTCCATTGGAAGTGGTCCAATGGTATTGATAAGACGGCCCAGAACTGGACTGAGAAGCATCAATGGATAAAACGGTATCCTTACATTGAAAAATTAAATTTGGTCCAAGAGTTACTGTCGGCTTTATAAAATTTTCAAAAACTGCAATGGAATCAACTACTTCACAATGATTGGTTGTATCAACGAGACGAACTTTATAGATTCCCTTTTGATCAGCACTAATATCAAAGCTGTCAGGAGAGCCAATTATATTGCCATTGTTGCTAGACCATTGAATGATTAAATTATTATAATTATTAGAAGTGGCAGTTAACTGGATTTTGTCCCTCATACAATTTAATTCAAGGGCTGGAAGAAAATTTAATGATGGAAATTTTCTGATATCTCTGATTACTATTGAATCTAAATCATAGCAGCCGTTGATTTGATTCAAGGTGCGTACTGTAACGTATCCTGATTGATTTAAAGTTTTTAATTCGATAGTATCGTCACTCACAAATGAGCCATCTGGAAATGTCCAATAATATTTTTGATTTAAAGTATGTATTCCGTTTAATTTGATGCTGGCATTGTTGTTTATACAGTTAATCTCAATGACAGAGTCAGTATTTATTTGCGGCTGTAGAGTGTCGATGAATACATTCCAAAATTGAACATTAGAACAATTGTTCTTTTTATTGATAAGTTTTAGTTGATATATTCCGGTTTGGTTTGATTGGATTTCGGACCTATTCTTTTCAATCAATTTGTTCGGAAAAGTCCATTCATATTCAAATGTATTTGTATCGTTTACAGAGGCAAGGAGATTAATATTTCTTCTAACACAATTAATTAAGGTGTCACCACTTAATTTAAAGTCAGGGATTGTTGTATCAGCAGAAACGGATTTATCAAGTTCAAGTTTGCAACCTGTTGAGATATCTGTAATTGTTACTTTATAATTTTGAGGTTTGAGAACTTTAATTGTTTCGGTACTGTCTCCTGAAATAATATCTGCTTGGGGTGACCAATCGTAGGTATAAATTCCACTACCTGTATTCATGTTAACCTGAAGCGAAATGGTATCTTTAGAGCAATTGGCAATTCCCTGTTCTCGAATCAATCCATCCAGTTTTTCAGGTGCTTCATAATCAATTGTTGCTTCTTCTTCACAAACGGTGTTTCCGTTCCTATAGACCACTTTTATTATATAAGTTCCGGTGCCTTTTCCTTTAGCAATAAGTCCGTTGGTTGAAACAATGGTTCCTCCTATACTTGACCATTCATAACTGATCCCTGGACCTGCACTGGATCCTGTTCCAAACAAATCAAAAATTTCTGAACTGCATTTGGGTTTGACAGGAATTTGTATGGCTGCTTTAAGATCAACTATTTCTACTTCAACCTCATCTTCATCTATGCATTTGTCATACAGAGCAATATCGTCTAATGCAAAGTCATTTCCATAACCGACTCCGGTTTGTTCACTGATGCAAATTGTTGCAGAGCCAGAAGTAGCGGTGAAGCATGCCATCATTAATGCCCAGTCACACAAACCGCCAACTTGACCTCCTCCGATATTGTTTCCATTAACTGTAATGCCGAGTATAGCCGGAGCTGTTGCAAATACTGACATCGAATATAACTCAAACTGATACATATTGCCAGGAGTAACAGCAACAGTTTGGCACCAAACTTTCTTTCCGGCTTGAGTTGATCCATCTACAAGCCACATATTGCTTGAACCGCTGGTGTGATCACCGCAAGTTGAAAATCCTGAATTGTACAATTGTGGATTTGTTGCAATGGCAACATTATCAGGTCCAAATCCTTGTCCTAATATTTTAAATACATATTCGGTAGAAAATCCTGAATAGCCTCCTTCAAAATTTCCATTGACAATGAGATTATTATTTCCTATTACTTCTGCTGATAATTTATACTTGTATTTACCAGGAGTTTTTAGAGTTACCATAGGGTCGATAGACTTAGGGTCGCTTAATCCGTTTGCTGGTGTCCATTCAAATTTGTTGGGATTGCCATTGATTACACCTTGCAATTGAAGCATCATAGTCGGATCACAGGTGAAGATATCTGGTCCTGCATCAACCAGTCCGTTGCATTGTCCAAATAGGCTGGATCTGTTCAAAAATGGTTCTAATAATAGGATTAGAAATACGAAGGTAAATGTGACAATCCGATTGACAAATCTTATCATTACTAGATTCAAAATGGTTAATGCAAAAATAGCAATTAAATTCCTTTTTAGGTACAGATAGTTCTATTTACTTAATTGTAAATTAAATGGCGAGTAAGTTAGAATCCAGGAAAATTTTTTTACAATAATTGATAACAATTTTAACATTTCTAAATTAATGATTAAATTTGTATTGTCCATTGATCATTCGATCTGGTGATTCTGTATTGAATGGTAGTTGGTTAAATTGTTGACCCATGTTAATTATTCGAATAACATTATTATTGCTATTTTTCAAATTGAATTTAATCTCACAGGAGCTTAGAGGTATAAAACCAACGAAGTCAGGCAATAGCTTTAAGACAGCGACATCAAGAGCATTGGTCATTGGTATATCTAACTATAAAGACAGTTTAATAACAGATCTTCGATATGCACATCGTGATGCAGCTGAATTTGCAAAATTTCTCCATTCCAAAAATGGGTTTAGTCTGAGGGCGGAAAATATCGTACTTCTTACTAATGAGATGGCAACTGGAGGGCGGGTCAATAATGCTTTAAATTGGTTGCTTGAGATGACGGATGAAGGAGATGAAGTTGTTATCTACTTTGCAGGACATGGAGACGTAGAGTCAAAGTTAATAAGTTCGCCGGGATACCTTTTGTTATATGATTCACCACAACGGTCATACTTTATAAACTCAATCAGTGTTGGCTTATTACAGAATATTGTTGAAACCATTTCTGCTAAAAACAAAGCTAGAGTTATACTTGTATCTGATGCTTGTCATGCAGGAAATCTTGCCGGAAATTCTATAAAAGGATCCGGAATAACTACTCAAAATTTGATGGATATTTTTCGAAATCAGGTATTAATTCTATCGTGCCAACCTGAGGAAGTTTCTCTTGAAGGCATGCAATGGGGACAAGGAAGAGGATTGTTTAGCTATCATTTTATCAATGCATTAAATGGTTATGCAAATACAGATCACGACTCTGTAATTCTTCTCAAAGAACTGGAAAGATACGTGCAGGATAAGGTGTCTCATGATGCTCTAAAGCTTAACCATCAACAGACTCCAATTGTCCGTGGTAATGTTAATCAATCTATAAGTTATTTGGATCCGGGAAAGGCTAATCAGAACTCCTATAAGTCAGATTACGGAGTTTCAACTCTAAATAGTATCGGTTCTCGATCAGTAGTTGCAATGGATATCAGGGAAGAAGATACTGTTATACAGCGGTTGTATAGCGAATTTCAGGGAGCTTTAAACCGCAAAGAGTTGACTCATGCCTCATCAGGTAATCAAACAGCGGATAGTTTGTTTGAACAACTCAAAAGCAAGTTGCAAGGAGGTGAATTTCTGAAATCAATAATAAATTCATATGCAGCTGCTTTAACCGATGAAGCAAATGGAGAATTGATCAATATCTTGAATGAGACCGATCAAACTTTGTACTGGTCTAAGAAAAAAAGGTTACAACAAGTAAAGTTGAATATTATAAATATTTCCAAAGCGATTCAAATTTTGGGTGAAAATCATTATTTTACCAAATATCTTCAAGCACGAAAATTTCTTTTTGAAGGTATAGAATTGTATCTGTCCAATTCAAATATTAAAAGTCTGATTGAAGGACAAGAGATTATGACAAAATTGAACAATTCATTGAGCTTAGAACAGAATTCTCCTCTGACATACTTTTATATGATGTTGACTCAAGCGACTAAATTAAGAAACAGAGATTCAAGTATTTATTATTGTGAGAAAGCCGTTGAAAATTCTGTTGGCTGGATTACACCATATTGCTTTTTAAGTTCATATTTATGTGAGTATTTTAATGACAGTACTATGGCTAAAGAGTATGCTGCCAAAATAGAATCTATTAACCCTCAATCAACACTTTTATTAAACTTGAAAGGATTGTTAGCCTTCTACGATAAAAATTATATGGAATCCGGAAGGGTTTACTCGGAGTTAATTAAATTGCAGCCGGATAACATTTTTCATTATCAAAATTTGGGTATCAATTATTATAAGCAGAATAAATTGGACAGCTCAGAATTTTGGTTTCTAAGAGGGCTAAGTGTAGATTCTGGTTCTTCTACCCTATATTACTATCTTGGATTGATAGCTTATGATCGAAAAAACTTTGATTTAACCATTCATTACTGCAAGAAAGCTTTAAGTATTTATAAGAATAGTATCAATACTTTGCGATTGTTAGGAATAGCTTTTCTCGATAAATCTGAGTTGTTGGAATCTAAAGAGTGCTTCGAGCGAATATTGGCTATACAGATTGATGAAAAAACTTCCTATTACTATCTAAGCCTAATTAGTATCAGGATGAATAAGAAGGAAGATTGCTTGAGATATTTGGAGTTTGCGTTTAAATATGGGTACAATAATATAAAGAATATACATTCTGCAAAAGAGTTTGAAGCCTTTAAGCAAGACAAAGATTTTATTGATTTACTTACAAAATATAAACTAAACTAATTAAATCATATGACTAATTCATCATTATTAATTCTGGTCTTTTTATTATCAAATTTTATTTATTGTCAGCAAGCAACTCAGGTCTTGAGTTTTTATGGAAGCAGTTCTCAGCCTTTACAAGGATTAAGATTGAAATATATTTCTGATTCTGTCGAATTTGCAGAAACTGATGCAGCTGGTAGATGTACTGTCAGATTGCAAGCCAATAGAAAAGTAGATATTATTTATAGCGGATATCATAAACTGCAATTTAGTGTTGATGATACAACAGGAATTCGCCTAATACATTTTAAGTTAAATCCAAATTCCAATACAAATAAAGATAACAATCTAAGAGTTTATTCGACCAATCAATCAAATAGTCCTATGCTCATCTGGGAGAGGGATCCTTCTCAAAGCAGTATGACACCATGTCCGAGTTCATCTCAGCCCTGTAATTTTGTAATTAGAGATCCAAGGATAAATTCTGAAATAATTAACGGCAATAGTGCTAATAATACACGATCAATCTTCCTATACGACACCAATGATGATCTGGAGGTAAGAGTTACACTAAATGATGATAGCTTTAAATTTACACAACCAGCTAAGAAAAGCTGTTGGTTCTGTTTCTGGAAGAAGAAAAAGAAGTAAATTTTTATTATATCTTTTTGAATATTCAGATGTAGAATTACTGGGTTAAATATTTCTTTAACTCAAGCTCAGACATTTGTGCCTTTTATTAACTTTGCACAATATGAGATATTGTTGGATATTAATCCTTAGTGTTTTATTTTTACATTGTAAAGAATCAAATTTAAATAAGGAAGTACTTAATAAGCAGGAGATGGCTTCTCTGATTGTAGATCTTTATTCAATGGATGCGTATCTTGATGCTATTCCCACCAGATCCTATGACAGCATTATAAAAATTGAACGCATGAAGATTTTAGATAAGCATAAGATTAGCGACAGTCTTTTTGAGAAGTCAATGTTATACTATAATGAACATTATAAGGAATTGGAAATTGTTGAAGGCATGGCTAGAAATGTACTTCTAAAGCGGATTGAGTCGGATTCGCTGAAGGCAACAGAAATTGATTCAACTGAAGTCCAATAATTGAGAATATTCAAGATATAAGGTGTTCAACTTACTGAAGAGGTGTTCTTAGATTATCCTATTTTTGTTGTATGAATTCAAGTCCAATAAGAATCTTACTGGTTGATGATGAAGTTGATACTCTTGATTTTTTAAGCTATATTTTGAAAAAGGAAAATTTTGAAGTACGAACAGCTATAAATGGAGTTGAAGCGACAAGTCAACTTAAAGACTTTAAGCCGGATCTGATATTATTGGATTATATGATGCCGGGTATGGACGGCCTTGAATTTTTTAATTTTTTTAAAAAGAATTATTCTAGTTGGAATACCCTTGTAGCTTTTCTCACTGCAAAGAATGAAGACGAAACACAGATTGAGTTACTGGACTACGGGGCGGATGATTTTATTTCAAAACCGATAAAGCCGCTGGTCTTGCTGAGTAGAATAAGGGCCTTGTTGAGAAGAAAATCTGATTTGCAAGAATTGCAAAGTCATGATATTATTACAATAGGTGATCTAGTTATTAATCCGGAAGCTTTCAATGTGGTTTTCAAAGGAGAACAATTGGATTTTCCAAGAAAAGAATTTCAATTGCTTTACCTGTTGGCAAGTATGCCTGGTAAAGTGTATAAAAGGGAAATATTACTTCGTGAAATTTGGGGTGAAGAAGTCCTGGTAGGAGAGCGAACGGTTGATGTTCATATTCGTAAGATTCGGGAAAAACTCAATGATCAATATTTAAAAACTATAAAAGGAGTTGGCTATAAATTTGAATTCTAACAAAGGTCAGAAAGGAGGAATCAATAGATTGAGCTTTCTAAGTGCGATATGCATTGCTATTTTAATTTCTATCCTATTACTTATATTAATTAATCTGGATGTTATTCAGACAGAAAGTTATATTGTATTTATTTTATTTTTAATTTCATTTCTGGTATCTTTTGGAATTATTAAATTTGTTTTGTTTGATCACCTGGGGAGAAGATTCAAGATTATTTATAAACTTATCAATATGTCCGGAAAAGGACAATATGATAAAGTGATGGATTCGCTTCATGAAGGGCAGTCATTTGTCATTGCAGAAAAAGATGTTGAGAATTGGCTTACTCAGAAAAATGAAGAACAACTTGCTTTGATCAAGTTAGAAGAATATCGCAGAGAGTATATTGGGAATGTATCTCATGAGCTAAAGACACCAATATTTAATATTCAAGGATTTATTCAAAGTCTTTTAGAAGGAGGATTAAAAGACAATGAAGTGAATATGAAATTTTTACAAAAAGCATTAAGCAACGCAGATCGACTTCAAAGTATTGTGGAAGACCTGGAAACTATCTCTCAATTGGAATCCGGAAAGTCGGAGAAAGAATTTGTTGCCTTTGATCTTGCTCAGCTGTGTATTGATGTATTGGATGATCTAAACAGGGTGGCCAAAGAAAAATCTATTAAATTAGTTTTTCGTTCTGAAGAAGAACCTTCCAGAAAAGTAATTGGAGATCAGGCTATGATTAGAATAGCACTAACTAATCTTGTGCAGAATGCAATAAAGTATGGAATTGCAGAAGGATACGTCAAGATCAGAATTTATGAGGCAGATGATAAAATGTTAGTTGAAATCGCAGATAACGGAATGGGAATTCCTGAAGAAAGTCTTCCTAAAGTATTTGATCGTTTCTATAGAGTTGATAAAGGTAGATCGAGAGAAATGGGAGGCAGTGGATTAGGATTGTCCATTGTTAAACACATTATTGAATATCATGATCAAACCATACAGGTTAGAAGTAATAAATCAGAAGGAAGTGTATTCAGCTTTACTCTTCCACTATCTAAGAACGATTGGTAGATTTTCCGTTATTAAGTGAAGCTGTAGGACCCATTATTGAGTTGATTCTATTCAGCATATTGTCCTTATAACTTAAATAGTCACTTAATAGGTTTTTGGGCAATAGTTCACCTGATGGAAAACGTAATTTTCGGTGATCGACCTGTGTGCCATTTTTCCAAAATCTAAAACACACATGAGGACCTGTAGCGAGTCCGGTGCTTCCGACATATCCAATGACCTGGCCCTGTGATACCGCAACACCGGGACGGATCCCATTCGCAAAACGCGACATATGCAAATATTGGGTCTCATAGGTCTTATCATGTCGGATCTTGACAAATCTTCCGTTGCCACCTGTATAACTTGCTGCTGTTACTACACCATTTCCTACCGCCATTATTGGAGTACCGGTAGGTGCGGCATAATCTGTTCCAAAATGTGGTCTTGAATATTTTAATACAGGGTGGAATCGTCTGTGAGCGAATCCGGAAGTAATCCTCGAGAATCTTACAGGCGCCTGAAGAAATGATTTTCGAAGCGGTCTTCCGTTTAGATCATAAAAATCATATTTTCCGTTTACTTCATATCGAAAAGCATGATGCTCTGAAGAATTGGTATTGAAATAAGCAGCAATTAGAGTTCCATTGTTACTAGGTTCGCCTTCAATCCATAGTCTGTCAAATATTAATTTAAAACTAGAGCCTTCCTGAATATGGTGAAAATCCACACTTGTAGCAAGTGCGTCTTCCATTTGATCAATTATATTGATTGAGACACCAGCCTCATCTAATGCCTGCCATAATGAACTTCGAATCGAACCATAAGCCGTTTCTGTTTTTAATTCTGTACTCTTATCAATAATTTTAGGACACTGATTCCCATAAAGGTTGCATACTAATATCCTTGAATCATCAACGGGATACAATAAATAATCGGCGTGTGTACATTCATTGCTTTTAACCAGAGTATAATTGTTTCCAGCTCTGATATTCCTCATATTGATATAACCGTCCAGGGTCTTCATAACTTTTGAAACCTTAGTCTCATTAAGACCCAGGTTTGCTAGAATCTGAGGAAATAACTGATTTGCTTTTATAGTTTGGGTCTCAAATTGAAATAAGTTGGTATCAAATCCATATAGGCTTGACCCTTGTATGCAGAGATCATTTTCCTGAGATTTCTGATCGAAGATTTCGTTGTTTATAATAAAATGGAGAAGGAATAGATTTATGGAGAGTAAAATTATTAGTGCAATAACATTTAATGACTTTTTTAAAAATCTCCCCCCAAACATTTCTTACCTATTTTTGATTGAATTATAATGGTACCAATTCGGCGGCAAAAGTAAGGAAGTTTATCTAACTTTTAGAATAATTAACCGCGCAGGAGTCTTCACAAAACCTGATTTAATCAAATTAATGTTTTTTTACATATTTAAAACACTCAAATAAAAGTTAGTTACACGTTATATTATGAAATTAACTAATGTGTTAATGTTTGATTTATCGAGCATTGTTTAATAATTCTTAAAGTATGAAACTATTGTTTAGTTAGAAATTCAATAATAAATTATAAAAAATTATAATGTATAAAATATTGATTATAAAACGTTTATTTTTCTTTAATAAATGAATTTGCAGGTAGAGCTTGAAATTGTTTATTCGTTCTTATTTCGGTAATTAATAAAAGTTGGATCAGCAACTGAATTTATACTTTAAGAAAGCTATAAAAAACTAAATCTTATCTTTGCCGAGGCTTTCTAAACTAGATTAAACTTAATTTCAAGACATTGACAGACAGTGTTTTATTTAATATACACGGACGACTTGTAAAGCTCCCAAATCCTTGTGTTATGGGAATTATCAATCTTAGCCAGGATTCTTTTTATAGTAAGAGTATTCTTAGAAATGAAAAGGAAATATTGGATAAGGTAAGTCAGTATCTGGAAGAGGGAGTAGATATTATAGATTTAGGAGCGGCATCTACTAGACCTGGCAGCCAATATATCGACCAACTTGAGGAGACTAAACAACTGGTCAAAGCTTATGAACTCATCAGGCGAGTAGCTAAGAATTCAATTATTAGCATAGATACGATGAATTCAAATTCTGCAGAAGAATTATTGTCCAAGGGTGCAGATATGATTAATGATGTTTCATTTGCTGAAAGAGACCCTCGAATGCTAGAGGTTATTGCCAAATACAACATCCCTTACATTGGAATGCATATGAGAGGTACTCCGGAAACTATGCAGAATGAAGAAAATCTTAAATATTCAGATCTGGTTTCTGATGTTATTCAATACATTAGTAAGAAGAAGTATGAATTGTTGTCTAAAGGGATTCATCAGTTGATTATAGATCCAGGATTTGGCTTTAGTAAGAGTTTGGAACAAAATTATGAACTCTTAAAGAAGTTGAAAAGTTTTCAAATTTTGGATTGTCCGATTTTAATTGGTATTTCCAGGAAGTCAATGATCACCAAAGTATTGCATATTAATAATGAGGAAAGTTTAAATGGAACAAGTTCTGTTCACATGATTGCATTGCTGAATGGTGCCAATATTTTAAGAGTACATGATGTTAAAGAAGCAAAACAATGCGTTAAACTGTATTTAAAATATAAATCTGTTTCGAGTTAAATTCTTGTTATTTTAATTTTGTGAAATAATCCTTCAGATCATTGTTAGTTCTTAAATAATAAATTGACAGAGAAACAAAATATAAGCCGTTCTAAGCGAAACCTATTCCGACTTCTGTTGGTGGGTAAAAGAATATTGCAGACATTCTCTGTTTTGTTTCTTATATTATTGTTGGTGTTTTTTCTGATTAATTCCAGCACAATGTTAAACTGGTCTAAATCCAGAATTCTGACCCTGTTAAAAGAAGAAATCGATAATAGAATTGAATATAGCTCTCTTGAGTTTAATTTTTTTAAAGGTGCAGAAATAAAGAACCTTATTCTTTATGATCATCATTCAGATACACTTTTTTATTCAGACTATGTTCAAATAAGTTTTGCCAAGAATCTTGCTTCTCTTTTCAAAAGAGAGCTAAGTTTTAATACTTTGAAAATTCAAAATTCTCAATTCAATATAGTTCATTATCTTTCTGAAGAGAATAACAGTTTTGATATTTTTATTTCTCAGTTTAAAAAATCTTCAACTTCGTCAAATAATAAATTAAATTTTAATCTGAAAGAGTTTGATTTTAATGATTTGACTTTTCTTTATGAGGATCAGAATACAGATAATCAACATTGGATAAGAACGGAAAATGGTAAGATTGAAGTAAATCAGATGGATTTGCTGGCAGGATTTATTGATATTGACCAGATTAATATTACAAATCCTCATTTGAAAGTATTGAGGAATGAAACTAAGTCAAATACGTCTCAAAGTCTAAAGTCTATTGTAAAAATTGACTCCTTTTGTAAAGATTATTTTGCCATAAGTTGCAGGAAGTTAATGGTTCATCATGGAAGTTTTCAGTATTCAAACAACAAGAGTTTATCTAGTGATTCATTAAGTACAGATTTTTTTAATGCAAACAATTTTCTTTTAAATGAAATAAATTTTAGTTTAGATAATTTCAATTTAAATGAGAGTCGGTTTTATATCCAGAAAATTGCCTCATCTTTAAAAGTTAATGATTTTTTCGGAATTAACACGATAAGGTTCGAGGGTATTCGATTAAGTCATAATGACTTTAGTGTAAATCAATTTAAAATATTTTCTGATGAATCTCGTATTGGTGATAGTCTTTCAATCTATTTAGGCAATAAGAAGGAGAATTTTCAAGATCTGGATGAAGCGTATTTTCGGTTCAAATTGAGGGATAGCAGAGTGAAGTTTGATGATTTGTTATACTTTATTCCCTCATTGCGGAAAAATAACTTTTTAAATAGTAATAGGGAATCTCACATTGAATTAGCAGGTAATGTGTTTGGAACATTAAATAATCTGAACTGTCTACAGCTTGCAATGGATATTCCACATCAGATGGAATTTAAGGGAGATGTAATGGTCCGTGACATAACCAAAAGAGGCGAGGAGCTTGTTAACCTAAAAGTTAATCATCTTGTAAGTTCATCTGATTTCGTGCAATCAATTGTTCCTTCTTTGAAAAAAGTGCAGGTTTTTGAGAAGATTGGTCGATTTCAATTTAAAGGAAGGTTTGATGGGTTTATAGAAGATTTTGTATCCAATGGTACTTTCTATTCAAATTTAGGAGTATTAAAGTCAGATATTCGTTTAAACATCAGACCAGGGACAGACGAGGCACAATGGTCCGGTGAATTGTATCTCAATAATTTCGAGATCGGTAAATTGCTGGATGATAGTCGGCTAGGAAATGTAACACTTTCTGCTAATATCAACAACGGTAGAAGTCTTCATGTTGCAACTATGTCTGCAGATCTTAATGCCGACATCAGCAATCTTCAGTGGAATAATTACAATTATCAGAACCTTAAAATAAATGCCAGGATCAATAGAAACTTATTTGATGGAGAGGCTAGGGTGAAAGACAATAATCTGGATGTTGTCTTTCTCGGGAAGTTAAGTGATCTGGGAGGTACTCCAAAATTAAAGTTTAATGCGAATATTCAAAAAATTGATTTGAAAGCTCTCAACCTAAGCAAGGCATCTTATATATTTTCGGGAGAGCTAGAATCTGATCTTATAAATTTGGACATTGATAAGATGATTGGTTTTCTAAAACTTACAAATGGTCTTGCTTATGACTATAAGAATAATCGCGTCATTAATTTCGGGGATGCCATTATTCGACAATTTCAGGATAGTCAAAGGGTTCGAACTATGCTTCAATCATCTATGATTAATGCAGAATTTGAAGGTAAGTATAAGATTAAGAATGTCTATAATCAATTACTTACTTTTTTGAATCGTCAGTATCCCGAAATATTTAACGATTTTAGTTTGGATTACAAAATGAATCAAGAACCCTTAATTCTCAAAGCGGATATTGATTTTGATGAGATTGGCCGGTTGTCGTCGTTTTTAGGAATTAAGGTAAATACCAAAGAATTGAAATTGGCATTGCAAATTAACACTCTGGAGAAATACTTAAATGGAAGATTAGAGGCTAAGGAGTGTGTTTTTAACAAAATTGGCTTGAATAAGATCCACGGTATTCTTAACGCAGGCGCCGAATATATTGAAGGGCAGTTGAGCAGTGAATCAGTTGAATTGAATGATAGAAAAATCTTGGGAGTGTTTAAATTTATTCCAGAATTTCGGAATTCAAAGATGAGATTTTCAATAATCGCAAAGGATACAGGGAATATTCACGAAAAGTATAATTTAAAAATTGCATCTGAGACATCAGGACCCAACAAACGATTTTTTTTAGAAAACAGTCCAATACTTGTGAATGGATATCAATGGCAATTTGATCAAGAGGCCAGTGTTGAAATTGGTAAGAAGTATTTAAAGTTAGACCATTTTCATTTTTACGATTCCGTTAGTGATATTAAAATTAGCGATATAGATCATAAAGGAATAAATATTGATGCAAAGTCATTTGACGTCGGATTGCTTAATCCAATTCTAAAGAGTCCTTCACTTGTATTCGGAGGAAGGTATGATTTTCTTATTAGTCTTGATGATATTTATAATCTTAATAATTTGAATGGTATGATTAATATCATTAATTTGAGAATTAATAAGTACAGCTATGGACGATTTAAAATAGATTTTGATATGAAAGACAAATCTTTGCCTTGGAATATTAAGATTCAAAATCAATTTAAGGAAACTGACATACAGCTCGCAGGAAGTATTAATGTTCCCATGGGTAATACTTATCAGTTGCCCGCGTTTGATTTCGTAATAAGCGGAATGGCTCAAGGGTTTGAGCTTCATTTTCTGGAATCCTTTATAAATAATATTTCTAATACCAGTGGGCAACTCAGCGGACCTATTAAAATATACAGAGAGAATAAAAAAGTTTACCTGGACGCAAATGTTGTATCTAATAACTCTTCGACAAGAGTGAATTATCTTAATACTGTATATCATTTTGACAAACAAAAGATCTTGTTTGATAAGAATAGAATCATTTTTAATAAAAACACAATACTGGATTCCCTCAATAATTTGATCAACGTTAATGGAAATATATCACATGATAACCTATCAACTTTTGTTTTGGATGTCAATCTCGATTCAAAAAAAGCTCTCGTACTTAATACCAAAAAGGGGAATAACATTTACTATTACGGGTATGGCTTAATGCAATTTCAATGCAGTTTTGCAGGTCCGACCAATCGCATTGAAATGGATTTTACCGGTAAAACAGAGAAGGGCTCACATTTTGTAATACCCGTTAGATATGATCAGGAGTCATCAGATATTAAATTTGTCAAATTCAGATCTATTGAACCCATTAATACTGCAACTCCGAGTTTGACACCGGTTGTAATAAGAGGTATGAACGTGAGAATGGATATTGAGATGACTGAAGATTGTGAGACTTCTATAATTTTTGACGAGAAGAATAGCGATATTCTTAAAGGAACCGGAATCGGGAATCTACAGATTGCATCATTAAGAGATAATACTTTCAGTGTTAATGGAAATTACGAAATCAGTCAAGGTCAATACCTGTTTACAATGTTGAATTTTGTGAATAAGCCATTTAAGCTAAAAAAAGGAGGTACTATCTTGTGGACAGGTGATCCTATTAATGCTAATATTAATATTGAAGCAAGCTATGAGGGTTTGAATGTTAGTCCTTCAAGCTTGATTAATGAATACTTAGTGAGTAATCCGATTGTAAGTACCGAAGCCAATGAAAGAACAAAGGTTGACTTATCAATGTTGATGAAAGGATCACTTTTGAAGCCGGATATTACTTTTAAACTAGCATTTCCAAATCTTTCGGGAACATTGAAAAATTATGTTGATACAAAAGTTAGATTTCTTGAACAAAATCCTCAACAATTGAATCAACAAGTTGCGTCATTAATTGTATTTAGAACTTTTATTGAGTCAAATGCAACAGGAGGAAATGCATCTCAGTTAATAGGTAATGCTGGAGTTTCAACAGGAATTTCAACATTATCTGAATTTTTAACCAATCAGTTCTCCATTTTTATAAGTAATTTTATTTATGAAGTTTTTTATAGTAATCTTAATGTTGTTTCAGGAATTGATTTTAAGGTAAATTATAATCCAAATCGAAGTATTTTAGGAGTGAATGCTTCTGCAAATTCCAGTGAATGGGCATTTAATCTTAAACATAGTTTATGGGATGATGAATGGGCAGTAACTATTGGGGCAAATGTTGGAAATAATTCAATCTTTAATAAGAATAGCTATTTTAATCCTGAGAGCGCTATAGAATGGAATACTCCGGTTGAAGGATTAAAAATGAGAATCTATTACAGAGGTGTGGATGGAATTGACGGAATTCGTCATCGTGTAGGATCAGGGATTAATTACAGAAAGGAATTTAATTCTTTGGGTGAGATTAAAGATGTCTTTAAAAGAAAGTCTTCGAAAAACGTCAATTAGAGTGAATCACACAACAGCTAAAATCTGGCCGGAATGCGGTCTTCTGGATCTCGAATTTAATAAGGTATTGCAACTTATTTCAGATCAAACTGTAGGAAGTGATGCAAAAGAACTTGTCCTTGAGACTCCAATTTTATCCATTGAAGTAGAAATATTTAATAAATTGGCGAGATTGGAAGAATTTATTTTCTTATTAAATCATAGTAAGCTACAATTATCTGCTTATCAACCTTGCAAGCACGAACTTAGAAATCTTTCAATTGAGAATTTTGTATTGTCATCAGATGATGTACTGAAGATCTATGACGTTTTAATAAATGTTGACATTATCCGTTCTTCTATTTTAGGAGTAACAAAAAGTCAACTAGAGTTTTTACATGCAGATATAAAAGATCTTATTGATCCTATCGAGATAATTTCAAGAATACGCAAAATTTTTGATAAAGACCGAAATATTAGAGATGAAGCTTCAGAAGTATTGTCAGGCATTCGAAAAAAGATACAAGCAAAGAATACAGAAATTTACAAAACATTTAAAAAAATAGTTTCTTCTCTTCGAAATGCTAAATTGCTGGCAGAGGAAGAGGAAGGAATTCGAAATGGAAGGCTTGTTGTGCGATTGTTATCAGAGCATCGTAGAAAATTGAATGGTATAGTTCACGATCGTTCTGAAGGCGGAAGAACAATTTATATTGAGCCGCAGGAAATTGTTGAATTGAATAATGAATTGAGTGAACTGATCTCGGATGAGAAAGCAGAGATAAAGAAAATATTATTCAATTTGTGCAATTTTCTTAGACCATTTTCTAATGCTTTAACCAATGCATATAACCAGCTTGTGGAATGGGATATTTTATTTGCAAAAGCTAAATTTTCCAGGCAATTAGAAGCCGTAAGGCCCAATTTAGTAAGTGGGGTTAAGATGCACTTGAGGAAAGCAAAACATCCTTTGTTTTTTCTTAAGTTGAGGGATCAAAGAAAGATTATAGTTCCATTCTCGTTTTATCTGAATGAGAAGAATAGAGTCATGGTTATTTCCGGTCCTAATGCAGGTGGAAAATCTGTTACCCTTAAAAGCGTTGGACTCTTGCAGTTAATGGTACAAGCAGGATTGTTTGTGCCGGTTGATAGATCCAGCGAATTTAGAATATTTCAATCTATTATGGTTGATATAGGAGATCATCAATCTATGGATGATGAACTTAGTACCTATAGTGCTAAACTGCAATACATGAAAGAATTTTTACATCATTCAAATGAAAATACATTAGTATTGATAGATGAATTTGGCAGCGGTACAGAACCAATAATCGGTGCTGCTATAGCTGAGGCAGTTCTTAAAAAACTTGGAGAAAAAAAGGTCTTTGCTGTGATGAATACTCATTATACAAATTTGAAGGCTTTTGCACACAAGATGGATGGCTTTGTCAATGCGGCAATGATCTTTGATGAAGACAAATTGTCGCCTACCTATCAATTGTCTGTAGGAAGGCCTGGAAGTTCTTATGCCCTTGAAATTGCGCATAAGGTAAAACTTCCGACAGAAATTTTGGATTATGCTAAGTTGAGAATTGGAAACAACACAGTAAGTTTTGAAAACTTGTTGTCTTCATTAGATAAGGAAATAAATTCATTAAAAAAGCAGATTGAGGAATATCAACGTAAGCAGTTGGAATTGGATAGGCTAATTAGTTCCTATGAGCAAGTCAACAAACAATATGAATATAAGAGATTAAAGTTGAGATTAGAACAAAAACAATTCGATGTATTGCTTAAATCCAATAAGCAAAAAGAGTTAAATGCTTTTATAGAAGAAATACAGAAACTAAAATCTATAGAAGAGTTAGAGAAAAAAGCAGAAATTAAAAGACGTGAACTAGAATCAGCAACACACCAACTTGTTGAAATGAATCACCAGCTCCATCAATTAAGTACAAATGAAGAAATCACGCCTTTGCAGGAAGGGGATTCAGTTAAGATGATTTTTAGTGGAATGATTGGAATTGTTTCTAAGATTGACAAAGGTAGAGTAATTGTAAAAACAGATTCAATGACATTTACAATGCAGTCAAAAGAATTGTTGAAATTGAGTTCAACTATTGATGTTAGAGATCAAACTTCCATTCAGACCCATGTTCAGAAGTCAGGTGGAACATTTAGCACCATCCTGGATATAAGAGGCTTGAGATTGCATGAAGCAAAAGAGAAAATTGATCTCTACATGGATCGAGCTTTATTAGCCAATGTCAATGCAGTTTATATTATTCATGGAGTTGGTAACGGTATTCTTAAACGTGATTTGGTTCGTACTCTGCGCGGCTTAAGTTTTGTGAAAAAATATTCACATCCTGAAGAAGAAGGAGGAGGAACAACTATGGTGGAATTTGTCTGAGTGAGTTTACATCATGAGTACTGCTTCAGTAATTTAAGATTGAATTATTTCTTAATAGTGCAAAGTATCGATTTCGTATGGTTTGTTGTTCATAGGAATTACTTCGATTGAGGTATTGGAAATCTTGCAAGAGCTTCAAAATCCATAGACGCAAATTCGCTTTTCTGAAATTTATAATAAGCAACCGTTGCAATCATCGCAGCATTATCAGTACAATATTGAAGTTGGGGATAATAGATATTCCATTGATTTTTATTTCCTTCTTTGATAAGTTTCTCCCGCAATCCAGAATTTGCGGATACGCCTCCCGCAATACCTATATTTTTTATTCCTGTCTTCTGAGCCAGTTTTTTCAATTTAATCATTAGCATCTCGTTGATACTATATTGAATTGAAGCGCATAAATTGTTTAGATTTTCTTTTATAAAATCAGGATTTTTGTTAAGTTGATCCTTAAGAAAATATAAAACTGAGGTCTTTATTCCGGAAAAACTGTAATTGTAATCCTTTAAAGCACTTATTGGAAATGGAAAGATATTATTTCCCTGTTGTGCCAGTTTATCCATGTGAGGTCCTGCCGGATAAGGTAATCCCAATAGTTTACCTGTTTTATCATAAGCCTCTCCGGCAGCATCATCTATTGTAGATCCAACCAGTTCCATTTTGTTGAAATCTTTCACAATTACTAATTGGGTATGACCTCCGGAAACCGTTAAGCAAATAAACGGGAAAGCAGGTCTCGGTGTATCTATTAAAAGCGAGATTACATGAGCCTCCAAATGATTTACCTGAATTAATGGTTTGCCACTGGCAAAGCTAAGTCCTTTTGCAAATCCAATTCCAACCATAAGCGAACCCAATAATCCAGGACCTTGTGTTACTGCTATTGCATCGATTTGAGAAATATCATTGTCTGAGCTTTTTAATGTTTCTAGATATAGAGGTACTATTGCTTCCAAGTGCTTTCTGGATGCCCATTCAGGAACTACACCACCATATTTTTCATGTATTTTCTGAGAGTAACTTATATTTGATAGAATTTTGCCATCCATTAATACAGCCATTGAGCTGTCATCGCATGAGGTTTCAATTCCTAAAATTTTAATTGACATAAAGTAGAAAAAATTTTCGAACTTTGGGCGAAATTAGCCAAAATATTAAGCTTAGTGGTTGGAATATTGTGTGATCGGAAAAATTTAGTTGCAACTTTGGATATTCCATTGGTAATTGAACCTTTGGAATTGTATACTAATAAATTTTCTCTATTAAATAATAACTATATAAGTCTGAATACTAAATTTGGTGTTTTTGATAATGAATTTCAGGCATTAGAACAAATTGCCGTCTTTCCAAATGAAATTCTGAATATTACTAGATTAAACGAGAATAAATGTTTTTATTACACTATTGGCAATAAGAGCGAATATTTTCTAAATGGCATCCATTTTAGGCTATTATGTGATAAAATTATTAACTTTTATCAGGGTGAGAATATTGCTGAATCTGAAAGTTTGTATTTTGTTGTTGTTATACAAAATGTTGCTGTTTTATTCTTCTTTGATCATAGAGATTTGAGAATTTTTCAAATTGTAAATTATGAAAGTGATATCGAATTGCTTTTTCACATTAACAGACATTTTCTTGAGTATTCTCTGAATTTTTTGTCTCAAAAAATTATCCTTTTAGGTGAGGCAGAGAACAAGATGAGGGCTATGAATACGTTAATATCATATTTTGGGGAAGTAGAATCTGATGATTTGAATCCCTTCAGTTTGTTTGAAAACTAGATAATGAGAATTAGTTCAGGTTCCCTTAAAGGCAGGACTTTCTATCCTCCGGCTGATAAATGGCCAACTCGTCCGACAACTGATTACTCACGCACAGCTTTGTTTAATATTTTAACCAATTTTCTGGATTTCGAGTCAACGAAAATGCTCGATTTATTTGGAGGAACCGGAGCGCATAGTTACGAGATGATATCTAGGGGATGCACGGATGTAACTTATGTTGACAAATTCAGGCCGGCAGTTCAATTTGTATTAGAAAATATTAAAAATTGGAAAATAGACTCTTATTTTAAAATTATTCATTCTGACTATCTTCAGTTTATTTCACAATTTCATACCCAATTTGATTATATTTTTGCCGGACCTCCATATGATTTGATTAATCTTGAAGCGATTCCTGATCAAATATTTGATAACAATGTCTTGAAAGTCAATGGACTTTTTGTTCTTGAACATAACCCAAAATTTAATTTTAAAGATCATTTCGGATTTCAGCAAGTTCGAAATTACGGACAAACTTATTTTAGTTTTTTTATAAATAATAAAGCGAATTAATGAATAGTGAAATATTTGAAGAACCAAATGCACTAAATGACGTGGCTGAGTTTCATCGACTGTTTGATATGCCTGTAGTTGAGCAACCTCTAATTCCGAAAAGTGAGAGGTGTAAACTTAGGATTTCATTGTTACAGGAAGAGCTCAATGAGTTGAAAGAAGCCATTGAAAATAATAATATTATAGAAGTAGCAGACGCATTTTGTGATTTACAATATGTCCTTTCAGGCGCCATACTGGAATTTGGATTGGCGGCAAAATTTAAAAATTTATTTGATGAAGTGCAAAGATCCAATATGAGTAAAGCTTGTAGAAGTATGGAAGAGGCCATTCAAACTCAGGAGAAATACCTTAAAGACAAAGGAACAGTCTCTGTTATCAAACAAAAAGGTGATAAATTTTTGGTCTATCGTACTGAAGATGGAAAGGTTTTGAAATCTGTTTCTTATTCCCCGGCACAATTAATTGTATAATTGGTTTAAATGTGAAATCTGTAAATCTCATTTTTTGTTTTTGGATATTTGTATTTGTGTCTTTATCTTGTAATCGAAAACTTATTCCAGTTAAACAGGATTCTGAAATTAAATTAATGCCAATTGTACCGATATCAACTATAAATCTTCCTGTATATTTTAGAATTGATGAAATCAATAAATTATTAAATGAGCAATTGAAATATAGTTTTGGGGAAGGTTTGAATATTGAAGAAGGCTACAAGCTTAATGCACAGTTGAATGGAGAAATTTTATTAAGTGCATTAGGACAGAGACTTAATTTAAAGTTACCGGTCCAAATTGAAATTCTACCTAAGACGGAGTGGTCAAGGGTAAAAGCATATGGAAATGTATTGATTTCGATGACGATTGATTTTAATATTTTTCAGGATAACTTTATTACCAAAACCTCAGTGGATAGCATAGATTGGATTAAGAGTCCGAAGTTATCAATATTAGGAGTCAAGGTTCCTATTGAATCAATTGCAACTCGATTAGTGTCTAAATATAAAAACACCATCAGTTCTGAACTCGATCAGTATTTAAGTAAAGTAGTAGATCTAAAAAAGCTGAAGGAGGTAGTAAAGAGAAATTTTAGCCAAGCATTTTATTCAACAGAAGATAGCATTATTAACTTGTATATAAGTCCTTCCGAAATTGGGCTTGGTCCTATTCAAGTTGAAAATGATAAACTTATCTTTCCAATGATCATTTTCTTAGAGAATGTACTGACCACTAATAGGCCGATAGATCTTTATAACGATTTAAGTTTTTCAATTAGACCTAAGGTTGAGGATAGCATTATTGGTTCTTTACAAGCCAGGATTCCAATGAATTATTTAGAAATCCTTCTGAAAGAAAATATAGAGAATCAGAGTTTTGGTACTGGACTAACAAAAATATTTGTTCAAAAACTTTCTCTTTCAGGTAATAATAAAACAATTGAAACAACAATAGATGTTACTGGAGCATATAATGGAATACTTCAAATTGCTTTCGAACCTGAATTCAATGAATCAAAACAAAATATAAGCCTCGAAAATTTTAAAATCAAAGCAGTCGAAGGAAGAAAAATAGCTAAAGCAATTTTTAGTTTGGTAAAAGTTATCGCTGAGTCAAAAATAAAAATTGAATTGGAATTTTCATTAAATCAATTAATTCAAGACTATCAAAAGACGATTTTATCATTTCTAGATCATAAGGAAGTTTATCCCGGGATGGTATTGAGTGGTGTAGTATCTCAATGGAATATTGACAAGTTTAATGTATTAGATAATATCCTGGTCTTCAATGTGAACGCACAACTTAAAGCAAAATTAGATGTATTAAGTATTGATAGGCGATTGTTTCAATCTAAAGCTAATTGATGGAACTTCCTCCTTCTTTGCTTTATAAAGATTCCTGTTGGCATGATTTCGAACAATGGTTGGACAAGAATGATTATACATCTTTTTTTATTCTCTGTGATGATAATACGCATAAGTATTGTTTGGATTATGTACTTTCAAAGAAAATCATTTCTGATCCCAAAATTATTTTAATTAGTCAAGGTGAATTGAGTAAATCATTTCAAAAGGCCGAAGAAGTATTGGGTGAAATGTTGAAACATCATATTGACCGAAATTCTTTATGTATTGGTTTAGGTGGTGGTGTCATATGTGATCTTCTTGGATTTTGTTCTAGTATCGTCCTCCGGGGGTTAGACTGTGTCTATATACCTACTTCTTTAATGGCAATGGCTGATGCATCCATTGGTGGCAAAACCGGAGTAAATTATTTGTATTGGAAGAATCAGATTGGTACTTTCTACAATCCCAAAAAGATTATTATTGACTTTAAGTTTTTAAATACCCTGAGTATTGAGAATTTGAAAAATGGCTTTGTTGAAATGATTAAGCATTCAATACTTCAAGGGAAGTCAGCTTTTGAACAGATTAAAAAAGTTGATTTGAGTATTCTGGATGAATTCTTTCAGTCGAAAGTATTGGAGAGTATTTCGTACAAGTCATCAGTTGTATCAAAAGATTTTTATGAAGTAGGGGAACGTAAAATATTGAATTTCGGACATACTCTGGGACATGCAATAGAATCTCTATTGTTGAATAAGTCAGAAATTATCCTTCATGGTGAGGCCATTGCATTGGGAATGATACTTGAATTGAGATTGTCAGGAAGATACTATTATAATGACGAAGATTATTTTTTGGAGATTATAAAATATTTAGAACTTTTCAAAGTAGATTATAGTTTTACCTCTTCTCATATTTCTGAGATTCTGGATATTCTGAATTTTGATAAGAAGAAATATAAGAACGACATTCGCTTTAGTTTACTCTATGATATGGGTGATTGCCGAATTAATATTTCGATTGAACGAGAATTCATTAAGAAGATTTTACAAAAACATTTGCCAGGTATTAATGATTAAGCAACCAATAGCATAATATCCCTGAAAAATACGAGATTAAAGCAATCCAGCTGAATTTCTTTAAGTAATGTATGAAGTTAATGTTTTCGATCCCCATGGCAGCTACTCCTGCTGCAGACCCTATAATAATAATACTGCCGCCAGTACCGCTTGTTAATGCTATAAATTCCCAAAATGGATGATCTGTTGGGAATCTGCTGAGTTCATACATTCCTTGCGCCGCTGCAACCAAGGGAACATTGTCAATTATTGCGGATATTAATCCTAATAAAGTGCCGGTTGTGTAATAGCTGGTAAAATTTTGATCACATAGATCTGCTAGCTCTTTTAGAATACCCAACTCATCTAAAGCTGAAACGGCAAGTAATATTCCCAGAAAGAACAGAATGCTTGGAGAATCAATTCTTTCTAACGCAGACGTGACGCTTAGTTTTCTTTTTTCAGCCTGAGTTTTATTATTGTGAAGAAATGAAACGATAATCCAGATTATTGCCAATGCCAGAAGTATTCCCATAAAGGGTGGAAGGTGTGTTAAGGTTTTATAGATTGGCACAAAAGTCAGAAGTAATGTTCCTGAGCCAAGAATGAATATACTTTCAAAAGGCTTATTGTTATTTTTAACTTTTTTTATTTCAATCAACTGACCTTTAAACTTATAATTGATAATTAATAAAGGGATTATCAATACAACTATACATGGGATAAATAATTTGTAGATAATTTGAAGAGCAGAAATTTGACCACCGATCCATAACATGGTAGTTGTTACATCGCCAAGAGGAGAAAAAGCTCCACCAGCATTTGCAGCTATAATGATCATTCCGACAAACCAAAATTTGTCTTCTTTGTCATCTAAAATTTTTACGATTAGTGATGTCATTATAATCGCAGTAGTTAGATTGTCAAGAAATGAGGAAAGGATAAAAGTTAAACATGAAATTATCCAAAGGAGTTTATTCTTGTTATTGGTATTAACTTTCTGTGTTATCAAATCAAAGCCTCCGTGAGAATCAATCAGCTCAACGATCGTCATTGCACCTAATAGAAAAAAAATAATGCCCGAAATTTCTCCTAGTTTTTGATAGAGCTGATGAATTATGGATTCAGGATTTTGGCTATACAACGCCAATACCGTCCAACACAAGACTCCGATTAATAGAGCGGTTGCTGATTTACTAATCCTAAGTGAATTTTCAAAAGCTATAGCTATGTAACCCGCAATAAAAATGACTATTATTAAAATTGCTATCATACAGTTTGGACAACAAAAATATAAGAAAATATTGGATGGCTCAATATTTGAATTCAGTAAATGATATTAAGTAAGATTTAGTGGATTGTTTAAAGAATTAGAAATTGATGAGTTTAACCAACTTCGAAAATAAGCTTAAAGACAACAAAGGTGTTAATTTTTCATAGACCTATAAGGGTTAATTACTGTAAATTTGCTCCTGAATATGAGTATGTGGGATAAATTAAAGAGTGATTTTAAAGAGTTCAGCAAGGAATTTAAGTTTACAGATATTCATTCTGGTAGTCAAACCAATACTGATAAGGTTTGGTATGCAAAGGCAATTTCAATAATGTGGAAATTTATCTTTGGTGGACTATTGACTGGATATTTATTGATATTTATTGTATCCTTCGACAATATCCCAACCTTTGATCAGTTAGAGAATCCCAGTTACAATCAGGCCAGTCTGATTTTGGATAATAAGAACCAGCTCTTGGGTAAATTCTATAATGAGAATAGGGAATTTATCAATTATGATTCTCTAAATCCAACTTTAATAAAGACCTTATTAGCAACAGAAGATTATAGATTTTACCAACACTCTGGTATTGACTTCTGGGCCTTATTAAGGGTGGGAATTAAAACACTTATTCTAGGTAATGATGGATCTGGGGGAGGATCTACAATTTCACAGCAATTGGCAAAACTACTTTTTGAAAGGCCAAATATGAAGAACAAAGGTGCGGTATCAAGAGCAATCTTAATGGTAAGAGTAAAATTGAAAGAATGGTTAACAGCTGTTAAGCTTGAGAAGTCTTATACGAAAGAAGAAATTATAGCCTTATATCTGAATAAATTTGATTTTATATATGAAGCACATGGGATTCAGACGGCTGCAAAAACTTATTTTGGCAAGGATCAAAAACAACTCGCTTTACACGAAAGTGCTATGTTGATAGGGATGTTAAAGAACCCATCTTTATACAATCCCAAGAGATCATTGGCGAGAGCTGAAGCAAGAAGGAATGTTGTTCTTGAATTGGTTGAGGATAATGGATATATTACCGGAGATCAATTAGAGAAATTAAAAAAATTGCCTGTTGATATCACACAGTTTAGAAGAGAAACACATGTAGATGGTCTCGCTCCCCATTTTCGAGCGGAATTGGGAAAATGGTTAAAAGAGTTGTTTGAGAGTGAAGAATTACTTAAACCCGATGGTAGTGTTTACAATCCCTATCAAGATGGTTTGAAAATTTATACAACTATTGATCCGGATTATCAGCGCTATGCAGAACAAGCTGCTAGAGAGCACATGATTTCAATTCAAAAGTCTTTTTTTAACGTTTGGACAAAGGCAGATCCCTGGACTTCAGGTGAAGACGAAATTCAAAACAAGGCAAGAGCAGAATCCTTGAAGCAGTTGATTCGAGAGACAGATAGATTTCAAAGGCTTTGGGACAAATATTATAGTAAAATAATTTCTGAACTTGAGGAAGAAATTGGTAAGGTTGATATTAATGATCGTACCATTGCCCGATTAATAGAAGAAGTAAAGAAACCTGGGTATCTTAAAGATGAATTTAAAAGGAAACAAATTAATAAAATTCAGTATGAAATAAGTCAAAGAATTTTACTAAGCAAACAATGGCCAAAAATTAAAGAACAATGGTTAAGATTTAGTAAGGATCTGGACAAAGAAATGAATACACCTGTAGATATGATAGTATATGATTATCAAACACAGGCGGATAAATCGGCAAAAATGTCTCCATTGGACTCTATTAAGTTTCACAGAAAGCATTTGCAAATCGGATCATTGGGTGTTAATCCCAAAACAGGAGAAATAAAATTTTGGATAGGTGGTACAAATTTTAAATACTTCAAGTATGACCACGTTAATTCAAGAAGACAGGTTGGCTCAACCTTTAAACCATTCTTATATTCAACAGTAATCGCCATTCAGAATATTTCTCCATGTTATGAGTTTCAGGATATCCAATACACTATTCCGGCTAATGATAAAAATTTTGGATTGCCGGAAACTTGGTCCCCATCCAATGCAGATGGAGTTTTTACAGGTGGTATGTACAATATGTACAAAGCGCTTGCACTTTCAAAAAATTCTATTTCAGTAAAACTAGTTATGTTATTGGGCAGTGTTGAGCCCATAAGAGGATTGTTGACAAGAATGGGAATCGATTCCTCTGCCAGAAGATCAGATGGTAGTCTTGTGATACCTCGCTGGCCATCTATTGTATTAGGTGCGGCCGAATTATCGGTTATGGAAATGTCTGGATCTTATACTGCTTTTGCTAATAATGGAACCTATGTCAAACCATTTTTCGTTAGCAAAATTGAGGATAAGAACGGAAGGATAATTTATAGAAATACATTAAAGCAAAATGAAGCTTTGGCACCAACTGCTAACTATGTAATGGTTGACCTACTTAGAAGATCAGGAAGTGTGCCAACCAAGTATGTTGAAGCTGGGGGAAAGTCTGGGACTACAAATAACTATGCCGATGGATGGTTTATGGGGATAACACCTTCTCTTGTTATCGGAACCTGGGTTGGGGGAGAGGATCCTTGGATTCATTTTAACTCGTTAACATTGGGACAAGGATCGGTAATGGCCAAACCATTTTTAAATAAGTTTCTCGCAAAGATAGAAGCAGATTCAAGTCTTGATTTTAGACAAAACACCAGATTTTATAGGCCACCTGGACAATTAGGTTATGAACTTGATTGCAATAAGTTCAAGAGTGAACATGCAACCCAGAATATGGACAACTCTATTCTTCCCAGAGGCAATACTGAAGAAGATGAAATTTTTGAAGACGAATAGCACATTTTTTAGTGAAGATAGTTTAGATCATTAATTTGTTTTTTATGAAGCCATATCAAGTTAATCTATTTGTAAGTTTCGTTCTTGTTATTGTTGGACTTTGGAGTTATGAAGCTTCAGGTAGAGATTTTCATACCTTAAGCGTTCCTCTAATTGGAATTCTTATGTCTTTGTTTCATCGCCCGTTGAAAGCTAATAATTTAAAATTTCTCAAAGGTTCAATGGCTTTAACGATGATCATCTTTATACTTATGTTGCTTCCATTAAGAAATACATTAATCGCTTCTAATCTAATGGGAGCTACACGGATAATGATTATTTTATTGGTTTTGGGATTTGCTCTTGTTTGGTATTTGAAGTATTTTAGAAGCAAAACTTAATTAGGTTTCAAGATTGTGGAATTCAATTTATTTTATTTATAAATAGTAGGCAGTTTTATAGTGTTTATATTGAAATCTAAGCTCAAATTTTTGTGAAGTATTAATATATTTATTGCTGTAAGTGTCAGCAGCATTATCCTTTTTTTTAACTAAAGTGATTGAATGCCATGCGAAAGAAGCAATATTTTAGCAAAGAATTCTTTCGTCTAATTTAAGATATTATAGGTTCTAATTATAATATAACGTATTGAATAATATTAAAATATACATTATTAATATATATATATAATAATAAATGTACATAATAGTTAATATTTAATATATTTGTAATATTAATTATTAAAACTTTTAATCATGAAAAATCAAACTTTATTAATTGTATTTATTATGTTACTATGTGGAACATTCGCTTCCGCCCAGGGGAAAATTTTTGCTGGAACCAACCTTAGTTTTTCAAGCAATGATGCTGAATCTAATTTTGGTATTGGTCCAAGAGTAGGATATTGGTTAACAGATAACGGTGCTCTAGTTGTGGGTGTAGGAATTAGTTCAAACAAGAACAAAGTTACCGATAAAACTGCCAGTGGATTCGGAATTGGTGCGCAGTATCGTCACTGCTGGAGAACAGGTGATAATTTTTATTTTTATCTGGCTCCAGGTGTAGCTTTTTTAAGTGATAAAGATTTCAATGAAGAAAAAACTACGCACTTAACAATTGAGTTAACTCCAGGTATTTCTTATAATTTTACTGAAAAATGGTCAGTGAATGCGGAAATGGGATTGCTAAATTATACATCCAGCAAACATGAAGATAATGATCCTGTCAATCAGTTTAGTGTAGGCTTGAATATGACCTCTTTAAACTTTGGGCTCTGGTATCATTTCTAAAATTAAACTCGCATTCTTAAATTATAAAAGCTCTTCAGTTCTGGAGAGCTTTTTTTATTCCCATTATAAAAGAATGTAAGAGATTAGTTATTTCGAATTATTGACCAACTGATCATTTTTGGAAAATTTAGGGATTTTCACATTTGTAAAATTCTTTATCCTTATTTTAAGATTGAAAAAAATAATCTGACTAAAACTACCTCATTTTTTAATCTTCTTGAAGCTACCTATAAATCTCAATTCTGTTAAATTAGGATAGTTTTAAGTCATTGTGTTGCAACACTTCTCTTAAACAAAAATATAAATCTATATTATAGATTACCTCTGATTTCTTGTTCTCTTTCAATGGCTTCAAAAAGTGCTTTAAAATTACCTTTTCCAAAAGATTTTGCACCTTTTCTCTGAATGATTTCAAAGAATACTGTAGGTCTATCCTGGAGAGGCTTGGTAAAAATCTGAAGGAGATATCCTTCTTCATCTCTGTCAATTAGAATATTTAATTTTTTAAGATCTTCAAGATTTTCATCTATTTTCTGGACACGATCCATTACATCTTCATAATAATTATCGGGTACATATAGAAATTCAATACCATTGGCTCTTAACTTAGATACCGTATCAATTATATTATCCGTAGCAATTGCAATATGTTGAACTCCGGCACCATTATAAAATTCAAGATACTCATCGATCTGAGATTTTTTAAGTCCCTGAGCAGGTTCATTTATTGGGAATTTTATATACCCATTTCCGTTTGATACTACTTTGCTCATCAATGCGGTATATTTTGTCGAAATGTCTTTATCGTCAAAAGTTATTAATAATTTAAATCCTAAAACATCCTGATAAAACTTTACCCACTTATTCATTGATCCAAGTTCTACATTTCCAACACAGTGGTCTACATATTTAAGTCCAATTGATTGATGTCTTAAAGGAGAATTTTTTGCTATATAACCAGGCATAAATGTCCCATTATAATTTTTTCTTTCAATCAGAGTGTGAATAGTTTTGCCATAGGTTTTAATTCCGGCTAAGACGATTTCACCATGCTGATCTTCTAGGATATAAGGTTCAAAAGCAATCTCTGCGCCTCTTTCAACAGCCGTTTTAAATGACGATCTTACATCATCTACCCAGAGTGCAAGGACTTTAACACCATCACCATGCATCTCTACATGTTTGCTTATTTCATGATCTTTTCTAAACGCTGAACTAAGGACAAATCGGATTTTGTCCTGTTGCAATACATAAGAGCAATAATCCTTATTACCTGTTTCAGGTCCCTTGTAAGCAACTAGTTCAAATCCGAAGGCTGTTTGATAAAAATGAGCAGCTTGCTTTGCATTACCTACATAGAATTCTATATGATCTGTTCCTAAAATGGGAAAGGCATCAGAGTTTATCTCCGAAGTTGAGTTTTGTGTAAAAACTTGCATGATTTAATTCTTTTTAGGATGCAAAGATAGTTAAAAGCTCATCCATGCGCTTGATTTAATCGGCAATAGAAGTTGATTGTTAAGAGGGTGCTACTTTGTTTGCCAATAGTTTAATTTCTCCAACACTCAAACCTGTGAATTTATAAAATATGAAAATGGGTCTTCCGGATCTTCTGCCAACTATTGGATGGAGAAAGAATAAAGATCTACTTGGGAATAAAAAAAAACTCCAAAGTAACTACTTCGGAGTTTTTTAATTTTTTGTTACTGCCTGGATTACATGTCCATAGGAGTGGACGGAGTAAAAATCTCAACAGGAGCTGACGCAGCTGGTTTTTTCCTAGCTGAAGTTTTTTTCTTCGCAGCAGGTTTTTTAGCAGTTGCTTTTTTAGGAGCTGCTTTTTTAGCAGTTGCTTTTTTAGCAGTTGCTTTTTTAGGAGCTGCCTTTTTAGCGGTTGCTTTTTTAGCAGTTGCTTTTTTAGGAGCTGCTTTTTTAGCGGTTGCCTTTTTAGGAGCTGCCTTTTTCTTAGGAGCTGCTTTTTTAGCAGTTGCTTTTTTAGGAGCTGCTTTTTTAGCGGTTGCCTTTTTAGGAGCTGCCTTTTTCTTAGGAGCTGCTTTTTTTGCAGTAGCTTTTTTAGCGGTTGCTTTTTTCTTAGGAGCCGCTTTTTTAGCAGTTGCTTTTTTAGCAGCTACTTTTTTCTTAGGAGCTGCTTTTTTAGCGGTTGCTTTTTTCTTAGGAGCCGCTTTTTTAGCACTACGTGATTTTGCCATTTTTAATTTGTTTAGTTAAAAAATAATGATAATGATTTTTGCAAAACAAAAATTGTTATCGTTATAACACTTCAAAGGTATGACAATTTTGATATATGCAAATATTTTTTAATATTTTTTTTCTGAAAACAGCAATATTTTCAATATTTTTTTTTAAATTCAACCGTTTTGCTTGGAATTTTTTATTTAAAAAACTAAAACCAATAAATTATCTGTAATTTTAATCATCTCAGCGTGTAGTGAATTTGAAATTTTATTTCCTGATTGTGATTTGAAACATCCGTTATTCTATTGTCATTATAACCATTATAAACAACTGAGTATCGGGCTTCAAATATCCAAGATCTACTTAGTCGAAATCGAATATTAGCATATGCTGAAGTACCTGTACCATAAAAAGACGGAATAGAATATTGGTATAGCATGTCATTTTCAAAGACATAGATTCGGCTATTGTAGCTATCTGTTTGGAAAAAGCTGAGACGCATATTGCCGGAAATTGAATTTTCTATTCCTTTAAATAGTATATCCTGGAAGCTTAGATAACCATATTCCTTACTGTTTTGAAATTTATATTCGTGTATTTCAAACCGCATTCTCCATGTCCAGTCTCGGTTTATTTTTATTTCAAAATGTGTTCTTATATTCAGGTTTTGGACCGGTGATACTTTGTTTTCATTCAATATTGGAGTATTTTGGAGTCCATATCTATTGTTCATTTGAAGGTATGCTGTCCATTTTCTTTTTTTTGTATAAGCCATTCTAATGGACATTTCATGATTATCCGGAAGCTGATCAACCCTGTATTTAATCCATGACGAGTTCCAACTGTTCCAATTTAAGTTAATTTTAAACTTTGAGTTAACATGAAAATTAAAAATACCATTGAATCCTCTTTCATTCTGACTGCGCCCTCCTGAAGAAAAAACCTGGCTTAATCGACTGTTGAAAGAAGGACTAAAGTTTCTGTAGAATACCGCAAAATCAGCATATTTGCCAAGTCCCTTTAATAATCCTTGTACGGTGGCTAGATGAAATGATTTGTCTGATGCTATCTCACCAAAAAATAAAGTTCCGCGAATTGTCCATTGGTGAAAGAAGCTCGTGTACCATTGAGTTGTATTATCATTTACTAAAATCCGATATGCCGAGGATTCTATTTGAGGTCTAATATCCTGTTTTGCATTCACCAATGATATACCTATATAATTTGATTGAAAACTCCTTTTATAGTATCCGCCAGCATATTGTACAAGAAGTTTGTTTCTATCGTCTGTTTCGCTCTTTGTTCGGTGTAAGCCAGAATTCAGGATGCTCGCTAATTGTTGATCCTGATCCAGAATACCTATTGATGAGTCTGGCAAACTCAAATTTGCGTCAATTCTTGATTTTGAATAGAAAAGATTCATTGATGAATTGTCCGAGGGTTGAAATTGTATAGCAGCTCCTCTCATCATATTGTTCTCCTGAAGTGATTGATATGGTTTTAAGAAATCAGGAGATTTTACCATAAATCCAGGATCTATTAGTGATGCAGCTATAAAAGAATTGTCAAGAATTATTCCCTGTCCGATTCTCATTCGATAATCACCAAGTGCAATCGAGTGGATATTTCTGAAAGGTTTTTTTATAAACGCGTGAGCACTCAGGTAATCTAAACCGGTTCTACTTCCTTTGCTCCAAATAAGTTCTCCAGGATCTTTTTCAGTAATTATTCCAAGTTGGTAATGTTCTTTATCAGAGAAACTTGCCCTTATAAACAATTTATCAGGACTTCCCAAATAGCTGGAACTTAGGGAATCGGACGTATTAAATTCTTCCGGTTTTGGAAATTCTCTTGCCCATCGAAGAGAAACTCGTCCTTCTGTTTCTTCCCATCTTGGTGTAAGACCTTTTACTTCAAGTTCTGAAAAATCATCTTCTATGTGTAAAATCAATTTTTCAATTTTTTCAAGATCTATCTCCTGAATAGATTGTAATTCGAGAACAGACAGTAGTGGCTTATGTTGTTGAATATATTTTTGAAGAAGTGTCTTGTCTTTGTTGTTCAGAAATTTAAACTCTTCAAAATTCGATTTTATAAGCCTGGATAATTGAACTTTTTTTAGACTCATCTCGGTTTCATTGCTCATTTCCTGAGAAAGTATCGTATGGGTACTTTCATCATTTAATTGTTGGTCAAGCATGCTTGGGTCAGATTCAAATTGACCGAACAGGGTTCCTCTAGAAAAAAGTAGAATTGTATAAAATAAAGATCGTAAAAGGTATTTCACCTTACAAAAATATAAGTTTTGTTATACAATGTCTTAGTTTTAAAACAAATTGCCTCTTAACGAATCAAGGTTAGATCACCAGATATCACTTTTCGAAATCCGTTTTTTGTACTTAAAGAAATTGTATACACATAAACTCCCGGATTAACAGGGTTCTCATTCATTTCTCCATTCCAGCCTTTAAATCCAGATAAAGCTTCATGGCTAACAGAATATACAAGTTCACCCCATCGATTGTAAATATTATAAGATTCAACTATTATATCCGGTACATTGGAAGTGATATTGAAAAAATCATTTACACCGTCTCCGTTTGGAGAAAAAACATTGGGAACGAAGACCTGAATGTCATTGATAACATGTACTTTAATATTACTTGTTACCGAACATCCGTTACTGTCAATCAAAGTTACTCTATATTCAGTGTCTTCGATTGGATTAGCAATCGGATTCAGACAGTTCAGACAACTTAGTCCCTGTGCTGGATCCCAGATTATAGTGTCGGGTATGAAATCTGGAGTAAGGATAATTTGAATGTTAGATCCGGCATTAATAGTATATTCTGAAACAAGTTGTAAGCCCAATTCTATAAATGTTAGTTTGATATTTACCATTGAATCACATCCATTGGCAGCCTGAGACCTTAATACCTCTGTGCCAGATGGATTCTTCATATCATATTGCTTCCCATTAATAATAATGGATTCGTCAATACAAAGTGAACTGTCCAACGATGATTGAGGAATTTTAAGAATGGTAGCATTAATCATGGTTATAGAATCACAGCCCAATATGGATCCTCCAACTAAAGTATCGATTCCATAGGTTCGATTTATTCCATAATAATATCTTCCAACTTTTAAACTGTCATTTGAGCATATAGAAAAATTGTATTGCCCAGTTGAATTCTGATTGAATTTTAAATTAATATGTACCATTGAATCACATCCATACTGACTTTGGCCTTTTAAAGTTTCTATTCCCTGTGGATGATTATGGTCATAGATTGTGTTATTGATAACTAGCTTTTGCCCTAAACAAAGTGTCTGATCAATGCTTGATTGTGAGACTGGATAAAAATCAATCTGAATATCCACAAGACTGTCGCAACCATTGGACGCAGCATTTGCCAAAACTGTTTTTAGTATTCGATTGCTTGTATCAAATAAAATGTTTCCTAATTTTATTTTTTCTGAAGGACATAAAATTGCAGAATAAATGAATGAAGGATTTGATCTAATATCCAGTTTAATTTCAATAGTGCTATCACAACCCACACTATTTACCAACGTTTCTGTCCCGATGGGATTATCGACGTTATACACATTACCATTTATGACAAGACTGTCATTTTCACAGATAGAGGTATTTAAATGGTACAATGAACTGGGCTTAAATTGAAGGTCTATCTGAACTATACTATCGCATCCCCTGAATCCTCGTAATTTTTCTGTTCCGATTGAGTTCTTGGCATTATAAATTCTTCCATTGATGATAAGGCTGTCATCTTCACATATAAAAGGATTGATCAATGTAGTTGGAATTGGGATAAATCTGAGGTTGATATGGATTGTGCTGTCACAGAAGTTTGAGCTAGCATTTTTTAATATTTCAGTTCCTATGGGATTGTTTTGATCATAATTATTACCATTGACAACAAGATTACTCCCATCGCAAAGGGAGGTGTCAAGGTTATAAATACTTGCTTTTAAAAAGTTTAGACTAATATTAATCAAGGTATCACAATCCTCTGATTTTATTGCCGGAACAAGTCTTGTGCCGGATGGATTATTAATGTCAAATTGTTCACCGTGGAAATCAAAAGTAAAATCAGGACAGAGATTGTTCAGAGTAATGTCTTCAATAATATTATTTAATATGGTAATATTAAATTTTCTTTCATTCGTGCAGTAGTTGAGATCGGTTCCTCTGGCATATAATATTGTATTGTTGAAAATAGTGTCACCTATATTATATACTTTTCCAGATCCATCAGCTTCGGTAAAATAGGACGTTTTGTTTAAGGTGTTTACTCCTGTTATTTGTGGTAATATATAATGCCTGCAAATCTTCACGTCTCCAATGGAGTCAATAATTGTTGTTCTTCTAAATCTGATTGATATTATTGCAATACTCTTTGGGCAATTTATTCCATCTCCAATGCTGTATTTAAAATCATATTGACCAAACCCATAGTTTGAAGCAAAAAGTTTTGGAGGAATGGGTCTGTCAATAATGTCAAAAAAAGAACCTCCTGGATCTGCATTTCTCAATAAAGTAAATAAATCAATGGAATCGATACTGCATAAGCTGATCATCGTATCCAGACCAGCAGAAAGCTTATTAACTATTTTTAATTCAATTTCTGATTGATCACTTGGGCAAGGTAATGTTCCTGAAACTGTATATCGAAGTATTACAGTAGTATTGATGAGACCTTTTGTGTTGAAAAGATTACCATTTAGCTGTCCTGTATTGTTCAAGTCAGAAAATGTTCCTTGTAATTCTTCATCATCCAACACAGTTGACAAATCTATTATAGCACCCTCACATACCATTACTTTCTTATCGGTTCCTGCAAATGGTTTTTTTATTATATTTATTTTAAAACTGTCTGAAGTAATACATTGAAGGGAATCATATCGATAGACTGTCATAGAATTTTTAATCGTGTCGCCCGCATTGAGTTTCTTCCCTGAGCCGCCGGGTAATGTAGAGTAAATAAAATTAGCTGTGATAAATTGTCCATCAGGGGCAGGAATGATAAAGCTTTCACAAATGGTAGTATTGCTAATTTTATTAAATACAGGTTTGGGATTTACTTTAAGAATTATCTTACTGGTATTGGAAAGACAGGATCCATTACTGCTAGTTGCATAAATTGTATCACCAGAGCTGAGCCAATCTCCATTGATTTGTAGGGATAGGGTAGAATCTGAATAAAATTGAACAATGATTCCGGTGTCTGAATTCACAAGATTTTTTATAGAATCTAAGCTAAAGCTATAATTTGCAGTTGTGTCTCCACATCGCTCTATGAAAACAGAATTTGAACCAGGCTTTCTGATAAGATTAAGATAAATCGGGAAACTGCTTGAAATACAACTGTCCTTTTTGTAAGTTGCATATATTATTGTAGAAGAATTTGTTCCTAAGGGATTTGAAGCGATTTTAAATAAACTTGAATCTTCAAAAAAATTTACCATTATGCTTGTGTCACCTCTCTGGATAATTTTAGTAATGATATTCAAATCAAAAAATATCATTTCTGACTGTTCCTGACATTGATTTATAATAATTTCTTGATCATATATTAAATGGCCTGCCTTTAAATAGACCTTTGCTAGATTGCTACATTTTCCATCACTCACTTGTGCGTAAATTATGCTTGAATCAGTTCTGAATAGAATCCTTGTATCTATGGAATCTTTTAAGGTACTATCTGTAAAGAATTTAACGATTGTGTTTTTTGCACTATCCGTAATGTAAGGGCGGATTAATCTTAAATCAAAACTAGCTTTTCCATCAGCCTTTGGACATTCAATTTTGCTCAGATTTTTCGCAATCGGTAAAGGATTAACAATTAATCGAATCGGAACAGGAACTGATTCACAGTCCCCTTTGCAGGTTATTGCATATATGGTTATAGAGTTGGTACGATAAGGTGGAAATATCTGGATGGATTTACCGATATCTTCAAAGAATTTGACTTGTAAAGTTGCATTGCCATTCTTTATAAAATTTTCTAAATTAATTAATGGGAAGCTTGCTAATCCATCAAATTCTGCACATCTTTCTTCTGAAGTTGGTCTTGCCGCCGTAAATGATGTGACAACCAGTTCAACTGGCACCAAATCAGAAATACAATTGCCTTCTTTTATTCTTGCAAATACAGTTGAAGATGTGGAGCTGTAAGGTAAGGAAATTTTCATTGTACCGGCTAAATCTTTGAACCATTCAACAAGTCCTCCACTAGATCCTAAAATTTCAGGTTCTGCATCTTCTAGTATAAAGTTACCAATTCCATTTCCAAGATCACATGCTTCAATTTTACTTTTGTTGGCGACCGGACATTTCACAGAGATTGAAAAGCGTTCTGTAAAAATTTCCTTGCAACACATTGGATCCGGTTTAGGGTTGACTATGCCAACAATTTCAAATGTTTTATCACACCAGGTATTTGGTATTTTAAATGTAAATGGAGTAATGGTACTTTTTGCAGGAATGTAATTGCCAGCTCCGGTAATTGCAGCTGAGCAACCATTATTACTTATTCCACCAGCCCATGAATCACCGTCACCTATTAATCCGGGATCCTGAAGATCATATGTTACGGATGTTCCGCAAGCACAACCATTGATCGAGAATCCTTGAGTTCGTGTGCCGGATCCACCGCCATTTGTAAAAGCTCCTATTGATCGGGCGCAGGTGCTCTTACTAACATAAACTTTTATACCCAGCCCGCAAACCGCTGAGAAATCGTATGAAGTGCTGATCGCTGAACTGGTAAAAACCACCCATACGGCATTTGCTGGTAATTGAAATCCTGAACCAACTTCAGTTGACATACATCCACTAACTGAAGATCCTCCACCTGCGGTTACTCCGCAGCCTGATCCAAGATCAGCATTTTGTCCGCCACCGGTATTGTTTCCTGAAGCAAAATCAAACAAAAAATTACTGGTATTAAATCCGCTTCCCGTCCACATTACAACAAACTCATTGTTTTGTTCTACTCCGCAAGCATCTATCATAAAACCCATCAGTTCAGGGCAAATTCGGCAGTTTCCGCCAGGAGTTATAATATTTGAAGTGCCAATCAAGCTTCCTTGTCCTGAATAAGGATTGAATCCTGTCGAAGAGTTGGTATAATATTCGATTTTTCCACCATTCGGCAGATCGTTTCCAGAAAGATTGATCGTAAAAATATCATTGACGCATAGCTCACAAGTTGGGTTACATGAAGGAATAATTGAAGTTGTAGTTATCTCAGGGCATTGCGCCATAAGAAGGGAACCAAGTGTTATTGCTAAAAAGACTAAACTCAGTCTATTGAGCATGGTTGGATAATGTGTGGTAAAGATAGGGAATTAGAATCAAAATGACGATTTGATGCATCAGATTTTAAATCGCGCTAACTTTTATTGATACAGAATGCAGAATTGCTTAAATTTCTATACCAATCAAAATATGTATTTTGAAATCTGAAATTTATTTTATCAAGACTCTAACTCAGCAGTTATAAATTTTCTAACAACATGCTGGTTGATCCACCTCCCCCATTACAAATGGTTGCTAATCCGTATTTGCCAGATTTCTGTTTTAGAATTTGAGTAAGTGATACGGCGATCCTTGCTCCTGATGCACCAATGGGGTGACCAAGAGATACCGCACCACCATTAACATTGATTTGGTCGAGATTAATATTCAATATGTTTGAGAAAGCAATAGGTACTACTGAAAACGCCTCATTAACTTCAAAAAAGTCAATGTCGGAAATTTTTAATCCGGCTCTTTGTACAGCTATTGGTGTAGAGATTGTAGGAGCTGTAGTAAACATTCTCGGTTCCTGCTCTCCATCAGCATAGGATACGATTCGTGCTATAGGTTTTAAATTATTTTTTTTTAAATAATTTTCAGATACAATGAGAACCGCGGCAGCACCATCGTTTAATGTTGATGCATTGGCTGCAGTTACTGTACCATCAGGAGAAAAAGCCGGACGCAATCCTGGGATTTTAGAAAAATCAACTTTCTTGTATTCTTCATCCTCACTGATTATCAGTGGTTCTCCTTTTTTTTGAGGGATTAAAACAGGTGTTATTTCATTTTTAAATTTACCTTGAGATGTTGCTTCAGCTGATTTTGTATATGATCTGATTGCATATTCATCCTGCTTTTCGCGGGAAACATTCATTTTTTTAGCAGTTTCATCTCCACATACACCCATCGCAGATTGATCATAAGCATCCTGTAATCCATCTCTCTGTAATCCATCAATAACCTTCGAGCCACCAAACTTCATGCCCCATCTCATATCTGGAAGGTAGTGAGGAATATTAGACATGCTTTCCATTCCTCCTGCTATTACTGCATCAGACAATCCAAGCTGAATGGATTGTGCCGCCAGGGTGATGGATTTTAATCCGGAAGCGCAAACCTTGTTTATTAATGTACAATTGGTACGTACAGACAATCCTGCTCCTATTGCAGCCTGTTTTGCAGGGGCCTGTCCAAGATTTGCTGAAACAACATTGCCCATATATACATCCGTAATTAAGTTTGGATCAATTCCTGATCGTTCAATTGCAGATTGGATTGCTATACTTCCTAATTTAACCGAAGTGAAAGAAGCTAAGCTGCCACCAAAAGAGCCAATTGGAGTTCTCGCTATAGATACGATATAAGCAGTATGAATAGACATAATTTAATATTAAAGTTTATTTTACAACATCATCTAAACTCAATTTGTAAGTTTTGGTTCACAGCAATGTTTGAATAATTTTCTTGACCTTTCTCTAATACGGGAATAGCGTAAATTCCAAAACTTACTTTATTATTTGCTCGGTTGAATTTTGAAAGTGCGGATAAGGGTTCTTTCCTAAATTCTGCTGTATTCGGAATCAAAGTTGACATGATACATCTTTCTGTTTGCTTCAATATTTCAAACTTTTGGTCTCCAACTGAAAAGTGACGAATTCTATCTTCTTCAAATTCATTGAGTTGATCAAAAATAAAATTAGGTCTAAACTGCATTGGATCAATTTTTTCCTCTGCCCATTCAGATACCTTATTTACGGAAGAAGTATTGATGATATGAATGGGATAACCATCAGAGAAGTTAACCGGAAATTCTAGATTGCAATTGGCCATTTTTTTTATACGATGATTTAGAATCATTTTTACAAGTACAACCCTCTTCTCTAAATAATTACTAAACCATTGTGATGCGTACGGATCCCACACCTCAGCATCAAATTGTGCTTCCCAAATTTTTACATTGAACATAATTCTAGTGTTTCGGTTATTAATTTCCTTTGGAATTAAAAGAAAATTTTGACCTGGATCTGTTACTAGAAATTCATTCTCGAGTTCTTGAATTTTCAATAAGTTAAGAATTGGAAATTCTCTTTGAGTAATGAATAATCCATCATCATCTACCAACATCCATCTTCGATCACAAAATAAACCTTCTCTGGTCAGAGCTGATTTTTTAAGTTCAATTGCAGATAAAGACTTAATGGGATATATAAAAATATGGCTTAATAAAGGCACTAAGGCAAAGGTAAAAGCTTATCCATATTATCAAGCCAGAGGGTCCAGGAAATATCATTTAAACCTTAATCTTAATAAAATCGTTTTTTTTAAGAAATTTGAGCCATCAGATAAATTATAAATGCCTACAAATCAAAAGAATATAAATAAAGACATCTTGCTCAAAGCATTTACATTAATGTGTACTGCCAAAAGCTTGACAGAAATTTATGAGGTGAATTTTAAGTTTGTTTCCAAATATGTTCACGCAACTTCAAGAGGTCACGAAGCAATTCAAATTGCATTAGGGATGCAATTAATGGCAAAAGATTATCTGTCAGCATATTATCGTGATGATGCAATGCTACTTTCAATTGGTATTGAACCCTTTGAATTAATGTTGCAACTTATGGCCAAAAAGGATGATCCCTTTTCCGGTGGAAGATCATATTATTCACACCCGAGTCTGAAGAGAGATGATCTCCCAAAAATTCCACATCAATCTTCTGCAACAGGGATGCAGGCAATACCAACAACCGGAATTGCATTAGGTCTTCAATATAAAGAGCAGACACAAATTTCTACTAACTCTGATTCTTTGGTTGTGTGTTCCTTGGGAGATGCATCTATAACTGAAGGTGAAGTTGCCGAAGCATTTCATATGGCCTCTCTAAGACAACTTCCGATACTCTATTTAATTCAGGATAATGATTGGGATATTTCTGCACACAGTTCTGAGATTAGACGCGGAAATGCGATTGATTATATCAAGGGGTTTCCGGGTATAGAGCATTATTCCATAGATGGTACAGATTTTATTGAATCATTTGAAACCATTAATTTAATTTTTAAAAAAATAAGAAAAGAGAGGCGACCTTTTTTACTTCATGCGAAAGTTCCTTTGTTGAATCACCATACATCGGGAGTTAGAAAAGAATGGTATAGAGATGACCTTCAACAACAAATGTTGAATGATCCCTTTCCTAAATTGCAAAAGCAATGTCTTTTATCCGGTGTGAAAGAATCAGAATTGAGAACTATAGAAGAAGAAATAAAGAATAAAGTACAGCAGGATTTTGATAAAGCTAAAAGTTCTCCTGATCCGGATATAGATGATTTGTACACCCATGTATTTGCAAGTACTGAAGTAATTGAGGAAAGAGGTCAGAGAGTTCCAGTTGACGGAGAAGAAAAAGTTATGGTTGACTGCGCTTTGTATGCAGTAGAAGAATTGATGAGAAAACATCCTGAGTGCCTCCTTTACGGACAGGATGTAGGCAAGCGACTGGGAGGAGTATTTAGAGAAGCTGCAACTCTTGCACAAAAATTTGGTGATGCCCGAGTATTTAATACACCGATTCAGGAAGCCTTTATTGTAGGATCTACTGTTGGTATGTCAGCCGTTGGATTGAAGCCTATTGTTGAAGTACAGTTTGCGGATTATATCTGGCCTGGATTGAACCAGCTCTTTACCGAAGTCGCAAGATCGTTTTATCTGAGCAACGGTAAGTATCCAGTGTCCATGATTCTAAGAGTTCCTATAGGAGCATACGGAAGCGGAGGGCCCTATCATTCATCCAGTGTGGAATCAATAGTATGTAATATAAAAGGTGTCAAAGTTGTATATCCTTCAAATGGGGCAGATCTTAAAGGCTTGATGAAAGCAGCTTATTATGATCCTAATCCGGTTGTTATTTTTGAACATAAAGGATTGTATTGGTCTAAAGTTCCTGGAACTGAAATGGCAAAAGGAATTATGCCAGACGAAGATTATATTATTCCAATAGGCAAATCAAGAATTGTTATATATGCTGACGAGAGAGAATTAGTACAAGGTAATTCATTATGCATTATATCTTACGGTATGGGTGTCCATTGGTCTTTGAATGCTGCTAAAAATTTTCAAGGAAGAGTTACCATTCTTGATCTGCGTACATTGGTTCCATTAGATACTAATGCCATCTTTGATTTGGTTAAATCACATCACCGTTGTCTGATTGTTACTGAAGAAACAATTGAAAACTCATTTGCTCAGACAATTGCAGGAAGAGTAGTTGATAAATGTTTCGAGTATCTTGATGCTCCCGTTAGAACCATTGGGTCGAAAAATCTTCCTGCTATTCCACTTAACAGTACTCTTGAACGAGAAATGATCCTCGATGCGGATAAGGTAAGTATTGAAATTCGTAAGCTATTGGATTATTAATTTGATCTCAGTACAGCTAATGTTAAAAAATAATTTTATAGATTAGCAGCAATTCAATCATCTGGGTAGTCATTAAGTGTATGAAACAATTACTACTACTTCTTATAATTGCGATTCAATATCTTTCTGCACAGGAAATTATTCAAGTTGACCCTAGTAAGACCTTTCAGGTCATTGATGGTTTTGGTGCTTTTCAAGGAGGAGATATTACTCTTCAATCGTGGTGGAAAAATTTATTTGTTCATGATCTTGAATGTAGCATTTATAGAGTAGATCTAACGCCAAGACTTCGATCACCATACTCAGACTTAAGTTATTTCTCTCCCTGGTTTATGGGTTCGCAAACAAAAAGTGTTTTCAACTTAGAGGATCCGGCCAATCCTAATGGTCCTGAAAACAATAGGGTTAGAACATATAAAGGTCCCACAGATTATTCCAGAACATTTGGCGGCAGAAATGCTCCAATTGCGGTTATGGGTCCGAATATCGAAACAAATTTGAATTATTTTATTTATCCTGCGGATGGAGCAATTCAGGAATTACTTTCCAATAAGAAGAAATTAGGTGATGTCAAAATTATAGGATCAATATGGTCCCCATTACCATGGGTAAAAATTTCATCGGGTAACAGTTATCCGGAGAATTGGTGGCCGGGACCTGTTAATGGTGCAAGATGGCCATTCATTTGGGGCGGAAATTTTGCAGGAGGTAGATTAGATGTTAGCGGTACATTATATTCGGAGTTCGATGATGCGTCACAAGGAGGCATTGGTAATACAAGTGCATTGACACAATTTGCAAGAAGTAGTGCTGCATATATTTTAGGTTATCAGAGGAATTTTAATTTTAAATTTTATGCGATTAGTATTCAAAATGAATTAAACTTTGAACAATTTTATAATAGTGCAACATATCCTTTATCATCACAATATATAATTGCATTGAAAGCAATCAGAAGCGAATTCAATAAATACCCTGAGCTGAGAGATATTAAGATCATGGGACCTGAAGATTTATTAGGAGGTGATGCATATGGTATGTGGGAGTATGGAGGACCGGTTCATAAAAATTTACAGTACATAAAAAATATTGAGAACGATCCTGAAGGGAGTAAGGCGCTTGATTTTTATTGTATTCACGGCTATGCAAATGATGGAATAAGTTCCGCAGGATCCAATCCACGGCTTTGGGATTGGTGGACTAACGGCTGGACAACAAGTCCTGCTCCGGGGATTCCTTCAAATGTGAAAGGCTTTTCAAGTTATAATAAAAAGTCTTGGATGACAGAAACATCCGGAGAACATCGAGATTGGATTTATCCTAAATCAGGATACCCAAATAATGGTGGCTGGAGTTTAGGTTTGAAAATACATCAAGCTTTAACAACGGGAATGCAAAGTGCCTGGGTTCATTGGACTTTTGCAGAAAGTAATGATGAGGGATTGGTTAGTAACTTTGGATTGACTAATCAGGCTTCTGGAGCATTTTCACCAAAGTATGTTGCCGTAAAGCATTTTTTCAAATTTATTAGGCCTGGCTCCAAAAGAGTTCAAGTTGTGAGCAATACAAATTCAAAGGTCTTATGTTCATCTTATATTAATCTGGAAGACAAGGAAATTTCTTTTGTACTTATTAATACTTCATCAGCAACACAAAAAGTGACAATAAATATTCCTGTTAACAATAAATCTATTGTTATGGATGATTATTTATCTTTTGAAAATAATTATTTTTTAAAATCTTCAAAAGAATTTGTCAATGGCTCCATCAATGTTGATATGCCAGCTTACAGTATAAGAACTTTAAATGGCAAATATGATTATCTATCAAATATAGAGAGTTTTACTTCTACTGATATATCTATACAATTTTATGAAAACAGGAATATTCTTATCTGGAATTCAAAATCAGATTTGGATATTAAGAATTTTACACTGTACAATCTGAATTCACAAATAATTTATTCATCAGATCAAAATGATTTCGACAATATTACCAACACCATACAATTACCGGAGATTCAGTCCGGAGTTTATTTTATAGAAATTGACTTTAAGCATCAGAAAAAGTCCTTTAGATTTATAAAAATTCAAAACTGATTAAAGAGTCTGAATTCATTGATTAAGTCAGCTGTCTGTTTAATAGATAATTGAATCGGTACATTAATAGTAAAGCTGAACTTGTTAAGCATACTATAAATCCTAGCCAAATTCCATACACTTCAAGTTTGAAATATTCTGCCAATATATAACCAATAGGTAGGCCGATGATCCAATATGCAATAGTAGTGTAATAAGTAGGGATCTTTATATCTTGGATTCCTCTTAATAATCCAATTCCGAGGGCTTGAATACAATCTGAGAATTGAAATAATGCTGCTAAAATTAATAATCGATTGCAGATAAGAACTACCTCCTGGTCATTGTTAAAGATTAAAACAATTTGATACTTAAAAGTAATTAAGAATATAAAAAACACAAATGCAATGACCAAGGCAATTTGTATAGATTCACGACCATGTTTTTTTATTTCTTCAAAATTATTATGTCCGAAGGATTCTGCAATTTTAATTGAGCAAGCTGTAGAGAATCCAACAAATATTACATAAGAAAACGTTGCTACAGTAATTGCAATCTGATGAGAAGCCTGTTGAACAGGACCAAACCAGCCGGCAAGTATAGCAAGAAATGAAAAAGCAGCTACTTCACTGGTGTATTGCCAGGAAGAAGGAAGTGCTAGTTTGAGAAATGATTTAACTTCAGTAATGCTAAATTTAATTTTTCTGATTCCATATTGAATAAATTCTCGGTTAAATAATAGGTGTGTTATAAGCGCAAGGCATGTAATTGTTCTTGCAAAAAAACTTGCAATGCCGCTTCCTTCCAATCCATATCCTTTTATTCCAAAATACCCGTAGATGAAGATGTAGTTAAAAGCAACATTTAAAATAATGGAGATTATGGATAGTACCATTGGTACTTTTGTTTTCTCTAATCCGTCATAAAATTGTTTAATACATAGAAAAATAACATACGGTATTAAGGATAAACTAAGCCAAGTAAAAAATCCACGACCCATCTCAATGATTTCAGTTTGCTGTCCGAAGTGGTATATAAGCGGAAATGCAAGATTGATAATAATTACTACAAAGGATGCAATTGAAGTGCAAACGATTCCACAATTGAAAAGAAGGCTCGCGCACTCTTCATGTTTGTTTTGAGCTCTTCGGGTTGCGGTGAGACTGGAGATTAATATGCAAAATCCAATCATTGTAAAAGAAGGAATACTAATAATGCTAATCATTAATGAGGATGAAGCCAGATGTTTGTGGCCTAAATGTCCAACCTTTATAGCATCTGTAATGCTAACGATTACGTGGGAGAGTTGTCCGGCTATAATTGGCCCTGCAAGTGTTAAAATTTCATATTGGAATTTTGAAAGTTTCAAATCTTAAGTGTGAAAGTGCATAAGTTTGTAAAGGTAATGATATATTTAAATTTGCTGTAATTTATAAATTACTTATAGTTATGATTCTATAGAATATAAATGTTGTATATAAAAAAAAGCTTGATTGAAGGCATGATTTGGCACAATAATTTCAATAGGATAATTTGTATTCAAAATGGCTCATGTTGCTTTTCTATAGGCAATAGTATTGCAGAGCATCAGATAGTAAGCAAAAACCTTTTGTCTTTGCTTAGACATATTATAATAATTTCAGGGGTGAAAATGTATTTCTCCTTGAAATTTTATAACTTAAATATTATTCTAATAAATATTTATTTATTCACTTGTAGGATTTCGCAAATCATCGGAACATTGTGGCGTAACAAGAGCGAATAAAGAGTATTGCTTATTGCTGATAGTTCATCAGAATATTTCCTTTTTAATCATTTTGTTGCTAGATCTAATCTGAAGAAGCTAACCATTTTTTCAATAGATCTAAATGACCAAACCTTGATGTGATTAGACACATCGAAGCAGTCTTCATACAATTTCCAGTTTAACTCAAACTCACAAAACTCATTTCTCCCCGATTCTTTGAATTGATACAAAGAGTCGGAAGGGAAATGTTTTTCTACGAAGCAAAATTTTTGTGATGTTAAATTTTTATAAACCTAAAATGAATTGTATGAAAAGACTAAGCTTACCTACAGGTAGCTGGAGGATTCCCTGGAGTGTGTTGATCTTCCTTCTTACCTTAACCGGATCATTTGCCGGAATTATTTTCAACGGTACTCCTGCAACCAATGCACCACCTCCAACCTTAGGTGGTTACACTATGTTTAAGTTTGTTGATGATACTCGGCCTGTTGCTGGTTTAGCTAGTATTGTTAGCAGTATTAATGCAAGTAATGATTGTCCCGTATCTATCGGTGTTAATCCGGTATTAGGACACCGCGAGGTGCCATTTGGCGGATGGGGAACCTGGAGTCATGGGTACAACGGAGATGTTTATGCAACCGACGTATTTGCCTTATCAAGAACAATAACCTTGCCTCCGAATACTCGAGCTTTTTATTTGTATATAGAACCCAATAACTTTGGAATTTATTCTATAACAGCAACTGCAAATGATGGAACCACAAGTGGAGCAATCCCGGTTAGTGGATTTGCAGGTGCCAGCTATTATGGTTTCTATACGGATAATATAAACTGTATGTTAACTACAATTACGATTAATATATCCGGAGGATCTGCAGGATATGCTATTGGAGAATTTGGAATTAACATTGATCATAACAATGGTGCATTATCTTGTAACAATAATATCCAAATTTCTCTAGATGAGTATTGTCAAGCTACAATTACTCCGGAGATGGTTCTTTCCGGTACATATACTCCCGGATGTCTGGGAGATTTTATTGTAGTTGCTAAGGATTGGAATTCAAATGCAATTATAGATAATGACCCGAATACACCTTACCCGCAAATAGGTTATGCACAGATTGGAAAGAAATTGAGGATAAGCATAATCGATCCTTACACTGGTAACAGTTGCTGGGGCTCTGCAAATGTCGAAGACAAATTAGCTCCAACAATTGTGTGCGTTCCCGAAATTCGAGTTAATTGCACACAAAGTATAGATCCAAGAGATTTGGGTACTCCAACTGTAACCGAAGGTTGCGGTTCTTATTCTTTAACCTACAAAGATGTTGTAACAAAAGGCGGTTGCACTCAAGGTTATGATAGAATTGTTACCCGTACCTGGACAGCAATAGATGCACAGGGCAATAAGAGTACTTGTGTTCAAACTATTACGGTATTATTGGGCAACCTTGGGGATATCGTACCTCCATTGGATTTTACAGGACTGAATTTACCGGGACATACTCATATGTTATCTTGCGATGCAAAGCGAGATCCTAACTTCAATCTTTCAGCTCACTTGTTACCTGAGCCGGATTGCGTTGATGACTATTTGTTGGATCATGCAGTATTTATTACAACTGGTTACAGAGTACCAAGATTGTTAGGTTGGAATTGTATTGAGTCAGGTACTTATGAAGGTCATCCAAGTCCTGAAAGCATTTATTATCCTGCACATCCTGATTGTTGGGAAGAAAATTCAATCGTTATGTGGGAAGGAACAGGGGCTCCTTCAGCTAAAGGTTGTGGTAATATTGCCATTACCTTTAAAGATATTAGAATTGATTTATCCAAGCCTGGATGTGATGCAGGACATGTAGGATGTTATAAATTGTTACGTACCTGGACCATGTTGGATTGGTGTACAGGAGAAGTTAGAGAACATAATCAGATTATAAAAGTTATGGATCAAGAAGGACCGGAAATTTTATATCCGGATCATGTTGATGTAAATACTGATATTTGGAAATGCGAGGGAAGATGGGAAGTTCCACCGGCTTGGGTTAAAGACAATTGTTCCGAAGAAGTCCATTATACTGTTAGAGTTGATGATGGAACGGTTTTAGGAAATGAAAATTCAGGTTATGTCGTGGTAAATCTTCCTCTTGGTATCCAAAACGCATACATTGTAGCCGAAGATTGTTGCGGCAATGTTACCGAAAAACTCATCGTACTAAATGTTGAAGACCGAACTCCTCCGGTAGCTGTATGCGATCAGAAAACAACTGTTACCATAACTGGTAACCAAAATCCTTCTAATAATTATGCCAAGGTATTTGCAACTACTTTTGATGATGGTTCACATGATAATTGTGCTCAGCATCTTTATTTCAAAGTAATAAGAATGGATGAATTAGGAGGTACCAACAATGGTAGTACTACTGAATCAACCGTTTGTAATAAGCTTAATGGAGATGATGATAAAGTTATCACTGGCTCGCAGACCTATTTTGATGATTTTGTTAACTTCTGTTGTGCTGATGCCGGATCAACAAGAATGGTAGTATTCAGAGTATTTGATGTAGATCCGGGAGCCGGACCAATTAATCCGGGTCGAATGAATTCAGGAGGCGATTTATTCGGTAGATTCAACGATTGTATGGTTGAAGTTGAAGTACAGGATAAAGCAGTTCCTTCAATTGTACCACCTGCAGATGTTGTTGTAAGTTGTATGTTCTGGTTTGATTTGAATAAATTGACAGATCCTAATGATGCAACTTTTGGTAGAGTTGTTAATGATCTCGGACAAAGAGCAAAAATTAAAACTACTGATATCGTATGTGAACAATGGTGCCTTAAAAATCTAATAACAGGATATCAAGGTGCTTCAACAGGTGTTGGTGTTTTAGCATGTAATCATTATAATTCTTATTTCAACCCAACGCATCCTGATAATAAGTATGATTTAGCCTGGGGTTTTGACGGATATATTCTGTCTACCTGTGGTGCTACTCCGGAAATTACAATAGAAGATAAGAGAGAGTGTGGACAAGGAAGAATAGAAAGAGTGTTCAGTGTAAGAGGTCCTAACAATACAGTAATATCTTCTCGTCAGATCATTTGGGTAGTTGATTGCGATCCATTGTATATAAGCCGAAAGGATTATTGTGATCCTAATGATGATATCGTATGGCCGGATTGTGAAGGTAAAGGAACACTTGTTGAAGGATGTGGTGCTAATACCGATCCTGATCAAACAGGAAGACCAAAAATAATTAATGGTGCTGATGATGCATGTACTTTAATTGCAATTCAAAACTTTGATGAAATCTTTACAATAGAGCAAGATGCATGTTTCAAGATCTTGCGTAAGTGGGTTGTAATTGACTGGTGTCAGTATGATCCGAATATTGATCCAGAACATGGAAGATGGGAATTTACACAAGTTATAAAAGTTCGTGATACTAAGAAACCTGTTGTTACTTGTAACGTGGGACCTTGTGAACCAGCTGTATTAAGTTCTCAACTAGGAGTTTGTGTAGGACATATCAGTTTGACAGCAACTGCTACAGATTCTTGTACTCAAGCTGATTGGTTAAGTTATGATTATAAAATAGATGCTTACAATGATGGAACTATTGATTATACAGTAGGATCACTAACGAGAAGACAGTTTGCACTAGGTGACAAACCATTGTTAAGAAACAATCCTCATGCGGATGATCCGAATAATCCATTTGATGCAAGTGGGGTTTATCCAATAGGTATTCATAAAATTACCTGGTATGTAGAAGATGGTTGTGGCAACATAGGTACCTGTTCAACTTTATTTGAAGTAAAAGATTGTAAAGCTCCAACACCTTATTGCTTGACAGGAATAATTACAGTTCCAATGCCAACATCAGGATGTGTTGATATTTGGGCAAAAGATCTTGATTTTGCTTCTTTTGACAATTGTACACCAAAGAACAGATTGAAGTTCTACTTTGATGGAGATTCTAGCAAAACATACTTGAGAGTTTGTTGTGATGATTTTGTAAAAGCACAGGTGAATGATGAACTTAGAATTACTGTTCAAATGTGGGTTGAAGATGAAGAAGGAAACAAGGACTATTGTGTTACTTCTGTAATCGTTCAGGACAATCAGAATATCTGTCCTAATACCGGTAATCTAGGAACTATTAGTGGTGAATTGAAAACTGAAGATGGAAGAAAATCGGCTAATACAACCATTGATTTGTATAAAACCGGCGCTCTTACAGATTCAAGAATAACCGTTGCAGATGGTAAATATAGCTTTAGAGATTTACAAATGTCTGTAGAACATATGATTAGATCTTCAAGAAATGATAGTCCTTTGAATGGAGTTTCAACTGCTGATATCGTTTCTATACAGAAACATATTTTGGGCAAAGAATCACTTAACTCTCCTTATAAGATTATTGCGGCAGATGTTAACGGATCTAATTCAGTTACTTCGGCAGATATTTCTTCCATAAGGAAATTAATCTTAGGAGTTACACCAGATTTTGGTTCTGTTCCAAGCTGGATATTTATTCCTGAAGATTATCAGTTTGCCGACAAATCACAACCTTGGAACTTTACAACTGACAAGAAGATGATTGTTGCAAATGCAGTTCAAGTACAAAATTTCATAGCTGTTAAAAAAGGTGATGTAAACAATACCGCTGCAGCGAGTTTAAGTTCCAATGCTAAATCCAGAACGAATACAACATTGAATTTTGAAATCGCTGAGCAAAATGTCGAATTGGGACAGGAGGTTAGAGTTGAATTTACATCAAGCAACTTTGTAAATATTTCTGGATATCAATTCACATTGAATTTTGATGCTTCTGCTTACACTTTTGTTCGAGCAGAAGGCGGTGCAGTCGACGTGGATGCTGAAAACTTTGGACTAAGCGGAATTAATAAGGGTAAGTTGACAACAAGTTGGGATGCTAAGTCTCCTTTGAATGTGTCTGCTGATCAAACCTTGTTTACGCTTGTATTTAAGGTTACAAAATCTTCAAAACTTTCAAATTCAATGGATATTACTTCAGATATAACTGTTGCAGAAGCTTATAATTCCAAGTTAGAAGAATACGGGGTGAATCTTAGCGTAAGATCCGGAAATCAAATATCTTCAGCTTCACTATTTGAATTGTATCAGAACAATCCAAATCCATTCAACAAATTGACTAACATTAGTTATCGATTACCTGAAGCATCACCAGTTACATTGACTATTTATGATATTACAGGCAAGGTAATAAGAGTGTTGAGTGTAAACGGAATTAAAGGTTTGAACAATGTAGAAATCAATAGCACTGACTTGTCAGGATCCGGAATGTACTATTATCAATTAGATGCAAATAATTTTAGTGCTACGAGAAAAATGGTAGTTACTGAATAAAATGTAATCTAAGGTATTTAATTATTTAGAATTATAGTTATGGTCCCTGTTTCACAATGGTTGAAACAGGGATTTTTTTTATTGGGATCATTAATTGTAAAAGTAATTTATTGATGATCTTAACTTTTTGTAATCCTCGTTCAGGATGTATTTGAATATATATTATTAGTTATTATTTTAAATCATTAATCAGGGGGTTGAATATGTAATGAACTGATTAAATTGTCATTAAACCTTATAACTAAAAAAATATTTCAATTTATTTGAAAAGTATTCTGTTATTATCGAAAATTGCATCACGCAAATTGCTGGATTTACAGGATTACGGCGTAATTTTAATTGCCATTCTCAAGATTTTGGAGCACTAACCAGGTTCCATTTAACCAAAACATTTAAATTAATTATATTCTATTTACCAAAATGCAAATTGTGGTTGATAGGACTATACCCATTTTAACTCAAAGCTCAGAAGCAAAATTTAGAAATACTGAAAAGACTGAGCATATGAAATCAATTTCAACCCTCCTGACCTGCCTTCTTGTATTCTTTTGTAATTCAATAGGTAATGCAAAGCTTGTTTGGGACAATTTTACAGGTAATTATTTATTAAATAGTAAGCATTATTCCGTTCCGCTTATAGTGACTCATGGATATTGTAAGGAAGTCAACAACTCTAGTACTTTAAAGCTTTTTAGCGATCGATCCTTGCCATATTTATTTATAGACCGGCAATCAACTAGTGAAGAATGGATTGTTAAATTAAAAGTGATGGCTTGTGTTACGCCAGTCATTGTTCCTACAAATGATCTTGTTCATTGTAATGGCGAAAGTTTGCCATCATTTGGATTTCAATCATCCAATGTTGCACCAGCTACTCATTTTAATTGGGTAAAAACTTCAACAGCCGCAGGAGAAGCAACTAATATTCCGTTAAGCGGAACAAATACTATTCCGACTTATACAGCAAGTAATAATACTTGTGGAATTTTAGTAGATACAATTATTGTAACTCCAGTTGATGAAGTAACACCGATTGATATTTGTTTTGGAATTCCGGATACATTCTTAATCAGCACATTGCCAACTATAAGCATGACAGTAATCAGGGATTCCAGTTTCTGTAATGGCGATAGTTGGACACCACAATTTAACTCATCTTGTCCAGATTCAACCGTATTTCATTGGTTAAAGAGACCAGGACCTGGAGGAACAACCTTGCCAGGTGTTGCTTTAAGTGGAGTAGGGAATTTGCCAGCATTAAACATTGTAAATCCGCCACCTTCTTGTTTGATTTTAACCGATACATTTATAGTTACTCCATATTATAAATCTAATCTATTGAATGATAGTTGTCCGGGGAATGTGTTAAAGTTTATTGTTAAGTCCGTACCGACACCAGTAGTAACAGCAACTCGAGATACTGCATATTGCAGGTTGACCAATCCGCAAGGATTTAATTTTACAACTACCTGTCCTGTTGGTTCTGTAATTCGATGGAGAAAAAGAACCCTCGGTGGAATTTTGAATACAGGGACTTCCATTGCACAAAATGGGATAGGCAATATTCCTCCATTTCTAACCTTTAACCCTGGGACAAGTATTAGAGTTGATACTATCATTGTTTATGCCACTTTTGTAAGTGTAGGAGATAGTTGTGTTGGGCCTAGAGATACTTTCTTTATAAGAGTATTGCCGACACCTTCGGTGAATGCCATTAGCGATGCAATCTATTGCCACGGCACGAAAGTACCTGATCTAACATTTACAGGTAATGTCAACGGAGCTCATTACAACTGGACTGCAACAGGTCCGAATATTGGAATTTCAAGTTCTGGAACAGATATTATTCCAATGTTTATGGTTAATAATACAAGCTCCGGCATACTTTCAAATACCATTACGGTTACACCTGTGATAACATTTAATAATGTTAGTTGTAGCGGTCCTTCTAGAAGCTTTCTAATTAGTGCTTATCCGCAGCCACAAGCCAACTGCAATGCACTTCAAGTTTATTTAAATAATGCAGGATCAGCAAGCTTAACAAGTGCAGATATTAATAATGGAAGTGTCGGATTGGTTATAGGAGTAAATCCTTCTAATTTTAATTGTACAAATATAGGTGTTAACATGGTGACCCTAACAGTTAGAGATTCATGTAATAATACCTCCTCGTGTATTGCAAATGTTACTGTTTTGGATACAATCAGACCTCAATTGTCTTGTTCAGATCAGGTTTATAGTTTGCAATCCAGTTCATGTGAAGTAAGATTTAATTATTTACCTACCGCAACGGATAATTGTTCCGGAATATTAGTTGAACCACAAGATACAAATTTTAGACCCGGAAAATTGATAGCTACAGGAAAGCATAACGTATGTTATACTGCAACAGATAATAGTGGCAACACCTCTGTTTGTTGTATTGAGGTAAATGTTCTATCTAATTCAAATCCAATTGGGTCTATGACATGCGTAGACAATATTCAGATTAGTCTTGACGAAAATTGTTATGCTACCGTATCTGCTGATGCATTTTTAGTCGGTGGACCCTACAGATGTTTTAATGAGTACAAAGTCAAAGTTCAATTATGGAACGGTGGGTCTTTGATAGATAGAGATCCACTAAAGGCAGGGGTGCAAGTCAGTTATCAAGATATTGGTCACGAATTGAAAGTTACTATAACTGATACGGTGTCAGGCAATAATTGTTGGAGTAGAGCAAGTGTTGAAGATAAACTTCCACCGATATTTAAAGAATGCCCGTCTGATATCACGATTAACTGTAATGTTTCTACAGATCCGATTAATACAGCTTATCCGGTTGTTTATGAAAATTGTGGTACCTATACATTGAGTTTTACAGATGTTCGAACGAAAGGAAGTTGTGATTTAGGTACAGCTGCATGGATACGACGTACCTGGGTGGCTATTGATGCAATAGGTAATTCATCGTTTTGTATCCAAAATATCACTGTCAATTATATTGATGTAGATCTCGTTAATATGCCCCCCGACTATAATGGTTATATCACTCAAAATGGAATTTATAGCCTTAGTTGTGATGGAAGATTAAATCAGAATTTTGACCTATCTAAACATATAAAGCCTTATCCTGATTGTATAGATGATTATTTATTAGATCATCAGGAATTTATTGCAACCGGAAGAAGGATACCTAAAAAATTAGGATGGAACATTTTCACTTCTGGTCCTTATTCAGGTCATCCACACACGGATCCAATTTATTATCCATCTCATCAGGACGCAAATGGATGTTGGGGAGCAAATAAAGTTATAATGTGGGAAGGAACAGGAAGACCCCAAATTGAAGGATGTGAAAACATTGGTGTAAGTTTTTCAGATCTTATTCTCAATACATCCAAGAATGGATGTAATGCCGGACCCGTTGGTTGCTTCAAAGTTTTAAGAACCTGGACCTTGCTGGATTGGTGTAGTTCCAAAGTTAGAACACATCAACAATTGATTAAAGTGTCCGACGATGAAGGTCCGCAAATCATATATCCCGATTCAATTGAACTGAATACAACAGCTCATCATTGTTCTGCACTTTGGGAGATCAAAGACGTATGGCTTAAAGATCAATGTTCTGAAGACTTGCATTATAATGTTATCAGTGCAACAGGTTCAGTTTTGGGTGATGAAAATGCAGGTTACATCGTTACTGATTTAGGAGTCGGAACTCATATTGTAACAATTACTGCAGAGGATTGCTGTGGAAATATATCTACAAAGGATATTGTGGTTATTGTTATCGATAAAACTCCACCAACTGCAATCTGTCAGGCAAAGACAGTTACCAGTATTCTGGGGGCATACGCTCCATTTGATAATCTGGCTGTGGTTAAATCCGCTTCATTTGATGACGGTTCTTTTGATAATTGCTCTCCTCACGTATTTTTTAAATCTATAAGAATGGATGAATTATCTGGAACCATTAATGGTTCAGATCAGCCATCAACCTTATGTTTTGGAGCCAATGGTGATGACAATAAAGTAGTTAATGGATCACAGGTTTACTTCGACGATGAAGTTAAATTCTGTTGTGACGATGTAGGACAAACAAGAATGGTTGTATTTAGAGTATTTGATGTTGATCCTGGTGTTGGTCCTGTTAATCCTTCTAGAATGAACTTAGGTGGCGATCTGGAAGGGCATTATTCCGATTGTATGGTTGAAGTAACGGTGCAAAATAAAGCTACACCTACCTTAGTTGCTCCTTCTGATATTGTAGTGAGCTGTGACTGGTGGTTTGATGACAATCGACTCACCGATCCTAAGGATTCCTTATTTGGGCAAGTTGTTTTTGATATTGCATGGAGAAGAAAGGTCAAGACAATTGATAAAGTTTGTGCAACTTATTGTTACGATAATGATATAACTAAATATCCTGGAAGCAACTCAGCTATTAATTCTGCTCCTTATAAAGCCTGTCAATATTACAGCACTTTGTATAATTCGGCTCATCCAGAACAAAAATATGAGTTGGTTTGGGGATTTGATGGCTATCTTCATTCCGGCTGTGGTGCTAATTTCACAATTACTGTTGATGATCAAAGGAGTTGCGGACAAGGTAAGATTATCAGAACCTTTACGACTCCGGGACCCGGTGGACAGAATATTACTGCTCAGCAAATTATTTGGGTTGTGGATTGTGACCCGTTCTGGATTAATCCGGAAAATCATTGTGATACGACAGACGATATTATCTGGCCTGATTGTCAGGGATTAGGCACCAGAATATATGATTGTGGAGCAAATACCAGCCCTGATATTACCGGTAGACCGATAGTCTTAAATGATAAAGATGATCATTGTACGCTTGTAGCCGTTGAATACAAAGATCAATATTATACTACCGAACAAGATGCATGTTATGTAATTTTTAGAAAATGGACCGTAATTGATTGGTGTCAGTATGATCCTAAATTTAGTGAAACAATAGGTAGGTGGGACTTTACACAAATCATTAAAGTTAATGATAGGGAAAAACCAATTGTAAGCTGTAAAGTAGGTGATTGTGAACCAGCAAATTTCAATTCGACCATTGGTACTTGTTTTGGTCATATTAGTCTTACTGCCACTGCAGTTGACTCTTGTACGCAAAGCAACTGGTTAAGCTTTGAGTACAAAATTGATCTTTATGATGATGGAACAGTAGATTATACTGTAGGAGCATTAAACAAAAAACAATTTGATTCCGGTCAAAAACCATCGGTTAAGAACAATCCAGCTGCTGATAATGCAAACAATCCATTTGATGCGAGTGGTAACTATCCATTAGGTGTTCATGAAATTACCTGGTATGTTTCCGATGGTTGTGATAATGTAGGAACATGCTCTGCCTTATTTGAAATTAAAGATTGTAAAGCACCAACGCCTTATTGTCTTACTGGTATTATCACAGTTCCAATGCCATCAACAGGATGTATAGATATTTGGGCTAAAGATTTAGACTTTGCAAGTTTCGACAATTGTACTCCAAAAAACAAATTGAAATTCTATTTTGATAGCATTCCAACGAATACTTCCTTGAAAGTTTGTTGTGAAGATTTTGTCAAAAATAAAATTAATGATGAATTGGTTATCCCGGTTCGAGTTTGGGTCGAAGATGAAGAAGGGAATAGAGATTATTGTAACACCATTATTGTAGTTCAGGACAATCAAAATATCTGTGAAAACGTAGGTACGTTCAGAAATGTAAGCGGAGAAATAAGAACGCCTGCAGGGATATCTACCGGACAAGTTACCGTTGATCTCTATGAACAAGGTCAGTTGCACCAATCCAAATCAACAACCAGCAATGGACTGTATAAATTTGATAATTTGATTGATGGTTACAATTATATTCTCAAACCTACCAGAAATGACAATCATCTGAATGGAGTGTCAACAGCAGATATTGTAAAAATTCAAAAACATATTCTCGGAAAGGAATTTATGTATTCTCCATTCCAATTAATTGCCGCGGATGTCAATAATTCAAAATCGATCACATCAGCAGATATTTCGGAAATAAGAAAATTAATCTTGGGTGTAATTCCTGAGTTTTCAAAAGTGCCAAGTTGGAAATTGTTGGAATATCCAACAGAATTTGAAGATCCTTCAAATCCTTACATTTTCAATTCAGAAACAAGTTTTAAAATGCAAGACAAGAGTTTGGTCTATGATTTTACGGCTGTTAAGATGGGAGATGTAAACGCAACAGTTGTAGTGAATTCAAACAACAATTTAAAATCAAGGTCTGAAAAATCGTTTAGTTTGATTGTGGCAGACCAACAATTAACTGGTGGTACGAAAGCAAAAATAGAATTTAGAGCTAAAGATCTAATTCAACTGAACGGATTTCAGTTTACTTTCAATTTTAACAATAGACTGATGAAGTTTGTAGATTTTGAAGATGGAGTAATTGATATCGAACCCATTCATTATAATGCTTTAAAGGCAGCTGATGGAATACTTACTTTAAGTTGGAATAACAGGTACTTGACTACTTTACACCGCGATGAAATTGTTTTTAGCCTGGATTTTGAAATATTGGGTGAGACTCGATTGGTTAATAACTTAAGTATTTCTTCGGATATTACTAACGCAGAAGCTTATAATGAGAATATGGAAGTTCTTGATATAGACCTGAGATACATCCAGAATGGTCAATATGTAGAAACCGGAATGTTTGAAATTTTGTCTGTTCAACCCAACCCATTTCAAGTTTATACTGATATTGTATATCGATTGCAGAACTCTGGTCCTGTTCGCATAACCTTGTACGATCCAACCGGTCGTGTACATAAGATTATTCCACTACAAGGTGTTAAAGGAATAAATAGTTATAGAATTAGTAAGAACGACTTCCAATGTCCAGGTATGTACTATTATCAGATTGATTCTGAGAATCATACCGCAACCGGTAAGCTGATACTTACAAATTAATTTTAGGCTCTTTCGAGTAAGTATTTAAAAGGCTTTGCTAGGTTAGCAGGGCCTTTTTTAATTATTGAAAAAAGATTAGTGTTGATACTAACACTTTTGGCTTTGTTTTTGATACTTTTGCATTTGAATGACACATTTTATAGAAGGTCAAAGCGATGATCCGTTACTATGCAAAAACGAACGGATCTGTCCAGGAACTAAAGCAGCTGGAAGCTGCTACTTGGATTAACCTTTATCCGCCATTTGCGGAAGGGGAGCTGGAAGGGTTTGCAGGAATTTTAGGACTTGAAGCTGATTTTTTTACAGATCCGCTAGACTTAGAGGAAAGAGCCCGGTATGAGAGATTTGATGAAGCCAGGAGTATAATATTACATACTCCGGTGGTAAATGAAAGTGTAAAAGAAAACGATGCCATTTATATTACAGTTCCACTAGGTATAATCTTATGTCAGAATAAGTTTATTACGGTCAGCCCTGTTGAAAATGCTGTAATTGAAAAATTTATGGAATTTAAAGTCAAGAATTTTGATCCATCTAATGAGAAGCAATTTATATTACAGATTATGGAACAGAACGTCTTGCTTTTTTTGGAATTACTTAAAAAACTAAACGTAAGACGTTCGCTTATTGAACAGGAATTATATAATTCGAGCAGATCAGAGGAGTTAAAGAGTTTGCTGAGAATTGAGAAAAGTTTGGTTTATTTTGTGAATTCTTTAAAAGGAAATGAATTGCTGAAAATTAAGATGAAGAGAATGAACTTTATTGGAATAAAAGACAATGAAGATCAGACAGAATGGTATGAGGACATTATCATTGATAACAATCAGGCAAGAGAAGTTGCTCAACTTTATACTAATATATTGAACGGAACTATGGAGGCGTACGCATCCATTATTTCCAATAACCTGAATAAATTTATTAATCGATTGACTGTGGTTACTGTAATACTCATGGTTCCAACACTCATTGCTAGTTTTTTCGGCATGAATGTAGATTTGCCATTTAATATTCAAGATTCTGGGGCATCATTTTATTTGATTCTATTTTTATCCCTCGGAATAAGTTTGGGACTTGCTTGGTTTTTTAAGAGAAAGGATCTTTTTTAATAAGTACTACAATTTGAAATATTGAAAATCTTGGATCGAAGAATAAATAAATTGTTTTATTCATTAAAGAATGATTTGAATGAGAACCGGGATGATGTTCGTGCAGAAGGAATGGCTGCGTATATGCGAAATCAATTTGTATATTATGGGATTTCGTCCCCTCAGAGAAAGGAAATTTGTAAAAAATATTTTACCGCAAAGTTGATTGATGATCAAAAGTCAATTCAAGAATTTGTCGAGTTGTGTTGGTCTCAAGATGAAAGAGAATGGAAATACATTGCATTGGATTTTAGTCTTAAGTACCTCCAGAGTTCAATGTTAGACCTTATTCCCTACTATGAAAAATTAGTAACCGATCAACCCTGGTGGGATACTGTCGATAGTATTGCTCCGAATATGTTGGGAAGATTATTGAAGGATGATTCCAATCTAAGACGATTGAAACAAAGAGAATGGATTGATTCCGATAATTTTTGGATCCAAAGGACAGCAATAATTCTTCAATTAATGTATAAGAAGGAAACTGATTTTGATATTCTCAAAGAACTCATATTAAGAAGAGCAAATAGCAAGGAATTCTTTGTGCAGAAAGCCATTGGTTGGTCTTTGCGTCAATACTCGAAGATCAATCCTAAAGCTGTCATTCATTTTGTTGATCGGAATACCCTTGCACCTTTAAGTAGGAGAGAAGCTTTGAAGCTGATTAAGGAGTGAGGATGATAATATTATTTATCAAACTATGTGTCAAACGTAGTTAAAAGACTCTAGCAATTGATCACTTAGAAGCCTGAATTCTAGAATGAAAAAGTAGTTTAATATTTTATTTTCAATAAATTTCAATTTTTCCATTCCAAATATTACAATTTACATTTATCATAACGGCTTAGTAATAAAAGAAGATTTATTGAAACATATACCTATTTTTTAATTGACTTATCAAGGTTAGTTTATTTGTTTTATCCCTATCCGATTGAAGAATAAGCAGTAAGGGCAAGATTATAAAGGGACTGAATTATTTGAGTAGGACTAGTTGTATAAATGGATATAAGGCTGTAGCAAAGTGTAAAAATCAGCAAGCCATATTTAGGTTTATTGCTCCTGGATATGGATAAGACCTTGGAATAAATAATCACATACTTTTTAATAATAATATTTAAGACTTTCATTTTAAATTAGAAAACGCATTGTGTATTCTCCTAATATGTATAAGTCAGTTTGGAAATTGTATAACTTATTATTAATCTAGCACTTATTAAAGTTTTCCACAATATGTTAGTAAATTTTTAAACAATTCCTTGCATGATACTTTACCTTTGATACTAGATATTATAATATTATTTAATATGTTTTTTAATTGTGAATTTTGATAATTTTTCTTGATTTTGATTTAATATCAGTGTTTTAAATATTAAATTAAAAAATATATTAAATTTTTTTATATATAATTTTGAAGATATCATACATTTGTGACCTCTTCACTGAAGCCAAACCTTACCACATAATTAAAATCAAAAATGAACCACAATCTGGAACCTATTCTCGTCGAAAATCCCAACAGATTTGTCCTTTTTCCCATTCAGCACAATGATATCTGGGAAATCTATAAAAAGTCTGAAGCAAATTTTTGGACGGCAGAAGAAATTGATCTCGTTCCGGATTTGGAAGATTGGAGTAATAAGTTAAATGACAATGAAAGACATTTCATCAAACACGTTTTAGCCTTTTTTGCAGCAAGTGACGGAATTGTCAATGAAAACCTTGCAGAGAATATGCTTCGTTCTGTACAATATACAGAAGCAAAGTTTTTCTATGGTTTTCAGATTATGATGGAGAATATCCATTCTGAGACTTATTCGCTTTTAATTGATTCCTATATTAAAGATAATAAGGAGAAAGATTATTTATTCAATGCAATAGACAATCTTCCCTGCGTGAAAAAGAAAGCAGACTGGGCAATGCGTTGGATTAACCAGGGTACTTTTGTTGAACAATTGCTGGCATTTGCAGCAGTGGAAGGCATATTTTTCAGTGGTTCATTTTGTTCAATTTTCTGGTTAAAGAAAAGGGGACTGATGCCTGGATTAAGTTTTTCCAACGAATTGATCTCACGAGATGAAGGTATGCATTGTGATTTTGCTTGCTTGCTTTATAATAAACATATAGTCCATAAACTTCCTAAAGAAAAAGTTCAGGAACTGATTAGTGAGGCAGTGGAGATTGAGAAAGAATTTATTACAGATGCAATACCGGTTGCGCTTATTGGGATGAATTCGGAACTAATGTGTCAATACATCGAATTTATCGCAGATCGACTGCTTGTGGCATTGGGTAATCAAAAAATATATAATAAGGAGAATCCATTTGATTGGATGGATCTCATAAGTATACAAGGTAAAACCAATTTCTTTGAAAAGAAGGTAGGTGAATATCAAAAGGCCGGTGTAAACCAACCGGCTCAAGGTAAAATTTTCACCTTAACAGAAGAGTTTTAAGCACTTTTTTTTTCAAATTTTAACCTTCTAACTCAAAGTAATAATGATGCAAGTTGTCAAGCGTAATGGTAAGAATGAAAGCGTAAGCTTTGATAAGATCACAGCTAGAATTAAAAAACTCTGTTATGGACTAGATCCAAACTTTGTAGATTCTATTCACATTTCTCAAAAAGTAATTCAGGGTCTATACAATAACGTTACTACCTCTGAATTGGATAATCTGGCAGCTGAAACAGCCGCTTCTTTAGCAGCAGTTCATCCGGATTATGCAATTCTAGCCGCACGAATTGCAGTCTCCAATCTACATAAAAATACCAATAAGTCGTTTTCAGAAACCATGGAAGCGCTTTATGATTATATTGATCCATTAACCCAACAAAAAGCAGGTCTTATTGCTGATGAAACCATAGAGGTCATCCGTCAAAACGCCGATTTACTAGACTCCGCCATCATTTATGATCGCGATTATAGCTTTGATTATTTTGGATTTAAAACCCTGGAGAGATCCTATTTATTGCGCATGAATAAGAAGGTGGTAGAACGACCACAACACTTGTTAATGCGTGCAGCAGTTGGAATTCATGGAAATAATATTCAGGCAGCAATAGAAACTTATCAGCTGATGTCTGAGAAATGGTTCATACATGCTACTCCAACCTTATTTAATGCCGGCACACCAAAACCTCAACTTTCTTCATGCTTTCTATTAAGTATGACAGAAGATTCAATTCCCGGAATTTTTGAAACATTGAGTCGATGTGCAAAAATTTCTCAAGCTGCCGGAGGTATAGGTTTAAGTATTCATAATGTGAGAGCAAAAGGTTCATATATCAAAGGAACGGGAGGAACAAGTAACGGAATAGTTCCAATGATGCGTGTATTTAACGATACCGCACGCTACGTAGATCAGGGAGGAGGAAAAAGAAAAGGCGCATTCGCAATTTATCTTGAACCATGGCATGCCGATATTGAGGATTTTCTGGAATTGAAAAAGAATCATGGTAAAGAAGAGATGAGAGCTAGAGATCTTTTTTATGCAATGTGGATTCCGGATCTGTTCATGGAAAGAGTTAAAGAAGATTCTGATTGGTCACTTTTTTGCCCCAATGAAGCACCCGGTTTATGTGAAACTTACGGTGAGGATTTTGTGAAGCTATATACAAAATATGAGCAAGAAGGAAAAGCAAGAAAAAAAATTAAAGCACAGGAATTATGGTTTGCTATTCTTGAATCACAAATAGAAACCGGAACTCCGTATATTCTATATAAAGATGCTGCAAATCAAAAATCCAATCAAAAGAATTTGGGTACAATTCGTTCTTCAAATTTGTGCACTGAAATAATTGAATACACTTCACCGGATGAGGTTGCAGTGTGTAATCTAGCCTCCATTTCACTACCGAAATATGTAAGTAAAGGAGAATTTGATTTCAATAAATTAGAAGAAGTAACAGCAGTTATTACCAGAAATCTCAACCGAATTATTGATATAAACTATTATCCGATTCAGGAAGCTCAAAATTCAAATTTCAGACATCGACCGATTGGAATTGGTGTACAGGGATTGGCAGATGCATTTATTATGATGAGAATGCCATTTGATTCAGATGAGGCCAAAGAATTAAATAAGAAAATTTTTGAAACCATTTATTACGCAGCTGTTAAAGCATCTTGCGAGCTGGCAAAAGAGCTAGGTGCATATCAGACTTTCAATGGTTCGCCGATGAGCCAAGGAATTATGCAGTTTGATATGTGGAATATTGTTCCTACACCAGGAAGATATGATTGGGATTCCTTGAAACAAGAGGTGATTAATTATGGTATTCGAAATAGTCTCTTGTTGGCCCCGATGCCGACTGCATCTACTTCCCAGATATTGGGAAATAATGAATGCTTTGAACCTTATACTTCTAATTTCTACACCCGGAGAACCTTATCGGGAGAATACATGGTTATTAATAAGCATTTACTTGATGATCTAATCAAATTAGGATTATGGAATAAGGAAATGAAGGAAAACCTTATGGCAAATAATGGTTCTATTCAAAATATTCCTGGGATACCCCAGGAATTAAAAGATCTGTATAAAACTGCCTGGGAGCTTTCTCAAAAAGCATTGATCGATATGAGTGCAGACAGAGGAGCTTTTATCTGTCAATCTCAGAGTTTGAATTTATTCATGGAGAACGCAACTTTTGGAAAACTTTCCTCCATGCATTTTTATTCATGGCAAGCAGGATTAAAAACCGGTATGTACTACTTGCGTACCAAAGCTGCTGTTGATCCAATAAAATTTACTTTAAGCGAAAAGCATCAACGAAAATTTGTAGATCATTCTACAATAGATGAAATTATAGAGGTCATCCCAACGACCACCGTTAATCAACCACAGACTGCATCCATCGCCAATGAAATGTTACAATCCAATCCAACTGAAGTGCCAGAAGGTTGGACTTGCAGCATGGAAGATGGATGCGTAATGTGTGGGAGTTGATGAATTTAAAAACTGATTTTAGAATTTGTGGCTTATTGATATTTAAAAAAGCCATTATTCTTTTAAAGCTTAAACTTTATTTGTTAGGCTCTAAACACCGCCTTTCTTTTTTCAAAGAATGCACTTATTCCTTTCCTGGCTTCATCAGTTACCATTGTTTCACCAAATAGTCTAGCTTCATATTCCATTCCATCATTTTTAGAATAGTACGCATTTACAGCTTTTATAGATTGAGAGATTGCCTAAGGGATTTTCTCTGCGATTTTTTCAATAAGATGCTATTTTACAAAATATACAATATTCTTAAAGCTATTAGTAGGAGCTCCGTGTAATACAAAATATCCATTTTCGTTAGTTAATGTTGCAGTTTGAATCGGATCACCTCAATTCTGATAGAATCGCTTTCCAATCTTTGACGAGTAGCAATATCATATAGATCATCTTTAAGTACATTCGGTCGGACCTACAGGGATTGAACCTGAGATCTTGAGAAACACAATGCCTTCAAGAAGCTTAGGTACATTGCATTTTTCATCAAAACACATTCCATAATCTGATGTAATGGTTCAATAATTTATCATTGTAATTTTAAAGAATGCATAAAGTAAAACCATGAACAATGATTTTATAATGGTTTTCACTGAATTTTTATAAAAAGAGAAATTTTTTTTATCCAATCAATTATTTGTTTTAGATTTGAATCTAATAAAGATTCCATGAAGTAGAATTTAAACATTATACATAAAGATGTAACAATTAAATTTTTTCATATGTTTTCAATTAAAAATCTCCCCAATGAACTTAGAAATTATTTTCTAAGTAGAAGAGCATCATATATATATGATAGTTGTAATGAGTTCAATATTACCGTTAAAGTCGCAATCTGGGTTTATCTGTGAGACGGAACCTAATAATTTAATTTTTAGTCCAGCAGACTGCGAGGCTGGCTCACAGAAATGTGTTAAGATCAAATTTCACTTTATGAATAATTCTGGTGGAAGTTTGAACCAACCAAACGATATTTTATTTCGTGATTTGCTTAATTATTTTAATTCTGTGTTTCAATCAGGAAATATTCATTTTTCAACAGGAAATGAGTGTGTTCATGTTGGTACAACTGATCCAAGTCTAGTTGCCAAACCAACTTCATCTAATCCCAATTCAGTCTATTCTCATTTTTTTGATTCAAACGGACAACCAGTTAATGACCCAGACTTTGGATATGATCCTAATGCTTTAAATATTTATATATTTCAAGTTCAATTGTTTCAAGGTGGAGCAACTGTACAACATCCAGATCCAATGAAGTTATTTAATGTAGTCTATGGTATACCAGATCAAACTACTTTAGCTCATGAAATTGGCCATGCACTAGGAATGAAACACACTTATGACGCCTTTTCCAATTCTAATGATCCATTATTACCTGAGAATCAATGGGAGTGTAAGCATAATAGTGTGAACTCTAATTGGGCTACAACAGGTGATCGACTAGAGGACACAGGCCCAGACCCTTGGTTAATGGATCTGGATGGTATTGGTCAACCTGATAATCATAAATGGGTAACTGGATGTAAGGTAAATATTCCTAATACTATAAAAGATAAATGTGATTCTAACAATGATGAATTATGGAATATTCCGTTCGACAATATTATGAGTGCATACCAAGCTAGTTGTAAAGTAAGATTTAGCCCATGTCAATTAAGAGTAGCAAGTGATTATCTCTCAACTTCAGATGGGGCAGCATTAACTCTTGACTGTTCCATTGATCCAAGCTTTCAAACTTGTGCTGATATAACGATAAGTACTCCAACTGTCTGGAGCAATCTAGTTAAGGAAATGTGCAAAGATCAAAAAATAATAATCTCTGGAACTGGTACTTTGATTGTTGATAATTCAAAAATTACTTCGAAAATTTTAAATTCTAATTGTCCAGATCTTAAAGGAAATTGGGATGGAATTTATATAGAAGATCCTGTAGTAAATTCAGGTCCATTCTTACCTCCATTTCCTCCTCCTTCCACTTCAGTAGTTAACTTATCTATAATCAATAACTCTATTATGGAATACTCAAATAGTGGAATTCAAGCTCCGAATGGCAATGGAGGTATTTGTATATTTGATAGTAAACTAAGAGAGAATCAAATGGCTATTTATGCAGCACAAGGCTCAGCTTCTTCATCCGATCTCATTCTCATTGGTAATAGTGAAATTACAAATACTGCAATTAATCCAAAGGAAGTAATGATTAAAGTTTTTGGAGTTGATCTTTATATTGATCAATCAATATTAAAGCACAAAAAATTAGAATCAAATTCACGAACTTGTATCAAGTCAATGGATAATTTTGTCAATATATCAAACATTACTGAAATTAATGGATTTGGAATTGGAATTGATAATAATGTAGGTGGAAGTTCTGGCCAAATGGGCCTTAATATTTATGATTCAAGAATTGATTGTCAGATTGAATCAATTCGTAATACGGATGGATTTATTAATGCTGAGTATAATTTTATTAGAGGAGATGTAAACAATTATGGCATATCTTTTGGTCATTGGAGAGGCAATAACTTTCAAAGTGACATAAATCTAATAAATCCTACTGAATCACAGACAATTGAAGAAAATAGATTTCATCAAAAACAACTATATCTTCAGGGAGATCAAAGTCTAACAGATGCCCGATGCAATAGCTGGCGGGCACCTCTTCCATTTAATACTGCTGTTAGTGGAAGCAGCATTCCAAGAATAATGAGTGAATGGGGAACTGTAGATATTGCTTCAGGAAATATTCATGTCAATTCAGGATCTGCACCTATAATGACGCTTACAGCTGGAAATCAAATTGCTAACTGGCACAGAACTAATTTGCTAAACACTGTGTTTAATTATCAAGGCGATTTCGAACAGAATAGAAATGCATCAAATAATCATTCTTGTGAACATGATGTTTTTCCATCTTCCTTTACTTCGGGATCAGGAACTCAAGTAGCTAATCCTTATTCAGACAGCTATAATAACAGTATCTGGCAGAATTGTAATACGGAATATAGTAATCTTTCTACACAGATTGCTAACGCTAGTCCTGAAGCTACTCCAGCTTTAATTGCTGCAAGAGAAAGGACTGAAGTATGTATGGGACAGGCTGCCTTGAGAGCTATAATACATCTAGACGCTAATCAGAATGCTAGCAGCTATACTACCTGGCTTAGTAGAACTGATCCAATAATTCTTCAAAGGTCACAGATATTGTCTCTGTTAAAGTCTAATGAATTAGAAGATCTAATACTTTATCTCAACAGTTTGAATCCTTCTATATCGAATGTAGATGATCTAGACAATTTTATAGTTGCCATTGAATGGATGAAGACAGCACAAGATAATAATAAGGATATTAGGAATCTTAGTATTGAAGATCAATCAACCTTAGCGGATATGGCAAGAATAAGTTATGGCGATTATACAGAAGTATTAAGAAGCTTTATGAACATTGTATATGACATAAAAATCGATCACCCAATCTTGTATAATTCGAACCTTGTACAGTCTAAATCAACAATACCATCTGCAGTCTCAGCTTCTATGAATGCAGAAATAATAGATGAAAGATGTATTGGCCTTAGAATATCAGAGACTATGGATGAAAGATATTGTATAAAAATATATAATACTCAAGGGCAAGCTGTTCATTCATCTGTACTTAGTGATTTATCTCGATATTGTATTGAGGTTGATCTACTACCAGGAATTTACTTTTTTCAAGTATTAAATTCCCAAGAGAATATTATTCAATATTCAAAGCTTTATATTAAATAATGAATTCATAAATGCCAAGTAGTCTAATAAAAATATTTTTTCTTCTATGTATCAGTTTTATAATACAATATAATATTAATGCACAGAAGATAGAATATTTCAATCTCCTTCCAGACATGGAAGCAGCACGTATGCAATCTCAGCTAAAAGCAATCGCAGCTGATTCTCATTATATCTATGTCATGGGAGATCGAGTAAGCACACTTGATTCGATGGGTTTCAATAAAGATATTGATGTACTATTTACCAAATTTGATTATCAAGGCAAAAGAAAAGAAATCTATATTCTTAAAGATTCTAGCCTTATAAAACCTTATATAGCAAATAATAGACCCTTATTCAGATTGAATGATAGTATCTATTCTGCATTAATTTATTCAATTGATAACCCTAATAATATATATGCAAATTCAAAGATAATTAGATTTAATTTTAGAACTTTAATCTTAGAAGGAGTGGCGAATATTGATTTCCCAATTGCAGGAAACCATGATTTTGAAAGCATATCTCAATCTTCTTATTATAAAGGAAGTCTTTTGTTTGTTTTTAATTTCAGAAAGACCGTTAAATCATTATATGATAATTACTTATATGAGATTGATTCAAATTTAAATACACAAAAAATTATAAAAATACCAGTTCCAAGGATAGGTTTTTCTGCATATCGCTGGATCAATAAGAATAATAATGGTGAGTATGAGATGGTAGGTTCTTGGCATGAATTAATTAATGGAAGTTTTACTGAAAGAGGAAGGTTGTTTTATCACAAGGTAGATAGTTTGGGAAAGGAATTAAAATATAATGAGATTAGTAGATTTGATGATTATTTTAATATACGAGGAGGTCAGACTTTTACAATCATTCGTAATGATGACCTCTCCTTCTCTATAGCTGCAAGTCATTGGCCTAAAGAATCCCGGAACTATGGAAGCATTCCATACATTATTAAGACAAGCCCTACACTAGACTCAGTCTATTGGATGACTCGATTCTATGAATATCCTGAATTAGTAATGGATCCGGATTATATGATAGAATATATGTGCAAGATGAAGGATGAATCTGCTGTTGTAGTATGCGGAGAAATATGTAACTCAATTATTGGTAATAAAGAATATGGAATCTTATTCAAAGCTTCTCATAAAGGAGACAGCCTATGGTTAAGAAAGTATCAACCTTTAGGATGGGATAGTACTAGAGCAAGTTGGATGAGTTTCAATCAAGTTACAAGTACACCTTATAATAGCTTGGCAGTAGTGGCGAGAGTAGCAGATTCTCAGGATAGAGTAATCAAGGGATGGTTATTGCATCTGGATTCAGATGGCTGTATTGTACCGGGCTGTAATAAAACAACAAGCATTGATGCAATCAATTCTGGTCAACAGAAAGTCATTGAGATCTATCCCAATCCTATACAAGACAGATTATATATGTTAAGCAGGATTAATGCAGACGAAGCAATAATGACTTTACTGAATCTGCAAGGAGAGATTATTCTTAGGAATAAGATTGTGCTTACTGAAGGAGTACAATATGTAATAGATATTCCCAGTTCACTGCCTTCTTCACATTATTTATTGGATATCATGGCTAAGGATGGGAAGAAATTCTTGAGTGAGAAGATCGTTAAGGAATGATTCCAATTCATTTTGTATGTATTAGTTTAGACTTAATCTGACAGTTATTGATTAGATTTAAGGTATCAAAAACAATTTTGTAACCACTAATACGAATGTGACATAATAAACAGACCAAAAAGAATCTAAAGAAAGGTAGCTATAAGCACATATTGATTTTACTTTTTCTAAAGATAGTTGCTGGATTTCGGCTGTAAAGAATTAACTTATTTCTTCCAGGCTTTTAAAGTACTTGTTTGTAAACTTTCTTTTCAAGTGCTGCCATATTTTTTCGGCTGGATTTAGCTCTGGACTATAGGGTGGTAAGAATAGTAAAGCAATATTGTCCTGTATATGTAGTTTTTTGGCTCGATGGAAAGCCCCATTATCTAGTACAATGATTTTAAATTCAGAAGGTGCAATCTCAGAAAATTGATTGAGAAATAATTGAAACGTATCTGCATTGCAGATTGGCATTTCTAGTTCAAAATGATTTCCGGTGACAGGGGAGAATGCTCCAAATAAATAAGCGTACTGAAATATCTGTTGGAAGTTACATATTGGTTGAATCCCTTTAGCGGTTAAGCTCGTCCATATTTGGGTTGTAATCCAAATCGACTTTCATCTTGAAGATATAAGTTGATTGTGTCATAATGTACCGGAGCATCACAGGCAATATCGGCTATTTTTTGAGTAAAGTTTTTTTAAAAGTGTTTACTAACTCATCATTTTTTTTGACATGACTTTTTCGGGCTACTTTTACCTTGCTCCCGAAATTCTTAATAGCATACTTCAGAATAGTATTGTACTTTACCTCCTTTTGAAATTCTTTTTCAATCCACTGTTTTAATTCTACATACCCGGCTAATCCATTCTTTGGATCCTTTAATTTTTTTTCAATTAAGGCATGTTCGGCTTTGGTAAAAACAGAGGGTTTTCCAGAGTTCCCTTTCCTTTTATTAGTCAGTAAAGACTTTAAGCCCCCAGTCTTATAAGCTGTTCGCCAGTTATGGATGCTTTGACTACAAACTCCAATGGAATCCATTAATTGGCGTTTGGACACTCCTTGCTCACCACTTTTCCTCACCTCTATTAACATTTTAATCCTCGGCTGCATCATAACAGAGCTTATCTTTAATAGATTTCTTAATTCTTTCATGGATTCTTTCACCGGAATAAATAATGCGTAGGACATATGATTTATATGTAAGACCAATGACATAATAAAATAACCAATATACCAAATATTAGTCTTATTTAATATTCATTTTCGTATTAGTCAATTGTAATATTCCTCAACAATGAGACCAGAGGTTTATATAAATAGAATATTATTAAATCCAGCCTACTTTATACCTATAATACCGAAATTAATATGATTGTGATTAAGATACCATGAGGATATGATTGAGAATATTAGCAAGTTTGAAGTCTTAACTAAATTTCTGATTTTTTAGGTTATTATTAATTTTGCCTAAACACCGCCTTTCTTTTTTCTAAGAATGCACTTATTCCTTCCCTGGCTTCATCAGTTACCATTGTTTCACCAAATAGTCTAGCTTCATATTCCATTCCATCATTTTTAGAATAGTACGCATTTACAGCTTTTATAGATTGAGAGATTGCGTAAGGACCTTTTTTGGCAATCTTTTCAATGAGTGCAATAGTAGTTTCAATTTCTTTTCCAGATTCACATACCACATTAACCAAGCCGAGATCCATTGCTTGTTGTGCAGAAATCATATCACAGGTAAGAATTAATTCCAGTGCTTTCGTTTTACCAATATACCTTGTTAATCTTTGAGTGCCTCCATAACCGGGTATTAGACCTAGATTAACTTCCGGTTGTCCGAATTTTGCATTTTCACCCGCAACTCTTAAATGGCAGGCCATAGCAAGTTCACATCCACCTCCAAGAGCAAAACCATTAACAGCAGCAACAACAGGAATTTCAAGTTTTTCCAAAGAATTAAAAACATTTTGACCTCTAATGGAAAGCATTTCTGATTGAGACTGATCAAGTTGTAAAAATTCTGTAATATCAGCTCCAGCCACAAATGCTTTGTTGCCGGCACCGGTAATAATTACGCCTTTAAGGGCATTGCCGTGAGACTTGATGTCATGAATTGCTTTCTCAAGTAGTATAAATATATTATTATTTAATGCATTAAGAGATGACTCTCTATTTATTATGATGAAATAGATGCCATTTTCAATCTTTGATTCCAGTTCCATGGTTGATTTTTCTTAAAGGCGCAAAGATGATAATTTATAAGAATTAATGTGATCATTTTTGAATTCTTAAATTGATCGTTTAAACTTTAATAAGAATGAATTGGTTTAAGATAGTGTACTTTTGCCCTGATTTTAAAATCACAATTCATGAATAAGATTTTCTTTGTTTTCAGTCTCTCACTGTATTCATTCTTTCTTAATGCTCAGGATGGAGATCTTAATATGAAAATTATTGCACATGTGGATGCGCCGGAAGGAGGTTCAGGGGTATGGCATTATTTTGATAAAGATAAAAACATTGAGTATGCTGTATTAGGAAGTCAGCAAGCTACAGTTATCTATAGTCTGGAGGACCCTGCTAAGCCTAAAGAAAGGTTTAGATTTAAAGGAGGAACAACTTTGTGGCGAGAAGTATTTTCATACGGTAAATATGTATATGCTGTAACAGATGTTAACGCTACAGATGGTCTTGCTATTATTGATATGACAAAAGCTCCTGATACGATTAAAGGTAGTTTCTGGAGACCTTTCTTAAATGCAGGCGGTAAAGCAGATACCTTGGGCAAGTGTCATACAGTTTTTGTTGATGAAAAAGGGATCTTGAGCTTGAATGGATGTACCCCTTGGGCAGGAACCTTGTATTTTGATTTAAATCCAAATCCAAAAAATCCAAAATTGATTGGTTCTACCTTGAAGAGATATTGCCACGACAACTTTGCAAGACGTGATACTATTTATTCATCAGAAATCAATGATGGAAAGTTGACCATTTACAATGCTAAGGATTATTCAAAAATTACTGAGGTTACAGGATTTAATACTCCAAATAATTTTAATCATAATTCCTGGTTGTCGGATGATTCGAGATACATCTTTACAACGGATGAAAGAGCAGATGCTTTTGTAGCATCATATGATATTTCTGATTTAAAAAATATTAAACTGCTTGATAAATATAAACCAAAAGATACCGAAGGAACAGGGGTTGTTCCGCATAATGTGAGGTATTTGAATGGTTACCTGATTACTTCATATTATACAGATGGTGTAAAAATTATTGATGCCCATAAACCGGATAATTTAATTGAAGTTGGATCAGTTGACACTTATAAGGGTGCAGGAACAGGATTTCAAGGCTGTTGGGGAGTAAGCCCTTTTCTTCCGAGTGGGACTATAGTAGCTTCTAATATCAATGATGGTCTGTATATTATTCAACCTACCTATTCGCGGGCTTGTTACCTTGAAGGTTTGGTAACCGATACGATCACCGGAGTTTCAATCAATAACGTAAGTGTAAAGATTAAAGCCAATAGAAAGAATGAAGAGTTTACTGACCTGACAGGGCAATACAAATCAGGATATGCAATTGCCGGTGATTACGATATTGAATTTTCACACAATGACTATTTCACAAAAATTGTTAGAGCTACATTGATCAATGGAAGTATTACCATTAAAAATGTTCAATTAATTTCGAAACGACCAACCATCACAGCAAAAGTTATAGTAAAAGATAGTACCACAGGTCTTGTTCTTCAGGATGCCCATGTAAGAATATATAATGTCAATGGTGACAAATCTGCCAATACCTTAGCAGATGGTTCTGCATCCTTATTTGTTTTTCAGGATTCCATACCATACAATATTGTAGTTGGAAAATGGGGTTTCAGACACAAGTCACGATTGTATCAATCCGATAAACAGAATAACACCATAGTCATTGAATTAAAAAGAGGGTATCAGGATGATTTTATTTTTGATCAAGGGTGGAGCGTTAATTCGACTGCAACAACTGGAATATGGACAAGAGAAGAACCTACCGGAACCGTTTACAGAAACGAACAGTTTCAACCTGATTTGGATATGCAGAATGACTTTGGAACGGAATGTTATGTCACGGGAAATTTGGGAGGCGATCCTTCTGCGGATGATGTTGATAATGGAGTAACAATTTTAACTTCCCCGGTGATGAAACTAGCTAATTATAAAGCACCTGTTCTGAGCTTTTATTATTGGTTTGTTAATGCAGGTGGACAAGGAAGTCCCAATGATAAGATGACTGTTCGTCTTACTAACGGAATGTCAACAATAGTTTTAAAAGAAATAAATTCTCATTCGCCAAGTTGGAAATTTTCAGATAGTATTAGATTTAATAGTTTTATCACACTGACGGATAGCATGAGATTAATTGTTGATATTGCAGATGATCAACCTGGGCATTTGCTCGATGCGGGGTTTGATGATTTCCTTTTGTTTGATGAAATAATTACTCAAACAAGTAAGTTGCAAAATGATTTTATTTTGGAAGCTTCACCTAATCCATTTCATGAACAGTGTCAGATACACTATCAGGTAGATTCAAAAATGAATTATTTATATCTCAAAATTGTAGATCAATTTGGAAAGATTGTAGAACAAGGTAAGTTGCAGAATAATGAGGGTGTATTGAACCTTGGATCTAATTATCGTCCGGGATTCTATACAGTTTCATTAAATACAGAAGGAAGTAGTAAGAGTGTCAGAATTATTAAAATGTAAGATTCTATTAATGCGATCTAAATCAATTTGAAGTAGTAACTATTTTTATTTTATCAATACCGCGAGTTAATATTCCTTCGCCTACAAGTTCATTTAGAATTTTAGTGACCCAATGTGATTTATTTGAAGGATAGAATTGATAGATTTCGCGAATGTAAACTTCATTTTGTTTTTTACGACATAATTCGATAATTTCTTCTGTCCACTTTTTTCGTGTTGCTTCGGGAATGAATTGTTTGTTTTTTTTAAGACAGTTATCACAAATTTGACATTCTTTAATGTCACGCTCTCCAAAATATTCAAGAATATACTGTTGACGACATCGATCGGTGAGTATATATTCAATAATACTATCAAGTTGATTTTTCAATAGCAATTTTCTTTCCGCAATCCATTTTTCATTAAGTCTTATTTCCTTACTGTGCAATCGTTGATTTAAAATTTGGACCTGAGGTAATTCGGAATGTGGAAAATAGAGAATTAGATTTTCACGGTGCAGTTGATTCAGAATTCTGGAAACTTCTTGTAAGCTGATCTTAGATTGGAAGGCAATAAGTTTTTCTTGAATATATACAGGTAAGCTAAAAATGCCTTCAAATAATCTTAACATCGAAACGACAACTTCTTTACTTTTAGGAGTTCTCTTATAGAGGGATTGTAGTTCTTCTTCATTTGCTATTATTTGTACTCTTGATGAATTCGTCAAACCGGTGCCGATATAGATAAAACCAGCCTGCATCAGCAACCTTAGGGTTTGTAACGTTGTGTCTTTATTCAGTTTATAACGCAGACAGAATTCGATAATATTGAAATCTACGCTGTTTTCCATTATTGAACCTACAGCGAGATCAAGATAGTGCGCGAGGCATTTGTAAATAAATTGAACATGTTCACGACCAGGAAAAGAATTATCATATATTTTTTTTAATCGGATAAAATCCCGGTCATTATAGATCGTGAGGCCATAAGATTTTTGCCCTCCTCTTCCTCCGCGCCCTGCTTCCTGAAAATATTCTTCTAAGCTATTTGGTAATTCTATGTGTGCGACGATATCTACATCCGGTTTGTCAATTCCCATTCCAAATGCTGTAGTACAAGAAATAAATGAGATTTTATTCTTCATCCATTGCTCTAAATTCTTGGCCCTTTGTGAAGAATCCATTCCTGCATGATAAGCTTCAATATTTATTCCGTATTGTTTAAGTTGTGTTGCAGTATCTACAGAGATTCTTCTATTTCTGCAATAAACAATTCCTGACCTTGAAAATTTGGACAATACATTTTTTAATTGATCAATTTTGTTTTCATCTTTACAAACACTTAAACTAAGTTTGGGTCGATTGGATGAAGTAATAAAAGTAGAGTGAGATTTTGATAATTCAAGAAGTTCAATAATTTCTATTCTGACCCTTTCTGTGGCAGTTGCCGTCAATGCTAAAAAAGGACAGTTCGATTGCTTTCTATAATTTTTAATATTGAGATAAGCCGGTCGGAAGTCATGCCCCCATTGAGAAATGCAATGAGCTTCATCGATCGTAACAAAATCAATTTTTATATTCGTTAATCTTGACAAAAATTTTTCCTGAGTAAATCTCTCGGGTGAGACATATAATAACTTGATCTGACCCGTTCTGGCATTATCAACAATTCGGTCAATATCAAACCACTTCAGTCCGGAATGTATGTAGTCAGCCGGAACCGAATGTTTTTTTAAAGTATCAACCTGATTTTGCATGAGTGCAACCAGCGGTGTGACAACGATAGAACAGTTTTCCTTACACAGAGCAGGAACCTGGTAACATAAAGATTTACCTGCGCCTGTCGGCAGAATAGAAAAGGTGTCGTTGCCATTTAAAATGCTTTGAATAATAGCAAGTTGAGGTTCTCTGAATTCTTTGAATCCCCAAAATCGATTTAATACCTCATGAGGATTGGTTTGCATTCAATACTAAATTTTCGGGCAATTTACAATTTTTCTTTTTGCAGGAATGATATGAATTTTGTAGATTGAACCAAAACGATACTGAATACCAAAGCTCCAGCTTTGAAACCAATCTTTATCACCTGGATTTCCGCGTTGGGCGCCTTGTGGTGCTTTGATTTTATTTCCAAGTTCAGCAGCGAGAGACCCGTTTTGTTGAGCCAAAATATTATAATCAACATAGTTGGAGGACAGATCATCCAGATAATCAGTATTGGTTTTTCTAAATAGAAACTGAGTTTCAAAAGAAAATCTTTTGGTTAAAAATACCTGAACGTTTAGTCCGAAATTTAATGCACTCGACCAGGTTGAATATTTATTTTTATAACCTGTCATACCTTGACCTTCTGTACCTAGATTTCGAAGTTCTATTTTCTTTTGATTATACCAACTTGTAGGATTGTAAGTGAAAAGGGTATATCCGCCTACTGCAAATACATTAAACGTTTCAAAATTTGGAACTAACAAATTCTTCAGGTTGATCATTCCGCTAAGATCAAAGCTGTTAATAAGACTGCTAAAATTTAAATTCCTGGATTTTTGCCATTCCTCTTTTCCTTCTTTGTCATTCGCATAGATCTTCAAAAATTCATATCCTAACCTTAAACTAAAGTATGGATCAATTTCATAAGTTATATTTAGCCCGATACCTGGACTGGTTTGCTTTAATATTGACCAACCACTGGGAGTTATGTCACCACTATAATTAGAACTGCTTAAATGAAATCCTAAATTGGTTTTTTGCGTAAACAAAGAATTAACAAAAAAAGAAAAGAATACAAAAATTAGAAATCTCATTTTACTCTAATAATCTAAAAATCAATTTTTTGAATATTAATAATTGCAAATATATGATACTTTTTATATTTTTAATAAGCTTTCTTATAGAATGAATAATTAATGGTTTTTTAAGTGTAATACGGTAAATCAATAGACTCAATCATTGTAAATTTGCGTTCTTCTTTAAATTATATTTATAAATGAATAAGACTGGCGTATCGTTGATTGTAAAACATTTGAATTTTTTACTCCTGATTTTAATATTGGGATCTACTTCTGCTCAAATGAGCAGTGTTCCAAAAAATTGGTATTTATTGGATTCGTATAAAGATGGTTTTAATGGATTGAGTCTGCAACAGGCATATAATCAACTTGCCGGTAAGAAAAGTAAAACAGTTGTAGTAGCAGTTCTAGATTCAGGGGTTGACGCTGAACATGAAGATCTTTCATCAATCATGTGGGTAAATGAAAATGAGATTCCCGGAAATGGAATCGACGATGATTATAATGGATATATTGATGATATTCATGGCTGGAATTTTATTGGAGGCAAAAATGGCAACGTAGGTTCTGATAGTTATGAAGTTACACGAATTTACAAAAAACTAAAGTATAAATATGCAAATGCTGATCCTAATAAGCTTACAAAAGCCCAGAAGAAAGAGTATGAGATTTTTTTAAATTGTAAAGAACAAGTAGACAACAGAAGAGATGCAGCTCAGGCAAATCTCGATGCAATTCAGTATTCTGAAAAATTTGTAAAAGATGGAATTGAAATGTTGGCTTCAAAATTGGGCGACAATCCACTATCGATGGATAATCTTGATAAAATTGACGAAGGTGATTCCAAAAGCTTATCAGCTGCCATTAATGTGGCTAAAAACATTATTCAGTCTAATGACGAAATTAAAACAATAAAAGCGCTAAAAGATGCTGTTTATTCTGAATTTGAAGAAGCTAAAACGCAGTTTGGAGGGGAAATAAACTTTTCATTCAATCCGGAACTGGACAAGAGAGCAGAAATTGTTGGCGATAATTACAATGACGTTTATGAAAAAAATTATGGAAATTCGGATGTCGAAGGACCCGATGCTACCCATGGAACACATGTAGCTGGATTAATAGCAGCAATTAGAAATAATGATATTGGCATGGATGGCATTGCAGATAATGTCAGAATCATGTCCGTGAGATGTGTCCCGGATGGAGATGAGCGTGATAAGGATGTTGCCAATGCAATACGATACGCGGTAGACAATGGTGCAAGCATTATCAATATGAGTTTTGGGAAAGGATTTTCGCCGGAGAAGTTTGCCGTAGATGAAGCCGTAAAGTATGCCGCTTCCAAAGACGTTTTATTAGTTCATGCTTCCGGCAATTCCGGTGAGAATAATGATAAGCAAGATAACTTTCCCAATAAAAAGTACGATAAGAAAAAATTCTTGTCATCCAATAAAGCCAAAAACTGGTTGGAAGTAGGAGCGAGCACACCATTTGAAAGTCCTAATATTGTTGCTGATTTTTCAAATTATGGAAAAAAGAGTGTGGACGTTTTTTCTCCTGGAGTTCTTATGTTTTCAACTGTACCTAATAATCAATATAAATTTCTTCAGGGAACATCTATGGCAAGCCCTGTTGCAGCCGGACTTGCGGCATTGTTGAGGTCTTATTATCCAAAACTTACAGCCAAACAAGTGAAAAAAATAATTGTAAAATCTACAGTAAAAACGGATGATCTGATTGCAGTACCAAAATTGGAGAAAAATAAGAAGCTAAATGAAATTTGCGTAAGTGGAGGATTGATTAATGCTTCTAAAGCTGTTGAGATGGCATCAAAAACGAAAGGTAAAAAACGTTTGCCTAAATCATCTTCAGATCGATCTAATGCTCCAACGAATATAGTTCCTAAGACTTAATATAGGTTAAATTGTATTTTTAGATTTTTTCTTTCGAAAGAATAATCTAAGGACTTTCATTGAATAAATATTTTGCTATCTTATAGATTTGAATATAATCGAAATACAATTTCTTAATGAGTAGATGAGTTAAAAAAATAATGTCAACTAGCATTGAATTATTCTTCTTTCTGAATAGTTAACTTTGCAATCAGGAAATTTTATTTAAAAGGTTAAATACATTTATTACTTAAATAAATAAGGATCTTAGAAATATTTGAATTGCAGCCTTGCCTTGACTTGTTGAATTCGATCATTAAGGGAATTGAAGAATATGCTAGTATGATTACCACTGCCTTGCCCTAAGTGGTAAGAATGGTCTTCAATAGTCCTAAGCCAAACCTCTGTATAATCTATAAATTTAGAGTCTTTAGTTGCGATAAAGTTTGGATTATCGAACGTAAGAATTAAAGCTCGGTCATCACCTGAATCCGCTAAAACGTGATTTCCGGTATGTAGAATTTTATTCTCATATAAGTTAAAGTTGCCATGTAGGTCTGGACTTTTAGTTCCTGTAACAGCCATCGTCCTTATTCGTTTTACAACTTCTTCTAGTCCATTAATAATAAGCAAAGCATGGTCAGAAGCTAAGTCACCAGATTCATTAAAGAATATAATCTGTTGAAGGGTGCTGTCAAGAATATTGGAACTCCAATATTCTTTAGATCGCAATTGAGAATATTGAAACCATAAAGTACTGATCAATTGCAATTGATCTAAATTCAATAGATTGACTTCAAAACATTTATTAACGAGGTCTTCTGACTTCCAAATAAGCTTTGCAAATACATAGAGCTTGAATGAGGCCAATGGAGGATTGAGAAAGTAATAAAAAATTGGTAATTCCCTAGTAGCATAAGTAATTTTTGGAGGGATATTGCTTTTAAGGATTTTAAATGAACCTGCTAATCTTTTTAAATAATCATTGATAGAATGCAGGGGTTCATGTACGCCCGGAACAGTAAAAGGAGTAGATGTAATATTCATTCTGAATAACTCCGCAATATCAATTTCATAATGAGATATTAAGGAAAAGAATTCCTCTAAGGTGTAGTGATAATTTCCATTCTGCTTTCGATAGACTGTCTGTTTTGAGCAATTTAATAGGTTTGATAATTCATTTGGCCATGCTTTTTTATCTTTTATTTTGTTCAAAAGGATATTACAAAATTGTGAATAAAAGTCTGAAAATGAAAATAATTTGGCATTATTTGAGATCATTTTAGCAAATATTAAGATTTAGCAACAATAATTAATGTAAAAGTAGATGAAATCTTTATAATATACAAATTTTGTATCATATTAAATAAAAAACTATATAATTTTTCTCAAAAAATATTATTATCTTAATCAATTCATTTTGACTTTTGACGGAGTTCTTATTTTTTAATTTTTTAAAACTATAAATATGTTAAAATACATGAGATTCAATACCTTTAAATGGAAACAAATATTCCCATTTTGTATTGCAATATTTTGCTTTTTGAATAGTTTCCTTTACTCGCAGGAAGACCTATCATTTTCTTATAAAACCACTGAACGTTGGGAATATTCAATTTCAAGTGATCTTGATGTAGGCACTATACAAAACATAGTTTATACTAAAGCGAGCCCCAGAAAAGCCTTTTAAGAATTAATTGAAGTTGAATTGTGTTGGAGGAGGAAAGGATACATTGCATAAAGTTGCATTTGCAGGTGTAGAAGATACAACTGGATTAATGTTTAGGACGATTAAATATTTTATCGATCAAGCGGCAGATGTGCATCCGGTATTCACTGCGGATTACGATAGCGATCTTCTACTTAATGCCAAGAAGAATTATGATAGCCTTTTAGTATTAAAGCAAGTTTTTGAAGTTAAGAATTTAATATATAAAGCACTTTTTAAAACGCATGGATGTAAAAATTTTCCATTTAAGTATTTGGCACCTTGTCCGACAATTAAAGAAAAGTTAGAATTCTATTCAAAAGGAGTAGTTGCCATACAAGATGCAATACAATTGAGTGAGAGTATGGATGAACAATATAAAAGTCTTATTGGCGCGGTGAATTATAGTACAGAGAGCAAATTGTATTGTATTTGTGAAAATACCCGCACAGGTAAAATAGAGAAAAAATTAATTAGCAACTCTACTGAGTGCAATCTTAATCCGGGACAATATTGGGTATGTGAAGTTGAAGAATTGTTAGTCACGCATCGCAAAACCAAGGATTCAGATGGAGTAGTACTTACAGAATCCGCAATGGCTCTTCCTGATGCAACAAATCCTCCTCAGACGATGATCATTACATCTCATATGCAGATGAGGAATAATTCTGCATTACAAGATGCACTACAGATTAAATTATATGAAGGAGGGCTTCCTTTAGATAAATATTTTAAAACTGATAAGTAATAAGAATTTATGTATAATTTTAAATTGATGATTTTAATTTTAATAATCAATTCATTTTTTATCAGGTGTGAAAAACCCCATGATTGCGATACAACTTGTAATAATGATTCAACTTCTGTTTTAAGAGATTCAATAATTCTTTGGAAAGTGGCGAGACCCGATTCAAATGAATTTAGAAGCTGTGCTCCTTTAGTAATGAATGATGGTGTTGTATTCTCATTTTATAAGGATGAAGAATTAAGCTATCCTATGAAATTGGCAAAATTGAATAAAGCAGACGGGTCTTTCATCTGGAAGTGGAGTGAGAATGGAGACTTTCATCCTTTATATAGATCAATGTCAGATAACCAGAAATTTATTTCAATACATAATTGGTTTAATACATTTATTATCAAGTCTTCTAATGGAAAAACTATTTGGATGGATAGGACACTAGGTAAAGAACCTCGAGGAAGAATCGTTGGAGATCATTTTTATACTAGTATTACTCCAGAAGATAATAATGATACCATGTATTCCATTCGATCACCACTGACTCATCTGGCTTGGGATACCTTATTCATGGAAGTATTAGATAATCAGAACTTTGAGCCGGGTCTTGAGCCTCCTGTATTGTGGATGCATCCTAACGGAGATTCTATCTTGGTATATCAGGATAGAAAAGTAAGAAAAAACGGATCAGCACAACGATTCGACATTCGGGCATTTAATCTGTCTCAAAGGAGATTGCAATGGAATATTGATCATGTCAATGAGTTAGGCGGTAATTCTTCTCAGATTCCACAGATCGTTGGTAATTATTATATCTGCGATGGATTGGATGTGCATTGTATTGATCTATTGAACGGTACAATTAAGTGGACTAACAAGAAAGCCAAAGGAATTGGAGGTAGCAACTTATTAATTGCTGAAGGCAAGGTTTTTATCAACTTATTGACGAAGTCAGTAATAGCAATAGATATTGAGACAGGAGATGTCGCATGGGAAAATACTACTGCGGGCGAGTGTCCGCTTGATGGTGGGATAGAATATTATCAAGGTAAGATATATCTAAATATAATTAAAGGATTCAGAGCTTACCTATTTAGAATGGATGCCAAGACTGGAAAAATTGAATGGGAATACTACAGTCCTCACATTAATAGACATAATGATGCTGGATTTGATCTTACTCCTCCAACAATTGATCCAGAGACAGGATTGCTTTATGTATGTGACCGATATTATGTGATGTGTATCCGTCCACCGAAGTAGAAATGCCTCTTTAAACGATCAAATTATAAGGAGATTAAAAATTTAAATAATTCGTATAAAATCGCGTATTAAAATTTCATTTATTTTTTTCAGTTAATATATTTTATGAATCTATCAAAAAAGCTATTATTTATTTTGATTACCTTAATTTCTGTATTCATTCTATACTCCCAAAAAGTTTTTTATGTTGCAGGGTTGTCTTCTGGAATATTTCGAGATGTGGACTCTGACTCAGTATATAGTAGTCAGTATTATCCTAATTCAGGGTATCACTTTGGATTTACAGTTGAAAAGATGATTGGTAAAAATCTTGCAATTCAATCAGGATTACTCATTAATACAAAAGGATTGGGTTTTTTAGATAAACAAAATAATTACAACATTAATGCCAGGTACTATTTATTTTACCTTGATCTTCCTATTTCAGGAAAATTTATTCATCAGATCTCAAAAAATTCTATGATCTTTGGAACCTTAGGAGTTTTTATTGGTTATGGACTTTCGAGTAGTGTTATTATTCGGGTTAAGAGGGACCCATCTTTTAAACATAAAGAATATTTAACTGTAAAGTGGGGTTTTAATAAAGAAACAGATGATATTAAGCCTATCGATTATGGTTTAAATTCAGGAATTGGATTTCAATTTAAAAATGTTCTAATAGGTATAATTTATGACCTTGGTCTTGCAAATAATGCATTAGACAGATCTAATAAGAGAGTTACCAATACTAGAGTTCTAAAGCTTACATTAGCCTATAGATTAAGATAGATTATTAGGTTTCTTGTCAATGGCTGTCTATTTTTATTATTATAAGTCCTCAAAATAGCCTGTCTTCGTATTTTTTCTGACTTGATTCCAATTGAAGTAACGACCATTCATTACAATATAAACACCTGGTTCTAATATTTGAACAAAAGCCAAAGCTGAACCTAAATTAAAAAAACCATCCGATGAATTTCCAAAAGCATATGGAATCATGGCACCGGTTAATACAATTGTTTTACCTTCAATGTTCTCATTGGCCAGATGCTGTGCAGTCTGAGTCATGGTGTCTGTACCATGCGTAATTAAAATATTATTGGCTTTGCATTTGAGGCAATTATGTAGTATAATCTCTCGATCTTCAGATGTCATCTCAAGACTATCAACCATCATCAGTGTTTTAATATCTATGTCTAAAGAGCATCTTCCTCGTTCCAGCATCTCAGGTAAATGTGTATCTTTGAAATAGAGCTCACCATTGACGAAATTATACTCTTTGTCAAAAGTACCACCGGTTATAAAAATTTGAATTTGGCTTTCCATCGAGACAAAAATACATATAGACGGCTCAAAATGTAATTTCTTAAACTCTTCCAATCAGGAAAATTTTAAAGCACTGTCTTATAGAAAATATCTCAATTATAAGAATAATCAATTTAAATTCAACTGAATTTTAAATACAAACATATTAATATTATTTGGCATGTTTTTTGCAAAGTTTATAGGGAACTTAAGGTTCTTTTAAGGTGTTGATTAAATAAATTATTAATTATCAGGCAATTATGAAAGCAAATATCCTCCTCGTCTTTGGAACAATATTCGTGTTAAATCTCTCCGATTTAACTGCGCAATGTGCTACGGGTACGCTTCATATGAATTACTTTACTTCGACCTCAGGTTCCGGTACCTATGATGATCCGGCATTGGGACAGATCGAATATGGATTTTGTCTGACCTTAGAAAGTTTTTTTGAAAATCAAACTAATTGGGCACATGGAATTTTTGTTGCCTGGGAACACATTCCCAACGGAGTGACAATTACTAAAGGTTTGACCGGAGAACAACCAACTCAACACGGTTCTAGAAAGTGGATATGGATAGATTCTTTGAAAGCCAGAAATTTCAACTTGCCCGGAATTGGTTATTATGTTGATGATGGTGATGGAAATCCTTCAAATAATTATGGTGACAATGGCTTGGGGACGCCGAATGCAAAATTCCCCGATCTTTCTCCTTTTTGTTTTGTAGGACATTATACCTGTGGTGCGCCGACTGCAATAAGACCCTGGGTAACGGTAACCGGAGATGGAACTACAGGAGGATGGAATAACCAGGCATGTCCGGGAGATATCATTAAATCTAGTTCTGGAGGGCCAATGAATGATGGGATTTTGATCGTTTGTGGTCTGGTATTACCTCTTGAATTATTAAGTTTTGAAGGATATTATAGGGATAATGTCAACTATATTCATTGGGTAGGAATTGCAGATGATTTATTTTCTCATTATGAGTTAGAAAAAAGAAATTCCAAGTCTTTGAATTTCACAGTTTTGCAAAATATTACAATTTCTCCAAATGCGGTAGAGCATCAACAACACGTACTGAATTATATTGATTCTGATATTGAGAACGAAATAAATTATTACAGATTGAAGATGGTGGAAAAGGATAATAGCTATGTTTATTCTAAAACCATTGCCATACTTAGTCCTTCCAGCAAGACCTTTGTGCAAACGTCGGTGTTCCCTAATCCTAGTTCCGATGAAATCAAGATTGGATTTCCAAATGCAAAAACTACGGAGAAGTATATTTTAGAACTGATTAATATAGAAGGAAAAGTAATCTTGAACCATTCAGTTCAGATTAAAGGAAGTAATCAGGTGCAAAGCTTGGATATTTCCAAAATTGATGGAGGTGTTTATTTCTTGAAAATCCTTCGAGAAAACTCAGAAATTGAAATTCATAAGCTCATCAAGAAAGCCTTGTAATTTAGCTTATTGTAATCTTGTATTTCAAGAAATAGTATTATTGGATTAAAGACTCAGGTCATTTAAGTGAGTTATAGAGAATTCATCATTCTAATAAATGTTCAATATCCCCAAAAAATTCATCAATATCAAGGTTCTTCAAGATTCCACTTCAATAATACATTTGAATACGAATAATTGACAATATGATTTCGACTAATAGTAAAATTAAGGAGTCGTTTAATTGTCAATTACAGAACTATCTTTCAATTCAAATACTGTGCAAAATCCTGACATAGGTACCCACTTTTTCCGGAGTAAAGGTACCCACCTTTCCAGCGTAATGGTACCCACCCTTAAATTTTATAAAGAACTGATGGCATAAAGATAAAAATTAATGAGATGTAT
>JADLHT010000039.1 GCA_020848695.1 Saprospiraceae bacterium
ATTCCAAGTTAAATCAAATCTTCCAACACATCGAATAATTTTTCCGAAGATTCTTCAATAGTTTTTATTACTGATTCGATGGTTGTTTTTTCTTGTTGTCCAGTTTCAGGCGAATGATTAGATACAATTGAAGCCGCAAGAATCTTGAGTTCTGATTGATGAGCGACAATGGCTTCAGGAACGGTGGACATCCCAACGATATCAGCACCTAATAATTTGATCATTCGATATTCTGCTCTGGTCTCCAGACTTGGACCCTGTAATCCAAAATATACTGCTTCTTTATAAGGAATATTTTTCCTTTGACAAATGAATTCTATTTGCTTTAATAATTCTTGATGATAAACTTCAGTCATATCTGGAAATCTCAATCCTAATCTTAGATCATTAATTCCGCGCAATGGATTTTCAGGATGAAAATTTATATGATCTTTTATAAATACTAGATCTCCTGCTTTTAATTCCGGATTGACTGATCCGCTGGCATTGGTTAAAATCAATGTTTTGATGCCAAGATGTTTCAATACCCGAATTGGATAAGTTACCTCCTGCAGACTGTAACCTTCATAGTAATGAAATCTTCCGGATAAGATTAATACTGGCTTGCCACTCCATCTTGCAATGATAAGTTTTCCAGGATGAGATTCAACAGTGGTCGGAACAAAATGTGGAATAAGTTTGTAAGAAATCTCCTTGATAATTTCTAACCTATTTACCAAACTACTCAATCCGGTTCCTAATACGATAGCTGTATTTGGAATCGTTTCCAATCGTTCCTGTATAAAGTCTGCAGATTCCTTTATCTCTTGTAGCATTTGAAAATTGAATTTTCAATATTCTTCGATATTAATTAATGATCATGGTATTAGAATTTAGCTTTTGCTGAACAATTTCAGGAGGAAGATCTATATATTCATATTGTTGATTTCGCAATTGTGGTCTAAATCCTGCTTCAAGAATCGCATCCTGAATGCCTTGAGCGGTAAATCTCTGTTGTGCACCTGCAGCTGAAACAACATTTTCTTCAATCATTATACTGCCGAAATCATCAGCTCCGGCATGAAGGCAAATCTGTGCTGTGTTTTTTCCTACTGTCAACCAGGAGGCCTGGATATGCAGGATATTGGGTAACATGATTCTGCTTAATGCAATCATTCTAATGTATTCATCACCGGTACAATGATTCTTAGCTCTGTTCAGCTTCTTTAACAGGGTTCCTTCATCTTGAAATGGCCACGGAATAAATGCAAGAAAGCCTTTTGCTTCCTTTGGTTTCTCACTTTGAACATCTCTGATTTTTACAAGGTGTTGGATCCGTTCTAATAAGGTTTCCACATGACCAAACATCATAGTTGCAGAGGTGGTTAGATTCAATTGATGCGCCGCTCGCATTATGTCGAGCCATTCCTGAGCTCCACATTTACCTTTTGAAACCAGTCTCCTTACTCGATCATCGAGGATCTCAGCGCCTGCTCCGGGAAGAGAATCTAGTCCGGCATTCATCAATTCCTGCAAAACCTGTGTGTGTGATAATTTTTCCAATTTACAAATGTGGGCAACTTCTGGGGGACCTAGAGCGTGAAGTTTAAGTTGCGGATATAAGGATTTGAGTTGCTGAAATAATTCTGTATAATATTTTAAACCTAATTCAGGATGATGACCACCCTGAAGTAATAATTGATGACCACCATATTCAAACAGTTCATCAATCTTCTGTTTGTATTCCTCAATAGAAGTGATATAGCCTTCTTTATTTCCGGGAGGACGGTAAAAGTTGCAGAATTTACAATTGGCAATACAGACGTTGGTCGTATTGGAATTTCGATCAATAATCCAGGTTACATCCTTAGCCGGAACTTTATTATATCTTAGAGCATTGGCTACCCACATTAATTGTGGCGTTTGGGCGTGTTCAAAGAGGAAAAGCCCCTCTTCAGCCGAAAGAAAATCCTGATTAAATGCACGTGATAAAAGCTCGCTTATATTCATATTCTCAACTAAAATATGTATCTTTGCACCGATTTTCGAAAGGGAACATCAAAGTTCCCTTTTTTGTTTGTATAAATCAGCCTAATGTATACCGAAGAGTTACACAATTTGCTGAATCAAAAGTTTCAGGAAGAAGGCTTCCGGGATTGTTTTGTAGTAGATATTGTTCAAGGGGGTAAAAATATTACAATATTCATTGATAGTGATCAAAGTATTACTTACGATATTTGTAAATCTGTAAGTAGATATTTAGAAGCTATACTAGACGAAAAGCTTTGGTTTGGAGACGATTACGTATTAGAAGTTTCTTCATCCGGACTGTCTAAACCGCTTAAATTCCCTCGACAGTATATAAAGAATATTGGCCGTGACCTTAAAATTCAGACCATCGAAGGAAATTTGTATGAAGGAAAAATCACCAACGCCGATAATGAAACTGTTAAGATTGAATTCTTAATAATTCAAAAGGAAGGTAAAAAGAAGATAAAATCACTCCAGGAATTGGAATTAAAATATTCAAATATTAAAGAAGCAAAAATCATTGCAAGGATATGAACTTAGTTGATTCATTTGCCGAGTTTAAGGCCGGTAAAAACATTGATCGACCCACTTTAATGAGGGTTTTGGAGGATGTTTTCAGATCTTTGATCAAAAAGAAATATTCCTCGGATGAAAATTTCGATATTATTGTCAATACCCAGAAAGGGGACCTTGAAATGTGGAGAGTTCGAAAAATTGTTCCGGATGGCGAGGTAACAGACGATTTGAAAGAAATTGCTGTTTCTGAGGCTCAGGTAATCGACCAGGATTATGAGGTAGGATTAGAGTGTTATGAACAACTGAATCTTGATGATTTTGGGAGAAGAGCAGTAATGGCTGCTCGACAGACACTCGTATCCAAAATTATGGAATTGGAGAAAGAAGATGTATTCAACAAATATACAGATCGCGAAGGTGAATTGGTAATTGGAGAAGTAAATCAGGTCTTAAAACGTGAGTTGCTAATTCTTGATGACGCAACCAGTTCGGAATTAATGTTGCCAAGAACCGAAATGATTAAAGCAGATCATTTCAGAAAAGGAGATATAGTCAGAGCAGTAATTAAAAGAGTTGAGTTGCGAAACGGAAATCCATTAATAACATTAAGCCGAACCGATCCTTCCTTCTTACAAAGACTGATGGAACAAGAAGTTCCGGAAATTGAAGATGGATTGATTGTTATTAAAAAAATTGTTAGACTTCCTGGGGAACGAGCAAAGGTTGCAGTAGAGTCTTTTGATGATAGAATAGATCCGGTGGGAGCCTGTGTAGGAATGAAAGGTTCGAGAATTCACGGAATCGTACGTGAATTGAAAAATGAAAATATTGACATTGTCAACTTCACTACGAATGTTAGTTTATATATTCAAAGATCGCTTACGCCTGCAAAAGTAAATAGCATTGAGATAGATGAAGCCAATAAGAAAGTAAGCGTATATCTTAAAGCAGATCAACTTTCACTTGCAATCGGTCGTGGTGGAGCCAACATTAAATTAGCTTCCAGATTAACCGGATACGAAATCGACGTTTACAGAGATGCTGAAGAAGGTGAATTGGATGATGTTGATTTGGATGAATTTGCAGATGAGATAGAAGACTGGGTTATTGATGCACTTAAAAATATCGGATGTGATTCTGCAAGATCTGTATTGAATTTAAGTGTAGAAGAACTGGTTAGAAGAACAGATCTTGAAGAAGAAACAATTATAGAAGTAATTGAAATTTTAAATAAAGAATTAGAAGATTAGTTTTTTAATAAAAAATTATTTGATAGATAGAAATTAATTAAAGTAATAAATATTCATGCCGGGAGGATTACTCATAAAAGTTGCCAAAGAATTAAATGTAGGGTTGCACACTATTGTGGATCATCTACAGAAGAAAGGCTTTTCCATTGAAGAAAAGGCTACTGCCAAGGTGACTGAAGAAATGTATAACGAACTAATAAAGGAGTTTCAGGCATCGATATTGGAAAAGTCTCAGGCTGATGCAATTCTTCAAAAACAAGTAGCTTCAGCAAATAATAAGGAAAAGGAAAAAGAGAAAGAGAAACCTAAAATTGAGGTCAATCTATTTGATACTCCAGCTAAGGAAGCCACTCAGAAGAAGAAAGAAGAGCCTGTAGAAGCTCCAAAAGAAGTTCTAAAAGCAAAAGTTAAGGAAGAAGATAAGCCAAAGCTTAAAGTAGTTGGTAAAATCAATTTGAAAGATCAGGCAGCTGAAGAGCAAAAAGTTGAAGTTGCAAATGAGTCGAAAGATGAACCGGCCAATGAAGAAGTAAAAGAAGAACTTACCCGAATTGAAGCACCCACTTTGAAAGGTCTTAAAATTCTGGGTAAAATTGATACAGAAAAATTCAAAGAGGCACCGAAAAAAGAAGAAAACAAACAAGCTCAAAGGTCGGGTACCAATAACAGATCAGGAAGACCTTCTACAGATAGAAATCCTAATCCAAACACTAACCAACAGTCGGGGGATGCTGCAAAAAGAAAAAGAAAACGAAAAGCAGTAACTGCCAGCGATATTAAAGATCTTCCTTCTAGATCTAATAGGGGAGGCCATCAAAGAACGGATGAAGAAGTAAAGGTAGTTTCTCAAAAAGAAGTTGAAGATAAGATCAAAGCCACCATGGCCCGTCTTCAGATTGGTGGTAAAAACAAACGCCAGAAAATCCGACGTGACAAACGCGATGAAATGCGTGAGAAAGCAGAGAGTGCCGAATCACATGAAAATAAAGATGTAATTCAGTTGTCTGAATTTGTAACTGTTTCTGAAATAGCAAGCTTGATGGACATTCCGGTAACAGATGTTATCATGACTTGTATGAATGTAGGTATTATTGTATCCATCAATCAAAGATTGGACGCAGAAGTAATTGAGGTACTCGCTGAAGAGTTTAACAAGAAAATTGAATTTGTTTCAGTTGAAGAAGAATTGGATGCAGAGGAAGTTATTGAAGATGATCCAAAAGACTTGCTACCTCGAGCACCTATTGTAACTGTTATGGGACACGTAGATCATGGGAAGACCTCCTTACTTGATTACATAAGAAATGCAAATGTAGTATCCGGTGAAGCAGGAGGAATAACTCAGCATATCGGTGCGTATGAAGTTTCATTAGCTAACGGAAAGAAAATTACATTTCTGGATACACCTGGTCACGAAGCATTTACAGCGATGCGCGCAAGAGGCGCGAAGCTAACAGATGTTGCTATTATAATAATTGCAGCTGATGACAAAATAATGCCTCAAACCAAAGAAGCTATTTCACATGCTCAAGCGGCAAATGTACCTATGGTTTTTGCAATCAACAAAGTTGATAAGCCTGGAGCTGATGCTGAAAGAATTAAATCTGAACTTTCTCAAATGAATCTTTTAGTTGATTCCTGGGGTGGAAAATATTCTTCACAGGAAATTTCTGCAAAAACCGGAATGGGTGTCGATGAACTATTAGAGAAAATTCAGCTAGAAGCAGAAATACTTGAGCTAAAAGCAAATCCGAATAGAGAAGCCTCTGGTACTATCATTGAAGCGTCTCTGGATAAAGGTAGAGGATATATTACTAAGATTCTTGTTCAGAATGGAAGCTTAAGTATAGGTGATGTAATATTAGCGGGGGAATACAATGGAAAAGTAAAAGCTATGTTTAATGAACGTGGACAAAAGCTTCATAACGCCGGTCCTTCTGTGCCTGTAATGGTTCTTGGATTAACCGGCGCACCCAGTGCTGGTGAAAAATTCAAGGTAATGGAAGAAGAATCGGAAGCAAGACTCATAGCAACTAAAAAAGCACAAATTGCACGTGAGCAAGCCGCAAGAGCTAACAAACGTATTTCTTTAGATGAGATCGGAAGGAGGTTGGCATTGGGGAATTTTAAAGAGTTAAGATTAATTGTTAAAGGTGATGTTGATGGATCCGTTGAAGCTCTTGCAGATAGTTTAATCAAACTCTCAGTAGATAAAATTAAAATCTCAGTTATTCATAAAGCAGTTGGTCAGATCATAGAATCAGACGTTTTGCTTGCTTCAGCGTCTGATGCTATTATTATTGGTTTTCAAGTCAGACCATCAGGATCAGCAAGACAATTGGCGGAAAGAGAAGGTGTAGAAATAAAAACATATTCCATCATTTATGAAGCTATTGAAGAAGTTAAGCTGGCAATGGAAGGAATGCTTGAGCCGACAAAAGAAGAAAAAATTCTTGGTTCACTTGAAATCAGAGAAGTATTTAAAGTTTCAAAAGTAGGAACCATTGCAGGATGTATGGTAACTGAAGGAAAGGTTACCCGAAATTCGCTGGTACGGGTAATTCGTGATGGTATCGTTGTCTATCCAACAAAAGAAGGTGCGAGCGGAGAACTTGCTTCTCTTAAACGATTTAAAGATGATGCCAAAGAAGTTACTAAGAATATGGAATGCGGAGTTAATGTTAAAAACTTCAATGATATCAAAGTAGGAGATATTATTGAAGCTTATGAGATGACTGAAGTAAAGCAAAAATTGGCCTAAATCCACAAAATATATTATTCATTGTTTAGCTCTTATTAATAATGAATGATAGATTGTGAGTTGATCCATTGTATAAGTTCGCCAGGTTAAAGAGTTTCTTTTTTTATCTGTTTGCAGTTAATTCTAAATAAAGTAATTTTTATAAATATATAATCTGCGATAATAGAATATTATTACATGATCAAAATATCTATTTCGTCAATCAAATTAATTATTTCGTCAATCTTAATATTTAATTAATCAAATTGATTTTAGTTACACTCCGATTCACGTATAAATTTGTCCTAAATTAGAAATATTGAATATTAGTTAGTTTCAGGATGGATTTTTTTCCTGAATTGAAATGTGATGTGATTTATTCATTTAATTTGTCATTGTTATTTACTCTAACCTTTTTATTTAATATTATTCAAATTGACAATTATTAAAACGAACTAAAAAAATTATTAGAAATATGAAAATCAAAAGAGTTAAATTTCTTTTTTCTGTGTGTTTTATTATACTGAATTCTTCATTCGGACAAAAGCTGGATACCCTAAAACAAGAAATACTATCACCAATTACAATCGAGGCACAACCCATAAGACATGATATTTTAAGAATAGATCCAATTCATGGTACTTATTTGTTGACGGGAAAGAAGAATGAAGTGATTTCTTTGAAAGCCATCGATGCTAACATTACTGAGAGAACAGGAAGGCAGTTGTTTGCTAAAGTTCCCGGAATTTTTGTTTATGATATGGAAGGAGGTAATCAGCTTAACATTTCCTCAAGAGGACTTGATCCGCACAGAGGGTGGGAATTCAATCAACGTAAAGATGGGGCATTGTCAAATTCAGATCTTTATGCATATCCGGCAAGTCACTATAGTATTCCGATGGAAAGTGTTGAAAGGATTGAATTTGTGCGGGGCACCAGTTCTCTGCAATATGGATCACAGTTCGGTGGAATGCTTAATTTTATTACTAAACAAGGAGATACCACCAAACCAGTTAGCTTTGAAAGTTTTAATACAGTTGGTTCTTTTAATCTATTGAGTGCGTACAATGCAATTGGAGGAAAAATTAACAAGATCAAGTATTACGCGTACTATGCAAAGAGATCCAGAGATGGGTATCGAACTAGTGAACATACGGATTATGATGCTCAAGGAATTAATTTTACCTATGAACCAAACAGTAAACTTTCATTCAGATTAGATTGGGTTAGATCAAATTATATATATAGAATTCCCGGTCCGTTAACTGATTCTATGTTTGCCCAGGATCCAAGGTTATCTACCCGATCAAGAAGCTATTTTAATCCCGCAATTAATATACCTTCATTAACTATTAAATGGGATATCAATGAGAATACAAGATTCACCTATGTTTCTTCAGCTGTTGTAGGACTTAGAAGCAGTGTAACGTTTGACAAACCGGCAACAATTAAAGATTCGATTAATCCTTTAACTCTTGAATACAGTAACAGACAAGTTGATATTGATGCATTCAACAGCTATACCCAGGAATTAAGATTATTGCATACTTATAGAATTTCACGTTTTAAAAATAATCTAGCTATTGGTGCTCAGGTATTGACCAATAACTTACACAGAAAACAACTGGGTATAGGGTCTACCGGTACAGACTTTGATCTCACTTTAGTTAAACCGGGCTGGGGAAGAGATATGCATTACAGGACCAATAATTTTGCATTATATGCGGAAAACAGCTTCAACCTCACCAAAGACTTTATGGTAAATATTGGTGCAAGATGGGAAGTTGGAGAAAGTGATATGACTGGTCATATTGTTTATTATCCGGATGATCAATTTCCGGTATCAGTTAAAAGAAATTACCCGCTATTTGGAGCTAATTTTACCTATAAGCTAATAGAAAAAAGTGAATTTTATGGTGGGTTCTCCCAAACCTACAGAGCAATGCTTCTTAAAGATCTTGTACCAAACTCTACATTTGAACACGTAGATCCAAATATAAAAGATGCCGATGGATATAATGCTGAAATCGGGTATAGAGGTAATTTTCATTTTCTAAGTTGGGACATTTCCTGTTTTATGCTACAATACAACAACCGATTCGGAACCTTGTCGTTAACAGATGAAAACGGCAATTTTTATACTTATCGAACAAATACAGGAAATTCAAACACTAAAGGAATAGAAGCTTTTATTCAAGGAATGTGGAACATTTCCAATCACAGTCAAATCAGTGTATTTACTTCAACTTCTATAATGAACGGTCGATATACTTCAGGTAATTTGAAGTCCGGTAACCAGAATATTGAACTGAAAGGCAATAAAATTGAAACAGTTCCGGATCTTATATCCAGAAATGGAGTGACATATTCTTTTAAAGGTTTTAGTTTGTCAGCCTTACTAAGTTATGTTAGTCAATCTTATGCAGATGCACTAAACACAGAGAAGCCAAATGCAGCAGGAAGTGTAGGTCTGGTTCCGGCTTATACAATTGTCGATCTAAACTCTACTTTCAGGTTCAGCAATCATATTGAGATTAGGGCAAGTTTGAATAATGTATTGGACAGACAATATTTTACAAAAAGACCTTCGTTCTATCCCGGGCCTGGAATCTGGACTTCAGATGGTAGAAGCATGACTGCTTCATTAATTTTCAGAATCTGAAGTTGCAAAAGGTAAAAAGCATAACTGTTTTTTATCTGAAATATAATGTAACAAATAATAAAAAAGGGAAGTAATCATATTACCTCCCTTTTTTATCGCTGGTAAAGTAGGCGATAATACTTCTTTAATTAATTCAAAGATTATTTATCCAGAACGATAGGTAAAGCTTTAATGTGAGCTTGTATTTCTACTCCATTGATGGTTGTTTCTACTTTTTCATCATACATTTTTACCCCTTTGACATCATGAATTAAGCCTGATGGAGAAATAGCTTTTACACCCATGTAATCGCCACTTGCATCAATGGTTTTAATATCAAAAATATTGCCTTTGTTGGCGACTCCTTTAACATCCAGCTTTGAGCCATCAGGATTTATTGCTTTTATATCATAGATGGTTCCATCGCTGCCAATTGCTTTTACGGGAGCGTATGATTCTGTACTGTTAAGTACTTTTACAGGAAGCCATTTTCCATTAATTTTCGCTTTAACATCCATCATGTAGGTACGGTCTCTTCCAACCAAGCCTTTCACTGGATATTGTTTTCCGTTTTTATCTACCGCTTTAATGTCAATAATTCTACCGTCAGGATGAACACATTTGATATGCCAGGTTGTATCAGTGTTGTTAAGAGTAGATTGTGGGATAGCTTTTATATGTGCATAGATTGAGACATTATTAATGGTTCCCTCTTTTTGATTATCCATCATTTTTAATCCTTTCACATCGAAAAACTGACCCGAAGGAGTAATCGCTTTAACTCCCATTTTTTCTCCTTTTTTCGTAATCACTTTCAAGTCAATTACTTTAGAATTTTTAGTAACTCCCTTTACATCGAGCTTTGTTCCATCCTCTGTAATAGCTTTAACATCTAGCAAGGTTCCGTCATCTAGGATTGCCTTTACAGGAATGTTCTTGTCTTTATTCAAGATCATTTTAACCGGATAATGCTTGTTGTCAATTATAGCTTTAACATCAATGACATGTTGGTTACCGTTTTCCGGGAATGCCTTAACATCATAGATCTGACCTTGTTTGCCAATGGCTTTAATTTGTATCATTTTACCATCAGGATGAATAGCTTTGATGTGATACATAGCCTGTCCTCTGTCCTGGGCGCTCAAGCTCAGGCTATTCAAACCTACAAATAAAAGTATGGTTAGAATAGTTGAAGTTTTTAATAAATTGAAATATTGCATATAAATAAAATTATTTGATTACTTATTGATTAATATCTACAATCATGAATATTAGATTTCTGGAATCCTATTAGAAAATATTCGAAGCGATTAATTCAGATTTCTTTAATATAACATGTACGCAAAACAAAAGTTGTACCATTAAAATTAAGTCTGAGTAGAGCTTGGATTCAAGGAACTTTACGAAATCGTGGAAATAATTGATCAATCCTGAAGTTCTGCTGATCAACTCAATTTATTTATCATAAGTTTATTTAATTCGTAGTGTTCTAAACTCGTTTATAACTTTAGATTAGACATAACGAATTTCCAAGGATTAAAAATTTACAAATCTTTATACTCTCTGCTACAACTGCAGGTGTTTCTTCAAACTATAATACAATCTTATTGACTGACAATAATGCTGTCATTGCGGTAATTAAATTCATTCTCTATTGTTCCGTCCTCCTTAAAGATTTTAAACGGACCATTTCTTAATCCATCTTTAAAGGTTCCCAATACCTTAATCTGGCCGCTGGGATAGTAAACTGTATCAATTCCTTCTATTTTTCCGTCGATATAGTTCTGAATTTCATAAAGTGGGCCTTCTTTCAAATAATATAGATTTCTTCCGGTCTGCTTATTGTCTTTAAATATCCGAATTGATGAAAGTTCGCCGGTCGAATAATATTCCCACATAGTATCCTGGATCATTTCGTTCTTATCGGAATAGAATTTCTTTTTAACACTTCCGTTAGCAAATTTTACTACATTTTCTTTCAACTGATCTTTTTTATCAGAATTGCAAGAAATAAGCAAGAACACAAGAATAAAATTTATCAAAGTTTTCATTTGTAAATATTAGAATTATTAAAGTTTAAAAAAAAGACCCGTACAAAAGTACAGGTCTTTCTATTATACAATTATTATTTTACAATTATTTTTTCCAAGGTAAGCTGGTAACTCGTTGAGCAATTTCTTGTCCAAGTCTTATACCTTCTTCACAATCCTGTCGGATGTGTACCCCAAGCGGAATTCTTGAAGTTGCGTCTTCCCATCCAGCTCTTGCCAAGCTCCTATAACTTCTTGCTCTTCCATTAAATTCTCCTCTATTGATATGGCAATTATCAGTAAATGCAAAGTCGTCTCCAAATACTTTACCCAAAATTAAAAATCCACCACCTGCAAATGTTGAGTGCCCGGAAGGATAAGCAGGGAACGGCGGTGTAATTCCAGTTACGCCAGTATATGGGTGTTTTAATGGTGGTTGGAAATTAGGATCAATTAATTTTTTAATAAAGTGTTCTGGTCTTTCAATCTTATAATAGTATTTGGAATTCCAGCAAACAATTCCAAAGTCATTCAATCCTATACCCAACATTGCATTAGCGTAGATAGCCTTATCCAGCTTGGTATCGTCTAAATCCATAATTTGATCTAATATAGCAACTAACCTTAGCGGCGGAGAAAAAGTTAAGCCAAATAAATCATCTGACCAAAATTCACTTACCCAAATATCATCGTAAGTCGGATTTGTAAATGATCTGATATATACTTCTAAGTTCTGATTATAATAAGCAGATTTTGGATCTTCGCTATAAGCCATATAAGAAGCTGGAGGCTGACTGATCAACTGTGGACCACTTGATACAAAAGCTCGGTTTTTGCCGGCAAGAGGCCACATCCCAGCATTTGGATTGTCGTCAGTGGGTTCCCAGATTCCTGGTTTTCTATTACCGGTTTTAAATTTAAATCCAAATTCTTTTTCAAAATCATAATAATTTTTTCCCTGATTCAACATATCATTGTAGCCTTCATGAGCATATTGATCAGTTACAGCCCAATCCCAAACAGCTCTGGAGATCTCTTCTCCCCAGGCTTTAGAATTGTTGAAAGTTGTAAGATCTGTTTTTGATTGATATTCCTTTTCTTTACCAGATTTTAGATCACGTATTAATCTCTGCACTTGCTCACTGGTCAAGTGAGAACCTGTAGAAGATGTGAAATACTGAACTTTTTCATACATTCTAGATAATAAATACGAATAAACTTCATTAACAAACTCAGGCCAATACATCTGTTTTTTGGTATCAAACTCCGGAAGGTTTGCTCCAACGAAGCTTGGGTGATTTTTCAAAGAGTTGTACTCCGGCATTCCGGGAATACAAGCTTCATAAGTTGCCCATCCAATATAAGCTGCTGCTCTACCTTCTGGAACAGGTCTGTATCCCAAAGCATCTTTGTTAATAATTAAGTGTAGTTCATTCCAATCTTTTATGATACTGTGATCAAAAGATTTAACGGAATTGTCTTCTGTAGATAAGGTTGGATTGTCCCTGTCGCATGACAATATTCCAACTACCGCTAGAAGGAATATGGGGAATAAAAATCGTAATTTCATTGCTTTTTTAAAATTTAATTAATAAAATGGGCTTGTTGTTAGTTTATTTGTGGTAAATAAATGGTCACAAAAGTAATAAATTTAAATTAAATGCAATTTTTTTTAAGTTATTTTAGCTTATCCGATAAAAAGACAGCAAGAAAAAGGATATTAAAATTCAATAAGTTACGATAACTAGTGCTAATTTGACCCCAGAAAAGGTAAAAAATACCATAAATTCGCATATTTCATATAAAGTCCGGCAGAATGTAATTATTGGTTCTTAGATATGAATAGGGTACAAATACTGCTAAATCAATAGCCTCCAAACACTTCAGAACAATAAATTAAATCCCTTCAGGCGCTTTGAAGATATTGCTTGAAGTTAGAATTAAGTCAATCTTGCCTACATTGAGAAAATATAAAAAAAAGACCCGTACAATTGTACAGGTCTAATATTTAATTTAGCTGCTATATTTAGTTTATTTCTTCCAAGGTAGGCTGGTAACTCGTTGGGCAATTTCTTGTCCAAGTCTTATACCTTCTTCACAATCCTGTCGGATGTGTACCCCAAGCGGAATTCTTGAAGTTGCGTCTTCCCATCCAGCTCTTGCCAAGCTCCTATAGCTTCTTGCTCTTCCATTAAATTCTCCTCTATTGATATGGCAATTATCAGTAAAAGCAAAGTCGTCTCCAAATACTTTACCCAAAATTAAAAATCCACCACCTGCAAATGTTGAGTGCCCGGAAGGATAAGCAGGGAACGGCGGTGTAATTCCAGTTACGCCAGTATATGGATGTTTTAACGCTGGTTGGAAATTTGGATCAATTAATTTTTTAATAAAGTGTTCTGGTCTTTCAATTTTATAATAGTATTTGGAATTCCAGCAAACAATTCCAAAATCATTCAATCCTATACCCAACATTGCATTAGCATAGATAGCCTTATCCAGCTTGGTATCGTCTAAATCCATTATTTGATCTAATATAGCAACCGTCCTTAGTGGAGGAGAAAATGTTAGGCCAAATAAATCATCTGACCAAAATTCACTTACCCAAATATCATCGTAAGTCGGATTTGTAAATGATCTGATATATACTTCTAAGTTCTGATTATAATAAGCAGACTTTGGATCTTCGCTATAAGCCATATAAGAGGCTGGAGCCTGACAGATCAACTGTGGACCACTTGATACAAAAGCTCGGTTTTTGCCGGCAAGAGGCCACATCCCTGCATTTGGATTGTCGTCAGTGGGTTCCCAGATTCCTGGTTTTCTATTACCAGTTTTAAATTTGAATCCAAATTCTTTTTCACTATCATAATAATATTTTCCCTGATTCAACATGTCATTATAACCTTCATGAGCATATTGATCAGTTACAGCCCAATCCCAAACTGCTTTGGAAATCTCTTCTCCCCAGGCTTTAGAATTGTTGAAAGTTGTAAGATCTGTTATTGATTGATATTCCTGCTCTTTCGCAGCTTTAAGGTCACGTATTAATCTCTGAACTTGCTCACTGGTCAAGTGAGAACCGGTTGAAGATGTGAAATACTGAACTTTTTCATACATTCTAGATAATAAATACGAATAAACTTCATTAACAACTTCAGGCCAATACATCTGTTTTTTGGTGTCAAACTCCGGAAGGTTTGCGCCAACAAAGCTTGGATGATTTTTTAGGGAGTTGTACTCCGGCATTCCGGGAACACAAGCTTCATAAGTTGCCCATCCAATATAAGCTGCTGCCCTTCCGTCAGGAACAGGTCTGTAACCCAAAGCATCTTTGTTAATAATTAAGTGAAGTTCATTCCAATCTTTTATGATACTGTGATCAAAAGATTTAACGGAATTGTCTTCTGTAGATAAGGTTGGATTGTCCCTGTCGCATGACAATATTCCAACTACCGCTAGAAGGAAAATGGGGAATAAAAAACGTAATTTCATTGCTTTTTAAAAAATTTTAATTAAAAAAAAGGATTAAATTTTAATTTGTTTTGTAGTACGATTGAGATCAAAAGTATAAAGAAACAAAGCTGTTTTAAAACTTTTTTTTTTGCTATTGCTTTAAATTAAACCGATATTAAGGATATAAATATCCTAATATATTGATTATCAATATTATTATGATTCCAAAAAAATTATTGGCAAGTCGAAATTTTTTTTCAAACAGATGAAAAATTCGGATATTTTTATCTAAAATACTACAAATTATGGATTTCTACCTCAAATTGTAGCATCCAAAATTGACGAATTTTGGGGTATAATTTGAGCAATAGAATATTAGCTTATTGGCTATTGTTTCGAAATTTCTGACTTATCGAATTCATATAAAGTATTGGCTTCTTCTTCTTTGTATTTTTGAACCTGCGCCAGGGCATCTGGAACCACATCACTACAAATAATAATCAATGAACCTTTAAGAGCGCCCTCAATAGCAGAAGTTATTGCCTCTCTTTCGGTTCCATATAAAGTTACTTTCTTATGAGGATCATGGGCTAGGATTCCTGCCATGAGCATATCTATAATTTCTTTTTCAGACCTTCCTCTGAGATTTTTGTCCTGACGAATAATAATTTCATCAAACATTGTGGAAGCCACATAGCCTATACCTTCATTATCTTCCTGTCTTCGGTCACCAATACCGGCAATAATACCAACCTTTGGATAGCCATCCATCTTGTCTGTAAGCTTTTTAAGGGCGTTTAATCCTGCAGGATTGTGTGCGTAATCCAGCAACACATCGAAATTTTTAAAATTGAACAGATTTAATCTTCCCGGAGTCTGAGCCGGTGATGGGATGAAACTTTCCAATGCACTTCTAATGTCTTGTAACTCAAAGCCTCTAATGTAACCTGCCAGTGCTACAGGTAAGACATTTTGAATCATAAATGCCGCTTTGCCTCCATAGGTTAAGGGTACATTAACTGCTTTTATTACCCGAAGCTTCCATTCTCCTTTACAGATTGTAATAAAGCCATTTTCATAGATTGCAGATAATCCACCTGCCTGCATAATTTTCTTTATTCTTGGATTATGTTCATCCATTGAAAACAAAGCAATGTTGCATTTAGCCTCCTTTCTCATATCATACACAAGATCATCGTCTGCATTCAGAATAGCATAACCGGATGGAAGTACTGATTCTACAACGACTCCTTTTACTTTGGCTAATTGTTCGACTGTATGAATTCCTTTAAGTCCAAGATGATCGGGGGCTATATTGGTAACAATTGCAATATCGCAATTTTTGAAACCAAGACCTGCTCTTAGAATTCCTCCTCTGGCAGTTTCCAGAACAGCAAAATTTACGGTAGGATCTTTTAGTACAAATTCAGCAGAACCCGGACCCGAACAATCGCCTGACATCATCAGATGATTCTGAATATAAATTCCATCTGTGGTTGTATAACCTACGGTATATCCCATTAATTTAGAAAGGTGCGCCATAAGTCGTGTAGTGGTTGTTTTTCCATTGGTACCGGTAACGGCGACAATCGGAATTCTTGACAAACTGCCGGGAGGATACAACATATCAATTACCGGTGCGGCAACATTTCGTGGTAATCCTTCTGCCGGAGCCAAATGCATTCGGAAGCCAGGTCCGGCATTTACTTCAATAACTGCACCTCTTGTTTCTTCAACCGGACGACTAATATCTTTAGTAATAAAATCGATTCCGCAGATATCCAGCCCTACAACTCTAGATATTCGTTCAGCCATAAATACGATGGAAGGATGAACAATATCGGTAACATCAATAGAAGTGCCACCGGTTGAAAGATTAGCGGTGTCTTTAAGTATTACAGTTTGATCTTTGTCAGGAATTGAATCTAGCGTTAAGTTTTGAGCTTCAAGTTGTTTATGTGTGATAGAATCTATACTGATACTGGTCAACACTTTTTCATGTCCATAACCTCTGCGAGGATCAGCATTTGTAATTTCAATCAATTCTTTAATATTTGATTTGCCATTGCCGATTACCTGAGCGGCTAATCTTTTAGCTGCGGCGACCATCTTGTAATTGATAACTAAAATCCGGTAATCATCCCCGGTTATATATTGTTCAACGATTACAGAATTTGAAATTCTTTTGGCATTGTCCATTGCAGCGTTGGCTTGTTCCCAATTTTCAATATTGGTTGTAACGCCGCGACCATGATTACCATCGATGGGTTTAATGACTAGTGGATATTTTAAGGATCGAACAGCATCTTCAAGTCCGCTTTGAGTTCTAATGATTTCACCCTTTGGTACTGGAATTTCCGCTTGTTGTAACAGGTATTTTGTATCTTCTTTGTCACCTGCGATTTCAACCCCAATACTTGAAGTTTGGGAAGTTACGGTTGCTTGAACTCGTTTTTGATTTCTGCCATATCCCAATTGGCAAAGGCTGTATTTATTTAATCGAATCCAAGGAATTCCGCGAGCTTCTGCTTCTTCAATTATTGATCCTGTGCTTGGTCCAAGTCGGTTGGCTTCTCTAAGTTCGCGCATTTCCTGAATGTCTTCAACCAATGAGTATGGAATTCCTTCGATGAGTGCCTCACAGATTCTAACCGACGCTCTGGCTGCATACTGGCCCACTTTTTCTTCGATATAATCAAAGACAACATGATACACACCATCTTCACCGTAGGATCTTGTCCTTCCAAATCCTACTTCCATCCCTGCTAGACTTTGTATTTCCAAAGCAATATGTTCGATAACATGACCCATCCAGGTTCCTTCTTCAACGCGTTGGTAGAATCCACCGGGAGTTCCTACACTGCATCGGTGCTCATACATTCCTGGTAATAAAGTTTTCAACCGATCTAAAAAACCAGGAATAGAATTACTGGGTCTTGCTTCAATTTCTTCAAGGTCTAAAACCATTACAATGAGTTTGTGTCTTCTGACAGACCAATAGTTTGGTCCACGCATCGTATTAATCTCCCGAATTTTCATATCTGTTAGTTCGATTTAATAATTGTGGACAAAATAGGAAGATGTTTGATTGAAAATGAAATTCATTTTACATTTTATTTTTTGTAATATATTTAATCTACGATTAGTGAGCAATGGTTATTGGCTAGTGATTAGTTGTTAGTGGTAAAATTAATCATAAAATAAATTTAAGTGAAAAGTCGGCAAATCTTTAGAAGCGATTTCTTTTTTCTTATTTGATTTGTAATTGAAATCAGGCAATCCTATTCCTAATGAAAGATTTTTGCATGTTACAATAAGTAGGATTCATTTTGAGAATCGATCACAGGTGAATAATCCAACATCTCACAGTATAAATTTTTTGACATGAATTATTTATAAAATGATCTAACTCTCATTCTCGAATTCTCCCGAACATTCATGTAGAATAAATTGTAATCTCCTTTATGAAAATTTTTTGCCAAGTAAAAAAATGATCCTTTAAATTTTGGTTTGTTACACCAAAGTATATTTTTGTATATCTGTGCGGACACTGAATTTTTCAGTGGATCTTTTTTCATGTCGATTACAGCTCCCAAATTTTTTTCTTTTCCAACATATTTATTTTCTGTAGTCCAGGATAATGGATTGGTTATGATGACTTGAGTTTCCTGATCCAGGAACTTAGGTTTGAATCCTTCCTTATAAGTTCTCCAACTACAGATGCAGGAAGTTGTGTGTTCATTTTCACAAGCTTTTAAAAATCTGAATGTATTATTGGGTACAGGATATCCTACAATATAAGCCACAACTAATTTATTCTTCATTTTTTCATTATCGAAAACTTCTTTTAATAATTTAATTCCCATCAAAGCACCTTGGCTATGAGCAGCAATAATGATGGGTCGATTGTTATTCCAATGATCGAAATAGTATAAGAACGCCTGATAAATGTCTTCGTAAGCTCTATTGAAAGCCTTTTCTGCGGACAGGCTGTCCTTGGTGAAAAATGCATTATAATGAGCCTGCCTGTATCTGGGTGCAAATACTCTGCCGGTTCCATTAAAAATACTTGCCTGGTATAAGATAGAACTTTTATCTGTTGATTCATTAACCTTCGTATCCGTAATTTCTGCATTCCAGTCATGATATTTCTTAGATCCAAAGTAAGTAGTAGGATGAAGAAAAAAGATATCAACTTCTTCAGGAATATAATTTTGATCTAAATGTCCCGGTAATCTATCTGATGAATCCACTTTGAAAGGAAGCGCTGCCCAATAATAAGAGTTTTTATAATCTAACGGAATATACTTAGCCTTATCATTAAATGAATCTTTAGGTTTATAAATAGCGCATGAACACCACAATACAATACTCAGTAAGAAAATCAGTTTTCGTTGTAATTTTTTCATTTAAATCTTTGTTAAGGATCAGATATCTAATAAATTTTCGAATACATTTGTTGTAGATTTACGAGAATTTGTCCAAATTGGATCAATGATTCTATGCAAAAAAAAATTGATATACTTTCTCTGGCTGATCAGGAACTTCAAACAGAATTATTTTCGTTGGGATTCGAAAAATATCGCTCTAAACAAATCCGGGAATGGCTTTGGAAACATGCAGTTCGATCGTTCGAATTAATGTCTAATTTAAGTAAAGAACATAGGACTAAGCTCTCAGATTATTTTTATATTCCAACAATTGAACTCGATAAAAAACAGACAAGTAACGATGGTACCGTTAAATTCAGGTTCAAACTTTATGATGGAAAGTTGATTGAATCGGTATTAATTCCAGTTGAAGATAAAGAGAGATATACCGTCTGTGTATCATCTCAAGCAGGCTGTAGTCTGACCTGTTCATTTTGCGCAACCGGAAAAATGGGATTGCTGCGTCAGCTTTCTGTTTCTGAGATTTTTGATCAGTACATTTTAGTCAATGAAGAGTGTAAATCAAGATATGGGAAAAATCTGAGCAACATAGTTTTCATGGGAATGGGAGAACCTTTATTGAATTATAAGAATGTATTAGGATCAATTCAAAGATTAAGTTCTGAAGACGGACCTAATTTATCATCTAAAAGGATTACCATTTCGACTGCCGGAATATCTAAAATAATAAAGAAACTTGCAGATGATAATCCAAATGTGAATCTTGCCCTCTCATTACACGCAGCTAATGATGAAAAGAGATCTGAAATGATGCCAATAAATGAAACAAACAGCATTTCATCATTGATGGAATCATTAAAATATTTTAGCAAACATTCGACAGGAAAAATTAGCTTTGAGTACATTGCCTTTGAACATTTTAATGATTATGCTTCCGATGCAAAAAATTTGGTTAAGTTGTGTAGTCATTTTCCAGTAATTGTAAATGTCATAGAATTTAATCCGGTTACAGGAGTAGATTATGAAAAATCCTCTGAAGAAAGAATCAATGCTTTTGCACGGATGGTTAGAGAAAGTGGTGTTATGATTACTATAAGAAGAAGTCGTGGAAAGGACATTGATGCTGCTTGCGGACAATTAGCCAATCGAGTGTGAATTATTTTTAATAAAATTGCGTTTAATTACATCAATAATGTTAAGAAAGCTTGTCATTTTTTACATCTGTTGTATATCCCATATTTTGTGCTCACAACCCAATTTAGGAGATATCCCCAATGTTGATAGTGTGTATTTTGATAAATTGTATTCATTAAATTTTAACGATGGTCTTAATACGGTTGCAATGGCACTTGTTTACAACAATCTGCCGTATAAATTAAATTTGGAGTTTGACTTATTAGAAGGATCTCCCAGAAGGTTATATTATACTTTTAAATATTGTGAAAAAGGATGGAATGATTCCCCGGCAGATCCTTTAGAAGTTATGGAGGGCGTTAATGAAGTTGAAATAAATCAGTTTCAAACCTCCTTTAATACCTATGTTGCATACGTGCATTACCAGATTAGTCTTCCATCTGCGCAAATACGATTCAAGCAAACCGGTAACTATCTGATTGTCATTTATGACCAGGATCAACAAATTTATTGTACCCGTAGAATTTACTTTTCAGGGACTCAATTTACAGCATCTGTAAATTTTCTTCAACCTGTAAATACAAATTTTCTGAATACTCATCAATCGCTGAATATTACCTTAAATACCGGAACTAAAAATATTCTTATACCCCAACAAGAGATCTTAATGGAAGTATATCAGAATGGTAATCCTATGACGAAGAAAGTATATAATGATCCATTGTTTTTTAGTGGCAATATTTTGAGATTTACAAAAGATGATGATATCCTTTTCCACGGTGGAAATGAGTTTCGATCTGCCAATGCAAGATCTATTCAGGTGCGTTCTGTGACCGTCAAATATTGGGATGAAAATCAAGGAAAGTTTCATTGTTATCTAAAAAACGATGAACTTCGAACTCATAAGCATTATTTGTTTACAATAGATTACAATGGAAAAATGGTATATACATCTCCGGATGTACCTGCCAATACCGCCAATACGAGATCCGAGTATTTTTACCTGCATTTTAATTTGTACTCTCCGGAAAAACTGGATAGAGACCTTTATGTATATGGCTTGATTAGCAATTGGCAAATAAAGGATGAATTTAAAATGGAGTATGATGAGATTTCTAAATTCTATAAAGCAAGTATTTTTTGTAAGAATGCTTATGTAGATTATGCTTATGCAACTTTAGATGAGAATAAGAAGGTTGATCTTACTTATGTTGAAAATGATTTCTCGGAAACAGAAAATGATTATTTTGTATTAGTTTATTACAGACCTTATGGCGGAAGATTTGATAATCTTATGATGGCAAAGAGATATAATTCAAATAGCCAGTAATTTTGAAGAGAATATGAAAAAGACCGAATTGTTTTTTACCTTAGGTTTAATGATCACATTTACCTTTCATTCCAGAAGTCAAGAGATATGGAATCTGGAGAAATGTATTAAGTATGGGTTGGAAAGGAATGCAATGTTGAAGCAAGCCGAATTTAATTTGGGTAATTCTGCAATTAACTTGAAGTCTTCAAAAATGCAAATGCTTCCAAACTTAAACGGAAATGTAAATTCAGGTTTAAGTATTGGTAGAAATATTGATCCTACAACCAATAATTTTATTACACAAAATATTGTTTTCGGAAGTTATGGTTTAAATGCCGGAATAATGCTTTTTAAAGCAGGAGAACTTAGAAATTCAATCAGATCAAATCAGGCTACCTTTGTTTCAACACAAAAAGAATTTGAACAAGCTGTTAATGATGTTAGTCTGCAAATTGCTGCTAACTATCTGGCCGTATTACTTGCCGAGGAAAGACTTCTTATTGCCAAGAAGAGTCTCGAACTTGCTTCTGAGCAAACGGTACAAATCAAAAAATTAGTACTAATAGGAACTAAAGCTGAAGTAGATGCACTTGAACTTGAATCTGCAGAAGCACGTTCGCAGCAAAATCACACAATGGCATTCAATGCACTGGAGCAAGCGTTAATGCAATTAAAGCAGTCTATGAGATTTGATCTTCTTTCAGAGTTGGTTATTGAAAAAATATCAGAAGAAAAACTTCGCAATCTTCAAAATGAATTTTATACTTCAGAAAATCTATTCGGAATTGCTCTGAACAATCAACCCGGAATTCAAGCTTCAAAAAAGAGATTAGAGGCTTCTCAATTTCAAAGAAGAATTGCAAGGGCTCAATATTTTCCTACCATTTCAGGATTTGCAAACATCAATTCGCGCTATTCCGATGCTGCAATTAGACCCATAGAATTTGGTACACGCATAGAAAAGATTGAAGGCAAAGTGAATGGTACTCCAATAAGCTTAGAATATGAACAACCAATCATAACAAAAACAGAAGTTATTCCTTTCGGAAAACAGTTTGATCAGTTTTTAGGATATAATTTTGGAATTGGATTAAGCATACCTATTTACAATAATTATTCAGTAACAGCTAATGTTAAAAGATCAGAAATTCAGCTTGAACAAGCAGAACTTGAATTGAATACAAGAACTGAGAATCTAAATTCTGAGATTATTCAAGCTGTTGCGAATGTAAAGCTTTCATTAAAGGAACTTGAAGCTGCTCAGAAGTCTGCTGACCTGGCGAAACAGGTTAACGAGAATACCATAAAGAAATACAGTATTGGTACAGCAAATAATTTTGAACTCACAACAGCACGAACCAATCATGATTCTGCTCAAAATTCCTTATTGATTGCTAAGTATGACTTGCTGTTCAAACAGAAAATTCTCGATCTGTATGCAGGTAAATCGATATGGTGATTCTAATTTTACAAATTAGCTATTCTAGAATCAACTTAAACGAATTGGTCATCTGCGCTCCGATGACTTTAACGATTACCATTCCTGAAGCTAAATCCGACAGAGAAATATTCATATGATTTTGTGTAACTGGAATTGCCTTGAGTAACTGTCCGCTCAATGAGTAAAATTCAATTTTATCATATTCAATATTATTTTCAAAAATAATATTCATTCTCTTTTTTGCTGGATTTGGATAATAAGTGATCCCACCAATTTTAGTCTGATTTTCAACTGCTAATATTTTCTTAGAATCAATCAATGTTCCCTCACCTTTAACTGATTTACAAATTTTTTCGTTTAAAGATGTTGAAACGCATACTTCAGCGTTGTAATACTTCGGATTAATAATTTCAATATCGTCAATCGTCCATCCTTGATGGTCTGTAAGTGTTGTACTTAAAGGTTGATCATCATTACCAAATCTAAAAGTAAGTTTAATTTTCTTGCCTTTGTACTTGTTTAAGTTAAGGACTGCAGGAATAAAGTTTGGAACATAACCAGTAAATCCTTTATTCCTTGGAATGGAAATAGCGTTGTATGAAATATTACCATCATATCCATTTATTGCCCACTCAGATGGATCAATTAAATCAAATGAATTTCCATTATCTGATGAAATTTGTACAAATCCGCCATCGACGTTTTTCTGGGTCAAATATTTATGAAAAAACAGAAGTGCAACATTTTCCTGACCTAAATCAATCTCATTTTTACTGGTAAGACTTACATCTGAAGCGGTAGCACTTTCTGTGCTCGACTGAAATGCAGGACTTTGACCTACGCCCTGATCGTTAAAATAATACCAAAAGCTTGATCCTCTGTTGATTTCAATGGTCCAGTCATCTTGTGCTTTGTCATCGTTTAATTGGTCAATAAAAACAGTATTGCTAAATGTATTTGGATCCGTTTTAACTCTATATTTAATGGATCTAATTTCTAAAGAATCCATAGATGTAATGTTCCATTCTAAAGAATTGGAATTAATGCTTGAAGGAATTATTGAAGCAGAACCGTTGATATAAGTACATCCGGTTGGAATATTATCTGTAATGACTATATTATTTATTTTGGAAGCCCTCATATTGCTTATCATAATTTCATAGTTAATTTCATTTCCGGCCTTTACCAAAGGGTCTGCTGTTTTCGAAACCAGGGTTGAATTAATACAAGTAGGATATGAATTAAAGTCTTCAACTTCATCACCTGTTGTGCCAGAGCTTCCTTGTTTCGCTTTAAATCCAACACCTCTTCGAGCAAAGACATCCCAAATCAGACATTGATTTACACCGTTATTATTCAATTGATCCGCTTTTAAGATTGCATCACGTCCATCGACAAAACCCGGGGAACAAGGTTGTAGTTTCATTCCATCCATTACCAGTTGAATGGCAATATTATTTCCGGCATTTTTATTATTAAAGTCAGGATCGTAACCATATTTATCTGATAAGGCCCAATAAAGATCCCACAGCATCGCTGCCCAAACTTCACCGACGTCATGAGTTGAACTGGTCAGGTCTTTATAGGTAAATTCATTTACATTCAAATCCGTTGAATAGGGTCTTCTTCTGATTCCATTACTACTTACAGGATTGGAAGTAGCATAATTGCCAATGCCACGAACATCGGATCCTTTGTCACCATTTTTTGCAGTGGTAATCAGACTGAAAAAATCACTCCAACCTTCGCCCATATTTTCTGCATTTCCAAGACAGCCTGCTTGTGCCGGTCCTCCCGTAAGTCGATTTGAAATTCCGTGCCCGTACTCATGAGCAATAATTCCATTGTCAAAATCTCCATCCAATAATTCCGGTTTGTTATCATTTGATGAGGGTTTTTCAATTTTTAAAATTAAACTTCCTTCATCAAGTTGTTTCTTAATACTATTGAAAACAGAAACTTTTATATAATATGCAGGAATGGTAACTTCTCCTCCTCTGGCACCTGCAGCCATGTTGACACCTTGATTGTCAAATCCATATATTACAACAGCCAGAGCACCCGCATTTTGAGCAAATAGTGCTTTGTCACCAAATTCACAAATTCCCCTCTCAATAAATGCTATTTTTCCCCGTAGGTTGGAAGATTGAGAATTTTTACACCCTTTTTTCGGATCAGTAGATCCGTCATTTGAATATACTGCTTGAGCAATAATTGGAGTTGTAGGAGAGGCTCCACCGAAGCTTCCTTTTATAGAAAGCAATCCACCTGCGACTATCGCAGGCTCAGTTACAACAATATCACTGGTTGAATTCCATAAATACATCTGCATACGTCCATTACTACCATCCGCAGGCGTGGAAAAATTGGCATTATCAACTCCGCTTCCATCCTGTGCTTCGGCATTAACCCGGTCACCTAATCCTCCCTTTCCATAGGTATTAACTTGAAAATTACCTGCAACTTCAGTAAAACCAAATTTATAGCTTATATCATGAATCATATTGCACATATAGAATAAGTTGGTAATTGCAGCTGGTCTATAACTTTCCGGATTTTTGGTCTGATCAAACGGGAAGTCGAAAACTAATCCACTTCCACCGTCAACTTGAACTGTTGGATCCGGATTATTGTCGGAATCAGCATCTAAATAAGCATAGACATTATTACCTCTAGTGGTTGTAAATTCAGCCGAACCATCAGATTTAGTAGTGTGCCAGCCAAATTTTGATGCAATTGGATCTGCCGGATTCAGAACGAGACTTCTGTTACCATGAATAGGTGATTCTGCCGGTAAGGGTAATATGTTATAAGAGGGCGCTGAAAGGAGTTTAGTTGCCGAAGTCTTATCTGTATTTAAGAGTTCGCTATTATCATGCTGATGTTCCTCGCAGTTACTATGAGTCCTTTGGTGAGGAAATTTACAATATACCGTAAAATTGTTCTGATCAATGACTTTTCCGGTAACAGCGTCGACTCTTACATTCCAATAATCAGAAGATTGAACCAGTTCAAGAGTAAGATCCCAGGCTAACCTTAAAACATCACCCTGACTAACGTAAATTAATTTATACGGGATATCACTTTGGGTAAAATTAGTTTTGGCAAAATAGTTTTTGTCATTACTTGATCGATTCGAATGCTTGGGTAAGATTGCATTTTGTATATGGTAGTGTCTTATACATGTTTCCAGCGCTTTTAGTGCATCGATCTTGGGATTGACTGTATTTATTTTCGAATCCAGGGATCCTATAAATCGACTCGGGGAATTATAGATCTGACCCTCAGAACCAATATGAACTGAGCTTATTGCATTATATATTGGAATACCTTTATAGGATTGTTGGAAATAGAAATGTTCGACGCCATTATGAGAGTCTTTATAGCGATCCGAAATAATTAATTCATTTAAATCGGATTCAGTCAGACCTGAATTTGGACTTGTTTCATAAAAGCTACTCAATGCTTTTTGTAATTTTGCATCTGACTGAGCATTTAAAGGTGAAGTAAAATATAAAGAGACTATAAATAATAAGATTAAGTTTATACGCATTTTTAATTTTTAACCGCCAAAATTAGCTATTTTTTTATTATGAATGATAAATCAGAGTGGATTCCAGGTAAGAACGCATTAAAAGAAGCTTTAGCTGCCGGGACTTTAATACAAAAAGTTTATTTAAGTGAAACGCTTGAAAGAGAGACACTTAAGGAATTAACGGATTTGTGCAAAAAATCGGGGCTTTCGGTTATTTCCGTACCTAAGTTCAAACTCGATAAACTTTCCGGGATTCAGCATCAGGGTGTACTGGCTCATATCAGTCCCGTCGAATTTTATAAAGCTCTAGAGCTTGCAGATCGTAAAATTGAAGAAGGAATTACTCCCTGTTTTGTTGTGTTAGACAGTATAACCGATGTTAGAAATTTTGGAGCAATTGCTCGTTCAGCTGAAGTTTTTGGAATCGATGGATTGATTATAGGGCAAAAGAATTCTTCACCAATTAACCAGGATGCAATAAAAACCTCATCAGGAGCGCTTTTAAGAATTCCAATTTGCAAAGAAACAAATTTACAACATACACTTAGGGAATTAAAAAAAAGGGGCTTTAGAATAATTGGAGCTGACGAAAAAGCCAGCTCTCAAATAACAGATATGGACATGAATCAAGCCATTGTTTTTGTGATGGGATCTGAAGGTACAGGTATTTCAAAGGATTTAAATCATCTCATAGATGTACATGTAAGAATTCCACAAAAAGGAAAAATAAATTCGCTGAATGTTTCTGTTTCTGCCGGAATAATATTTTATCATTGGTCAACTTTCAATACGTGAATTGTATAATGGTTATTAAAAATGAGGATTAATTAAGTGATACTTCTTGTTAATGTTAATGCTAAATTTTAAAATAAGTAAATTCCTGAGTTATAGAAACAAATGGAACTTTACATTCTTTAAAGATTTTTCGATAATTCCAAAAGTTAATAAATTTCCTGAAGAATAATATAACTGTTAGATGTTCATAAGATATAATACAAGCAAAGTTAATATAATAGAACGATTCATTGAAATCAATCAACTTTAGTAAATCAACAAAGATTAAATAAGCAAAAGTGAATACTTAATTTTGATCCGGATTAAATTGTAGCTTATCAGACTGATCTTCAATTTCTTCTAAGGTGAAAGAGTTGATTTCTGCACCTTGAGTTAATCTCACTTTTTCAGCATTGATCATATCCAGAAGAGCCAGAAATGTAACAATAGCATGAATTCGATTCTCACAACTTTCAAATAGATCAATGAAGTTTACTTTCTTTTTTATCTTCAGGATATTGGAAATGCGATCTTGTTGGTCTGAAATTTCATACTTATAATCAAAAATCCTGTGAATAACTTCTTTTGGTTTCTCAAATCGTTCAGTTACTTTTTGAAAAACCTTCATTAGGTTAAAGAGATTCAATGTTTCCCATTCTGCATCAATTAATGCTTTCTGTGAGAGTAATTCAAATTCTTTTTGTAAATTTCCACGAGTAAGTCTAAATGACTGATCGTCTTCCATTTCAGACAGTTCTGAAATTACTTCTTTAATTGCTTTGTATTCTAAAAGTTTTTGAACCAACTCCTTTCTAGGATCAATCTCCTGGTTGTTCTCATCCAGCTCTTTTCTTGGAATTAGCATTTTTGCTTTTATTCGGATTAGAGTTGCAGCAACCAATATAAATTCAGAAGCGAGGTCAAGATTCAAAGCTTCTATTTCTCTGATGTAACTCAGAAAATCTTCCGTGATTTTGGCAATGGGAATATCATTAATATCAAGTTCGTCACGTTCAATAAAAAATAATAAAAGGTCAAAAGGACCTTCAAATTGATCAATTTTAATAGTATAACCGTTATCTACTTGAGTCATAGGATTGCGAAGGTAAATATTCTGAGGAAGCTATCATTATCTTTATTTGAAATTAGCTAAGATTTTAGAATATTTTTGCATCTTATAAATCATATTATGACAATAATACATCTCATTCCTGTTCCTCTTACGGGTTCCGGAATAGAGCAATTGAGTCAAAACTCAATTCAGATCACGCATCAATTAACACATTTTCTTGCGGAGAAAGCTAAAGCAGCAAGACAGTATATAAGAATGATTAAGCATCCTAAGCCGCAAAAGGAGATCGAAGTAAGGGAGATTTCTGATGAAAATTTTAAAGAGAATTGCAATTGGATTCAGGAATTAGCAGACAAGAATGCAGAAATTGGATTAATTTCGGAAGCAGGTTTGCCTTGTGTTGCGGATCCTGGAACAAATTTGGTAAATTTTGCACACAAAAATAATATTACCGTAATTCCATATCCGGGTCCAAATTCAATCATGATGGCATTAATGTCTTCTGGACTTAATGGTCAGCATTTCTGTTTTCATGGCTATCTACCACAAAAAAAGGATAAATTGAAAATCAAACTTGCAGAAATCTCAAGAAATTGCTCGAGTACTTCATTTTCTCAAATTTTTATGGAGACCCCATATCGAAATATTTCATTGTTAGAATCCATAATGAATCATATCTCTTCAGAACTTTATCTTTCTATTTCATCCGGTCTTGGAACTGATTCACAAGTAACAAGATCATTAAAAATCCGAGAATGGAGAAATATGGATTTGAAATACCTTCATCATTCACCTGCTGTTTTTGTACTCAATAAATAATTAATTTATAGAATGAAAAATATTTTAAAAAATGTGCAAACAGAAGTTGATGCATCTTATCTGTATTCAGTTCTGGCTAGCAACGAAACAGACAAAACGATTGCATCGGTATTTAGTCAAATGAGCGAAATTGAAAAGTCTCACGCCCTTGCATTTCTGGCATCCAATCAAATGGAATCATCGCTACTTCCTAAGCCTTCGTGGAGGGCAAAGACTTTGAGAAATATTGGAAGAATTTTTGGTGATGATTATATTTTGGGTGTATTGTTGGATACAGAAAAAAGTTTGTCAAATTCAGTTCTGACTCAAAGGAAAAAAGCAGAAAGCAAAGTGTCACTTTCAGATACGGCTCATGTAAAAATCCTGCAAAATATACTGCAACAACAAGACAGAAATATTCCAACAAGTATTGCAAGATTTGAAAAATCACATCGATCAATTGGTGGAAATGCATTAAGGGCTGCTGTGTTGGGAGGTAATGATGGTCTTATTTCTAATTTTAGCTTAGTGATGGGTGTAGCCGGTGCGACCGTTGCACAAAATGGTGTAATGATCACCGGACTGGCTGGTCTTATGGCAGGAGCATTATCTATGGCAATGGGAGAATGGATATCGGTTAAAAGCTCTCAGGAGTTGTATGAGAATCAAATGAATCTTGAGATGGAAGAACTTGAACACAATCCGGATGGTGAAGAAAAAGAACTGACGTTAATCTATATAACTAAAGGACTTCCTGAAGAGACAGCTCGAAAAATGGCAAGGGAAGTTATTATGGATAAAGACCACGCGCATGAAATTTTAGTTCGAGAAGAGTTGGGAATTAATTCGGAAGAATTGAAAGGATCTGCTATTGAAGCTGCTATTTCATCATTTACAATGTTTGCTATCGGTGCAATTATTCCTGTTTTGCCATTTTTTGTGGTTGAAGGAAAGATTGCTATTTTTATATCTGCTTTATTAAGTGCATTCGGATTGTTTATTATTGGTGCAGCAATTACTTTGTACACTGGAAAGAATGTATGGTATTCCGGATTTCGTCAGATTTTATTTGGCATGGCTGCTGCCGGGATTACCTATGGAATTGGTACAATAGTCGGCGGAAGTTTGAACTAGATTTTAATAAATACTTTTTGAATTTGTTCGTTTTTTTCATCAATTAACTTGATGCAGTAAATTCCTGAATCAAAAGAAGTTAAATCCAACCTATCAAAATTATTTGATTTTACATGTAGCAATTTTCCATCCAAATTATACACTTGAATAGATCGAATGGGAATCCTGCTTTGAATGTAAAGTGATGATCTGGCTGGATTGGGAAATATATTTATCACATTATCATAATAAGCTTGATAAGTAGTTGTATTCGGATCATACTCTGAAGCACCTATTGCAGGAGGATTTGTAAACTTACGACCATAATAATCATTATAGTTTACCGGGCCTTTGCCTTTTCCAATTGCTGGAGAATTTGAAGAAAGATTTATATTTCCTGTTTGAAGGTTCAAGAAAAGAGGATTTAGTCCATAAATTGCTCCTGTTTCAACAACCGGCAAAGTAGGACCTCTCCAGGAAGAATTAGCTGAATTATACCAAAGATTATTAAATATATTAAATGAATTAGGTGATGTATAAGGACCAATATTAACTGTTGGACTCAGGTTATTTGAATAAATAATATTATTGCTAAAGGTGTTGTTAGCAGTACTTAGGTAAAAACTAGTATCAGGGCTTTCTTGTAATATTCTAAAAATCCATTTGGTTGAATTTACAAATGTATTGTTCGTTACGACAATATTTCTGCTTCCGACATAAGCAATAGGCGCATCTGATCCTTGAAAGAAATTAGAATGGACAATAATATCTTTAGCCTCATAATTTGCGTTTAGTGGTCTGAAAAAGGCTTGACCTGTACTACCACCTAAATTTAAGCTGCGTTGTCCTCCGTTTTGAAATGAATTGGCGTAGATGGATAATGAATGAGTTCCCCCTTTAGCTTGTATGCTATTGGAACCTTGGTTAATGAATTTATTATTTCTAATTTCCCCATAATGACATCCAACCATATCTATTCCGCTTCCTCCGGCAGAACCATTGGAAAAAGTACAATTTCTAATTTCAAAGGAATCTAATCCACTCAATTTTAGCATATCATTATTTCCACTGGCATTCATGTCTTTAAAGTTAATATTTTCGATAAGAATATGTTTCGCAGGCGTTTCATAAGTTCCTGCATCATCGATATTCATTCCATTACCTGTTTGACCTGAAACCGTAAAATTTTGAATGGTTAGAAATTCCGCTTCTACAAAGTGAAAAGATTGTGAGCCGCCATTGAAGATAACTGAATTTTTATCAACACCTCGGAGGGTAATTCTATTGTTTCTTGTTCCCCGCAAATTTTCAATAAAATTTCCTCCGGGATAATTACCTGGAAATATAAGAATGGTATCTCCGGGTAGTGCATCACGAGAAGCATCTTGCGGATTATTATAGACCTTACCCAAACCAACCGTCAGAATTCTTTGTGTATAGCTACAATTAATTGAAAATAAAAATGTAGTAATTGTAACAAGAATGATATTTTTAATTTGTATCATGCAGTTAAATTTATTAAATAGAATTCCTTATTATATTATTTGGATCTAACTTGTAATCCAAAAACAAATTTTAGCTGATAACTGTGCTTTAAACTATCTTTATCTAAAAAGCGGTCTATCAACATTCCATATTCCAAAAGGTATCATTAATAAAATGATCAAAAGTGAAATTGTAAAATATATGAATGCAGTGCGGAATTTATCATTATCTACACTGATCTTCTTTATTTTAATACTTCCTAACTGAGCGATAACAACTGCTACAATCATTCCGGTGATATGCTCAACTGCCCAAAATCTTGATTCACTATTTTTCATCGAGCCTCCCATATCTGAAAGAATACTCTTCATCATTGGAGAAGTAATATACAAAATCAAACCAATAACAGCTTGTAGGTGAAGGCAGGCAATAAGTATGGTATTCCATTTTTTATCATTCGGAGTATAAATTCTTGCTGACTTCCAGCCGGTATAGGACTTAAATATTACCAGTAGAAAAATAATTAATAGCAACCATCTTAACCAAGAATGTAAATTAATCATCAAATCGATCATATTGTTTTATTTAATTTTCAATAAATTATTTTAATAATGTTATGTCACCAAACTTCCAGCGGGGAGATCCTCCTTTTGATTCATACTGAATTGCATAAGTATAAACTCCAGGAGATAACTCCTTATCATGAAATCTTCCATTCCATCTGAATCGCTCACCCAGTTGACCATCAAGTTTTTCAAACACCATTGTGCCCCAGCGATCAAATACACGGTATACAAGCAATCTGGTTTTATCCGGGAAGCGATATTCCGGACTTACATCATCATTAAGATTGTCGCCATTTGGTGAAAATACATTAGGCATATAAATATCACCCTCTTCAATTTTTACTCGGATGGTTATACTTTCTTTAATGGTACAACCATTTTCATCTTCTAAGGTAAGAGTATATGTAATGTCCTCATCCGGTTGCGAAGTTGGATTGGTACAATCTAAACAGGATAAATAAGTTGGTGGATCCCAGGTAATTGTACTTGGAACAAAGTTGCTGTTTGCTAATATTGTGACACTAGCACCCTGATTGATAGTGGTGTCATTCGGTAAGGTAAGACTTAAAGCTGTTCCGGGTTCAATATTAAATACTATCGTTGTATCGCATCCAAATCCATCCGTTATTCTAATACTGTGAGAGCCTTCTGATAATGAACCAAAGCTCAGGTTTGGAGCATATTGGACATCTCCTTTGCCATCAATTGAAACTTTTATATTACTACCACCACCTGCACTTACATTTTCGATGGTAATCTCTCCCGTTGCTGCAAAACCACAATGGAGATCTTTTTTAGAAAATATAGTAGTGATAGCTGGTGCAAAATTTACATTAACATTTACTGTAGAATCACAGCCCTGTGACGCAGGTCGTCTTATCACAACATTGCCAGAAGGATTGGATTGATTAAATAAGGTTCCACCAATATTTATGCTGCCGTTTCTACAAATCGTAGGATTCACAGTACTCGATTTCAAAGGAATAAATGAAGTATTGACCATAATAAATGAATCACAACCAAATGTAGAAAAACCAGACCTTTTAATGGTTCCATTAGGTCTGTTTTCATCAAAAATGCTTCCATAAATATCAATAAAACTTCCTTGACAAGTAAAGGTATCTAATCGGCCAATAGCATCTGGTCTGACCGTTAGTTCAACCTGTATAGTTGAATCACAACCATTAATTGCTCCATTTGCAATTTGAAATGATCCTTGTGTTCTTCCTGCATGAAATCTCTGTCCTCCAATGGTAAGCGTATCTGTTCGACAAATTGTCTGTCTATAAAATCCTATGCTATTCTGAATAATATTAATTTTATAATATACGAAACTGTCGCATTGCAGATAGGAAGCATTCGGTAGAATTAACGTGTCATTTGGTTTTTTGGAATTAAGATATTTATTGGTGTTGGGAATAAGAAGACTATCTCCATCACAAAGAGTAAAAGTTCTGTTGGTTACAGGATTTGAAAAGCTAAGGTTAACATTTACTATACTATCACAGCCTGTTGACGAACCTCCTGGAAATGTTACGTTTCCTGTTGGTCTGCCTGCATCAAAAGTTTCATTTCCTACTATTAAGCTTCCTCCGGGACATAAGGTTTTTACAATATTATTTTGTGTAAAATTCTTAATTGTCAAATCTACATTAATGGTACTGTCACATCCAAAACTCGAACCTCCAGGAATTATAGCAGTTCCCTTCGGATTGTTAATATCAAATCTTTGTCCTCCAATAGTTCTGGAATCATTAGAACAAATTGTTTCGGAATAATTCGCAAATCCCCTTTCAGTTCCAATAAAAACCACAGTACTATCGCATCCTAAAGGAGTGTTGCCCATGATTGAATCAATAGGATTGGTCTTATTGATGCTGATATTACCAATGTTGAAGCTTTGATTATAACAATAGTTAACATTTCTAATTTCACGAATTGAATTATTGACCTTTATGTTGACTATAAATATTGAATCACAGATTACTCCGTCACCTTTTACAACAATTGAATCATATGGATTCGCTGAAGTATAGTTTTTTCCTCTAAATGAAACTGAACTATTGGCACAAATTTCTGTATTAAATCTTTCGGTTACCGGAATTGAACATTGATAGCAATTTGAAAACTCTGAAGCGATTTTCCCTCCTGAACCCAATTCATATTGATAAGCACTATAAGATGAGTTCCCAATATATGCAAAATTCAAGGTCCAATTTCCGACGACATCAGCTGTTGTTGTTCCAATCAGAAATCCTCCCTGACAAACTTTATTAGGATTAGCACAACCACCATTCGGATTACGGTAAACCGCAACCGTCTTTAATGCATCAGCCGTTCCACGGATTTGATTTCTGTCAATAGAAGTAATTGTAGGTGCATTGGGTTTAGCCGTTTTTGTATTATCAAGCGAAGTTACCTTATTATAAATGCATCGGATATCATTGCCCTGGTATCCGGCAATATCAATGCTTGGATCCAATACGTTGAAGTAAAATATCTGATATTCTGCAACATCGTTTTGATTAATTGACAGGGCATAGTTTCCTGTCATGTCGGTATGAATAAAAGTGTCACCTGACCTGGCACGATTATTAAGAATTCCAATTGTAGCATTGCTGTTGCCGGTCAATTCAATATCGGTTTTTTTGATAGCGTGAAAAATATTGTCTTTAAATTCTACCAAGCCAGCCAGATTTCTGGTAAAGATGGCATTGACTGTTTGTCCAAAAAAGAAGTTCCGGTTTAAGTAATATTCTGTTCCATTTTCTAGTAATACACCATAGGCTGGATCAAGAAAATTTGGAGACTTGGAAGTATCAATGGCACCAAAAAAATTATCATTCATTCTACCTAATCCCGATTTCGCATAGATACAATCTTTGGTTGTGACAAATACATTATTAGTTATCGAAAAAGTTTTATTTCCTTGACTACTCTCTACTAAAATTGATCCATTCGTCTGTTGAATAAATCCTGATAAATCTTTACCAAAATTTGAATTTTTAATACTTGCATTGGTACCCTGATTGATAAGTATTGATCTTGCATCGACTCCTCCGGCACCAGGAACTACATCCGAATAAAAATTGCATTTGTCAATAGTTGTATTTAATGCATCAGTCATAGCACTTCCAATCGAAATGATATGATCATCACTTAGATTGAAATTCATTTTAATAAAACTGAGATTCTGGATGATATTGCCCGATCCGTTAATAGGTAAAAATGTAGCACCTCCGAATACTCTATAAGAGAAATCAATAATAACTTCAGATCCAGCAGTCGCAGGTCCATTTATCAAAGTGTTATCACCGTTTAAAGAAGGCATAGGTCCTGTTGGAATAATTGTGTAAGGACCCGGACCAGGAATGGCAAAGTCAATAATATTAGGCATCGGATCGGCTTCCGCTGCTTTAATTGCTTCTCTTAAGCTGCAGTGTGCAGCATTGCAAGTCCCATCGTCAAGATCATTCGTAGAGTTAACCGTGAATGTAGTCTGAGCGTGAATCTGTAAAGAAAATAAAAATACTATAATTAAAAACCTGAACATATGCTATTTAATATCAGCTGCAAAGTGAATAAAATTATTTTGATTTAGATTCAGGGTAATCCCTGAAAATCATGAGATTAGAAGCGCAAGATAGGAAGTATTTCTGGAATTGAACAAGAATAATACTATAAGTGCCTTTCAGAATGGTAACTTGAACGAACAAGCGGTCCACTCTCCACATAATGAAATCCAATTGAAAGTCCCATTTCTTTGTATTCTGCAAACACATCCGGATGAATAAATTCTTCTACTGCCAAATGACTCTTGGTAGGTTGCAAATATTGCCCGAGTGTGAGTACATCACAACCATTTTCGACCAAATCAATCATTGACTTCTTCAATTCTTCTTTATTTTCACCTAAGCCAAGCATAATTCCGGTTTTAGTTCTTTTTCCATATTGTTTAGTTCTCCTGATCTGTTCTAAACTTCTTGAGTATTTGGCTTGAGGTCTTACCAGGCGATACAATCGTTCGACGGTCTCCATGTTATGGGAGACTACCTCCTGTCCGCCACCAATCATTAATTCTAAAGCTTCCCATCGAGCCTTTACATCCGGAATGAGCGTTTCTATGCTTGTATCAGGACACAATTCTTTTGTTTTTATTACGGTTTCATACCAGATTTTTGCGCCTGAATCAAGCAATTCATCTCTATTTACTGAAGTAATTACCGCATGTTTAATCCCCATAAGACGGATTGCTTCTGCGACCCGCATTGGTTCATTGATATCATATTCTTTTGGTTTCCCTGTTTTTACCGCACAAAAACTGCAAGCTCTGGTACAAATATCTCCAAGTATCATGAAAGTTGCTGTTCCTTCTCCCCAACATTCACCCATATTGGGACAATTCCCGCTTTGACAGATAGTATGAAGTTTAAATTCATCTACAATTCCTCTAACCTTTCGGTATTTCTCCCCAATAGGAAGTTTTACCCTAAGCCATTCGGGTTTTCTGGATCTTGATTCAAACTTGTCAACAAGTGGAAGCTCGTGCATTTTGCAAAAGTAACATGAACTTTAGAAGTTTAACGGTAACAATTGTTGAAATTCTACATATTATATAAAAATATATGTGTTTTTGTACCAATTAGGAAAATGAGCAATATTCAGCCGATCTACTTTTGAGCTAGGATTCAGAAATTAATAAATAATTGACTTTGACTCCTCAAATAACTCAGTAAGAGACCTTACTTAAGAACACGAAATTTTATTTGTGAGAACCTCTTTTTGCCGGATGAAACTTGGTACATTTCTTCCGGTTTTTTTTTGAAAATACTAGACTATAAGTATATAGTAAAGTCTAGATTTAGTGTGATTGAGGTCTTAAAAGCATTTAAATACCTTTTAAATTTTTATTCACTTAATAAAAAGGCTATGCGATTTAAAAAAACCATCTCTCAATCAATTACCAAATACAACCGGAGTTAGAATATTAGGTAACATCGAGAGATGGTTATTAATTATCAAAAAAAAAAAAGTGTTATTAAAATTGCTGCTTATTTCATTTCTAAATCATGTGAATGATTCATCATAGTAGATGAGGAATTACCAAAGCGATATGCAACTCCAAAATTGATGGAATAATCTGCAAACGCTGCATCGCCTATCGTATAGGTTCCTGAATCTTTAGATCTTAATTTATCAGAGGTGTTTTGTACACGATTTCTTGCCAAGGCATAAGGTACAGTAGCAAAGAAATCATAATCTTTCCAGGTATAAGAGACACTAGGTTCCAATCCAAGTGTATATCCTGGTCTTCTGAATCCATCGCTTTCTCCCGCTAAATCTTCACTTGGCACTCCTTCAATTCTTAAACCAGCCCCAAAAACAAAACGATGAACCGTATAATTGAATCCTGCCCTTGCTGAGTATTGATCAGCAACACTCATAACATCTGTTCGGTATTTAATTGCGCTTGCAGAAGGCGCACTACCTCTCGCAGTAGAAGTTCCGTTTACATTTCTCGGATTTAATAAATAATATCCATTGGTGTAAAATCGAAGATTTTTATAGACTTTTAAACTTGCGTTTATTTCAAGGGAAACTCCGGTACCACCATCACCAGGTTGTATTGATTGATCAACCGGAGCTAGAAGATATGTTGTATCATCTTTATAAAAATAATCCTTATACCCATAATCACCAGTTGGGAGCTTAATTCCTAATCCTAATTGAATATTGCCTATTGAATTTGGCTTGAATAAGGTTGAGTAAACTGATATTCGAACGTCTCCAATACCATTTGAGGCGGTCTCATGTCGAGATTTTCTATCATGTTCGTATAATGATGTTCTGCGTATTGATTGAAGTGGTAAAGTTACAGCCAATGACCATCGGTCATTGAATTGTCTGTTAACTCCGAGGTCAAGCAAGTTGGTGTAGTTTCTAACATCTGTTCCTAATTCTACTCTCTCTTCTTCTTCTTCTTTTCCGCGGTAATGTCTGAATGATTTAAAATATCGATAAGAAGCTGAAATTTGCCATCCAGAACCCGTTGTACTCAGATTTGTACCTGTGCAGGAAGAGATTGGATTCCTTATAGCAATACAGCCTTGTGCTGTCATAGTGTTAGAGTATAAAACAACAGCTATTATTACAAATGCAAATTGTTTTACTAATAAGAATTGGTTTGGTTTCAAGTTTGCTTAATTTTAAGTTTGGTTAGTCGAAAGCACAAAATTATTAATGATTTATAGCAGAATTTATAAGGAATTGATCATAGTTATAATTTGCTTGACCAAATGATTTCAAAAGTTGACGAATTCAAGCTCATTCCATCAACACTCATTAATTGTCCCCTTCAAATCAGGGTTTAATATATAATTTCAATATTTGTAAGTGTTTTAAATAAACACTCCAATACCAAGTTACTGAGAAGAATTTATTATAACTAAATTGGTGATATAAAGATCAAACAGTCTTAATTTGAATATAGATAATAATCTTGTAAAGAAATTTTGGCTATAAAAGTAAATCTGGAGTTAAAACTATTTACGCTTACCGAACTGAAGATTGAAGAAGAAGTTTGCAAAAAGAAATGAATTTTTCTCAGTTGCCATTATGGGTACTCTTCCTGAATAAACATCGAGACTTACTCCAAACACTATTGCTCGTACATATTTCTCATAGGCTCCCGGATCGAAACCCAAGCCTATTCTCCCAAATGCACCGGGCTTGATATTGAGCTCCCCTAAGCCTTTAGCAAATCCGCTTGCCCCTTTAATGTCGTTACGGGATAAAAATTGTTCTTTTCTCTCATCAGAAAATCTAATATCAATAAGGCGATTAATATTATCTTGTCTTTCATTAACCTGAAGGTAATAGGGTTTTAATAATCCTATTAACAAACCAGCTTCTGCTCTCATAGAAATGGCTACACCGCGTTTTCTTGATTTTTCAGAGAAATATCTATTCACTCCTCTGCCGATTCTAATATTCCAGAGGTCATTTTGTTTTCCATAAATATAATTGCCTAAGTAATTCCCAATAGTACTGTTCTGATTGACTTTTTGTTCTCTTGGATCTTTAAGATGACCTAAGTCAATATGAAAGTAAGTTGAGTAATTGTATTTATGAATTTTACCAATATTATAACCTAAATAATAACCATTCGTTTGAATTGCTAAATCGAATGATTTTTCTTTTTTGTAAATGACACCTTTTCTTACAGTTTGTGGGATTTCAGAGCTCTGACCGGAAACTTGAATCCAAACACAAAACTTTAATAAGATACAGCAAATTAATGTGAACCATTTCATATTTCGTCTCAATATCGTAATTTTTACAATAAATCAAACTTATTTTTGCATTTAATCATGCCATCTGTCCATATTAATACAAATTTCAATTCTTCAAGGTTGCAATTTGTACTAGATTTTATCCAAAAACAATTTACTAATCTCCAAATTAGAATTAAAGATTCAGCTTTCAGTAGCAACATTGAAGGAATTATTATCCAATATGGAGGAATTCCATCCGGAAGTCATTATTACATAAGCTATCAAGGACTCAATGAGATTGAAAATATGGATCCAATTGCAGATTATGAAAAAATGGAATTTCCCATACTTTTTAAATCTGAAGATGATCTTGGTTTCGATATTTTCTCAGCAATATTCTGGATGTTGAGTTTCCAGTTTGAAAGGAAGTTAAATTCCAGGCATAAAGATCAGCATGGGCGAATTTCATGTATTCATCATCCATTTTATAAGAAACGGCAATATAAACTACCGATTATTGAGTATTGGATTGACTTGTTTATAAAGCAGCTTCAAGAGCGTAATCAATTAGTATTCCATAGAAAGATTCATGGAGAAATTTCGTTGGGGATTGATATTGATCAGGCGTGGAAGTATAAATACAAATCCGGAATAAGATCCTTGGGTGGACTGATGGGAAGTATTATTAAACTCAAGTATAATGAACTTATAGAAAGAATAGAAGTTCTTTGTAATATAAGAAAGGATCCATTTGATACTTACCAGTATTTAAATCAGTTTGATCTAAGTCGAAATCAATTAATCTATTTTGTATTGAACGGGAACAATCCTAAATTAGACCCTAATCATTCTTTTAGCCACCCAAAATTCAGACAACTTATACAGTGGTTGAGTACAAATCACCCTATCGGCTTGCATCCTTCTTACCATACCATTGAAGAACCCGACAGATTAAAGGATCAGAAAGAAATGTTAGAAGAAATTATTACCATTCCACTTACAAAAAGCAGGCAGCATTATCTTAGAATATTGATTCCAGATACGCTATCTGCATTGGAAGAGTTAGGTATAAGAGATGATTATAGCATTAGTTTTTTTGACGATACAGGTTTTCGTGCTGGAACCTGTCATGCTTTTTATTACTATGATTTAAGTAATGAAAGATCAACCAACCTGATCATTCATCCGGTAATTGCAATGGATCGAACCTATCTGCAATATTTAAAATATTCGTCAGCTCAAGTATTACACGATATCGGAAAACTCCTTTCTGAGGTAAGATTAATGAATGGAGAAGCGCATATTATTTGGCACAATAGTTCCTTTGATTTTAAAGCTGAATGGAAGACATTTGATGGATTATTTGAAAAATTAATTCAGTGGATTAAAAATTGAACTTTTATTGTCAGATAACTGATCTAATACATACCATGTGTTAGCTTTATAAAATTTTGTTCCATTAAGAGTGTATTATGTGTCAACTTGACTTTGCAAGCCGACTATTCCAATAACCATAGCTAAAGTAGATTATCAGTCCTACGAGTAACCATACTCCGAAACCAATCCAATTGTGTAAAGGAATCTGAGCCATCATATAGAGACAGCTGATAACACCCATTATTGGGATTAAGGATAAATTTTTTAAGAATGAGAATAGAGTAAGCACTAAGACAGTAATAATCCAAATCCACATCGGAATTTTTGGATAGAATAATTGCAGGTCATTTTCCCAATGGCTTTTAAAAGGAATAGCATATTTTTTAAAAGTTTTTTTAAAATCATCCTGGCTTAGACTTTTTAAGTAAAGCTCTAATGTTCCTCCTGCTTTAATCCATGCTTTTCCATCGTAATACATTGAATAGTTGCTTATAAAATTTATCTGATTGCTGTCTAATGATTGAATGGATTGATCGAAATCAACAATTTCTTTCTTTATAGATAGAAAATCCTTCACCATTGAAGTTTGTTGAGTCCATAAGAAATAAGAGCAAATTATAATCAAAGGTGGAAGGATGAATTTGGCATTGATGTAAGGAGTTTTATAACTTGATGATGAGGTCTGATGTTTTCCTCTCAACATCAATACTCCACCGCACACCAGTACAAATGCAAACAAGGTTCCTATACTGCAAAGGTCAGTTACAGTTGTAAGATTAAGAAACAGTGCAGGGATCGCAACTACAATACCCGTAATCAAAGTTGAAAAGGAAGGAGTTTTATACTTTGGATGGAGTTTTTTAAAAATTCCGGGAAGCAAACCATCTCTACTCATGGACATCCAGATCCTGGGTTGTCCCAATTGAAAAACCAACAATACACTGGCCATAGCAAAAATTGCGCTCACTGCAACAAGACCGCTTAACTTGTCCAATCCAATCTTTGAGAATACATAGGCTAAAGGGTCTCCAACGTTCAACTCTTTGTAATTAACCATTCCAGTAAGTACCAAAGCAATAAGAATATAAAGTATAGTACAGATCAGAATCGAATACAACATTCCTCGCGGAAGATCCCTTTGGGGATTTTTACATTCTTCAGCTGTAGTTGAAAGTGCATCAAATCCTATATATGCAAAAAAAACAGCAGACACTCCTTTCAATACTCCACCAATTCCATTCGGCATAAATGGCGACCAGTTCTCTGTGTTTATGTAAAACATACCTACGATGATCACAAGAATTACAACGGTCAACTTAACGATTACCATTAAGTTACTTGCATTTTTACTTTCCTTCATTCCGACAAAAACTAGCGCAGTAATTATAAAAATTATGAGCAAGGCCGGAAGATCTGCTACAAGATGAAAACTACCAATTTTAGGGGCAAGGGTATAAGCAAGGTATCCATTTTGTAAGTTTTGAGCTAGTTCTTCAAGTTTGGTTCCTTTGCTTAATAAAGAACTTGCTTCAGAATAGTTATTCCATGCCGTAAACCAATCCATCTGCATCCAATGGGGAAGATCGATTCCGCAATTACTTAGAAAACCACAGAAATAATCGGACCAAGAAATAGCAACTGTAATATTGCCTACAGAATATTCCATAATCAACGCCCATCCGATTATCCATGCTATCAACTCTCCAAAAGCAATATAAGAATACGTATAGGCGGATCCGGAAACCGGAACCATACTTGCAAATTCTGCATAGCAAAATGCTGCAAAACCACAAGCAATAGCAGTGAAAATAAACAAAAAAACTACTCCTGGCCCTCCTTCAAATGAAGCGGTTCCAATGGTACTGAATATACCGGCGCCGATAATTGCTGCAATACCCAGTGCAGTAAGATCTCGTACGTTGAGGACCTTATTTAAAGAATGGGAATCCTCTTGTTCCGAAAGAGCCAAATGTAAAGACTTTCGTCTGAATAGTTTTTTAAGCATGGATTAGCCTTAATTTGCGGTAAACTTAAGGAATGAAATTCTAATTGACGATATTCAAAATCCAATAGTACCAATAAATTGTTATTTTTGAGCTTAAATAAATTGCAATGAACTTAAGAAAACTTCTTTACCTATCTATCATTGGGATGCTGGCATTTATACCAAGTTGTGGAGAGGAAGGCACTGGTTCGGATTGTACTGGAATTGTCAGTACTTATAGTGGATCAGCAATGTTTGTTCTGAATAAAAATTGTGCAATTTCCGGTTGCCATGACCCCATGTTTAAATCCGGTGGAGTAGATTACTCAACTTATGAAACGGCAACTCTCTACCTGAAGAATCCTAACAATAGATTTTTATGTAGTATAAATCATGAACCCGGATGCCCAAAGATGCCTCAGGATATTGCACCCAATAAGATGGATCCTGCTGATATTAAAGTTTTGGAATGCTGGTATAACAATGGTTTTCCGCTCTAATAATATTTGTTAAACCACTATAATTACTAAATGCACAATAAATACTTTGATCTGATTGATCAAACTTATTTTTTTCCTCAGGACGGATTTGACCTAGAGAAGGATGAATTGATATTTAATGGAATTCCAGTTATGAACCTTATTCAGAAACATGGCACTCCGTTTAAATTGACCTATCTTCCTAAAATAGGAGATCAGATTAAGAAAGCCAAGAATCTGTTCAATAAATCAATAAAGTCTGAATCCTATAATGGAAAGTATTATTATTGTTATTGTACAAAGTGTTGTCATTTTTCCTATGTTATGGAAGAAGTATTGCAACATGATGTTCAATTGGAGACTTCTTCCGCATTCGATATAGATCTGATCCTTTCGCTATACAAAAATGGAAAAATAGGAAAGGATAGAATTATTGTCAACAATGGTTTTAAAACGAAACAGTATCTTCACAATATAGCCAATCTTATCAACAGTGGATTCAAGAATGTTATTCCTGTATTAGACAATATCTATGAGTTGGATCATTATGAGAAATTGGTTACTAAAAAATGTAAGGTAGGAGTTCGCGTTGCAACCGAAGAAGAACCAAGATTTGAATTTTACACTTCCAGATTGGGTATTCGTTCTTCGGAAATCATTCCATTCTGTAGAGAAAAATTCAAAAAGAAATCCAAGTTTGAACTTTATATGTTACATTTCTTTGTTGACACCGGAATTAAAGATACTACTTATTATTGGGGTGAACTTAAGAAAGCTGTTAAAACATATATAGAACTCAAAAAACAATTTCCTTCTATCAAAGCGATTAATATAGGAGGTGGTTTACCAATCAGAAACTCATTGGGATTTGAGTTTGATTATAAATATATGATCTCACAGATAGTTAAGATTATCAAAGAGTCCTGTGAAGAAGAGGAAATAGATGAACCTGATATTTTTACAGAGTTTGGAAAATACACAGTAGGGGAGTCAGGGGCAACTATTTTTTCAATACTTGAGCAAAAACAGCAAAATGATTCAGAGATCTGGTATATGGTGGACAATTCCTTGATGAATACCTTGCCGGATAGTTGGGGAATTGCAGAAAGATTTATCCTCCTGCCAATTAATAAGTGGTATAATGAGTATCGCCGTGTTAACATTGGAGGGCTGACTTGTGATAATTCTGATTATTACAATTCGGAAGAGCAGAACCAACAACTGTTTCTGCCGGCTTACAACCGAAGTGACAAGCAACCTTTGTACTTAGGATTTTTTCATACAGGAGCTTATCAGGATGCATTATCCGGATATGGAGGGATTAAGCATTGTCTAATTCCTTCTCCCAAACATATCTTGGTCGATCGAGATGATTATGGAAATCTTATCGACTGGGTGTATAATGAAGAGCAAAATGCCAAGGATATGTTGAAAATTTTAGGATACAATTAGAAACCAGAAAGATTTTTTTCCGTTATTCTATTTTTATGAAGAATCCATATAAACTCTCCAGTACTACCTATGCCGGTATTCCAAAAGAACTTGGAAATCTTAAAAACTCTTCCGTCATTCTTACGTCTATTCCTTATGACGGTACAAGTACATGGGGTAAAGGCGCAGATAAAGGCTTTCAGGCATTTCTATATGCTTCTGAAAATATGGAATTGTTTGATATTGAAACACGATCAGAGCCTTTTCGTCAGGGTGTGTTTCTAGAAAAGCCACTAGCGGTGAAGAAAGATTCACCTGATCAAATGGTAAAAAAAGCCTATAAAAAAACTCAACAATTACTGAGTAGCGGCAAGCTACTTACTTTTTTTGGTGGCGAGCATTCTATCAGTATAGGTGTTCTTAGAGCTTTTGCAGAGAAATATAAAAATTTAACTGTGGTGCAATTGGATGCGCATACGGATCTCCGCCAATCTTATCATGGAACTAAATACAATCATGCTTGTGCAGTCGCGGAAGCGCAGAGAAATTGTAATCTCATCCAGATTGGAATACGAAGCATGGACCATTCAGAATTGGAATATATTGAAGAAGATAAATGTTATTTTGCACATAATATCATTGACAATGATTACTGGATGGAGGAATCCATTAAGAAAATGACGGATAATGTTTATATTACTTTGGATCTTGATGTTTTTGATTCTTCTTTGATGCCAAGTACAGGTACACCTGAGCCCGGTGGATTAGAGTGGTATCCAGTGTTGCAATATTTGCGAATGATTTTTAACAGAAAGAAGGTAGTTGGTTTTGATATTGTAGAACTTGCACCAAATGTTAATAATTCCGCACCGGATTTTTTAACGGCTAAACTTTATTATAAGATGCTTGCATATTATTTTGAAAAAAAATCTAGAAAAAATAGCGATGAATAAAGGACCCATTTCACAGTTTATTCAACACCATTATAGACATTTCAATGCAGCAGCGTTGGTTGATGCTGCTAAAGCTTATGAAACACATCTGCTTGAAGGGGGTAAGATGATGGTAACCCTGGCAGGGGCAATGAGTACCGCAGAATTGGGTGTATCCTTTGCAGAGATGATCAGGCAGGGAAAAGTAGATATCATATCCTGTACAGGGGCCAATCTTGAAGAAGATTTAATGAACCTTGTTGCCCATTCTCATTATAAAAGAATACCCAATTATCGCGATCTAACACCCAAAGATGAATGGGATTTGCTTGAGAAGGGATTGAATCGTGTTACGGATACTTGCATTCCAGAAGAAGAAGCTTTTAGAAGATTACAAAAACATATTCATGCGTTATGGAAAAAAGCTGAGCAATCGGGAGAGAGATATTTTCCACATCAATACATGTATCAGATGTTGTTGAGTGGAGTACTTGAACAGTATTATGAAATTGATCCTAAGCATTCATGGATGCTTGCAGCTGCGCAAAAAAATATCCCAATTGTTGTACCAGGATGGGAAGACAGCACCATGGGCAATATTTTTGCATCTTATGTTATTAAAGGAGAAATAAAAGCATCCACCATGAAAAGCGGAATTGAGTATATGGTTGAACTTTCTGATTGGTATAAGAAGAATTCTGAGGGGAAAGGTGTTGGATTTTTTCAGATTGGAGGAGGTATTGCAGGAGATTTTCCAATATGCGTTGTTCCTATGATGTATCAGGATCTGGAATGGCATGATGTTCCTTTCTGGTCCTATTTCTGTCAGATCTCAGATTCTACTACATCCTATGGCTCTTATTCAGGTGCAGTGCCTAATGAAAAAATTACCTGGGGAAAACTTGATATTCATACTCCTAAGTATATTGTTGAAAGTGATGCTACAATCGTTGCGCCGTTAATATTTGCATGGATTTTGGGTTGGTAATAATCTTATGATCTTCCTCGAATTCTAACTTGATGAATTGTAAGCATATGATTTGTCCTATGGGCTGTTAATTGGTATTTTATTGGGAATTCTTTAAAAAATGATTTGATTTTTATCATATTTTTTCTGACAATTTTTTTTTCGTATTAATTTCACTGGTTTAATTTGTATATTGGTTGAAAATATTCGAAATTGAATTTTGGTCATAATTCTTTATTCAAATTTATTGGCGTTTTCTTTTTATGCTTTACAACATTCTATTTTTTATATAAATTAGAGTTTGTACAAAAGCCAATTTTTGGAATCATTTATTCGATCAGCAACAATTTATTGTCTCATGTTTACAATCATACTTTAGTCAAAGTTGTTCCTATGAGGAGAGAGAATTCTCATATTTATTATGAGGGTGTAAATTTATCCATAAATAATCCGGAATATAACACAGCTTTTGATTCGCGAATTATTATGATCAATGAAAAAGTATTAAAAAATCAAATTGATGAAGCGCGAAAATTCAACAATGGTTCTATTAATTTTCAAATGCATAGTTTCAAATTCTCAGTCTGGAATTTTATTCTACTTCCATTTACCATCATCTTCTCATTTATAATAGGACATATTCTGGTATTTAGATATTCTTTGAAAGTAAGTTTATTATCAATTGGAATTATCTTAGCTTCAATTATCATCCAGATTTTCATTATACTTACTAATTTCAGAAGCCAAGCTATCAATCTTGAAAAGTTTGAATTCAATTCGACTCTTATTCAGGCATTTAGTAAGATGCACAATTTATTTCATATAGAATTCACTTTTTCTTTTGTCATGATAATTTATCTGTTGACACATTGGAAATATATTTTCGAACACAAAAATTAGTGGGAATATGGAAACCCTCTACTTTTCATTAAGGCTGCAATACTCGGTGCCTTTCCTCTGAATTTTTTATATCCTTCTGCTTCATCAATGGTAGATCCTACGGAGAATACATAATCAAGTAACCTTTTCCCTACCACCTTGTCATAAGGGCCTTTGGCTTCTGTAAATGCTTCATAGGCATCTGCGCTATGTACATCTGACCAAAGATAAGAATAATATCCAGCAGAGTAACCGTCATCTGAGAAGATATGACCAAATTGTGGTGTCCTGTGTCTCATGACAATTTCGTTTGGCATTTTTAATTTTTTCAATTCGTTTCTTTCAAATGAGTCAGGTTCGATATCCACGTCACCGGCTAAATGCAATTTCATATCTATCAATGCGCTGGACAGGTATTCCACAGTAGCAAATCCTTGATTAAATTTTGAAGAATTCTCGATGCGCTGAACTAATTCTTTTGGAATAGGTTTGCCGGTTTGATAATGCAATGCAAAAGTATTTAATATTTCAGGCGTAGTAAGCCAGCGTTCCAATATCTGTGAAGGAAATTCAACGTAATCTGTCGCAACATTTGTTCCGCTCAATTTTGGATAGTTAACGTTTGAAGCCAATCCATGCAAAGCATGACCAAATTCATGAAACAAGGTAGATGCATCGTCAAACGAAATAAGAATTGGTTCACCTTCTTTGCCTTTTATAAAATTAGAATTATTGGATACTATAGTAGTAACTTCTCCATTGAATTTGCTTTGATCGCGATAAGCGGTCATCCATGCACCGGATCTTTTTCCTTCTCTAGCATAGGGATCAAAATACCACAATCCGATCTGCTTACCACTCGTTTTGTCAGATACCTTCCACACCCTTACATCAGGATGGAATACCGGAACATCGTCGATTTGAGTAAAGTTCATATTAAATAATTCTCCAGCCATCCAAAACATACCTTCGCGCATTTTTTCTAATTGAAAGTATGGCTTTACTTCCGATTCATCTAAATCATACTTTGCTTTTCTAACTTTTTCAGCATAGTATCGATAGTCCCAGGGTTCAATTTTAATTCCAAGTTTTTCTTTATCTGCGATTTTTTGCATATCCAGTACTTCCTCATGAACTCTTGCAACTGCAGGCGTCCATACTTTTTCCAGTAATTCCATTGCAGCTTCGGGTGTCTTTGCCATCTTGTTGCTTAATCTCCAGTGTGCGTGAGTTGCAAATCCCATCAGTTTTGCGCGTTCAGCCCTCAATTTTAAAATTTGTGTAATAAGTTTGTTGTTGTCATTACTGTCACCATTGTCACCTCTGTTGACAAACATTCGCCAGGCTTTTTCTCTCAGTTCTCTGTTTGAACAGGTACTTAGAAATGGTTCAATTGAAGATCTGGTATTGGAAATGATCCAACCTGATTTATTCTTTGATTTGGCTTTTTCGGCCGCGGCATTTAGTATCTCTGATGGAATTCCGTTTGTATCTTTTTCAGTAAGTTCAAGAAATTTTCCTTGTTCATCTGCCAGCAGATTCTGACTAAACTTGGTAAATAAGCTTGATAATTTTGTGTTGATGTCTGTAACTAACTTTTTTTGTTCATCATTAAGTTTTGCACCATTATATACAAAATCAGTATAGTATTTCCAGGCTAGTCGTTGTTGTTCACTTGACATATTTTTCAATTCCGGATTTTTGTACACCGATTCTATTCTTGCAAACAATTTTGGATTCTGAATTATTTTGTCAAAATATGCAGTGAGCTTTGGTTGGATTTCTTCTTCAAGTTTTTGAAATTCAGGGGTGCTAAGATTTGAACTCCAAACATAAAATAAACTTATAAAATTATTAAAGTGAACTTGATTTTTCTCCAGAGCTTCTAGTGTATTTTGAAAACTTGGAGCTTCTGTGTTGTTGGCGATATTATGAATTCTTAAACTGTCTTCCTCAATAAGTTGTTCGAATGCCGGTTTAAAATGTTCAATTTTAACCTTATCAAATGGCGGATAGGCATTGTAATTTCCGGTCCAGTCTTCCAATAAGGGATTAGGACTTGTTCCTTTGTTCATACTGCTTTCTTCCTGAGTTTTAGGTTTACATACCATCATAGATAAAATTAATGTTGAATATGTTATACAACGATTGAAATTCATCTTTTTAATTATTTTTAAATGTTAAATGAATTAACAAATATAATATCATTTTGTTATTTAAAATAAGTGTACGGCAAGATTAAACTTGATTAAAGCTAATTATGTTAGTATTTAAATTAACCAAACCGCAACTATTGCAATTGAACTTAGCACCTTTGCAATTAAAGTACTTTTTTGCTCTAACTAACTACTCCTTTTGAGGAAATATTATCTAATTCATGGATACTTATTTTATTTCAAAACTGGCATATGCTACACACGATTCATAATCTGTAACTGTTACACAGAATAAGTACCGCCAATATTATGAACATTGATGGTTTTAAAATTGGTATTGCCATTAGACCAATTATACATAAAAGGAGGAGCTCCATTTGTATTGTTAGCAGTTAAGGTTCCTTCTTGTTCATTCCAGGCAATTGATACTTTGAATAGGCCCTGATGGCATTCAGCTTGTGATAGCGGCTTATTGCATGAAATATATATACTAAACACAGACAGCAAAATTATCTTATGAAACAAATAAGTTTTTAACTTAAGTAGGTTTGTATTTTTCATTTACATGATATTTTAATAGGCTAATTCGGTAAAAGAATAGATTTGATTTTTGATTTTTGATTTTCAGAATAAAATTCTGTCTTTAGAATAGCAAAACGATATTGCCAAACAATTTGAGTGTTAATAAAGTGTGGAAAACTCA
>JADLHT010000040.1 GCA_020848695.1 Saprospiraceae bacterium
ATTTATGAATTTCAGATGTTTGAGCACATCCGAGATTTAAAAAGAATAAAGTAATAATTACACTTAAAGTCAGTTTTTTCATATTTTCATTGTTTGACGGCTCGTGCGAAATGCTTGCCTATAACGGCCGAGTGTATGCGACGTGGCGGCGTTTAGCCGCCATGTTCGTCATACACATTGTTATCAGATGTTTTCTTTTATTTATGAAATATTACCCTTCCGCCCGATTTATTCCATGGATAGCTAGTTAAATATAAGCTGTCGTTATAATAACATTCAAATGACTTGTATGTAAATAAATCACAATTATTACTATTTGTAATCTCAAACTTAAATCTGATTGTATCAATATCTCTTTCAACCCCATTAAAATCTACAAGATGTAAATAGTAAGATTTTTTTATCATTTTATTTATTGAGTCTATTTGTTCTGTTGCTAAGTAAAATTTCATTGCGCCATCTGTATCAATTGTTTGCTCAGTCAAAATTGTATCTCCAAATTCATTTCTCAAAGTTGACAGTTCATTTGAATATGGGCAATTAACGCATCTTCCAACTATGGATTCCTTTGTGTTTTTATCATAAACATAACAAAAAAATGGAGTATAAAATGGGTTATTATCACACGCTTCTTCACCTCCCGGGGTACAACAAGTTGTTAAAAGGATAGATAATATTAGTAATATATGAATAAGACTTCTCATTTCTTGTTATTTATTAATGATTAAAATCGAAGAAAGGCTAAAATTTGTGCCTGTCCAGTTCAAATAATAAATTCCATTATTTAATGCACTTACATCAATTGAGTTTTGATCTAAATCTGTAGTTTGAGTCAATCTAACATTTGATAAACCATCAATAATTGTGATTATGCTCCCATTAATTAAGTCTTCAATACCTGAAACTCGAACATTAATATTTCCATCAGATGGATTCGGATTAATAGTTATTTTCGGACCATCATCACAATTTTCTACCAATACATTTTTTTGTACAGACCTTGGTATTGAGCAACCATCATTATAAGTAGCAGTAATAGTAATCCAACCTAGTTCATCTGGCGTTACGCTTGTATAGTACCCATAATCAGGCGACAGAGTTCCATTCGATACTGTCCAGTCAACCTCAACAGGTGGTTCTGTTTCATAGTATCCTTCATAGTATATAAACCCATGAATTCTACAAGGTTTTTCATTTTCCTTAATCACAAAATAGGGAGAATTTACTCCAACCAAAGATTTAAATTCTTTAGATATTTGCTCTGAGCAACCATTGCTGTGCGAAATTGTAGCATTGATTAGTATTGGTGGAGTATTTCCATTCAAGTTTTCAATAGTTACTGGATTCCCTTGCCCATTATTTGAAAACGATATATTTTTTGTACTTGACCAACTAACTGTACAGCCACTTGGTAAATTTAAAATGCTCAATACATCACCTGCCGATAAGCAATCCTTATCATTATTATTAATACTTAAGTTATTGCTCTTTAACAACTTTGCTATGTAAATACCTTGCTCTCTATTATTTCTTTTTATCTCAATATTCATTCCAAAAGCAGAAGTGATGTCAGTACACGCTATAGCAAATCTTCTTGCACCATTTTGAGTTGATCTGATACTTATTATTTCTGAACCATTTCCTCCATTTGAATTTCTATTAAAAAACTTAACTTCATCTACTGGATTGTTGCTTCCCATTGCGTCTTCAACCTCAAAGTAGTAATCTCCTATAAATTGTTTTTTTTCAACCCAAAGATTATCAACTTCATCTCTGCACCAGTTTTGCATTGAATGACATTGGGTTTCATCCACCTTAATTAAGGTTGCAATTTCTGGTGTATGATCTGGTTCATATTTATCAGGATTTAAGTTGTCTTCATCAATTTCTAATAACTCTTCTTGTTTTGTTAGTAAATTATGCCAAATTACTCCTTTTTGCCCTTCTGACAAAATTGTTCTACAGCTTTTTGGTCTTGTGTTTGACATAATGTTACGAGCGTTTGGAACAAATTGATTTCCCCAAATATCATTTTGAATCCGATTGAATACACAATTCGAATTATCCCAGAATATTGATGGATCAGCAGGTGTATCACAAAGTCCATCACCAGTTGATGAACACATTTTTCCCCATTTAAAAATACCGCAGTGTAAAGGATTATAATTTCTAGTTCGACTAACTGGTTCGCGATAACATAATGGATCAGGATGATCATGATTTCTGAATGTATGTTCGAGGCCAAAGAAGTGACCCAATTCATGACTTAGAGTACTGGCTTCGCCTTTGCTCGAAAATATGTCTTTTTTAACGTATATAAAATCTCCTACTCCATTATATACACCATCAGCCCCAACAATATCATCAACAACATAAACATTAATTGCACTGTTATGGTGCAATCCTAAGTACATAAAGTATGCTTCTGTATAATTATTAATCACCAAGTGATCCTCATCCCTTAGCTCCAATGGACATCCAGAGTAAAATCTAAATGGCAAGCCATTATTTTGGTAAAATTCATTCACCCATTTTATAACATTTTTGACTTGGGTTGGGGTTGGAGGTGGTTCATTTGTCCCAAGTACCCAGAAAAATTGAATAGGCATAAAAATGAGTTCATTAATTTCGGGACACGTATTGCCACTGGTTCTTACACTAAATGGCAAATTGTCATTTACTCTTTTTAGACCAGCAGAAATAAAGGAATCAAGAACTTCATTGTTTCCATACCAAGGAAGAGTCTCCATTAAGGAGTCAGATGATGGAAAAGTTCCACATCCTACTTCAACTTGAGCTTGAAGATTTAAACTCACCATTGTAATCAAAATAACTACTAATTTACTAAATTTTTTCATTTAAATCGTTTTTTAATGAATCAAATTGTCATCTTATCTCTTTTGACATTGAGCTGTTTTTCATTTTTGGGTGTTGAAGTCCAGATAAGAACACCATTATTTTAATATTTTTTAATTACGTAACATTTTGATTTAGTTTGAATTGTACTCCATAAAGTGAATTCTTCGATCATCGAGTTAGGTTTTATAAATATCTGATAACATCTGCATAAACGCACCTTTTTTACAAAGGTACGTTTATATTTCATATAGCTAAATGGTCTAAAGGACTTTTAATCTTACTTTTGCTAATGTCTGTAATATGGGTATAGATTTCGGTGGTCTTAACCGAGTTGTGACCTAAAAGAACCTGAATCTGCCTTAGATCTATACCTCTTTCAA
>JADLHT010000041.1 GCA_020848695.1 Saprospiraceae bacterium
TGAGTTTTCCACACTTTATTAACACTCAAATTGTTTGGCAATATCGTTTTGCTATTCTAAAGACAGAATTTTATTCTGAAAATCAAAAATCAAAAATCAAATCTATTCTTTTACCGAATTAGCCTAACTAAAGCCTAATAAAATCAACTGCTCAGAGAGTATTATTACCACAAGCGCTGTTGTCCTAATATTGAGGATAGTAGAATAATCTCTTTTGTATTCAGAGAAAAATACGACTGAGTTTAAAATGAGAAATCGCATTAGATTATAAGTAGTAATTGAGTTGCAAGTCGAATGAACTACTTCGAAGGGTCGGGTTCAAAAGTACTCGATGTAAAATGCCTTTCAATCTAATGGAAAACTGCTAGTAACTAGTTATCCTTAAACGAATTTCGGATAAAAACCAGATTATGAAAGTCAATAATATTTGTTTAATTTTTTTTGTTTGTTTCCTTGCGGTGAGGGAGGGATTCGAACCCTCGGTACCCTTTTCAAGGTACGACGGTTTAGCAAACCGTTGGTTTCAGCCACTCACCCACCTCACCCGGATAACAATATTAATCAAATTTAATGTTATATATTAATAACATTTAATATATAAATACAATGGTTAAAAATTAATTATAATTTTTTAATGTCCCTTTCATTAAAGAGAGCGCAAAAATATAAATATTATTTAACTCCTAAGGTTTTAACAATAATCTTTTCTAATTTATGAAATGTTTCTTCGTATTTCTGGTCTGTTTTTATTGAAGTTTCAACCATCTCACAAGAATAGATTACCGTACTGTGATCTTTTCCGCCTAAGGCAGCTCCAATCATCGCAAGGGGTTTATTGGTATATTTTTTAGAGAAATACATGGTAATTTGACGTGCTTGTACAACATTTCTGGTTCTGCTTTTACCCAAAATACTGTTAACCGGAACACCAAAAAAATCTGAAACAATACTTAAGATTGCCTCAATACTAACTTCTTTATGAGCTCTGTTGGTAAAGCTGGTCAGTACTTCTTTTACAAGTTTATTATCAATTTTTACTCCGTTGACAGTGGATAGAAGTTTTAAATTGATAATGATACCTTCAAGTTCTCTGATATTTTGTTTTAAATTATGGCAAAGAGTTTCTCTGATACCTTCATCCAGCGATAAATCCTTTTCATCACACTTAGCTTGTAAAATAGCCATTAATGTTTCGTAATCCGGATTTAAAAGCTCGAGGGTTCCTCCCCATTTAAATCTGCTAATTAAACGGTCATCCACTTCTTTCAAATCTTTTGGCGCTTTATCTGAGCTTAGTACAATTTGTTTTTTAGATTGGTGCAATTGGTTAAAAAGGTGAAAAAACATCTCCTGTGTTCCGGCCTTTCCTGAGAAATACTGAATATCATCTACCAAAAGTAAATCCAAATTTTGAAATTGTATGGCAAAATCATTGGTACTGTTATTTCTAATCGCTTGAATAAACTGATTGGTAAATCGATCTGAAGTAAGATACATGATCTGCAACTTTGGATTTCTCTTGTTGGCGGAATTTCCGATCGCTTGAAGCAAATGACTCTTACCTAATCCCGTGTCACCATAAATAAGTAATGGATTAAACAATTCACCAGGTCGATTGGCAACTTGAATGGCTGCCTGTCTTGCAACCCTATTACAATGACCCTCAATAAAATTATCAAATTGATACGCTGGATTTAGGTTGTTTTCAATATGAATTTTTTTAATCCCAGGGATAACAAAGGGGTTTTTAATCTGGTCAGGTTTGTTGATATTCGTTTGATTCGTAGTGCCAGATTTATAATTTTTACCAGGTTTTTTGTAATCATCAACTGCGAGTTGATACTCAATTTTTGCCCGTTGTCCAATAGTTTTATGTATAGCCTCCTTTAATGGAGTCAAATAATTACTTTCTAGATGACTTAAAAAAAATTCGTTTGGAACCTCTAAGGTTAATATCATCCCATCTATCTTAATGGCCTTTATAGGTGAGAACCAGGTGGTAAATAATTTAGGTGATAAATTCTTGCGAATCTCTTCTAATACACGATGCCATGTCTGTCCAGCTGAAGTTTCGCTCATTGTTTGAATAACCACTAATATTTTTGGAATGCTTGTCTAAAAGAGTGACAAGAGTGCAAAAGTCAGAAAAAATCGGCACTAATAATATTATTCTACTGAAAATTTTACAATTAAAATTGTAAATTAAAAATATGCACAATTTGAGAAGAATATATATTAATAATAATTATAATATTATTTTATATAAAATTTAACTTAGTTGGAATATTATTGAGAGATAAGAAGTAATTTATTGAATCAATGAGTTCATCGTATAAAGGATAATTGATCTGATGTTTAAAATAATAATTCATTTTTATTGAATCCGTATTAAATCCATCGGCGATTTTTTTTAGCTGTTCTGCATTTGTGTATTTTGCAAAACAATTGTTTATAAGCTGGATTATTTCTTGGTCAATAGGTTTCTCACTCGCCCAAATTGCATATACAAATGGTCTGTTCGAAAATTCATTCCAGAGCTTACCTAAATCAAAATAATTCTTGAATATTTTTTTAGATTTAAAGGCTTCATTGCCTATGATCAGGCTTGAATCTGGATTCTCTATTTTCATTTCATCATCAATCGTGAATTTATTTTTCCAGGCATATTTATTTAATGTTCTTAGAAGTAAATTGCTGCTTCTTGAGGATTTTGATTCGCGTATAGTCTTAATCTCCTCCCAGCTTTTGTCAGAAAATATACCCACGGTACCAACCTCATTTATACTTGAAATACAATATTTAATTTGGATAAACAACTCATTAAATTCTGAAATTGCTCCAACAGGTAACAGTGCAAGATCAGCTTTTTTATTTTTAAGGGCAAGGGCACAATCTTTTGGATCTGCAGTCTCAATTGTTATTCTTTCCATAAGATAGCTATTCGATTGAAGACCTCTGATAAAAGGCAAAGTGTTATAATATTCTACGGCTGCAATATGTATCATATAATTTACTTACTCCAGATGAGCAAGATCATTTTCTATAATTATTTTCCAATCATTTTCATCTAATATGAGATGATATAAGCCCGTGTTAGTATGTTCAATTTCTTCCATTCGACTTAATGGCCAATTTTTGAATATACATATCATGGCTCTTAGTGTTCTCCCGTGTGTGCATATTAATGCTTTGGAAAAAGTTAGATTCTTTAAATCTTTAATAAATGGATTCAAGCGGTTACTAAGATCAATGGCACTTTCACCGTCCAATGCTTTGTCTGTGTAAATTCCTCCTTGCCACGAACGAATAACCCTGTAATATTTTTGCATCAATTCAGGTTCGTCTCCTTTTCCTTCGTGCTCACCCCACGATATTTCTCTGATTCTATCATCTACAAGACAGGGTATTGAAGGATTAAGAAATAAAGAAATGGTTTGTTTTGTTCTGATCAGATTAGAATGAATGTGTAAATCAAAAGGTATTGATTTATATTTTGAAAAGAACTTTTTAGACTGAACAATCCCTGTTTCATTTAGTTCAGAATCAACTCCGGATCCTTGAACAATTCTATTTCTGTTGCATTCAGTCTCACCATGCCTTAAAATAAATATTTCTTTCATCAAGACTGATTTACCGGTAGTGAATAATAACCGGAAGAATTAGAAGTACTAAATTGATAGTTTTCATAATTTCGAATTATTTCATAGGTGGAGTTTCTTTCGACCGGTTTCTTTTGTGCTGATCTAATCATATCAACAAATTGTTCCGTTGTTAAGGAAGGAACTTGCTCTTCGGATCCTGCCATAGAATAAATTTTGGTAGTATCATCAATAGTGCCATCCAAATCATCAACACCAAAATTTAAAGATGCCAGAGCATTGTTTCTTCCAAGCATTGGCCAGTAAGCTTTGATGTGATCAAAATTATCTAGAAATATTCTGGAAACAGCATAATTCTTAAGATCATTAATTATACTTGATTCCGGAATGTGTGACATTTGATTGTCTTTGTTTCTGAATTTTAAGGGTATAAAAGTTTGAAAACCTCCGGTCTTGTCTTGTAGAGTTCGAAGTTTGTTCATGTGATCTACCCGATCTTCATAAGTTTCTATATGTCCATATAAAATGGTAGCATTTGATTTTTTTCCTAATGAGTGCCATATTTCATGAATTTTTAACCACTCTTCGGAACTGCATTTTCCACCGGCAATTTCTTTTCTAATATCCTCATTAAAAATTTCTGCTCCTCCTCCAGGTAAAGAATCCACACCGCTTTCAAGGATCAATTTCATGCCTTGTTCATAATTTAGTTTTGCTTTTTTGAAAATATAATGATATTCAACTGGGGTAAGTGCTTTTAAATGTAATCCGGGTCTATGTTTTTTAATGGATTTAAAAAGTTTGATGTAAAATTCCAAATCATATTGAGGCAATACACCACCAACAATGTGTACTTCAGTTACGTCTTTATGATCATATGAACGCACAATATCCATGATTTGATCATGCGAATATTCCCAACCTTCCTGTCTTTGTTTGATAAGGCGTGAATAAGAACAGAAACTACAGGAATATATACAGAGATTGGTAGGTTCGATATGAAAATTTTTATTAAAATAAACGACATCCTTATGTTTGATTGTACGGATATAATCCGCCAATACTCCTAAATAACTAAGTGAGCCTGAATTGTATAGAGTAAGAGCTTGTTCCGGTGAAATTCGATCACCCGCAAAAATTTTGTTTGCTATTAATTTTAATTCAGAAGATTGGATTTGTTTAATAAAAGATGACGCATCAATATTCATTCTAAATTTAAAAATTGGGTAAATATATAACAATCTAGCGAACACAATGTTGGAATTTGAATATGTATATTTTATAAAGCTGTTCTTTTTTTTTATTTATTGAGATCTCGTTACATTTAGAAGAACAATTGAATGCTTTGAGGATAAACTTTGTTAGTATGAATTTAGTTGTAGTTAATTCTAATGGTCTGTAACAAGTTGAACTTGAATTAAATTTTATTTATTACTCAATTTATAATGTGTAATTTTGAACCGTGATTTCAATTCTGATTCCGGTTTATAATTTTGAGATTACAAATTTTGTAAATCAGTTGGTTGACTCAGCAATGTCAGCCAAAATCACATTTGAAATCATCGTAATGGATGATTATTCTACAAAAGAATGGCGAGAAAAACTCTTATTGTTGTCATCTTTAGATAATGTTAGGGTTATTTATTTACAAGAAAATGTCGGAAGATCAGCGATTAGAAATAAACTCCTCATTGAAGCTAAATTTGATTTATTAATTTATCTTGATGCCGATGGTAAATTGATAAGTAATGATTTTATTGCAAATTATCTAAAATATTCACATTGTAAGGTTGTATATGGTGGTCGACAATATGATTGTAATCAATATTCGGATAAGGAATATAAATTGCACTGTCGTTATGGAACGAGGTATGAGTCAGTGCATGTTAACAAAAGGTTGAAAAATCCATATTTGTATTTTCATTCGAATAATTTTATGGTAAGTAAAAGTGTGATGGAAAAATTTCAGTTTGAAAATAAACTTAAAGAGTATGGGTACGAAGATATTTTGTGGGCCATTACTCTTAAACAGAATTCAATAAAAGTATATCATATTGAGAATCCGGTTCTTCATCTTGGATTAGAAATTGCAGAGACTTTTCTTATAAAAGTTGATAGTTCATTAAAAAATTTAGCGAGCATTAATAGGGAGAAGATACGAATTCCTGGTAGCTTGTCATCTTGCGTGAAATGGATAAATATTATGCATCTGGATGCTGTTGTTTTGCCGATTTTTAGAAAAAGTGAGAGTTTGATTAGGAGAAATTTATTTTCAAATAATCCATATATGTTAGCCCTCCAATGGTACCGGTTTGGAAAATACCTGGAATATTGTTTTTTCTTGAAACAGTATAAATAATAATTGTGTAGAGAACATTAGAGTAAGAATAAGTTCTGCAAAATAGTTTGTCATTAATCGAATTTTCAATACTTTGCGTTATCAAATCAATAAAAATCCAATAAAAGCTTCTTTTATTAATTATGAAATCTTTGATATGGTTGACAAATATAATATGTATAATACTGATATGCAACGATAATGCTCTAATTGGACAAACAACAATTAGAGGAAATTTAATTGATCAAAAGACTGGTGAATCATTAATTGGAGCTACAATTATCATAAAAGGAACATCGGTCGGAACCATAAGCGACTTCGAAGGCGCTTTTATATTAAAAACAGATTTACCCTTACCGCAGAAACTCGAATTTCGTTATAGTGGATATGCAAATAAAGAGTTGTTGTATTCCGAGAATAATAAAAATCTGGTAGTAAGAATGACAGAAGAAGCGATTGTTATGGATCTCATTGAAGTAGCAAGTACCAGAATTAGCGACAAACAGAAAGAATCTCCGTTAACGGTTGAATCAATGGATCTTATAGGGATAAAAGAGACACCTGCTGCTAACTTTTATGCGGGACTAGGAGCCTTAAAGGATGTTGACCTTACCACTGCAAGTCTTGGATTTACAATTATTAATACAAGAGGATTTAATAGTACCAATCCGGTTCGTTCTTTGCAGTTGATTGATGGTGTAGATAATCAGTCTCCGGGATTGAATTTTTCATTGGGTAATTTTTTAGGGGCTTCCGAATTGGATGTATTAAAAGTAGATTTAATAGTCGGTGCCAGTTCTGCTTTCTATGGTCCTAATGCATTTAACGGGGTTATTAATATGGAGACAAAGAATCCTTTCTTTCATAAAGGTTTATCAGCTTCAATTAAAATTGGGGAACGAAGTCTGATTGAAAGAAGTTTAAGATGGGCTCAATCTTTTAAAAATAAAAAAGGAAACGATTACTTTGCGTATAAGTTAAATTTTTATGCTTTCAACGCCTATGATTGGGTAGCTGACAATCAGGAGCCGGTATATAATAGTATATCTGCAAAAAACAACCCAGGGGGTTATGATGCAGTTAATATATATGGTGATGAGTATCAATCGGAATTTGATCAAAGGAAGTCTGTTGTAACGTATCCAGGTTTGGAAATTTTTCATCGGAAAGGATATCGTGAAGTTGATATAGTCGATTACAATTCTAAAAATATAAAAACCAATGCTTCATTTCATTTCAGATTAAATCCGAAAAAGTCGTTTGAATCTCCTGAATTGATTTTTGGTACAGGATACGGTGGAGGCACTACTGTCTTTCAGGGAGACAACAGATTTAGTCTTAGAAATATTAAATTTTTTCAACATAGGATTGAGGTCAATAAGAAAGATAAATATTTTATAAGATTTTACGGAACACACGAGGATGCAGGAGATTCTTATGATCCCTATTTTACAGCAATAAAGTTACAGCAATATGCAAGTTCTAATGCAGACTGGTTTACTGCTTATAGTAATGATTGGGTATTAAATTATGTTCCAAAAGTAAAAAATCTGGAAGGCTATCCTAAGATTACAGATTATCTTGGAAAGCCTGATGAATACAAAAAAGCAATATCCGATTTTCTTTTGTTGCATCAGGATAGCTTGACGAACTGGCATCAGCATTCTCAGCAAGTCGCCAATACTGGAAATATTTTCGGAACAACGAAAAATTATGTAGAACCTGGCACAGATGAATTTAATAAGCAATTTAAAGATATAACTTCAAGAATATCATATTCAGAGGATGGTACACGTTTTTATGATCGTTCCGCATTGATACATGGGCAGGGCGAGTATCATTTTAAGGATCTATACTCTAATAATTGGATCAATAATATTGATTTAAAAGTAGGTGCAAGTGGTAGAATTTATTTACCCAATTCAAAGGGCTCAATACTTTTGGATACAGGTTCGGCAGATATAACCACAAAAGAGTGGGGTATTTATATCGGACCTACTTTGAATTTTTTAAGTAATAAATTAAGATTCAATGTTACCGGCAGGTTAGATAAGAATCAGAATTTCAATTATTTGTTTTCACCTGCAGCATCCATTGTCTATCAACCGTCCAGAAATAATTATTTAAGAATTTCTTTTTCTTCAGCAATAAGAAACCCTACTTTAACAGATCAATATCTACACTACAATGTAGGAAGGGCAATATTGTTGGGTAATATTCATGGAATTCGAGATCTGGTTACTCTTGAATCATTCATAGATTTTCTGAATAGCGGATCTTTAGATACAATAAGAAGGTTTGATGTTGCACCGATTAGACCGGAGAAAGTAAGAACTTTTGAATTGGGTTATAGAACCACCTTGTGGAATAAATTGTACGTTGATCTGGGATATTACTTTAGCAGATACAAAGATTTTATTGGATATCAGCTGGGTATTGATGCAAGATTCACTGGAATACTTGTAACATATGCACAGCCTTATCGCGTATGTTTAAATGCTAAAGATGTAGTTACTTCTCAGGGATTTTCTATTGGTTTAAATTATTTTCTCACTAATCAATACAGTTTAAAAGCTAATTATTCCTGGAATGTGTTGAATACGCAATCGGATGATCCAATTATCCCTGCTTTTAATACTCCAGAGCATAAATACAATCTTGGAATAACGGGAAGAGACCTTAATGTTTTTGGGATGAAAAACTGGGGATTCAGCATTAATTATAAATGGATTGAAGGATTTGTATTTGAAGGTTCTCCTCAATTTACCGGATTTATTCCAAGTTATAACTTAACCGATGTTCAGGTAAACTGGTTATGGCTGAAAAGTAATTTGACTTTTAAACTAGGAGCATCAAATATATTTAATCAGAAGTCTTATCAGACATATGGAGGACCTTTAATCGGAAGAATGGCTTATTTTGGAGTTCTGTATGAGTTCAAGCAAGATTAATTTTATCAAAATAAACAATATTAACATGAAAAATTTTTACGTACTTTTCTTCTTTCTCTGTGCTGCAAATCTGCAATTTGTAAAAGCACAGAATCGTTATCTCGATCCTCAATATCCGGTCAAGATTACCGCAAATGTTGAGTATGGCTCAAATATCGGAATACTAAGAGGAGTTCCGGCGGCAGAATCCTTATTAATGGATGTTTATGTTCCTGATGGAGATTCTGCGACAGACAGACCGCTAGTTTTAATTGCTCATACTGGCAGTTTTCTACCACCTATTTACAATCAGCAAGTAACCGGATCTCGCTCTGATTCTGTAGTTACATATACAGCAAGATATTTGGCTTCCAGAGGCTTTGTTGTTGCCGCTTATACCTATAGATTGGGATGGTTGCCAACTTCACCTGATCAGAATGTAAGAACCGGCTCTCTTTTGCGTGCTGCATACAGAGGTATTCAGGATACTCGAACATGTATTCGATTTTTTAAAAAATCTGTAGCTGAAAATTCAAATCCTTATGGAATAGATCCTGGAAAGATATGTGTATGGGGAGTAGGGACCGGAGGTTATCTCTCTATTGGCGCCGGTGCGGTTAATGATTTTAGTGAAGTTGTGCTACCTCAATTCATAGATCAGAATACCTTATTGCCATTCGTTGATACTGCTGTTTTGGGTAATATTTATGCTACCTCTCAAGGTGCGATATGTATTCCGAATCACGTTGGTTACAGTTCCAACTTTCAACTGAACGTTAATATGGGTGGAGCGTGTGGTGACTCTACTTGGTTAGACGGTGAAGCCATTGAACCTGCATATACAGGGGTACATTGTACCAATGATTTCTTTGCTCCATATTTTTCAGGACCGGTAATTGTTCCTACGACCAACCAATTTGTTGTTTATGCGACCGGTACTCGTAAAGTGATTGAACAAGCTAATAAAAACGGAAGTAATGAGGTCTTCAAAAATGTTAACCCGGATTTGGATAAATTAAAGGATTTGATTTCAGCACAAAAAGCAAAAGTTGGCGGTATATTTCCATCCAATGCACCAAATGTAATAAATATAGGTGCTGATAATTTTTATGGATTTGATATTCCTTTGATTTTTAATAATCAACCTGTTCCTCAAGGTTCGCCATGGGACTGGTGGGATTTAAATACATTGAAGGTTGTTGTAGGATTTTTAAATTCACGTGATACAACACTGAAAGCTAATGCTGATACCCTTCATTATAATGGACTTAGAACAAATCCATTAATGTCTCCAGCCAGAGGAAAAGTTTACATGGATACTGTATTTATGTTAACACTTCCAAGATTGTGTGCAGCATTAAATTTGGGTTGTACCAACGTAAATACCAAAGAAGTTTCTGATTCAGAAATAGGACTTAAAATGGGCCCTAACCCAATGAAAGAACAAATGTTGGTTTCGACTTCAGGGGATCATCCAATGAAAGATATCTATATTTATGATTTGAATGGAAATCTTGTGAAAGCTCATGTAGAAATCAATTCATCCAATTTTACACTTAACCGTAATCAGTTGAATGGAGGATTTTATCTTGCACAGGTTAGAACTAAAGACAAGTTTGTATCAAAACAAATAGTTATTACTGATTAAATTACCTTTTAGACAAAATAAACAGGAATAGCCGTTCTTACAGCGGCTATTGCTGTTTAATTGGGTAAATCATATTCTTGAAGAATCTGTGATTATTATTCACCATGATGTTTTTATTTAATACTTAAACAAACAGAACTCCTAATCAGCTAATAATTCAATTTTTTTAAATTTACTTTACTGCACATTTCAAAATATATAACATGATATATCGTAATCTTGGAAAGTCAGGTCTTAAAGTTTCCTTGTTGTCATTTGGCTCCTGGTTAACTTTTGCAAAACAGATCGACAATTCATTGTCAAAATCATTGATGTATTTCGCTTACGACAATGGCGTGAATTTTTTCGACAATGCTGAAATTTATTCTAAAGGGAATTCAGAATTAGTTATGGGACAAATTTTGAAAGATGCCAATTGGGATAGAAGTTCATATTTGGTTTCAAGCAAAGTTTTTTTTGGAGATGGCAGAAAATTACCGAATCAGACCGGGTTAAGCCGCAAGCATGTGGTTGAAGCATGTCAAGATGCTTTGAGAAGACTTCAGTTGGAATATCTTGATTTATTTTTCTGTCATCGACCGGATAAAACAACACCCATAGAAGAGACTGTTTGGACCATGAACACCTTAATTCAACAAGGAAAAATTTTATATTGGGGTACTTCGGAATGGTCAGCTCAGGAAATTATGGAAGCACACATGATTGCTAAAGAAAGAAATCTTATTGGACCAACTATGGAGCAACCTCAATATAATATGTTGACCCGTCACAAGGTAGAAGTGGAATACAGCCAGATCTACAAAACGATAGGCCTGGGTACCACAATTTGGTCACCCTTAGCTTCGGGAATTCTTACGGATAAATATTCGCAGAAAAATATACCCAATGACACAAGATTATTTATGGAAGGCCTTGATTGGTTAAGAGAAAAAAATCTAACAGATCAAAATATTAATCTGACTTTAAAATTGTCAAATTTTGCGTCAGAATTAGAGGTTTCCTTAGCTCAACTTGCTATTGCCTGGTGTATTTGTAATCCTAATGTAAGCACTGCTATTCTTGGGGCATCCAAATTAGAACAGCTAAAAGAAACATTAAGCTCAATTGAAGTTATGGATAAACTGAGTTTAGAGGTTCTGAATAAACTTGAAACAATTCTTAACAACAAACCTGAACATCCTGCATATTAGAAAAATAAGCTTACTTTTGGGCAAATTTTAAAAAGAAATGAAGTACTTTATCAGTATTATTCTACTCATTACAATCGAACATTTATTTGCTCAGGATTGTGATTATACAATTGAGAAATATGGATTTAGAACAGAGAAAAAAATTTTTATAGGAATTGAGAAGGATTTTCAAGGAATGAATGATTCTTTGTTTGTTGATATTTATTATCCAACAGGTTCTCCAGAAGTAAAACGACCTTTGGTTATGTGGGTATTTGGTGGTGGATTCATAACCGGGAAAAGAGAGGATTTTGCCTTGGTATGTGAGTCATGTGCAAAGCGGGGAATGGTTGCTGCAACTATTGATTACCGAATTGGATTTAGCGGAATACAAATTTTGCCATCGGATAGTGCAGAGGTTCTTCGGGCAGGATTTAGGGGCATTCAGGACGGTAAGTCTGCATTGCGTTATTTAAAATCAAGACACTTAACAGACTCTATAGATCTTGACAGAGTATGGGTTGGTGGAGGTTCAGCGGGTGCTATTGTAGCATTGGGAACTGCTTTTTATGATAAAGAAGAATATAAACCGGCGGAAGCTTTTTCAATCGGTCCTGTTAACGGTCAGACGAGGCCAGATCTAGGATCAATTGAAGGTAACAGATATACCAATGTTGGTGCTGATACAAAGGTACAAGGAGTGTTCAACATATTTGGAGCTGTACTCAACAATAAAGTATTTGATCAATCAGATAACATTGCAGTTTTCTCTTATCATCAGACAGAAGATCCGGTGGTGCCTTGCGGACGAAAACGACCTTATTGGGCATATCCAATTGTTACAGACTTTTATCCTATTGCCTATGGTTCATGTGAGATTGAATCTTCACTAACTAAGCTTAATTTTAATCCTAATTATCACAAGGCCTGGATTTATACCGGTAACCAGCATGCTGTACATAATGAGAAAGAAGTCATTGAATATCTTATTGGAAATGCCAATCCCATATTGTGTGGAACTGCTAAAACAACTAATTTAAATGATCCGTTGAATTCAATTTCTATTCAACCAAATCCGGCAGAGCAACAGATTTATTTAATCAATGCTTCCGAATCATTGAGCTATAAAGTTCTCAATATCCAAGGAGAAATATTGTTTCAAAACATCATAGATCCAGGAAAAGCAATTAATATTGAATACCTGTATCCGGGAATGTATTTCTTACAATTGAGTAAAAACAAGCAAGTAAAAACAATTCGATTTTCAAAAATAAATTAGTCTATGATATTGCTGGATGGCAACAAACTGTCTGAGATTATTCGAAAAGAAATCGCAATACGGGTAATTGATTTTTGCGGAAAAGATCACAGACCGCCTCATCTCGCGGCAGTACTCGTAGGGAATAATCCAGCGAGTCAGGCTTATGTGCGAAATAAGATAAAAGCTTGTGAAGAGGTTGGATTTGCTTCCACACTAATTAAGAAACCTGAAAGTATAAGCCAATCTGAATTATTGAACTTGATTGATAGCATAAATGAAGATCCATTAATAGATGGATATATTGTTCAACTACCTGTACCTAGACATATTGATGAAGTAGAAATAAATTTAAGGATTGATCCAAATAAAGATGTTGATGGGTTTCATCCCAATAACTTTGGCAGAATGGCATTAGGATTGTCCAGTTTTCTTCCTGCAACGCCCATGGGTATAATGATGATGTTGGATCGGTATCAGATTCCCACAGATGGAAAGCATTGTGTAGTATTGGGAAGAAGCAACATTGTAGGAACGCCAATAACCTTATTAATGTCTAAGAAATCTAAACCTGGAAATGCAACTGTTACAATTGCTCACAGCAGAACTCAAAATCTGTCTCAAATAACACGCTCAGCGGATATAATAATAGCAGCTTTGGGAATTCCTTACTTTGTAAAAGCAGATATGGTCTCTGATGGAGTATGTATTATTGATGTTGGGATTAACAGAATTGATGATGCCAACAGCTCAAAAGGATATCGTCTGGTTGGTGATGTAGATTTTGAGAATGTCAAACACAAATGTTCAGCAATTTCACCGGTTCCGGGTGGAGTCGGACCTATGACTATAACTGCATTACTTGAAAATACCTGGAAAGCTTTCAGAGAGAAAAAATAGTAATTCTGAAATTTTAATGACTTGGATACATGTAAAGCTATTTGTTATACCTAATTTTAACTGATAATTTTTACAAATCAACTGTGTTGGAATTGTTTAAAGAATTAAGTTTATTATTTGCCTTACATTTATTATCTGGGTTTAAGTAAAGTAGATTCCCTTATGTATAAGATGACAATTGTTGAATCTCTAAGAGAATCCATATGGAATCAGTTTGGTGCTAGTTTGGAAATGCTTGAAAACGCAATACTAATGTGTCCGGAAGAACTATGGAATACAGAAATGAGATTTTGGTACAAAGCCTACCATTGTATTTTTTGGACGGACTATTATTTAACTATGGACCCAAAATCATTTCAACCTCCTTCGCCTTTTACAATTTCTGAGTTTGAACAGACTCAACCTGAGAAAACGTATTCAAAAGTAGAGATTCTCGAATATCTTCAGCATTGCAGAATGAAGACAAATGAAGTTATTCAAAATCTTACTGAAGACCAGCTTATAAGCAGATGGATTAACGAGTATAAGAATTTTTCGATTTTGGAAATAATTCTTTATAATTTGAGGCATATTCAACACCATACTGCGCAACTTAACCTACTTTTGCGGAATCATATTAATGATGCACCTAGTTGGATTAGTCAGTCAAAATTTAAATTATAATATATGGCACAAATAAATCCTTATCTTCATTTTAACGGTAATGCTGAAGAAGCATTTAATTTTTACAAATCAGTTTTTGGTGGAGAATTTGCAAGGATCGTCCGATACAAAGACATGCCTATGCCGGAGCATCCATATTCAGAGCAAGAAGCAGAAAAAATCATGCACATTGCATTACCTATTGGAAAAAACAGCATTTTAATGGCAAGTGATACTCCAGAATTTATGGGCAAACACAACGAAAATGAAAACAGAAGTAAGATTTCCATAAGTACTGAAAGTAAAGAAGAAGCGGATCATCTGTTTAATGGACTTTCGGCAGGTGGACAGATAGAAATGCCTATTGAAAATAGTCCCTGGGGTTCTTATTTTGGAATGTTCAGAGATAAATTTGGGTTTGAATGGATGGTTGATTTTGACCCAAAGTATAATCAACAGTAACAAACCGAAAATAAAATAAAAATCTAATTTTACTGATCAGGTTTTAAGGGTGTATAACAAATTGTACTAAGCTTCAACTAAATGTAATTTGTTATATACACCTAGCTCTGGGTTAAGGATTTGTTTAGTATTTTAGCAACCTAATTCAGTTGTTGTATTTTCATGGCTGCTTTAGGTAATTTATGAAGATATGTAAACTTATTAAGATCCTGACCTTAATTCAGATATTTACAATAACTTACTTCATTAATGCTCAGGATATTCAAATAACTAGTATTAATCCGGATCACTTAAGCATCTGTGGTCAGGATACAATGACAGTCTTTATTCAAAATACTACATCATCACTATTTCAGAATCTTACACTTAATATAGAACTTCCTACAGGAATTGATTATGTTCAATCGTCAGTAAGGAATGCTATTGAAAAAAATGTAACAATACTGTCACAACCAAAGTTTGAAATTGTATTACTAAATCCAGGATCAAAAATTGGGGTTCAACTAATTATCAGTTCGGATTGCAATGCTTATGATCGCTTGATTAATGGGGTGAGTTTTCAGAACAAGATCATCTTACAATACGGAACTAAGACTGATTCTATCGTAAGTAATCCACCCTATAATATAGTAAATGCCTTGTTGATTATTCCTGCTGTACCTGATCTAAATGTTGATCTGGGTTCAAATGGATTGCGACAGATCAAAATTATTAATTCCAGAATAGGTGCCATAAATAAATTTGTTTTTGAGGACAGGCATACTCAAGCTGCTGTGATTACTTCCAATAGATCCATCATACAAGAGAATGATTATATTCTTCAATTAGAATTAACTGGAAAAGATTTTCTTCAGATAGGAGATCATGATAGTCTTTTTGAAATGGATGAGATGATTATTATTGATGAATGGATTCAATCTAAAGAATGCAAACCAAATACAGTGGACAGTAAGTTTTATGCCAACTGGGGTTGTAATGGCAGATATTGTCAAATGGAAGATATACTTTCTAGCAGTACAACACACTTTGTTGAAAGTAACAAAGAAGCCATGTTGAATTTTAATCCTGACGGGAGAGCTCCTAAATGCATCTGTCAAGAAGAATCTACTGATCAGGAATTAGTTGTGCGAAATATGGGTAAAAGAAATGCGGAAAATATTGAGATTGAAATTCGTGCTAAAAATTCAGCGCAAGGCGGACCGGTTAACAGAGGATTTGTAAAAGACAGTATTAGGATAATCGGAAATGTCAAAATTGACAGTATTATTTTTCTAGAGAAGGATACATTGTGTTCGCGGGATTTGTATTATTCTATTCTTGTAAAATTAAGTAAAATTGATGTCGGACAGGAATTTAAAATAGTTTTTGAATGGGAAAGTTGTGAATCTATGCTTGGTACAGGTAGAACAGATTTGGTGTGGTATTATTCCTATAGATATAGTAGTCAATGTCTTGATGGTAGCCTAAGACAAGCTTCTGAAATTCCTGAAGTTTTTCCCTATTTCAATTCTCAGTCTGTAAGCGCCTATACAGCTACACTTGGAAGATCAACACAGTTATATCCAGATTCTGTCTATAAATTTGTAACGAATGTTCAGTATCCGCGCAATTTAACCACACAAAAATTAATCGTGTTTCTGAGTCTGCCCTGTCCACTGGAAATTACCGACTCAAGCTTCTTACTTAATCTTAAGAAACCGTCAAGAATAGATATTTACAGAAATATAAATCCCGGTACTCAGATTAGATTGTTGTATGATCCTCCTTTTAGACAAGAAGATTCAACAATCATCACTTGTGTAAAAATGTCTTGTGACAAAGAATGTATTGATAAGGGATTGATAAATCAAAAAGTTAAATTTAAATCTAGTTGCGAAGAGCCTATATTAATCACATCTCGACTGTCAGCTGAATGGTGTACTTCTTCGCAATTAACCTGTCCTGATCAGCTTGGTGATTGTGGAACCAAGCAACTCTTTCCTCATAAACTGGATTTGACTTTTCAATGTCTTAAGGAAGAAAATGAAATCTATCAAGTTCCGGGTTATGTGGATTTTGAAGTCAATACACAAAGAGTTTCCATTGGAATACTTGATCGAAACAATGACCGTTTCATGGATTCCCAGAACAAAGCAGATTTGTCTCAGATCAGACTCAATAGAACTATAACTGATGATACGATCTGTAGTTTGATCGGCGGAAAAATCATTGTTGATGTTCCTGATTATTCTTTTGATTCTGTATCGGTATTGCTAACCACGATTCTAAATTTGAATGTTTATGAAACTATAGTCAACTGGTTTGATCAAAGTTCAGGAAAAACTTGGAAGTTTAAGATGAATAATTTGGAACCTTATCTTTCAGTAGGGAAGCAACTCAATTGCAGTTACCCTATTTTGCAACAAACGGAATTAGGTGATGGTTGGGTTCTAACCTTAACTCCTGAAATTTTTAATCTGATTGATCCAACTTATCCGAACAATCAAAGATTTGAAGAAGGAGATAGTCTGAATATTACAATTTGTTCTAAGGTCTTGTCTGATGTAGGATTTAGAATTTTAAGAACCAGTTTGAATTTTAGAATTTTATTGTTTAATCGTGTTAATCCTAAAGAACATAATTTCTTTTGTGGAACAAAGTCAAATCCTCTAGAGTTAGTAACTCAATGTGTAAAATTTGTTTCATCAGGATTAAATGATACAATCTGTGGTAGTCATTTTGAATTGCCAATACAAAGCATCGAAATTCTCCCTCATTTAAAAAATTTTTTTCCGTTTGAATTCAGATCTTGGCTGAAATTAGACTCACTAATTCTCGGCAATCTTTCTTCGGGTCTAAGGATGGATAGTGTAGAAATATCCGTATATTACAACGACAGCGTATCCAAAACTCTGGTTAGGAAATTAGTTTTACCATTATTCTTGGTCGGCAATCAGTGGAAAGCCAATTTAGATTCATTATCCTTGTTGAGATTTGATGAGGCATATGTCATGAATCTGAAATTTATAGGTTCGATCTCTAATTGTAAATTGTTGCCTGCTATCGGAACTTATCGTGTCGATGTTTCCTTATATGTGTCGAGCGATTATTCTACTCCTTTTTATTTATCTCCTTTATATATAACGAGAAATAAATCTGCTGTTTTTTCAAATACTTTTAATCTGGTATCCAGTAATTCAAACTCACAACTTGAACTTGCCAACAGAACTATTGTCAGCAATTCAAGGAAAATTCAATTGAGTACCCTGTTGTCAGGTCTTGAAAATTCGGGATTATTTAGGATCAGACTTAGATCCAGCAAAGGTCTTGTAAAAAATTTCGAGATAAAAGCTCAGCCTATGATTACGATTAATAAACTTAGTGATGTAGAATTTGAGTTGGGAGTATTCGAAAAAGGAAAAGACTATTGGTTATTTTTTTTGGGAGAGAATATGGCTTGTGATGGGGATACTTTGATTATTGAGACTATTTGGGCTTGTGGAGCAGAGAGAATTGATAGCAGCAATGATTGTATTAAGAAAGTTTTTTTTGTACCTATAATTCCTAGAAATGCAGAATTAGAACTAGATTATTTTCCAAAAATTGATAAAGAAGTATTATTGTGTGATACCTTACCCGAGATTGAATTGTTTTTGTACAACTCTAATCTAGGAACAGCATATGATGTTGTGCAGGAATTGTTTATTCCGGATGGCGTGAAGATAGTTTCCGGTTCTACAAGATTGGCATATCCAGAGAATGCATCTTTTATTCCAATCCCTCCACCATTACAGATTTCTACGACTCAGTTCAGATATAATTATTCGGATCTAATCCCGGCAATAAAATTAAATGGCCTTCTGGGAAATGATTCTATGCCAAAGCATGGTATTAGATTAAAATTCAAAGTATTTACTGAGTGTAACTCCTCCATCAATGGATTCCTTAATTATTTGGCAGCAGCAAAAGATCTTTGCAATCAGAAAATTTATTCTCCGAACCGAATTGGAAATCAAATTAGGATCAAAGGTTTAAATTCTGGGGCAAGTTATAATTTAAATGCCATTTTGAAGTTAATTAATAAATGCTCTTCGAATGGAAATATTTTAGTATCAATTAATGGATCAGGATTGTCCCAAGCAGGCGACAGTATTAAGTTTTTCATTCCGGATCCTGTAGAGTATGTTGTCGGTTCATTTAAAGTGATAAAGAATATTGATTTACAGAATCCTGATATTGAAATTGTATCGGGAGGTAAATTTGTTAAGATTGGTCTAAAATCTGGTGTGTCACTTGATCAGGAAATCCAGTTTGAAATTGAATTAAAGAATTTCAATATCATTCCATGTGGAAAAGTGAGAATAGATTTGGAGTTAATTACTAGGCAGAGAACATTATGCAACATATCCCATCTGGATTGTGATGTTAGAGTAATTAAGGATCAATTCAATATCCAATTTGATAAAGAAAGTATTGTAATTCATATAGATAGCTTTAGTCTTAAGGAATCTTCCAATGAAAAGTATATTACAGACATTTTTCTTGATATCATTAATGCTTCCGGACTAAGTGACAGCCTGATTTGTTTCAATCTTTATCAGGATAGTAATATTAATGGTAAGCTGGATATTGATGATGTATTTATTAAAGAATATTGCTTTGTAAAGGAATTATTTCAAAAAGACGGAAAAGTAAAATTAACTGATAGTCTAGCTAATCAATTGTTAAATTCGTGTCAATTTATTCTGACGACTTCTTTAAATAACTGTATATGTAATCAGGATACAACAGTGCTGAGATTGAAAGAATTGCAAGCCATCCGAATTGTTGATTCAACAGATTATTGCGCTGGTAGTAATGTAGAAATTGGTGTTGATTACAAACCCAATGCCAGATATATCTGGAAATCCGGTAAAGTTAGTTGCGATACCTGTTCCAAAAATACCATTCTAATTGATGACAGTCTAACAGTAAAAACGATTTTTACTTATCGTCTTTGCGAGATTCTTCCAGATCAATGTAACAGGACGTATGAATTTAATATCCTCGCGGTTCCAGAAGTTAGCGGAAAGAAACTAATAATCGAACCATGTTATGGGGATACTATTTCTATAATGAGTAATCAGAGGAAGAATATTCGTTGGGTAGGTCGAAATATCAAAGATCCATTCTCGGACAGTCAGAAAATTTTTGCTGATTCTAGCCAAATAATTTTTCTTGAATTTCTGGATAAACCTCAATGTCCGGGAATTGATACATTCTGTATTCTTGTAAAAAAGTTTATTGGAACCTTGATGGTAGACCCTTATGAAAGTACAATCAATATAGGAGATTCTGTTGAACTTAGAGTTAGTAATGGAGTTCAATGGAAATGGAGTCCTTCATTGAGTTTAAATTGCGATACTTGTCAATCAGTTATCGCTAAGCCAAAGCAAACTACAGAATATATAATTAAAGTAACGGATTCCCTGGGTTGTATTCACATACTAAAAACCATAGTTAAAGTTATTATTGCTGACTGTGATAGTAGTACAATTTTTATACCCAATGCATTTTCACCTAATGATGATGGCAAGAATGATGTATTCAGAGTGCGAAGCAGCAATATTCAATCTATCATTCTCAGAGTTTATGATAGATGGGGAGAGAAAGTTTTTGAAAGCAATGACCTTAACCTTGGTTGGGATGGGATTTACAAAGGTGAAAAATTGCAACCTGATGTATTCGGGTATTATATTGAAGCAAAATGCCCCGGTGATAAAAAATATTTCCGAAAAGGAAATGTCAGCTTATTAAAGTAAGTATTAATTCAATTTCGTCATAAGCAATTACTTACAAAGTCACCATTAACTTCCTCAAATGTTACTTTTGAGTATTTGATTTTAATATCCCGACAATACGATCAAAAATCTAATTTTACGGATCAGGTTTTAATTCTGATTCAAAAAATTATTATCATAAGAAGAGTTCCATTAGTAGGACATTAATAAACTTTATATAGCAGAGTCGAATTCTCTAACTCTACATTCTTAATTCCCAATTAAACTCCAGTAATACTCGTGGAATTGAGTCTTATTTTTAGGATTGACCAACTTTACATTGAAAACGTAAAATATTATTTTGTAGCCGGGACAACCATTTTAAAGAACTGATCAAGTCTTGGAAGTATGATAATTTCTGTTCTTCTGTTAATTCTTCTTCCGGCTTCTGTATCATTACCTGACTTAGGAGAATATTCAGATTTTCCACCAGCAGTAATTCTAGCCGGATCAACATTGTATTTCCTTTGTAGAATTCGGGCTATTGCGGTAGCTCTTTTTGTACTCAGATCCCAGTTGTCAATAATGCAATCTGTATTCATAGGGACATTATCTGTATGACCTTCAATCAGGACATCGACGTTATTTTGATCATTCAGGATTTTAGCAATTTTTTCTAAAGTTGCACCTGCAGATTCATTGATTGTTGCACTTGCTGTTCTAAATAACAATTTGTCTGATAGACTAATATATACAACACCTTTCTTAACTTCTATATTGATGTCATCTGAAGAAATATTTCCTAATGATTTTTTTAAGTTCATTACAAGAGATAGATTAATAGAATCTTTTCTGCTCATTTCAGAAGTTAAATTTTTAATATATTTATCTTTTTCATTCATGGCATCAAGTGATTTTTGAATACTCTCCGCTCCGGCTTTATTTACAACACTAAGATCTGATAGTCTATCCAACAGATTGTTGTTGGTTTTCTTTATTACTTCAAGTTGTTCTTCAAGATTTTTTATTTTTTCATTTCTGGAATTTACTCCGGTTTGCAATTCCGTTAATTGAGAATTATATGTTTTATCGGACATTTCCTTTTTTGAAACACAGTCTTCCAGATTTTCCTGACACTTTTTTAATGAAGCTTGAAGAGAAAGATTTTCTTCCTGTGAAGTTTTAAATTTTTTAGAACTTACGCAAGAGACCATTCCAAGTGTTAGGGCGATTAGAATTACTTTATACATTGTCTTATATTTTGTTGAATAATAACACAAAGAAAATAAATAATTTGTAGGGTTTTTGTTGAATGACTGCTTTTTAATAGTTCATTAACTAATTATAATAGAATTTTTAGGGATTAGAAGTTTATTACAATTCAATTAAAATATTATTTTGAATCCAATTAGATTTGCATCAGTTATGGAAAAGTTGGCTTTAAATGTTTTTGGCAAACCGATTACGGTATGTAGCCTTGATCCTTTAACAGGATTTTACCGTAACGGATGTTGTAGTACTGGAGAAGATGATATCGGGCAACATACAGTCTGTATTGTAGCCTCTGAAGAATTTCTTCAGTTTTCAAAAAAGGCTGGTAATGATTTGAGTACACCAAGGCCTGAATATTTATTTTCCGGTGTAAAGCCTGGAGATCGTTGGTGTTTATGTATGTTGCGGTGGGTTGAAGCCTATAAGGCCGGGTTTGCTCCTCTTGTAGTTTTGGAGTCAACTAACCAGTGCGTTCTTAAAACGATTCCATTTGAAGTTCTGCTTGAGTATAAAGTTGAGGAAGTTTAAGACCCAATTACATTTTTTCTTAGAAAAGCTTTTTGATGGTATTTATAGATCGGGAATTGTAATATTACAGAATTAAGAAAAGTCTATCAGGACAATAGTCTATTTCGTCAAGTAATTTGTGATAAAGTTTAGCCGATGATTTTAATCTTTAGGCTTGTCTTCATTTGAAAAATATCTTCTGATGATTTCTTTTGCCCAATCCTGAGCTCCTAGACCAAAAGAAATAGCCAATGCTAGGCCTATAGAACCAAAAAAAATACTTACAATATTTGTAATAATTTTTTCTCCAATTCCGATCTGTGTTAATGCAATTGCCATAGTAAAAAATGCAATACTATAGAATACAAGTTTTCCAATCAGTTCAGGATTCTCGAATTTACTTTCTTCAAGACTGCTTACAACCAGACTGCTTACAAATTCTGCCAGGTAAAAACCTAGAATTATAATAATGCTGGCAATTAGGACATTGGGAATAAACAGTAGTAATTGATTGAGTAGATCTGAAACAATTCCCAATCCAAGGCTATTGAAAAAACTAACCAAAACAATAAGCAGAATCGCCCAGAAACATATTCTGGATAGAATACCAGAGAATCCATTTACGATACCTCTTTTCTCCAGAAATTTATGGACACCTGATTTTTGAGCCAGACGATCAATTCCCATGCTGTGGGATAATCTCAAGACAATCCATTGAACAATTTTAGCAATCAGCCATCCACCAATCAAGATGAGTAATGCATTTATAATAACCGTTATATTCAAGGTTATTGATTGAAGCAGATTTTGGAGATTTATGTTAATTTCTTCTAGGAGATTCATGAAATATGTATTGCGTTAATTTGTTCGTAAACATTTTTTTGTTATTCTTCTTTACCTTCAAGGTCTCCTGTCATTTTTCTGATTAGTTTAAATTCGCTAAGAAATTCTTTGGCTATTACTCTAAAGATTGTGTAAGTAGGAATTGCAAGCACCATTCCTAAGATTCCATTAATTCTTGCACCTATCATAATAACCAGAAATATTTCAAGCGGATGAGCTTGAACGCGTTTAGAAAAAATAAAGGGTTGGATGATAAAGTCATCCAACAATTTGACAATTCCAAATACAATTAATACATTAACCAGCAAGGGAAGAATCTGATCATAAAAACTTAGTTCTAAGTTTGAAGAAATGGTTAATAAGCATCCGAATGCGGCTCCAATCAAGGGACCTACATAAGGAATTATGTTGATGATTGCATAGAAAACGGCAATCAATAAGGCATTGCTCAATCCCAACATTGCAAGACCTCCGGTAATTAGAATTATTAGAATAATCATTTGTATTATAATTCCTCCAAAATACCGGGTTAATAAATTGCTTACCTCTTCGATGACAATTCGTACTTTTTTTACGCTTCGGGTTGGAACTGCTGAAATAACAGCTTGTTTAAATAAATTTCTTTCTTTTAAAAAGAAAAAGGAAATAAAAACTATGGAAAAAACTCCGATTACCAGATGCCCGGCTTGGTTCAACAGGTTTCCAAAAAACCCGCTTAGTCTGGCAGGATCAAAATAATTGCCAACAAGAGTTTTAAGCTGTTCCGCTGCGCTTGGTCCGGGTTCTAAGCCTAATGTTCTTAGCCAGGTATTGAATTTTTCAATTGGCTCTTGCAATGCAAGTGAGATGCTGTTAAAATCAACTTTCGAAAGGATTACAGCCTGTTGAATCACAACCGGAACAAAAAACCAAAGTATAGATCCTAAAGCGGCAAAAACGACGAAAAGTGTTATTAGTGCTGCCAGAGATTTGCCAAACTTAAATTTTAAAAGTTTGAAACGAAAAAGTAAAAACTTCTGGATTGGATCTCCAACCATACTAATTACCCATGAGATCAAGACATAACTTACAACTTCACTAAAGTATCCAATAATAAAGATCAGAAGTACAATGCCGATTCCACTTAGAAAATATTTGCGATACTCAGACCACATAAATTTGGCTTAAATATTATTTTCTCTATGCCGTAATATTTTCAGTTACTGACACAACCCAGTTGTGATTGTCCTTTATTTTGCCTGCTCTGATGCCGTTTATTTCTGATTTTAAAAATTTAGATAAGTTCCAATTATTAGGATCAAGCTTTAGGTCAGTACCATGATAACCGATATGGTCAACATGAGCAATTACCGCCGCTGTGCCCGTTCCAAACACTTCTAATAATTCGCCTTTTTGATGAGCATTTACAATCTCATCTATACTTACGTGTTTTTCTTCAACCTTATGTCCCTTTTCTCTCAACAGTTGTATTACAGAATCACGAGTAACGCCATCCAAGATTGTTCCTGTAAGATCCGGTGTAAGTATTTTGTCTTTTAAAACAAAAAATATATTCATAGTGCCAACTTCCTGGACATATTTGAATTCTTTTGCATCCATCCACATCACCTGATCATAACCCAATTCTTTCGCCAGTTTGGTTGGATACAGACTTGATCCATAATTACCTGCAGCTTTTGCAAATCCAACACCGCCTTCTGCAGCTCTCACATATTTATCGGCTACTAATAAACCTACCGGCTTGCTGTAGTAGGGACCGGACGGAAGATTCATAATCATTAGTTTAAATGTATCGGAAGATCTAACTCCGACAAACTCGTCGGTAGCCATCATGACGGGTCTTATATACAAGGCCGATTCATCATCATGCGGAATCCAGGCTCTATCTATCCATACCAATTGTTTTAAGGCTTCAACGAACAGATCAACCGGAAACTCGGGCATACACATTCTTCGGGCAGAATTGTTAAGTCTTTCGGCGTGCTTGTAGGGTCTGAAGAGCTGAGGTATTCCATCATCGTTGATACCTGCTTTCATGCCTTCAAAAATAGCTTGTCCATAGTGCCAGGCCATTGTTGCAGGATGGAATGGAATTTTGTGTAATGGACAAATTTCAAAATTTTTCCATTGTTTACCATCAAAATCAGCAATGAACATATGATCAGCAAAGACTTTTCCAAATGGAATATTGTTAAAGTCTAATTCGCTTATTCTGCTTTTTTCAATAGTGCTAATTTTAATATCTGCGTACATAGATTGGTTTTTATACACTTGAGTAGATTTGCCAAAGATAAGACTAAAGTCTTTTTAATTTTTTAATAATAAAAATAACCCAACTTAACTTTTGGACCAATATTTCAGCAAATATACTACATATTTATTGTCAGAAGAAAATTTTGTTTCAATAAAAAATTATACGCTCAAACAGAATATAATTTTTATAGACTCAATAGAATTTCAAGATGACGATAAAATGAAAGACTTGAACAAAATATTATTATCCGTTAATTTAATTGCTGATTCCAATGCAAGTCTGATCAAGTTGGAAAAAAATCAGTCCGTTCAAATATCTGATCTCACAAGCACTACGGATTATGATATACTAGTTTTTGGTCTTAAACCTAATAATTTGTGTCTCCAAGGATTCGAGGATAAATACAAGGTCTATCAATTCATGAATTTTAATATTCTCTTTGCCGATTCAATCTCAAAGTGTTTTGAGAATCATCATAACAAATCACTTCTCTGGAGTGCCATTAGAAGATGGAAAAAATTAAATTGATCATGGCAAGTGCCAATGAGCACAAAATTCAGGAAATCAGATCGCAACTGCCCACAGAAATTAGCTTAATTTCTATGTCTGAAGCAGGTTTTTACGATGAAATTGAAGAAAATGGTGAAACATTTCAGCAAAATGCGCTGATAAAAGCTAGAGCAATACATGTTCAAACTTTGCAAAACTGTTTTGCAGAAGACTCCGGATTGGAAATTGACTCACTTAATGGAGAGCCCGGCGTTCGTTCAGCTCGCTATTCAGCGGATCACAAGTCATCATTGGACAACCTGCAGCTGGTACTGTACAAATTGTCAAATCAAAAAAATCGTAAGGCAAGATTTAAAACTGTTATTGCCCTGATTTACAATTCTAAAGAATATGTTTTTGAAGGTGTTGCAGAAGGAGAAATAGCTTATTCAATTACCGGAATTTCAGGATTTGGTTACGATCCAATTTTTATTCCCGAAATGTCAAACCAAACTTTCGCTCAGATGACTACTGCTGAAAAAAATCAAATTTCCCACCGCGGGAAGGCAGTGAAACAACTCCTTAATTTTCTGAATCTGCAACAGAATTCCGCGTAATTTTTTAAATTTGCCAAGGTAAAACAAAACTCATGCTACTCCTCAGGTTATTATTTATTGTATGTTTGACTACATATCTCAATGCTCAAGTTAATTTTAAATTCGTTTGTCCGGGAAATATAACAATCAATTGCAACACGGATATTTCCAACCTTGACTTATTTGGTAAGGCTTATGTTGATCAAAACGGGACTAAAGTTTGGATAAAGGATTGTAAAGTTCTGGTTGAACTTAATGATTGCGGCGTAGGCACCATTACCCGAACCTGGGGTGTACAGGATCCCGATTTTCAATGGCAGACCTGTACTCAAATTATTACTTTAGATAATACAAATGCATTCGGATATAAGGATATTACCTGGCCTAGAGATCTTACGATTGAATCCTGTGATCCTGAAGCAGAGCTTAAGAACCTATTAAAACCATTTGACAGGCCTTATTGGAAAACAAATAAATGTGCCAAACCGATGCTTGGTTTTACGGATTCCAGACATAAGGTTACAGAGGGTTGTGAAAAATTATTAAGGACGTGGAGAATTTTAGATTGGTGTGTATACGATGCTTATAAAAACCCTAATGCAGGGATATTTACCTATGTACAGACTATAAAATTAATAAAACTGGATACAGCAGCAAGATTGTTCTGTCCAAATGATACCGTTGTTTCGACTTATCAATGTGATTCGGTCTATCTTCATATTGATCCGGCAAGATTGTTTAGTCCATGTAATATGCCTTATTCGATCCATAATAATTCGATTTATGCAGATACCAATCTGAACAGTGCTAATGGATATTATCCGATTGGTGATCATAAGGTCCACTACATTGCTGAATATGCCTGTGGTGAAGAATTGAAATGTGAAATGAATATCAAAGTTCAAAACATTAAACAGCCAACGCCGTATTGTTTGGATGGGGTAATTATTGATCTCATGCCGATTGATAATAACGGAGATGGTGTGCCGGATGAAGGTATGGTTGAAGTATGGGCTAAAGACTTAGATAAAGCTTCATTTCATAGCTGTAAAGGCAGAAATCTTGAATTTTCATTTAGTTCGGATCGGCAGGAAAAAAGTAAAATTTTTACCTGCAAAGAACTGGGTGATAATGAAGTTACCATTTACGTTACAGACAATTTGGGTAATCAAGATTATTGTAAAACAAAAATTGTTATTCAGAATAATGTTGGAATTCCAAATTGCAGTAAGAACATTATTAAGAAAAAGTATTCTTATTCACTTACCATAAAGAATTGGGAACAGAATCAATTGATAGTTAAAACCTCGGTGTCAGTATATAATTTACATGATTCATCAACAATACAGTTACAGGAGAATACAGCTGGATATTATTCATCAGATAAACTTATTTGTAATGAAGTATATATGCCGGTTTTTCTGGTAAAAAATAAATTTGAAGTACAGATGGAGGATGTGCTTTGGTTAAAAAGATTTTTGAATCATCAAATTAAAAACCCAAGTACTTATCAAATTTTGGCTGCCGATGTGAATTCAGATCAATTAATTGATAGTACAGACCTTAATTTGTTGATTCAAAGTAAAAGGAACAAACAAAGTATGGGTTACAAAATAGTAAATTTCGATTTGCAACACATAGATAGGGAAAAAGTACTTGAAGAATTTGCTTCACAAAAACTTGAATTTCAGTATTCAGATGAAAATGAATATCGAATTAATTATACGTTGATTCCATTGGGAAAGTTTAATTCAATTCCTTATCAAGAAGGATTTAGCGAAGTAAATGATCCTACAAATGATGATCAGTCATTACAGGCTTTTAGCCTTAATCAGATTGGAACAGAATTATTTGTGAGAAGTAATCGGAATACCCAGATGGAAATTAGAATAGTTGATCTTATGGGACGCGTAATCAGAAACTACAAACTTCAGGCAATGGATAAAATTCAGCTAGATCTTTCAGGTGTTTTTGTTCAATCTGGAATATATATTGTTGATAATGGTAGTGAAAAACAAAAATTCTTCTACTCTAAAAATTAGATAAAAGAAAGGCGATTTAATTGATTTTTGACTTGATGATGTTAAGTGCCAAATCCAATTGCTCCTTTCGGTCTAAAAGTGTATTGTCAATAACGATTGAATCTTCTGCTTTTCTTAAAGGGCTGTCCATTCTAGTTGAATCCAAATGATCTCTGTGAAGAAGATTTTCTTTTATAGTTGTTAAATCAATTGATCTGCCTTGTTCAACAAGTTCTCGCTGACGTCGCAGAGCACGAATCTGAATATCTGCAGTGATAAAAAACTTTATATCTGCATTTGGAAATACTACTGTACCAATATCCCTTCCATCCATTATAATGGAGTTTCCTACAGAAGTTTCCCGTAATATATCATTGACTTTAAGTCTGACCTGAGGAATAACAGAAATTTCGCTTACCCATCTGGTGACTTCGGGCATCCTGATTTCATCCGTTACATTTTCTTGATTTAGGGTTATTTTAATTGGATTATCAAGATCTAATTTTAACTGAATAAACTGAAGACAATCTATTACTGATTTTTCGTCTTCAGGATGTATAATATGTCTGATACAGAATAAAGTAATTGCCCGGTATAAAGCTCCGCTATCCAAATATCTAACCTGTAGGGCATTGGCCAGTTCCTTAGCCAAGGTACTTTTCCCGCACGCAGAATATCCATCTATGGCTATAATAAAATGCTTATCAGACATTCGTTAATGATTAAAAAAAATCCCAAAGTATCAACAACTCCGGGACTTTTTTTTAAAGTTTATGAATTAATAATTAATATTCATCTTCATTAAATAAGAAATCATCTTTTCTCGGATAATCTGGCCAAATATCTTCCATCGATTCAAAGATTTCTTCTTCGTCATCCAGTTCTTGTAGATTTTCAATCACTTCAATTGGGCATCCGGATCGGATCGCGTAATCGATAAGTTCATCCCTAGATGCCGGCCAAGGTGCATCTTCGAGATGATGAGCTAATTCTAAGGTCCAATACATTTTCTTAAGTTGTTGTTTTATTTTGTAAACAATTGTAATAATTCATTTTAATTAAAAAAGTTCCCAATCCTAGTCAGTAATTAACATGGCATCACCATAGCTATAGAAGCGGTATTTTTCTTTAATCGCCAATTGATATGCATCCATCAATAATTCATGACCTGCAAAAGCAGAAACCATTATGATAAGACTTGACTTTGGAAGATGAAAATTAGTGACCATCCTATTGGCAATTGTAAAGTCATAAGGCGGAAAGACAAAGAGGTTGGTCCAGCCCTCTGCCGGTCTTAATTGTTTTGAAGCTGTAACAGAAGACTCAAGAGCGCGCATTGATGTCGTTCCGATACAGAATACGTTACGGCCATTCTCTCGTGTCTTATTAACCAGATTGGCAGTATATTCCGAAATCTTAAAATATTCTGCTTCCATCTTGTGTTTGGATAGATCTTCTACGTCAATCGGCCGGAAAGTTCCCATCCCTACATGTAGTGTTACCTCTCCAAAATAACCACCTTTTATCTCAATCATTTTGCACAACTCTCTACTGAAATGCAAACCTGCCGTTGGTGCTGCTACAGCACCAACTTCCTTGGCATATACAGTTTGATATCTTTCAATGTCACTTGCTTCAGAATTTCGGGTAATGTATTTTGGTAAAGGAGTTTGACCCAGAGTCCTTAATATTGCCTGAAAAGATTCTTCGTCACCATCATGAAGAAATCGGATTGTACGGCCTCTTGAAGTTGTGTTATCGACAACTTCAGCAGCAAGAACCTCTTTATTGTTCTTATCGAAGAAATAAAGTTTATTGCCGACCCGTATTTTTCTTGCCGGATCGACCAGAACATCCCACAAGCCAACAGACTTATTCAATTCACGAAGTAAGAATACCTCTATTTTTGCTCCGGTTTTTTCCTTTTTACCGTAAAGCCTTGCCGGAAAAACTTTTGTATTGTTAATTATTATTGAATCCTTGTCTTCAACATAATTAATGATATCCTTAAAGATCTTATGTTCAATTTTTCCGGAATTCTTGTGTATGACCATTAATCTCGATTCAGTCCTTTCAGAAGCCGGATATTGAGCAATGAGATTCTTAGGTAGGTTGAAGTCAAAATTTGACAGTTTTGTCCGCATGTAATTCTATTTTAATTTTTGCGCAAATGTATAACATCCAACTACCCCTTGTCAAGAGGTTGGAGATATATTATTAAAAGTATATTTAATGTTGATAATGAGTACTTTATTGTAAAATTAGCTTAAAAATCTATCCACAGTCGATGGATATTCTGCAATTTGTATCAATAAATTTTTCAAATTATTGTTTATAAAGGTAAAAGTTATATTTTTGGTTTTAAATTAAATATTTGATTATCAGATAATTGGCAAATGGGTTTTTAAGCTGATTTGGATTATAATTCAGTAATAGTTTTGAGATTGAATGACTAAATCTTGAATTTGAAATACATTTGAGAGGCATTTTAAACATTGTAAAAAATTAACATTTGATTTTTCTTAGAATCCTACAAGAGAGTTTGAGGCAGGCCTTACATCAGTTAAATGCAAATAAGATGCGGACCTTTCTGACCTTGTTGGGTATAATTATTGGAATTTTTTGCATTATTGCGGTATTATCGGCTGTTGACTCTCTGCAAAACAATATTGTTAAGAGCTTTCAAAAACTGGGAACCGATGTAATCTATATCGATAAGTTCTCATGGGGGGAGGATCCTGGACAAAGTTTTTGGAAATATATGAGCCGCCCTTATCCTTCGTTAAAAGATCTGGAAGCCATCGAAAAAAAATCAGGGTTGGCACAGAAATCTACCTATATGGTTTTTGTTCCGGGTAAATTGGTTAAGTATGGCAGTAACTATGTTGAAGGAGCTTATTTATTAGGAATAACCGAAGATTATAATCAGGTACTTAAGCTTGATATCGGAGAGGGTAGATATCTGTCATCCTTGGAGTTTAATCGGGGATCCAATCAGGCAATAATTGGCAGTTCAGTAGCAGAAACATTGTTTCCTAAGAAAGACGGAATCGGGAAGGAAATCACCTTGCATGGCCAGAAATTTACGATTACCGGTATCATCCAAACTGAAGGTAAATCCCTTTTAAATGTAATGGAGACCGATCAGGCAATTATTATTCCCGTTAATGCGATTAAAAAAATTATCAATATTAATGGAAATGATACCTGGGGAAGCTTGATTGCAATAAAAGCCAAAGATCAGTCAAAAATGGAAGAACTTAAATATGAAATAGCAAGTATAATTCGACCCATTCGAGGATTAAAACCCATTGATAAGGATAACTTTAGCACCAATCAGGTTTCTATTTTAACCTCGATCATTGAAGGTGTTTTTAAGGTGTTGAACCTTGCCGGATTTGCAATTGGTTTTTTTGCAATGTTGGTTGGAGCATTTGGAGTCGCTAATATTATGTTTGTGTCTGTTAAAGAACGAACATCCGTAATTGGAATTAAAATGGCTCTGGGTGCTAAAAGATTTTATATTTTAATAGAGTATTTGTTAGAAGCAATAATATTATGTATTCTTGGTGGCATACTTGGAATTATTATAGTTGGAGTAATGATGTTTGTGCTTACCAAAGTTATAGAATTTGAAATGTATTTATCCTGGACTAATATTATTCTGGGAGTTGGTCTTTCGGTTTTTGTAGGTCTTCTGTCCGGGTTGTTACCAGCAATATCTGCTTCCAGAATGGATCCTGTTGAAGCAATTCGGAAATAGTGATTTCTATTTTTTAAATAACTATTGATTTTTTTTCTTATCGGGAAAAACCGAAAAGTGAACATATCTTCCCGGATTGGCTTTGAGGTCAGTCAATAGTTTTTCAAGACTTTGAGTGGATAATTCCAGGTTTTTGTACAGAGTCGGATCTTTTATTAATTTTGACAAAGTACCATTTCCATTATTTATTTGAGAAATGAGTTGTTGGATTTCCTTAAGTGATTTAGTTGCTTCCTGTGAAGTTTTTTCAATAGATTTCAGGGTCTCTGTACTATTTTGTACCAGTTTGCCTGCATCTGCATTTTTTAACTGGGAAGTAATTGTTTCTAAATTTTTTAAACTTTGATCTATAGATTTTGCATTTGAAGATAATGTAGAGGACAGTGTTGATAATCCTGAAACTGTGGTATTAATCTGTTTGGTATTTGCTTCGATGAGTTCGTTGAGTTTTATGCTCAATAAATGTAAATTATGTAAGGTTGATCCAAGGTCATTGGACATGCTGTTGAATTGAGATTTCTTACCGGAAGAATCTAAGGTGTTTTTTAATTTACTGCCAATGGCCTCCATGTATTCTTCTATTTCGGATTTTGGAAGTATTGAAGTTAGCATACTTTCAACTTCTGAATTCAGCATGCCTTTTGAAGGTACACAATCATCCGTACAATGATGATCAAATCGCAGATCAATTGCTTTTCCTCCCAGTAAACCTGTAGATAGCAATACAGCAAGAGTGTTTTTCGGTAATCTTATATTGCCTTTAACATCCATGGTAACCAATACTTTATCCGGATTGTCTTCTGCTAATTCTACTTTAAGAACGGTGCCTACCTTAATTCCTCTGGTAAACACGGGTGCTGAAGGATCTAATTGACCAACATTATCATAAATTGCATAATACGTCTTGTGGTTGTCAAATAAATTATTTCCTTTTAAGAATTTATACCCGACAACTAAGATTATCAGGGTAATCGTTGCTAAAATACCTATCCGAGCCTCGTAAGAAAGTTTCAATACAAAAATTTAAATGGTAAAATTACAATAATTCAATATAATCTCAACAAGACAGATTGACCTGTGGTATTAACGGGTTTCTAGCTTATGTAATCACTTATTCAAGGGTAAAGGAATAGAAGCAGTCTGAATTTCTTCAGATCTAACGGAAAGAAAGTTTTTAATGCTTTCAACAATGGACTGAGAAATTATGATTTGGCCTTCTGTGCTTGAAAGAAATTTTTCATCTTGAATATTATTTATATATCCCAATTCAATTAGGACAGAGGGCATTGTGGCCCTCCATAATACTTTGAATCCTGCTTGTCGCAGTGGCCGGCATCCGGCAGGGTGCTCTTGATTCAATAGTTCTACCAGAGATTTTCCAAAATCTATGCTTTCTGAAATAATGTTTGATTGTATTTGATTGAGAAAGATAAAGTCCATACCCTCATCTCCCGTAAGCGAAGCTGAATGATCATGTTCATTATCCTCATAGTATTCCCGCAAACTTAATTCCAAGTGTTCATCCGATTTATGATTGCCCATAATATAGACTTCTGCACCTCTGACTATGCCGGTATTGTTGGAATTGCAATGAAGCGATATAAACAAATCTGCTTTATTTAGATTGGCGATTTCTGCTCTTTTGTCTAAGGAAAGGAAGGTGTCAACTTCACGAGTTAAGATTACTTTAACCTTAGGAAGATGATAAAGAAGGAGTTTCTTTATTCTGTAAGCAAACTGAAGATTTATATCTTTTTCAAGGTTCGATGAACCCTTTGCACCAGGGTTATTGCCACCATGACCAGGGTCAAGAATAATGACCGGATCCTTAATAATTTGTACTTTTGGTGCGTTTATTGGATGTGCCGCAAGCCATTGATAGACAAGGAAAATTAGAAAAAAAAGATATAGGAGCTTCTTGTAAGCCCGACTGTAGTTTAACATCTTGAGTTCTTATCTAATGCAAAAATATAACATATTAAAGAATTTTATATATTTCAACAGCTAATTTTTTAATGCGAAGTATAATATTCTTTTTATTGGTTTGTTGTAAGGCTTGGGCGCAGGATACGACAGCTCTGTTTATTTATTCAGACACTTTGATCAACGAGTCCTTGATTAAGAAAGACAGCTTAATAATCCGAGGATCACAATTGTATCTTGCCAGTAATGATTCAATTACTGAACCGGTTGATTACAGTTCTCGTGATAGCAGTGTATTTGATTTAAAAAATCGCTACATTTATCTATACGGCGATGCATGGATCAAGTATCAGACGATGGAGTTACGTGCAGATTATATAATAATTGATTTAAACAAGAGTGAAATTGAAGCACAGCCGTTAAGGGATAGTATGAATGTGCCAACAGGAGTTCCAAAATTTAAAGATGGCGAGCAGAGCTTTGATGCACAAAACATAAGATATAACTTTAAATCCAAGAGAGGTATAGTTAAAGAAGTTGTTACCAAAGAGTCCGACATTTATATCCATGGGGCGTTGAGCAAGTTTATTTCCAAAGATGCTGAACACAGTACAGATAATACCGTTTATAATTCTCATGGAATTTTTACGACCTGCGATGCACCTGAGCCTCATTTTGGAATCTACAGCTCCAAGCAGAAAATAGTTCCCAATAAGTTAATTGTAGTTGGACCCTCTATTGTTAAAATACACGATGTTCCGGCTCCACCACTGATGTTGCCTTTTGGATTTTTTCCGATCTCCAAGAACAAAGCCTCCGGCTTGATATTTCCAAAAAATTATATTTATGATCCAAATTATGGTTTTGGATTGCAGGGTGTTGGATATTATTTTCCAATTAGTGATTATGTTGATCTGAAATTAACCTCAGATATCTGGTTTAAAGGTTCCTTTAGTCTCAATTCGGACATTCAGTATACAAAGAGATACAAGTATCGTGGAGATGCGCGCTTTGTATATCAGAATCTTCGAGCAGAATTAGAGAATTCATATAAAAAGCAATTAACACGAGTGTTTTCTATCCGTATGAATCATAGCCAACTTCAGGGAGCACATCCTTACAGGCAGATTGGTGGAAATGTTGATTTTTCTATCAATCCAAATTTTAGATTAACCAACAGGGATGCATCCAGTGTGCTTAAAACAACAATCAGTTCAAATTTTAATTTGGCATACCAGATTCCAAATTCTAAACTCAGTTTTAATATCGGAATGCAGCATAGCCAAAATCTGGTCACCAGGAATATCAGTATCAACTTCCCATCTATAGATCTGAACTTACGACCAATAAATCCATTTAAAAGTAAATCAAAAGTTTCGGCAACAGAAAAATGGTATGAGAAAATTACATTGAACTATAATTCTAAAATTAGAAGCAATATCAGTTCAATTGACACTGTGCTTTTTTCAAATCCCAATTGGAATGATTTAAAGTATGGAGCAAGGCATAATCTTACCATGGATCTGAGTTTTAAAATATTAAAATATATAAATCTCGTTCCAAGTATAAATTACAGTGAAGAATGGTTCTTCAAAGACCTGCAATTGAACTTTAATCCGGATACTATTTTTAGGACTAATCCCAATTTACCCAATGTAATTGATACCGTCTATGGTCAACTTGATACCATTATAAGTAAGAAGTTTGGTGCCCTACGTGAATTAAGTGCCGGAGCAAGTTTAAGTACTCAGATTTATGGTCAATGGCTATTAAAAAAAGGCTTAATTAGAGGAATAAGACATGTAGTTTCTCCTTCTGTTACATTTTCTTATGCTCCTGATTATAGAATGGCACCATTCAATTATATTAGGACAAGCCAATCGGATTCGAGACCACAATACAATAATCCAATCAATTACCTCAGATATTACAACAGTCCATTTAACACAGGTTCGGTTGGATTTAGTAATTTAAGTATTAATTACACCATCAATAATAGGGTTGAAACAAAATACTATTCTAAAAGAGATTCCAATACTAAGAAATTTACCTTATTAGATAATCTTGCACTCAGCGGAAATTATATGCCCTTGGAAGATTCGTTCAAATTGTCCAAGATTACCGGGATTAGCAGAATGACTTTTTTTAAAGGGATTAGCAGTTTAAATATTAATTTTCGACTGGATCCATATGGCAGACAGATTGAAAATGGAGTTGAGAGGAGAGTCAATGAATTTGCCGTCAATACACAAAAGCAACTTTTTATCTTTGAAAATTTAACCTTGGCCCTGACTACCGGTTTTACCATTCCTCGTTTAATCAGGTTATTTGCTGGGAATAAAACGACAACTGAAACTTTGCCTAGTTTTGGTTCCATTTTTGAATCGTTTAGCATAAATCATTTAATAGGATATGAGCTGAGCAGACAGAAAAATGGTGTGGATTCATTTTATCAGTCCATCAATACTATCTATGCCAACGGAAATATTCCCTTGACAGTAAAGTGGAGTATCAATATCGGATCTATTGGATATGATATTAAGAACAAAACATTTACCTATCCTGATTTTGGTTTCGAAAGAGATTTACATTGCTGGAGAATGAATTTTAAATACTTCCCATCATCCAGAGCATTTCAGTTTTTTATTGGTGTAAAACCCGGATCTCTTGATTTTATCAAAATACCTAATAATCGAAATATCGTAGGTGGCTTTTAATTTTATTTAATCAGCGAATTATCTGATGAAATACTGATGATAATGAATAAGTATAAAGCTTGCAACTAGAACCAAGGAGTTCAAATCTTCGTTTTTGGAATAGTTGACAACCCAGTCTCTCGGATCCAAAGAATAGATATTGGATAATTCGAAAACAAGTTCATTCTTTGAATTTTTTACTGAGCCAAATAATCCATTGGTATTCAATTGCAATGTAAAATCATAGAATTGTTGGTTATCATTTAGTTTCCATTGATCAAAATGTCCAGGCCAGATTGGAGCAAAGTTCAATCTTGATGTTGAAAACTGAAGATCATAAAGATCCAGGTTTTCTTTCCAGCGGCGTTTTATAAATCCTGAATTTTCCCCTAATCGAATATTCCAGGTATTGAAGACATCATGTGGAATTCCGCTTGAATTCAGCTCGCCTATTTCAACTTCATTGCTATCGTATAGAATCCAATTGTTTAGAGTATGATCATAAGCTGATGAAACAAAAGTAATGTTCTGTGCAATTATAACATTACAAGACCATGAAAGAAGAAAAATGAGTGATCTAGAAAGGAAGATCATCAAAACTATCAGAAGACTTGGAGAATTGTCCCGAAGATTCATCCTGATTCACCAATGATTCACCGGCAGGTGAAGATGAGTCGCCTTCTTTTTCAATTTTCCAGGCTTGAAGGTTGGTAAAATATTTGTCATTCCATTCTCTTCCTTTGAGATCAAAAAAGACATTGATGACATCTCCTTCATTGAAGTTGTCAACAATCGAACAACGATCCTGGGTCAATTGAAACTTAATCATCTGAGGGTATTGTTCTTGTGACTGAATGACAAATTCACGTGTTTGAAAATTTGCAGTCTTACTTTCTATTTCAAATTTTTTATGAAGCTTACCGCTGATATTAAAAGCCATAGTTATAAAATGAACAGTAAATGTAAGACATTATAAGCGATTTCATAAGGGTTAATTGAAGAGAAGGATTTTTTAATCTTAACTGAAGATTAGCTTCAGAAATATTCAGCAAATTTATTGGGTATAATGAATTGGTTATACATATATTTTATTAATAAGCATAAGATTTGTAAACCATAAACAACTATTAATCAACTTAATATATATTAATAATAAAAATATTAAAAAATATTTTATATATAATTTTGCAAAAGCTATTCCTTGGTCTATCTTTGTCTCATTGTTCTGCTTGAAGTAGAGCAATCCAACTGAGATGTATGAATTCTTCATACATGAAATTTCAATGATAGTTTTTCTTACCTAAGAAATATCAGACAATAACCTTAAAGCAGTTTTGTCTGATTTCGGATACTGTAAAATGATATTTTAAACTCAACCCTTCGCGGGTTGATTAACCTTAAACCTTCAAAGCAATGGGACTAAATGTCGCATCATGTTTTAAAGTAAGAAAACTACACCCTGCGGGGTCAACTACAATTATTTCAGGTTTATTCCTGATCTTATTTTTTTCACTTTCACTTAGATTAGAAGCTCAGTGTGCACTTGCCTGTAAGGGAAAGCTCAATGTTTCTCTGGCAGAAAGATGCGAGGCTGTACTGGATCCTTCTCAAATGCTAACGGGTGGTTTGGATTGCCCAAATGCAAAATTCAGAGTGGATATTCTGGATTATGGTATGAAACCCATTGTCAGTAATCCGGTAATCACTGAAGATTATTTAGGCATGACCTTGATAGCAAAAGTGTATGATTCAACCAGTACCAATTCTTGCTGGTCCTCTATTTTAATTGAAGAGAAACATGCTCCGGTTGTTCTGTGTAGAAAAGGAAATGTTTATTGTAATGACAGTGCGATTCATTACCCACCTATATTCTACGATTATTGTGATCCCAATCCAACCATTAAGAAAACCTGGGAATCCATCACTAACTTTCCCTGCGATTCTCATTTTATAAAATTGGTTGTTAGAGCTTGGGTAGCTGAAGACTCCAGAGGAAACAGATCATGGCCCTGCGTTGATTCATTATGGGTACAAAGAGTACAAATTGACTCTATAGAGTATCCTAAGGATTATGTCAAAGCAGATGATTGTGCAATTGAGTGCAATGCAAACTACCCAAAGGATGCAAATGGAAATCCACATCCGGACTATACAGGCTCGCCTTCCTTGCATGGTGTTCCGATTTGGCCGGAGTACAATGTCTATTGTAATCTAGCGGTATCCTATGAAGATTTTCCGATTTTTGATCAGCCTTGTAAAAAGAAAATTTTAAGAATTTGGAGAGTTGTGGAATGGTGGTGCAGTACGGCAAATATTAGAACACACCAACAGTATATTGAAATTGCAGATACAAAAGGACCTTATGTTCATTGTCCTTATGATCTTACGGTTAGTACAACTTCCGGCTATAAATGTGAAGCACATTTTCCGCTTCCACCGGTTGAAGCACATGACTCTTGTCAAAATTCGCTTACTTATGAAATCTATTCTGACGGACTTTTAGTCTCTCGTGAGAATGGAGGATACGTTACATTACCGGTAGGATATCATGATGTCGAATACCGTGTTCTGGATGGATGTTACAATTCATCGAGTTGTCATGTAGTTGTTACCGTCGAAGACAACAATCCACCTGTTGCAGTATGTGACAATGGTACGGTTGTAACCATGTCAAGATCTGATTCAATTCATGTATATGCGGAAGTATTTGATGACGGCTCGCATGATGAATGCCATTTAGACAGTTTTCTGGTCCGAAGAATGGATAATGGTGCGCCTTGTTTGTTTCAGGATAATGTTTTTAGGCCTTATGTAAGTTTTTGTTGCGAGGATGTTGGAAAGACTATAATGGTTGTGTTTCGAGTCGTAGATGAAAGCGGTAATACCAACGAGTGTATGGTTGAGGTTGATGTTCAAGATAAAACTCCACCAACCATCTCTTGTCCTCATGATTACACGATTAATTGTCACAATCATGTCGATACTACAAATCTTACAAAATTCGGTGGACCAAACTATTCCGATAATTGTGTAGTTACGATGACCGAAAGGGTTGATACCGTTTTAAATCAATGTAAATTGGGTTATTTCCAAAGAAATTTTATTGTAATAGACAATATGCAAAGAAGGGATTCTTGTTTTCAGAGGATTCATGTGGTGAATCCGAATCCATTCGAGGAGCATCAGATAATCTGGCCACGAGATACAACTATCTACGTCTGTGGAAGAAATGTAGATCCAAATAATCTTCCCGAAGGTTACAATTACCCAAAATTCCTGGATGTAGAATGTTCGCTGCCGGCACATAGTTATGTGGATGAGGTATTTAATTATATTGAAGATTCTTCTTTGTGTTTTAAAGTATTAAGACGGTGGAAAGTAATTGATTGGTGTCAACAACACATTGATTCAAGCGGTAACAAGTATTTTGAAACCTGGGAGCATCTTCAACTAATAAAAGTTGCTAATAAGAATCCACCGAAAATTGAAGATGATTGCGAACCTATAACCGTCTGCTTAAGTGGAAATGATTGTACAAAAGCACCGGTGAGAATATCTCACAGAGCATCTGACGACTGTACTCCGGTAGAGCTTCTGAGGTCTGCTTTTAAATTAGATTATTACAATAATGGTATTATTGACAGCATTTATCATGTTGCCGGTCCGGCAATAGGTTGGGATGGAGAACTGCCATTGGGTACGCACAAATTCTTTTGGATATTTGAAGATCAGTGTGGTAATGAAGAAATTTGTTCACAGATTGTTTCTGTTGTAAATTGTAAAATTCCAACTGCTTATTGTTTAACGGGAATAGCTGTAAATCTAAGTTCTCAGGATGTTGATGGAGATGGAAAGCCGGAAGGTGTTATTGATGTGTGGGCTAGTGATATTGATCATGGATCGTTCCAGATCTGCGGAAATCCTGTTGTTTTATCGTTTTCAAGAGATAGTGCAGATCGATTCAGAAGATACAACTGTGATAGTCTGGGACAAAGAAAAGTAACTCTATGGGTTACGGATCAAATTACAGGACTTCAGGATCGATGCATTAGTACAGTAACCATTCAGGATAACAACGGCTATTGTAAGGGAGGAAACATTGTTCCGGGTCGGGTAGCAGGTCTTGTAAGCACACCGGACAACAGACCTATTCCATCCACACTAATTACGATTCAGGGAAATAATCAATCCGTTGAGAAGTTAGCCAATAAAGAATATGAATTTAAAGATTTATTATTAGGAAGTAATTATACAATAAGCGTCCAGAATGATCAAGATTATCTGAATGGTATTAGTACGCTTGATATTGTGAAGATTCAAAAACACATTTTAGGCAAAGAGAACTTTTCAAATGTATGGCAGTATTGGGCTGCTGATGTAACCAATGATGAAAAAATTACGAGTGCTGATATTTCTGCACTGAGAAGATTAATATTGGGAATTGATACCAAGTTAAAAAATTCTAAGTCCTGGAACTTTGTTATTAATACTTATCAGTTTCCAGACCTGGAAAATCCTTGGCAAGAAAGGATTCCCAATAGTTATCATTACTCAGGGATCTCAGGAGAAATGAATTATACGGATTTTTACGGTGTAAAAGTTGGAGATGTAAGTCAGACAAGCTGGAGTGCAATTAATGGGAATATTGAATCTAGAACAAAAGGAGAAGTGCATCTTTTTGCACAAGTTTTAGATGATCATAAAGTTGGATTTTTTACAGATCATGATTTTTCAACGGAAGGAATGCAGTTTACTTTACATTTTAATGCTGAAAAGTATAGGCTCAACAAGTTGAGTTCAGGTCAACTGATAATTGAAAATAGTCACATTGGTTATCAATACACTTCTGGTGGTTTGTTATTGGTTTCTTGGAATGCAAGTGAGGAAGTTGAGGTTTCAAAATCAAGGTCCTTATTTGTGCTTGAGTTTGATCAAAAAATAGACATTGATGTATTAAATGGAATTTCAATCAGTTCGGACGTACTGCAAGCTGAGTCTTATAATGCCCTTGAAGAATTGACTGAATTGAAATGGAGAGATAGCGCAGAGACTACTCAGCTGGAAGAAATAATTGTTGGATCTCCGGTTCCTAATCCGTTCTACGATTATACTTCAATAATGATAGAGGCTACAACACCTTCACAAATAAAATATACAATTAGCGATCTGGACGGAAGTATATTAAAGGAAAATGAAACCATACTAAATCATGGTAAAAACCAAATAAGGATCAAAGGAAATGAATTAGCAAAGCCAGGAATATATCTCTTAAAGATAGAAGCTCCCGGAATTGTAAAGAGTATGAAATTGGTGAAGATTGATCACTAGGCTTTAAGGTTTAATATCATAATTACAGTACCCTTCAGGAGATAAGAATTCTGAAGGGTTTTTTATTTAATAGGATTCAGTTCGTCTAATCAAAGTTCAGATAGGGAGCGATTTTGACCAACCAATCTGTTGAAAAAATTTTTGTTTCAGCTAGTTCTTTCAAGGAGTAAATCTTTTCGTGTTGCCTTCTATAGTTTACTATAAATTTTGCTTCATTGTAATTGATGTAAGGATGTGCATTCAACTCATCAATATCAGAACTATTGACCTTTAGTTTAGTGATTAATGGTGTACAACTGATCAAGTCTTTTATCTTGTTAAATACAGAATCTTCCAAATGATAGATTTCTCTTAGCTGATTAATAGATACAAATCCATTTAAAGATTCTTTGTACCTAAGTATTCGAAAGGCAAGTTTTGCTCCAATACCCGGAAGCTGTTCCAGATCACTTTGTGTCGCAGAATTAATCTCAATGCGTTGAATAGACCTGTCATTGTTTTTAATCATAGCCGGAGTTATTGGCTTGCTGTTGGTTTTTTCGGATATTTTGAAATGTTTTTTGATCTGATTATACTTTGAAGGACTTATTCCATAAATTTTTTTCAAATCTTCAATTTTTTTGAATCTGGCTCCTGTCTGCAGATATTTCTGAATTGTAAGCTGTGTTTTTTCGGATATTCCAATTTTCCTGGCTTCTTCGGCGGTCATGGTATTTGGATCAACAATAATATTTTGTACATTAGATTTTGTGTGCAATACTTCTGTTTTTTGTAATTCAGTTCTTGAGGTCGTTGGATCAGAATTTTTATTCTTTTCCGATGTAGAGTCTATTTTGTTATAATCAGCTGTCAGGGATGTAATATTTCTTGAAGGTCTATAGATGAAATAGGGGATAACGATACTTATAAAAAGGATAAATAAAAGGGTAAAGAGGCCCAATCTTTCTTTCTTGTTAAGGTAAATGTTGTTAGATAAATGGCTCATAGTATAAGTTTAAAATTGTTTTTATTGTAATAAATAGGAATACATGAGAAATCTGAATGTAGATAGTAAGATCTAATAGAATGATCACTTCTGGGATGCAAGATGATTTTGTTGATTTTATGATTGACTAGCCCGTTTTTATCCAATTTCATTTTATAAATGATAAGAATATCTGTTTTTGAATTGATTAAGGTGTCAATACAAACCTGAATTGAATTCAAACCGGATATTAGATGTAAATTTTTGGTATCAGGATACAGGTATGAATTAGATGGAAGAAGAGGAAATTTTGCATCGAACCAAGAGGGATTTTTTGGTAAGTTGTCGATCATGTTTGCAATTTGATTTTGGAATTTGATGCTAAGTAAGGCATAGTTGGAATTTCTATAGATTACCATCTCATTGCGATTAGAATTGAATTGAGTAATTGCCAGAGGAATAATTTGTACTAGAGCGGTACAAAGAATTGAAGTGATAAGATATCTGTTGCTCTTGTATTTTATCCAGATCGAAACAAGTATAATAGATAAAATAAGCAATAGAGTCTGCTGCCAATTGATGTATATGTTGCTTAGCTTATAATAGGACATTCTTTCTAATAGATCGAAGACACTAAGTCCTAAAGTGTAAAATGATTCTATGGTCCAGGAAATATAGAATGATGCGGAATGTGATAAGTAATCGACACAAAGCAGTACCGTGCCTAGAAACATCTGGATAGTTGATAATGGCACCCAAATGAGGTTGGAGAAAATGAAATATACAGGTACAGAGTGAAAGTAATAAATTGTTACTGGTAATATTAGTATCTGAACACTGATGCTGATTTTTGCAATATCTGTAAAATAATTAATTGCTTTGATTGAAGTAAGAAAATGCTGAGAAAGAAGCGGGTAAAAAATTATTATACTCAGTACAGCCGTAAAGGACAACTGAAAACCAATATCGAACAGAATACATGGATTAATCAGCAGGAGAATGAATGCTGCTCCAAAAAGTATATTTAGTGGATCTATATTTCGTTTCAGTTTAGTGCCCAGCTCTAATAAGCTAAACATTACAGCAGCTCTTATAACAGAGGTTCCTAAACCGGTAATGAAGGTAAAAACCCAAATGAGTAAAACAGTTAGCAAACCTGAAGTCGTGGCTGATGATTTTTTATTTCCTCTGAGAGAATTGAACAAGTATCGAATGGATCCATAGATAATTCCCAAATGCATTCCGGAAACGGTAAGGATGTGTGCTGTTCCGCTGTCGATAAACTGCTTGCTGATCTTTTCCGGAATTTTACCTTTTGCACCAAGGAGTATTCCATTAGTAAGTGCAGCGGAAACAGAAGATTCAACAGAGTTTTCAATAATCGACTGAAGTTTATTATTGATGAGGTAAGCAAAGGTTAAAATGTTATAGTTTGGTTTTATTTCACAGATGGTAGTTTCTGTCAGGTATCCTGTATATTGAATGTGGTTATGATCTAAATATTCTGTATAGTTGAAATCTTCATAATTTTCAACCGGTATATTTCTGTTGAGTTTGATCTTTGCTATAATTTGAAAACCGGGAAAAACCGAATCGATTAATTTTGATGATCGAAGGATTGCCTGATAGTACTGTGAGCTGAAGTTGAATGCTACGATATAATTATATCCTAATTTAGTAGTTTCAATTTCTTTAAGCTTAAAGGAGAGTTCAACCTGATCTATTGTTTTAGGACCTGGATTATTGTGCAGGATCTCGAAATGTGAAATTTTTCGAAAACTGAACACCGTAAGAAAAAGAAATAAGGTTAAAAGAACTAATGTAGGAATAGATCGATACCTTAACCATCCCAGGAAGATCAAAAAGCATGCAAATCCAAAAACTCCGAAGATAATATCATTGAACGAATTATCAATATACATTATCAGAGAGAGCAGAAGGGTTAGAAAGATGAGAGGTCTTGATAGGATGTTCTCAATCATTAAGGATGTGGATTAATCCTGGCAAACTTAGAGTTGTCTTTTTGAGAAATTGAGTCTAATTCTTCTAAAAATATATATTTTTTTGTACGATATGTAGAATTTTGGCTTTTCTGTTTTGAAATGTCCTGTTTTCTAATTTAACTTGGTGCTTGTTTTTATCGAATTAAGGGTATTTAAAATTCCTTTATTTCAATTCAGAGGCCTTAGGTTCGATTTCGAATTGTAAGGATGAATTAATGTTTGAAAGTGATATTATAGATATTGATAGATAAATGTATGCGGACAATAAATTTGCTACGGTGTATAGTCACTAATTCAATATGCATTTTGAATTTTAAAATTATTTTTTAATGAATACGATCTTAGGTATTACTTGTGATATTAGTTGGTGGCTGCTAGTTTTGTCCTGGTTGATTCCTTTTTTACTGGGATATCTTATAGGAAGAATGATGTCCTCAGGTAAAACAGAAGGGAACTCTCTATCCGAGGGTAAGGGCACAGATCTAATTGGGACAACAACAAATTCTGCAAGAGACAAATTAAGATTGAATCAACGTAATTTAGATTTAGAACAAATCCTGGTCAACATAAGGAAACAAAATTTGGAATGTGAAAGGAAGAATCTGTCATTAGAATCTGAGTTGTCAAAATATAAAGAACAGTTAAGGAAAGAGCAAAATAAAGAGAGCAGTATTTCTTCAGCTCTTGTAAGTAGTGATCTAACCAATAATAATAATAATCCATCAAATCAAAGCTCAATCAATGAAGTCTCAGTTGATCGATCAGATTCTGATTCCAAGATATTTGAGAATTTGAGTACTCACAAACTTCAGATCTTTGAAGGATTAGGACCTCTTATGGAGAAGTTTTTGAATTCTATTCAGGTATTTACCTGGCAAGAGTTATCGGAGCAGGATGCCTCTGTACTAAAAGTTAAACTTGAAAATCTCGATCCGAAGTACAGAATTCTTGATCCGGGTTCATGGCCAATTCAAGCAAAGATGGCAGTTGAAGGCAGATGGAAGGAGCTTATTGAATATCAAAAGAAATTATCTTATGAAAAGAGCAAGGAAGGAAAAATTGTTGAAGAAGCGAAAGTTGAAAAAATCGTTATAAAAATGGGTTTGCTGAAGAAATATTCGAAAGATGATTTGACGGCTATTGAAGGGATAGGTCCAAAAATTGAAAAGTTGCTTCAGAATGGAGGTGTAAAGTCATGGAAGGAATTAAGCACAACAAAAGTTGAGTTTTTAAAATCGTTATTAATTGCAGCAGGAGAAAGATTTCAGCTAGCAGATCCTACAACCTGGCCCTATCAGGCCGATCTGGCCGAGAAAGGAAAATGGAAAGAATTATTTGAATATCAGGATACTTTAAAAGGTGGTAAATTGAAATAGTATGATCAAAAGAGTTGTATTTCCGGGTTCTTTCGATCCAATTACAAATGGACATATTGATCTGATTCATCGAGCACTACCGCTGTTTGATGAAGTTATTATTGCTATAGGCATTAATTCTCAAAAAAAATATTTATTTAGCCTTTCCCAAAGAATAGAATGGTTAAAACAGATATTTAACTCTGAAATCAAAATTATCATCGATTCTTATGAAGGCTTGACTTTAGAATATTGCAAAAGAGTTCAGGCACAATACATATTACGAGGAATCAGGAATGCAGCAGATTTTGATTATGAAAGGACGATTTCACAGATAAACTATACGGTCAGTAAGAATATTGAAACCATCTTCTTAATCTCAAGACCTGAGTTGAGTCATGTTAGTTCAACAATAGTTAGAGAATTAATTCTTGGAAAAGGAGATGTTTCATCCTTTGTTCCGGAATCAATAATGGAAAGTCTTGGATAAAAGGATTAGAGTTTCCATTTCAGGAATTTCTTTTTCTTTGATTTGAGTATGATGTAACGGATACTTAGAGAGGAAGAATGATCGAGGAGATATTCGCTGTTCCTGATAAAAATTGAAGGGAGAAAATCAAAACTTGTATTCAGCCTCCAAATATTCAATTCCACACCAACCTGGGTCACTATGCCCAGAGGATTACTATTGAAACGATGATTCTTATTGATCATATGTAATCCCGCACCTGCATAAACGTTAAATGATTTTGATAAAATTCGTTTGTGCTTTCTGATTAAGGCATAATATTCTTCTTCGTAATATCGTGTAGAAGGTACGTAAATAAGTTCTGCGGTTATACTATTTACAATCTTCTGTTGAAGTGTGAGACCGAAGAATTTTCCGGTTCGAACCCCAAGTGCAGTAATATAGGATTGTCCAATGTTTGCTTTTGGAATAGACAATATTGCCCAAACAAACACAAGTGATTTAACTGAGAATTTATACAATAATGTGTTCTTAGGATGCTATAACGAGCATAATAACTAATTATTATAGATCAGAGTTAATGAGAAGCGTTTCATTTGTAAAATCTCTTCAAAAAATGTTACTTTTGTGGATTGAAAGTCTATGTCAAAACATTTAATCTCACCATCTATTTTATCCGGTAATTTTCTTGAGCTAGGTAAAGCGGTTGAGATGCTCAATAGCAGCAAAGCGGACTGGTTGCATATTGATGTCATGGATGGAAGTTTTGTTCCTAATATTTCATTTGGAATTCCGGTTGTTGAAGCTATTTGCGGTGCAAGTAAGCTGGTAAATGATGTTCATTTAATGATTGTAAATCCAGAAAAATATCTTGAATCATTTAGTAAAGCCGGAGCACATCAGATTACAGTTCATTATGAAGCAACTAACCATTTGCACAGATGTATTTATGCAATTAAGGAATTAGGCTGCAAAGCTGGTGTAGCCATTAATCCGCATACGCCTGTAGAATTATTGTATGACATTCTCGAAGATCTTGATCTTGTCATACTGATGTCTGTTAATCCGGGTTTTGGAGGTCAAAAATTTATATACAGAAGCTTAAATAAAATTGAAACCCTGAAATCAGAAATTGTATCCAGAAATTTAAACACAATTATTGAAGTTGACGGTGGAGTAGGTCTTCAGAATGCCGAAAAAATCTTGCAAAGTGGTGCTGATGCATTGGTTGCCGGGAATGCTGTATTCTCTGATCCTCAACCCATTCAGGTCATTGATAAACTGAAGTCTATTGGTCTGTGATAATGAAAGATTGAGAGAAGGCGTTTATCTATTCATGAAGTTTTTTCATATTTTCTGTTTATGTATTTCACCAATACTTTTGTCTGCACAAAGCCTGGTAAAGCTATACGGAAAAGTTACAGACAGCAAATCAAATCAAGCCGTTGAACAGGTCAACGTTTATATTCCGGAATCAAAGTATTATGCAATCAGCGATGACAAAGGTGAGTATCAGATTTTTGTTCCACGAAGAAAAAACTTACTGATTAAAGTAAGTCGTCTGGGCTATACTACTCAATCTTTAATAATTGATATTCCTGATAAATTATCCGAACTTGAGGTTAACATAACGGTAGAAGCCATTGTAAGCGATGATGTTGTTGTTGAGAGTAAGAAGAACAATGACCATTTAATAAGAGAGCAGGGAAAGGACTTTGTACAATTACCAAGCACCAGTCAGAATATTGAAAGTATTCTACCCAGTATTGCTTTAGGACTTAGAGCCAGTTCAGGAGGAGAGTTGTCTTCACAATATAGCGTAAGAGGTGGATCCTACGATGAGAATTTGCTATATGTAAATGATTTTGAAATTTATCGTCCTCAACTTATTAGAAATGGTCAACAGGAGGGTTTGTCGTTTGCAAATTTAAATTTGATCAGAGAGTTGAATTTTTCATCCGGAGGATTTGAAGCAAAGTACGGAGATAAGCAATCCTCTGTTCTCGACATTCGATACAAACAACCCCATGAAAAAAAATATAGTGCTGAATTGAGTCTCTTAGGAGCTTCCGTACATGCTGAGGGGAACAAGTTGTTTTCCGATTCTAAGAATAAGGAGCTGAAATATCTTGTAGGAGTTCGGTATAAATCCAATCAGTATCTTTTGAATTCTCAATCTGTCGAAGGAGAATATTCCCCACATTTTGCAGATGTTCAGACCATGCTCAGTTATTCATTTAACAGAGATTGGCAAATTTCATTTTTAGGTAACCTCAACTTAAGTCGGTTTTCCTTAATTCCTCAGACAAGCGCTCAGGCAAGAGGATCCTTACTCTCGGGTATATTTAGTCTGAATACTATCTACGAAGGTAGAGAAGTGGATTTTTTTAATACGGCAATGACTGGAATAAGTTTGCTATATTTTCCTAAAAAAAGTAATAATCATTTTTTTATCAAATATCAGGGATCAGCGCAAGGAAGTATTGAAGCAGAACAATTTGACCTGTTAGGCTATTACAGGCTGGTTGAACTGGAGTTGAGCAGTTCCGATGAAGATGGTAAAGAAATAAAATTGTGGGGTGAAGGTACTCAGCATCGATATGGTAGAAATTATCTCCAAACACTTATCAATACTCATGAGGTAAAATCCGGAATTGAACTTGGAGCGAATAAGACTATTCATCACCTGATTCAGACAGGAATCGGAATTAAGTATGAAAAATTTAATGATCGATTGAATGAGTGGGAGAGAATTGATTCTGCGGGATACTCATTGCCTTATTCATCGGGTGATCGGGTAGTGTTGAATGAAGTTACCAAGTCAAAGAATGAGTTTAGCAACCTAAAGACTTATGTATGGATACAGGATGCAATGCGGTTTTCAGTATCTGATCAATTGGCAATGCAAATTGTGCCGGGAATTAGAATGCATTATAATAAATTGAACGATGAGTTTTTTATAAATCCAAGAGCAAGATTGGAAATTATTCCGAAAGTTTCAAAATCAAATTTCTTAGCTTGGATTGCCACCGGAACGTATTATCAAGCTCCATTCTATCGGGAGTTAAGAAATCCAGACGGTAGCATTGACTTCAAACTGATGTCTCAGAAGAGTTTTCACTTTGTAATTGGAGTTCGTAATGATTTTGAGTGGCGAAAACTAAGTTCCAATAGATTTCACTGGATTTCTGAAATATATTACAAAAAAGGATGGGATCAGGTATCATATGATCTCGAGAATGTAAGAATTCGTTATTCGGGAAGCAATGACTCAAAATCTTATGCAATCGGCTGGGATACAAGAATCAACGGTGAATTTGTTCCGGGAGCAGAATCCTGGATAAATTTTTCAATTCTTCGGACAAGAGAAAGTATTAATAACATTCAGCATCTAGGAACTAAGAATCCGGATGGAACTTATGTAAAACTTAATGATGTTCCAAGACCAACGGATCAGTTGTATTCACTGAGTTTGTTTTTTCAGGATTATCTTCCAAATAATGAAAATTTTAAAACTCATGTTCAGACAACGATTTCATCAGGAATACCTTACGGAGTAGAAGGGGATAATATTGTGCGCCGCAATCAATATCGATTCAAAACTTATCATCGGGTGGATATTGGATTTTCATACAAGTTATGGGATTATGGGAAACGAGAAAGGAGTCAGTTCCATTGGATGAGATTCTGTAAGAACAGTTGGATAAGTCTTGAAGTATTTAATCTGATGCAAGTTAAAAATCCGGCTTCGGTAAGATGGATTAAATCGGTGTATAATTACGAATTTGCTATTCCTTATTACCTGAGTTCGAGGAGAATTAATTTAAGGTTCAGGATTGAATTTTAACGAACTCAACCTGTTAATTGGATTAAATTAGATTAGGATAAAATTCGATTATACTTATTCCATAAGTTATCTACTTCTGTCTCGCTTTACGATAAGTACATGCTGATCGGAGAATTCCATCCAGGCGAAGTTGTATACGAGATAATAGATTTTGTTTTCCTTATTCTTATAGATTGAAGTAAAATATTGAAAATTAAATTTAGCTCTTACGAGAATGAGTCTTTCCAATTGAACTTTGGTGAGATCACCCATCAGGGTGCTTAAGATGATGTGATTTCGATGTAAGATTTGATCAATGTATTGTACTTCAGATTTGGTTTTGGACCTTTGCAGGTAATTGTAATTGTTTTTGCAGACAAGGCTGCAGAAACGTTTGTCAGAGCGACCATGAACCTTGCTTTTACAATTCAGACAATAAATCATATTAAACGATTGTTATCGGCTAGTAACCGATTAATTGTAATTATTAATGTAAAAATATGATTTTCAATGTTGTACAAGAAATATTTCAGAATATTTTTGTAGAAAAAAGCTGATGTTGAAAATATCTGTTTTTCCGGTCCGGTCAGGGTCGGCTCAGACCATAGGAATTCGTACAAACCGGTATGATGCTATTATCCCCACTGTAATGAAAAGTATTGGACAGAGTCGTTGGAACCCTTTGGAGAAGATCTGGCAAATTCCTTATTCGAAATCGAGTTGGTCTCAGTTGAGATTAGGATTTAAGAATTGTGATATTGTTATTTTAAAATCAGATCCAATAAGTGTTAAGGATACAACGGAAAGCAGTTTCTCTGAAGAAGCAAGGGAAGCAATCCTTCAGATGGAGAGTCAGTTGATCTTGCAGAGATACAGTCCGAATACGATATCAAGTTATTTAAGTGCATTCAGGTATTATTTTCGGACTTCAAAGAATGCAAAACCCCAAGAGAGTAGTATAGAAGAGATCAAAGAATGGCTGAGAAACGAAATAATAAAGAATGCCTGGTCTGAGTCTTATCAAAACACGATGATTAATGTATTGAAATTTTATTTTGAAAAAATAAGGAAAGAAAAACGGGCATTTTGGGAAGTTAAGCCTCGTAAGAGGACTAAGTTGCCGGGCACCTTATCGACTGTTGAAGTTCAGAAGTTATTGAATGCCAGCTTTAATCTTAAGCATCGCTGTATATTAAGTCTTATCTATGCCTGTGGCTTACGGATTGGCGAGGTAGTTAATCTAAGAAGACCTGATATTGATATGGATCAACAGAAGGTATTTGTTAAAGCAGGAAAGGGGAAGAAGGACAGGATGATTTATTTGCCTGATAAGTGTAAGTTAATGTTGCTGGAATATCTCAATGTGTACCGACCTGAATATTGGTTTTTTGAAGGACAGGATGGTGGGAGATATAGTGTGCGCAGTATTCAGCAGGTATTTCACAAAGGTTTGGCTAAAGCGAAAATAGATTGTTATGCCACAGTACATACCCTTCGACATTCTTATGCCACGCATCTACTGGAAGCGGGAGTTGATCTGAGACAGATCCAGCAGGCTCTGGGTCATAACTCAATAAAGACCACCGAAATCTATACCCATATTAGTGATGTGAGCCGATTCAGAAAAATGAGTCCTATTGATTCATTGGAATTGCGTAATTTCGACCGATAATAGTGATTTAAAGCTATATTTCGTAAATACAGATGTTAGCAGAAACCCTATTGCGACCGTGCAGACATCAAACTGACGAGCTTTGAACGAACATTTTTCGGACAACTTGAGCAACAACTGACATCGCTTCTAATGGCAACCGCAGAAAATAATTTTATTAA
>JADLHT010000042.1 GCA_020848695.1 Saprospiraceae bacterium
CATCTCATTAATTTTTATCTTTATGCCATCAGTTCTTTATAAAATTTAAGGGTGGGTACCATTACGCTGGAAAGGTGGGTACCTTTACTCCGGAAAAAGTGGGTACCTATGTCAGGATTTTGCAGTAATCAAGGCAAAACAAGCTTATATGTAAATACTCCCTCAGTGGTCCTTAAATTCAACAAGAATAATCCAGAGCCATTAATTAATATTCTGGTTTTGTATTGGCCAAAGTTGATCAATCTACCATCAAGATTATAAATACTGTAATTAAAACTCTTATCCAGATTATAAATTCTAATCTCACCGCTTACCTGATCTACAATAACACTTGGCTTGATACTATACAAATCCTTAACACTGGTATTGAAAAAAGTAGTATCACAGTCATAGTTCTTGAAATTTAGGAATCTGGTGTCTGACTTGAAACATCTAATGTCTTTTACAGGATTTGGAACTTCTAATAATCCATAGCCTAGCATTAATTTTTGATAGTAATATGTAGCAGGGCCAATACTTTTATAAACTGGAATCTTTAATTCATCTTCAGCAGTAGTCTTTACATGAAGTAATTGTGTAAATACGGAATCTGATCCAACTTTGGTATAATAAACAGAATCTATTCTTACAAATGCAGTGTCCACTCTTTTAAATCCGAAAGACCAAAATGGAAATGAATAGGATTCTTTAGAGCCAAAATTATAGTAAAGAATAAATCGCTTCTGCCTACCATCCCAAAAATACATTCTATCTTCTTCAGAATAAATTGTATCTTTTAGACTAGTAATATAACTTAAAGTATCTTTAATCCTAATGGTATCAATTACTTGAACTTTCACGGGTATAAATTCTTTCAGTGGTCCACCAGCAGGATTATCAACTTTTTCATAAGTCCATTCAGTGTTGAGATTAATTTCTCTAAAGGGCTTAATTTGATTCTTTAATCTAATAATTGTATCACATGGATAATTAGGTAGACAACCATTTGAGTCAACTCTTAATACCCACATATTCCATAGATTATTATCAGTGGGTGGAAATGCAGATTGTTGAATATTGTTATAATATACATCACCACAAGCTAGAATATCACCATTCTCAAATTCTGTGGCTTTCTTAATAATTGAAGGCCGGAATTGTCCGTAAGTATTAATATCTAATACCTCTTGAGGCATTTTATAAATTCGTAACCATTTCATCTTTCCATCACTATTAATTCTACATAGAAAACCATTCCAGACTGTGGATAAGTCTCCGCCTATTACCTTGCTATCCTTGCTATCTCTTACCTCACCTGTAATTAAAATATCCCCATTTTTGAAACCAGAAATTCTAGCAACTTTATAAGATCTGCCATCTACGATCTGGTTATTTATTAGCTCATTACTCCAGACTAAATTTAAATCTTTATCTAGCTTATTAATAGATCCAACAGTATAGACGGAACTAAACGGATTATAGTGGCTAGCAAAATAATATTCCTGATTTGCTGTATGAAGCAAACTAGCATAATTTTTCTTATATAAATCAATTGTTTCATAAGAGTCTAATAAAATACCATCAAATGAAATTTTTATAACTTTCGCCATAGGTTCTAAATTAGAAACTCCTGTTTTAGGATTACTTTTCATTATAAAACACAAATTTCCATCACCAGTCAGCTGGAGATCATGACTATCAATATAAAAATCACCTAAATGAAAATTTTGTGACCATAAGATTGAAAAATCTAAAGTATCCCTTCTTGAAACTATTAAATAAGGCTTCTTATTAGACTGGTTATGAACTTCCATAGAATATAATCGATCATTTAACAAATAAACTCCTCGACTTACTAATGAGCTATTAGATTCTGAGCTATCGATCTTGGTATAAACTAATTTTAAATCTTTTGAATATTTTTTATATACTACATTATTTGAAGGTAATAATGATGAATTTGATCCAAAATATATACTATTTCCAGATGTAACTAAAATATTAAATTCATCTATAAATGATAATGAATCAAGCTCTTTAAGGTTAATTAAGTTTCCTTTCAAGTCTAATGTTAATAACTTAGAGCAATTATAATAGAAATTATCTGCTTTACATGCTGAGCCACTTAGCATGATCATTTGATCATTACTTAAAATATTATCTCCGAAAGTCGATCCAAAAATTTCACTATTATAATTATATAATTTAGAATAGAAATTCTGTGCACAAATTGAATTGATGATTAAGAAATAAATATTTAATAATAATAACCTCATTGTTGTAATTTTAAAATGAAGTATGCTGAATAAATTCAGCATTGCAATAAGCAGGAGTTTGCCCACCACTAATCACAGGGATATCTCCATCAATTTTATCTTTTGCCGTAATTGTTTTTCCTCGCTTCAACTCCGCCACTTCCCCGAGTGTTTTCCACTCCACTTTATTAGTGGTTAATTGTGAGTTATTAGTTGTTAGCGTATTTACGCCACTATCATCTAACAACTGACCACTAACCCCTAACAACTGATCACTATTCTTTTTGTTTTTTATGTTCATATTTTCTGTTTTTCTTGTCTGCATCAGGATTTACTTGATTTTAAGATTTTCAGGATTAATCTGGTTCATCTTTTAATTTTGTAAACGAGGTATTGAGCTTGTCGAAATATCATGGTACAGACATTTTTATATACTAAGCACTATTTAATACTTTTGGCCTTCTGCTCTATAGCTTTCAGGCTTTCTAAATAGTTTTTTTCAACTTCACTTAATGTTTTTGCCTGATACTTTTTGTACTCATTTGTTGCCTTTTCAATAGCTTTGTCGTGGCTAATATGTCCTGCACTTTGCAGTAGTTTTTCACCACTCATAGTCAAAATACGATCCAAATGAGATGCCCAGTCGGTCATTGTCATGGCTTTTTCCCGTTCAGCTTGACGTTCGGCAAAATCAAGATAACCCGATACAATTTGACCTAAAGCCCACAGTTCTTTTTCAGCGTCTGCACGATTAAAAATTACTTCTGCTGCCGTTTGTCCATGAATTGCAAAGTGGATTTTATTTTGCACTTTTTTAAAGAACTCAATAGAAACATTGGTTTTAGGGTCGTAATCAATGCTTGTAGCGTAAATATCTAATACTTGACGATAGAATATTTTTTCTGAAGAGCGAATATCTCTGATACGTTGCAACAGTTCTTTCCAGTAGCCGCCACCTCCCAAGCTTTTAAGACGCTCATCATCCATTGCGAAGCCTTTAACGATATAATCTTTGAGACGTAAGGTTGCCCATTGTCGAAAACGAGTGCCTTGCAAGGATTTAACACGATAACCTACTGAAATAATTACATCCAGATTGTAGTAATTAGTGGGTTTGGTAGAAAAATCGGCAATTCCGATTTTTCTCATGGTATCGTCTTCTTTTAATTCATTTTCACTGTAAATATTTAAAATATGTTCATTGATTGTAGAACGGCTTTTATTAAACAACTCTGCCATTTGGTCAATCGTTAGCCAAACGGTTTCATTTTCAAGAATGACAGAGAATTTTGAAAGACCATCTTCTGTCTGATATATAATTACTTCTTTGCTCATGCTTCTATTTCTTTTATGATTTCATCAATACTTGTACGCAAGGCATTTATCTTCTCTACCGTTTCTGAAATTTCTGCATTCAACACCTTTATATCCACCACTTCTCGATTGTCCTTGGCTTCTACATAAGAGCTTACCGATAGGTTATAATCGTTTTCGGCGATCTTGCTATTTTCGACCGTGATGGCAACATGAGCTACATTTTCTTTTTTGTCAAACAAATCCATGATACGTTCAATGTGGTGGTCTTCCAAGACGTTATTGTTGGTTACTTTCTTGAAGAACTCTTCACCGCTGGCATCAATAAACTGGGTGCTGTTTTCTGTTTTGCTTTTTGAAAGCACCAAAATATTTACGGCAATTGAAGTTCCGAAAAACAAGTTGGGAGCTAGGGAAATCACGGTTTCCACAAAATTATTATCCACCAAATACTGACGAATTTTTTGCTCGGCACCGCCACGGTAAAAAATACCCGGAAAGCATACAATGGCAGCCCTTCCTTTGCCGGAAAGATAGCTTAATGCGTGGAGCACAAAGGCAAAATCGGCTTTGGATTTGGGAGCGAGAACGCCGGCAGGAGCAAAACGGTCGTCGTTGATGAGTGTTGGGTCGTCGCTACCAATCCAGTTTACCGAATAGGGTGGATTGGACACGATGGCATCAAAAGGTTTTTCATGGCTCAACTCGGGTTTTAAAAGGGTGTCGCCCAGCACAACATGAAATTTGTTGTAATTGATGTTATGCAAAAACATGTTCATACGCGCCAGGTTGTAGGTGGTATGATTGATTTCTTGTCCGTAAAAACCTTCCTCAATCACGTGATTATCAAAATGTTTTTTGGCTTGCAAGAGCAAAGAACCCGAGCCACAGGCAGGGTCGTAAATTTTATTGACTTTGGTTTGTTTGTGCATTGCCAATTGTGCAATGAGTTTAGAAACCGTTTGTGGTGTAAAAAACTCCCCACCACTTTTGCCGGCATTGGCAGCATAGTTGGAAATCAGAAATTCATAGGCATCGCCAAAAAGGTCGATTTGGTTGTCTTCGAAATTACCAAAATTCAGTTCTTCCACACCTTTAAGCACCGCTGCCAAACGGCTGTTATTATTTTCTACGGTATTGCCCAAGCGGTTGCTGGTGGTATCAAAATCGGCAAACAAGCCTTTGATATCATCTTCTGAAGCGTACCCATTAGCAGAACTTTCGATGGCATTGAAAATGGCTTTTAAATCAGTATTGAGGTTTTTGTTGGTATTGGCGGTTTTGGCAATATTTACAAACAGTTGACTGGGATAAATGAAGTACCCTTTAGTTTTTACCGCATCATCTTTAATCTCAGGAGAGATTAGGTTATCGGCTAATTCAGCATAAACGGTATGTTCATCATCAAAATATTGGGAAAAATTTTCGCTGATAAAGCGATAGAAGAGTGCTCCAAGAACAAATTGTTTAAAATCCCATCCGTCCACTGCGCCACGCACTTCGTTGGCAATTTTCCAAATTTTGGCTTGTAATTCTGCACGTTGAATTGTACTTGTCATTTTTTCTATTAATAAGTCATTTCGTTTTAATTTATTTATCCTGGCGATCTTAAAAAATATGTTTGTATTAATCTTCTATTTGTTTCGTACAAATAGTAACTATGTTCCAACATTCGCTAAGCTATTCAGCCAAGGTAAATTAAATTTATCGACTTTCTTGATTTTAAAATTAAAAAAAATTTGAATTATTGAAATCGGATTTTAAGCATTAGTTTTGTAAAAAGAAGTAAAACACATTAATAATTGTATTGTAGAATCAGTGTTTACGATTTTCTAATAAATCTGTATTTTCAATAAATTTTTATTAAACGGTATATATCCTTCTCCACATAAAATATACCGGAACACCTAAAAGAACGATAAGCAGACTTGGAACACAAAATTCAGGTTTATTAATGATAAGATTTATACAAAATGCTGCGGCAAGAAGAATGTAAAGTATAGGAAGATAAGGATATCCCCACGCTTTATAAGGTCGTAAATAATCGGGTTTCTTAATCCTCAGGACAAAGACAGCGGCAATAGAAATAATATAGAAAATCATTACGGAGAACATCACATAATCCAATAGTTGTCCATACTGACCGGAAAGACATAACAAAGAAGCCCATACAGCTTGAACCCATAAAGCAAAGCCCGGAACATCGTTCTTATTGTTATTCTTCATTTTAGAAAAGAAGAGTCCGTCTTTTGCCATTGCCTGATACATTCTTGCGCCTGCAAGTATTATTCCATTGTTGCAACCAAAAGTCGAGATCATTATCAATGCAGCCATTATGATTATGGCTGAATTTCCAAACATAACTGTAGCAGCAGCCGTCCCCACTCTATCCTGATCTGCGAATTGTATTCCCTTACTCAATGCATCCAATCCTTCAGGAGAACCGGTTAACGGAAGCAGATTTAAATAAGCTACATTAACCAATAAAAATAAAACAGATACTATTCCTACACCATAGATAAGACTCTTTGGAATATTGGTTTTTGGATTTTCAATTTCGCCGGCGATATACGAGACGTTGGTCCAGGCATCACATGAAAATAAGGACCCTACAAGACCTGTCCCAATTGCCATTAATAAAGTTGCCCCACTCAAAAGATTGCTCACAATCTGTCCATTCTCGACATGAACCGATTGAGTGTTCCAAAAACTCATCAAGTTAATAGCCCAGATATCTTCATTGCGAAATACAAACAATCCCAAAAGGATGATAATAGCAAGTGATAATATTTTAACCGAAGTAAATACGCGTAAAATGATTTTTCCATACTCTATTCCCTTTGCATTGATATAAGTTAGAAACACTATCAGAAGAACGGAAAGAATCTGTGCAGAATTAATTTTGATGAAACCTAAATCGGCTACAATATTTTTAATACTAAAGAAGGGAATTAACTCTCCGGTATATTTTGAAAAAGCTACTGCAACAGCAGCTATTGTTCCACAATTGACAACGAGAAACACTGTCCATCCATATAGAAATGAGACAAAAGGTGTGTAAGCTTCCTGTAAATAAATGTATTGTCCTCCAGCCTTAGGAAACATTCCTGCCAGTTCTGCAAATGCCAACGCCCCTAACAGCGTCATTAATCCCGCAATAACCCAGGACAGTAATAACCAACCTCCACCTGCCGTAGTTCTCGCAATATCAGCACTTACAATAAAGATTCCGGATCCGATCATTGATCCGGCTACAAGGTAAATTCCATCTATCAGTTTTAATTTATTCATACTTGGCTCTAATATTAATTTAGGCACGAATTTCAGTATTTAATTCTATTTTCACGCCTAAATCAAACAGAACATGAATCTATTTGCAAAAAAATCCATTCAAGCACTCTTGGCTCAGGCTGATCCTTCGGAGAAATCTTTAAAAAGAACCTTAGGATCATGGGCGCTGATATCATTAGGTATTGGTGCAATTATTGGAGCAGGATTGTTTGTAAGAACTGCAGCCGCAGCAGCTGATCATGCCGGTCCGGCGGTAACCCTTGGATTTATTGTTGCAGCAGTTGGTTGTGCGCTTGCAGGATTGTGTTATGCTGAATTTGCCAGTATGATACCCATTGCCGGTTCAGCATATACCTATACTTATGCTACGGTAGGAGAATTTTTTGCATGGATAATCGGCTGGGATTTAATTTTAGAATATGGTGTAGGTGCTGCCACTGTTGGTATTGCATGGAGTGAATACTTCAACAATCTATTGGTTAATGTTCTGCATCTGCAAGCAATACCCTATCAGTGGTGTCATTCGCCTTTTCAAACTTCTGTAGATGGAGTGCAAGGCATCATTAATTTGCCGGCATTATTTATAATCGGATTATTGACTTTGTTATTAATAAGAGGAACACAGGAATCTGCAGTGGTTAACAACATTATTGTTATCACAAAAGTCTCTATCGTAGTATTAATTATTGTATTTGGATGGGCATACATTAATCCTCAGAATCACCTTCCCTATATTCCGGCTGCAACAACTTATGTAGATCCTAACGGCATATCCCATGCATTCGGTGGACTTACAGGAATACTTGGAGCTGCAGGAGTTGTTTTCTTTGCATTTATTGGTTTTGATGCTGTATCAACGGCTGCACAAGAAGCTAAAAATCCTTCTAAGGACATGCCGATAGGAATCTTAGGCTCACTGGCTGTTTGTACGATTTTATATATTCTGTTTTCACATGTACTAACCGGTCTTGGAACAATTGAAGATTTTAGAACAACAGGTAGAGAAGCTTCTGTCACCTTTGTAATTAATAAATATATGCCGGGATATGAATGGCTTGGTTCCCTTGTTACAGTTGCTATACTTGCAGGATTTTCTTCTGTAATACTTGTAATGTTGCTTGGACAATCCAGAGTATTCTACAGCATGAGTAACGACGGACTCTTGCCTAAAATATTCTCAGAAGTTCATCCAAAATATAAGACTCCATGGAAAAGCAATCGTATGTTGTTTTTTATTGCAGGTGCATTTGCTGCATTTGTTCCGGGAGATGTTGTGGGCGAAATGACAAGTATAGGCACCTTGTTTGCTTTTATTCTGGTGTGTATCGGGGTTATAATATTGCGAAAAAAAGAACCCAATATGCCCAGAGCTTTTAAAACACCTTTAGTACCGATAGTTCCTATTCTTGGTATTATTGTATGTCTTGCTATGATCTATGGCTTGGGTTGGACCAATTGGTTAAGGCTAATCGGATGGCTGGCTTTAGGACTAATCATTTATTTTAGCTATTCTGTCAAGCACAGCAATTTGAATAAAAACGAGGGGTGAGAGCTTAACTTAAGGTGAATCCAATTTTTCCGGTTGAATTATTAAGGAAACTCAAATTCTTTTTTTTAATAGCAATTGAAATAATTGTACAAGTCAGGACAAGAATTAGAGTGAGTTAATTCAATAATTATCGATTTCATCACAAATTTACCTTCGGACTCTTGCCTGAAGTTTTGTTTCTAATTGTTGTATAATATTTTCTATTTCTTTATCTAATTCAGTGCTCGTAAGCGAATGATCAGCTGATTCAAATAAAAAGCTGAGCGCATACGAAATTTTATTTGTTCCAAGCTGCTCCGGATTTTTATAAATATCGAATAATGAAACTTCTTTTAAATTATTAGATGCTGATTGGTGAACTAAACTTTCAAGCTGGTGATATGGAATATGAGCATCTATTACTATGGCTAAGTCTCTGCTTGAAGAAGGAAACTTACTAACTTCCTGATAAATGGATTTTCTATCTCTAGATAGCTGGTTTAATTTATGAATGTCGATCTCAGCGTAATAGACCGGTTTCTTTAAATCAAACAATTTACTTAAAGAGATTTTTAATTGTCCAATACATGCCAATGGTTCGGAACCTGATGTATAACTCAATGAATTTTCGAATACGGAATTATGCTGCTCAGATTTAGACTCAAAGTGAATTCCTAAATGGTTAAATAATTCTTCAACTAATGTTTTCAAATCAAAAATATCATAGGACATCGGTTTTGGATTCTTCCAATGTGCTAAGCTTTTATTGCCAAATAAATATATTCCAAGAATTGATTTTTCCCGATAAGTATCTTCAAGATGATGATATTCCTTTCCAATCTCAAAAAATGCAAGATCTGTGAGCTGTCGGTTGTTGTTGAATGACAATGCATTCAATCCGCCAATTGACAAGGAAGGAAGCAGGATATCTAAATTTGCATTGGATGTATTATTAATATAAACCAATTGCTCACTCTTCCAAATTCCGCTTCTGATACAAACGTCAGAAGAGCATAGCGAAAGTGTTTGAATTTCATTCAAACCTTTTGAAGAAAGATAATTTGAAAGCGTTTGTCTTAATTCATGTGTTGATATTATATCTGTTGGAAAGGAAATTTTAATTTTTTCCGGAATAGGGATATGATCCAATCCATACACTCTACAAATTTCTTCCACTACATCCGCCTGTCTGGTTACATCTGCTTTATTTGTGCCAATACATACTTTGTAATTTCCATCGCGCAAATCCGTATATTCAAATCTTAATCCGTTAAGAACCTCTTTCAAAGATTCTTCTTCAAATGACATTCCACTTAATGAATTAACTTCATTAATATTAATATTAATTTCTACAGGATCAATTACTCTGGGATAAATATCTATCCAATCTGAAGAAATTCTTCCTCCCGCAATTTCAATGATCAACTTAGATGCTGCTTTGAGTGCTTTCATTGTCATATTCGGATCCGCTCCTTTCTCAAAAATCTTGGCAGCATTGGAACGCAATAAATGATACATACTGGATCTTCGGATTGAAGAAGGGTTGAAATAAGCTGACTCCAAAAATATCGATTGTGTGTCCTCATCGACCGCACTATTGAGTCCGCCCATTACACCAGCCATGCAAAGAGGATTAGAATTACCATCACAGATCATGAGATCCTGATCTGACAATTTAATTAGCTGATTGTCTAAGGTTACAAATGATGTATCAGACGGCATAGTTGTCACTTGAATCCTATTCCCTGCAATGGTTGTCCGATTAAAAGCATGTAAGGGTTGGCCGTATTGAAATAAAACAAAATTTGTAATATCTACTATATTGTTAATCGGTTTTTGATCCATTGAAATCAATCTCCTCTTCAACCATTCAGGAGACTCACCAACCTTGATTCCGTCAATGCAAACACCACTGTATCGCGGACACAGGCTTGACTGATGAACTTGTATATTTAGATCATTTGAACCAGATTGTTTGGGTAAGTCAATCAATTCATCTTCAATGAAAATAATCTTCTCTGACTTCTCGTGTACTTTATACCAGGCAGCCAAATCCCGAGCAACACCAAGATGAGATGTTGCATCTGATCGATTGGGGGTTAATCCGATTTCAAAAATAATGTCTGACTCAATATTTAAATAATCTGCTGCAGATTGTCCGATACTTACTCCGGAATCAAGAATCAGAATTCCTGAATGATCCGTTCCAATTCCTAACTCAGCCTGAGAACAAATCATTCCGTTGGATTCTTCTCCACGGATTTTAGATTTCTTGATCGTCAATGTTTCCCCACTATTTGGATATAAACTTGTTCCAATAGTTGCTACTAAAACCTTTTGTCCCACTGCAATATTGGGTGCGCCACAAACGATTTGTAATGCATCTTGATCAGGACGATATTTAACCCGGGCAAGCTTAAGCCGGTCAGCATTTGGATGTGGAATACAATCCATTACTTCTCCTACTACAACACCTCTTAGTCCACCTTTTACTTTTTCAACTCTTTCGATACCTTCTACTTCCAGACCTAATGAAGTCAGGATATCAGCTATTTCTTCTGCTGATTTTTCTATATGAATAATTGATTTTAACCAATCGAATGAAATTCTCATTTTTAAAAATTGCAACAAAGAAACGAAAAAATACAATAATTTAAACGGTGTTCTTGGAGATATAAAGAGATCAATGTTACGAATTGATCGCAGGGCAAGACATCAAATATGTAAAAATAATTTGAGTTTAGATTTTCAGAATTATTAAAAATAACGATTTTAATATTTGGATCCAGTACAACTACTAATATCTTGAGAAAGTGACTCAATTATACATTTTATTCCCAATACAATTTTTCTTTGAAGCGTTTGAACTAAATATTTTATTGTAATATCCAGATTAATCAAGAACTATTAAATTATTTATTATTAGAATAATCTATAACCTTACTATATCTCAACCACAATTATAGCCATTGGAAAGTACTTAGAATTTCTTCGCCTGTTTTTTGCCATTGAGCAATTTTAGAAAATTCACAGGTAAAAGTTAACAAATAGACTTTTGAATCTTTTATTCGAACATGTTGCATATAAGCTAAATGAAGATCTCCCATTTTACCTGCATAAATCAGTTTGTAATACTCATCTCCATTCTGATTTTTTTTCTCATCAGCCAAAATGCTTCCATCTTTAAGTTGCGCAATCACCTGAGATCTGCTTAGTCCGGCATATTGCTCCAGGGTCAAAGTTGAATTGCCATTTTGAATATTTAGACTTACATTCTCATGAAGTTTATCCTGTTCATTCTCCAAGGGTGACATCAATAAAAACTGAATACCACTGGAACCTGACTTGTTAAATTCCCAATCTTTTGGATAGCGAATACTATAATTTTCTGATTTATAAATTTTCCAATCTAGTTGGTCTTGATCTTGTCCTAAAACAAAATTCATACTCAATGAAAATATAATAATCCGGCATAAAATGTACTTCATAAATTGAGATCGAAACTTGTTAAAAAGAATAAAACAACTGATATTATCAATTGTTTCAAACATCAAATTTCGAAAAAAAACTTACAAAATTCAATGCATTGGATTTAATAGAAGATAAATCCCTTTCCATAATCAATTCTCATTTAGTAACGGAAGATATCTCTCCTGAAGGATATTTAGATGCCATCGTTGGTGTCCTGCTATAATAAAGCCTGCTGATCCTACAGAATATAGTCCCTTAAATCCTATACACATCTTATCGAGCATCTCAGTAGTAAAACTATTAAAAAGTGTATAAGTGGCTTGCTGAACCGTTGTGAGTTCATGAATAATATCCTCTAAGCTTCTTCCGTTTGCCATGGAGGCCGCAGCATAGCCATCTTCATCAAAACTTAAAACTTTTTCTTTCTCATCACGCGCATAACATAAGACTCTGTAATTAAATATTCTTTCGGTATCTATAATATGTTGAAAAACTTCTTTTACTGTCCATTTTCCAGGAGAATATACCCTCTCACCAAGAATATGATATTGCTCCATGGGCAAAGATTGAATTTCTTGTTGACTGATTCTTAGAACATCTAATAGTTCTATATCATCACATTGGTTGATGTAGCGATCAAAATATTCAGGAAGATGTTTTAATTCTGATTTTTTCATAATTTACAATTTTGCTTCACAAAGATACCTGTCCCGAAGACACAAAATCCGGATTTTATTCTGCTTACATGAATGGTATTGTTTTCTACCTGAGACGAAATCATTTTACCCAAATTAATAATCCATTAATACTTTCTCTTTAGCATTTTTTAATATATCCAGCAATAATTCAATTTCATTCATATGAGTTCGAAAACTCAGTACAGCAAGTCGAAGCCAGTACTTACCTTCTATGCTGGTTGAAGTAATAAAGATTCTTCCAATCTGATGTACTTCCATCAATAGCTTTTCATTAAACTCATTGATATCTTGATGTTCCGGAACATATCTATATATACATACAGACAATTCCGGATACGGACCAACTTCAAAGCCCAATTTCTGAATTTCAGAGTAGAAATATCTGCATAACAATATTTTTTCTTCCAATAAGGCTTTAAATGGTCTTATTCCATAATACTTCAACGGGAGCCATAATCTCATTCCGCGAAAATGTTTGGTCAACTCAATCGACAGGTCAGCAGGACTTAATTCTTCATTGCTCCTGATTGTATCCTGCATATAGGCAGCTTTGTAATAATGTGCTTTATACAAAGATTCTACATCTTTGATGAGAACTGCTCCCAATCCATAAGATAAAAATAATCCTTTGTGTGGATCAATAGCCAAAGAATCAGATCTGTCTATTCCTTTAAATAAATCTTTGAGTTTTGTTCCATTGGAATTGTCAATATCTGAAAGCATAAAAAATCCTCCATAAGCTGCATCAATATGAAACCAGATCTTATACTTTTCTGCAATATCTGCGATCTGATATATAGGATCTACGGCACCGGTATCTGTTGTTCCGGCACTTGCAACAATCATCATTGGAATCAAGCCGCTGGCAATATCTTCCAGAATATACTTTTCCAATAGATCAACTCTCATTTTAAATTGGTCATCTACCTCAACAAAACGGGTATGAGCATCTTTCAAACCGCAAATTCGAATGGCTTTGTGCACACAATGGTGAACCTGTTTTGTAAGATAAATACACTGTTGATGAAAATGAATTGAGGATATACTTCTTGCTTCTCGCGCTGTAACAAAGGCAATTAAATTGGCAGTTGATCCCCCACTGGTCAAATTACCCAAACTACCTTTGGGATAGCCCATAAGATCACACATCCAGCGAATCAATTCGTTTTCAATTTTAACCGCTCCCGGACCGGCAAAATTTACACCTGCATACTGATTGGTAACCGCTGCTAAATAATCTCCCAATGCTCCGGTATGGATTCCTCCACCGGGAATATATCCCAGATGCCCACCTGAGGCTGGATTTAATCCATTCGCTATCATAGATGATTCCAGTTCAAGGAGAATATCTGCTAATTTGCAGGTTTCATTTAGATTCAGTTCTAACCGGCCAGTCAACGAATTGGGTGCATTATAAGCATTTGAAATTTCCAAATCATTTATAAATTTTGAACAAAAATTCGAAATTAGTTCTATGTCAGTTGCCCTCTGTACAGAATCCGGGCTAAGTATTTTTCCAATTCTTTCTAATTCTTCTATGTGATGACGCATAAGTGTCAAATTTAATACAATGTTTATTTTGTATTAAGAAAGTTGAAAAATTTTAAATTTTTTGTAAATAATAAGTATTGAATTTGAATATATCTTACTCATGATGTAATTTTAGTCCGTTAACGCAATGAGAAAGGAATATATATTTATTTTTTTATAATCTAATGTATACTAAAGAAAATATTCACGATAGTCTTAAAAAGTATTTTGGCTTTGATGCCTTTAAAGCCAGCCAGGAAAATATTGTTAATTCAGTATTAAATCAGAAAGACACTTTTGTTATCATGCCAACCGGAGGTGGCAAATCTTTATGTTATCAATTACCTGCACTCATGATGCCGGGTACTGCAATTATTATCAGTCCATTAATTGCACTAATGAAAAATCAGGTTGATTCGATAAGAGGCTATGGTCACGAAGGTGAAGTTGCTCATTTTCTGAACAGCTCTTTGAATCGATCAGAGATTCGACAGGTAAAAGAAGACATTGTAGAGTCTAAGACCAAACTATTGTATGTCGCGCCGGAAACATTACAAAAAGAAGAAACAATTGAATTTCTTAGTTCTGTAGATCTTTCATTTGTTGCAGTTGACGAAGCCCATTGTATTTCTGAATGGGGACATGACTTCAGGCCTGATTATAGAAGAATTCGTGATATGATTGATTCAATCGACAGACATATCCCAATTATCGCATTAACAGCAACCGCAACTCCGAAAGTTCAAACCGACATTATGAAGAGTCTTGAAATGGAGAATCCGGATATTTATGTTGAATCCTTCAATCGTCCAAACTTATACTACGAAGTACGACCAAAAATAAATAAAGAACAGACTATAAAACAAATCGTTCAGGTTCTTAAAGCTCATCATGGAGAATCTGCAATTATATATGTTCAGGCAAGAAAAACTACAGAAGATCTGGCACAAATTCTTCAAGTTAATGGGATTAAAGCAGCACCTTATCATGCCGGAATGGATCCTAAAGCAAGATCGCAAGTACAAGATGACTTTCTGATGGAAGAAATTGATGTGATTTGTGCAACCATTGCTTTTGGAATGGGAATTGATAAACCTGATGTTAGAGTGGTTATCCACTATGACATTCCAAAATCGTTGGAAAATTATTATCAGGAGACAGGAAGAGGAGGTAGAGATGGGTTAGTCGGCAATTGTTATGCATTCTTTGCGAATGCAGATTTAACGCGTTTGGAAAAATTTCTGCGCGATAAACCTGCATCTGAAAGAGATATGGGAGCACAATTATTGGATGAAATGGAATCTTATGTTGAAAGTTCTGTATGCCGAAGAAAATTTGTACTTCATTATTTTGGTGAAGAATTTGATTCCGATCTATGTAATTCAATGTGTGATAATTGCCGTCATCCGAAGCCAAAAATTAAGGTTCAGGATGAACTTATCCTTGCACTGAAATCTATAATTGCACTAAATCAAAACTTTACAATTAGACCCATGGTTGAATTTATCTGCGGTGTAAAAACCAAAGATGTATTAGACTATGGTCTGGATCAACATGAATTATTCGGATGTGGAATCGAAAAAGAACATATTTTTTGGTATTCCCTTTTAAGACAATCCATCATTCTAGGGTATGTTATAAAAGATATTGAAACTTACGGAATATTAAAAATAAGTCAGCAAGGACATGAATATCTTAAAAACCCTGAACCGGTAACTATAAGCATTAATCATGATTACACAAATACCAGTTCAATCGATGATGATTCAATGGTTATGCAAGGCGCAGCTTTGGATCAACAACTTTTTGATACTTTAAAATCAATAAGACTTGATGTTGCAAAAAAGCATAAAGTAAAGCCATGGGTTGTTTTCTTCGATCCTGCGTTGGAAGAAATGGCGACTCAGTTTCCAATTACGATGGAAGATCTCTGTAAAATTTCAGGAGTAAATCGTGGAAAAGCAGAACGATTCGGACAGCCTTTTTTAGACTTTATAGCTAAATATGTTGAGGAAAACGAAATTGAAAGACCTGATGATTTTCAAATCAAACAAGTTGCAGATAAATCAAAAGCAAAAGTTGAAATTATAAAGTGCATCGATAAAAAAATGCCTTTGGAGGATATTGCAAGAAATGTTCAGATGAATTTGGAGGATCTTATGGATGAGTTGAATATTATTGTTACTTCAGGAACTAAACTTAACATAGATTACTACATCAAGGAAAATGTTGATGAACTCATTAAAGATGATATTTTTGAATATTTCAAAACAGCGGATAGTGACTCAGCTGAAGATGCATACAAAGATCTGAGAGAGGACGACATTACATTTGAAGAAATAAGGTTGATCAGATTGAAGTTTCTATCTGAAATGGTAAATTAATTCAAGTCCATATTTTTTTGAAAAAAACAATCCACATTATTAATGGCCCAAATCTGAATCTGATTGGAACCAGAGAGCCGGAAATGTATGGAACGGTAAATCTGACGAAATATCTTGACGAATTAACCGTCGCTTATTCGAGCTTTGAAATTTTCATTTATCAATCTAATTCAGAAGGTGAATTGGTAGATTATCTACAAAAAATAAGACATCAAGTTTCCGGAATAATTATCAACCCTGCAGCATATACTCATACTTCTATCGCCCTTCGGGATGCACTCGCTCTTCAACAATGCCCTATCATTGAGGTTCATATTAGTGCAGTATCACATCGGGAAAATTTCAGACAGACCAATTTAATTAAAGATTATTCTTGGAGCATTATAGAAGCAAAAGGAATAGAAGGTTATCGGATTGCCCTAGATAGAATGAAAGAATTTCTAGAAGCAGATAGAAATTAATAGAAAGTACGATATACCTGAAGATACTCTTTAGCTGCTTTCTCCCAGCTAAATTTAGATGCATACTTGATTATTTTATCACTTAGATATTCCTTAGAATATCTATCCATTCCTTCTCGAAATACTTTTATCATGTATTCTTCATCAAAACTGCCAAAATAAAAAGCTGCATTTCCTCCAACTTCAGGCAGGGAAGTTCTATTGGATAAAAATACGGGCTTACCGCAACTCATAGCTTCAATTGCCGTCAAACCAAAACCTTCTGAAAGAGATGGCAATATAAATGCGTAGCAGTGGTGAAAGTACCATGATTTTTCACTTTCACTGATTGGACCAACAATATGAATCTGATTTCTTACACCATTCTTTTCGGCCTGTAAATATATCGACTGATAATAATCACTATTTTCGATCTTACCGGCAATAACCAACTCCAGATTACCGGCCTTCAACAAGGGCAAAATTGCTTGATAGTTCTTTTTTCTATTGATCACTCCAAGCGTAAATATGAATGATTTAACTGGACGATAAGAATCATTCGATAATTCCGCTTTTGTCAATGCATTCGATCCGTTATAAATTACATATATAGGTTTGTCGGAAAGTTCACAATTCCTAATCAGGTCCTGTTTGGTAAATTCTGAAATACAAATAATAGCATCAGCCCGATCTATTCTTTTCTGGAGCTTGATTACTTTGACATTCTTTTTCCAATTTGATTTTTGATCATTATACAAAAAATTTAAATCATGAACCGTTAAAATCATTTTAATCTTTGAATTCCTGTAAGGTATATATTCGGAATCCTGGTGGCTTGCGTGCCAGATATTAAATTTTGTTGTATTTGGAGATACAAGCTTATGAAAGCTGTATTGAGTGATATGGTTTTGTCTTGATTTTGTCCAGGTCTGAGCATCTGTTGGTGTGTAAAAAAACAATTCCTCCTTTCCGCTATCCAAACAGATTTCAAGATTTCTTCCAAGATTTAAACAATAATGATACAGACCAGTATTGGAATACTTCATTCTCTCACAATCAAGTATTATACTTTTTAACGGCATTTTTTCAGAATGTCAATTCTTGATTCACGAGCACAAATTTAAAGAACAAAAAATAGTTTCTAAGATATTGCATATAACTTATTAAGCAAATGACACAAAATTTATAACAGCTGAAGTAATCTGCTAATTACTAAATCATTGCTTTATATACATTTTCAATTAAACCCGGATTTTTCAATTGAATTCCATTACTTTTTGCTCAATTGAAAAACTTAGGTCCAAGTAAATGATACCAATTATACTTAGCCTCTGAAGTTGTCAAATTAAAACTTTGATTAAGCAACCTTGTTACTCGATTAGTTAGGGTATCCTATAGACTTCAACTACTTTGATAATTCAAAGTTAAGGTCCAATGATAGGTCTATTTTTCAAATCTTCTAACAGAATGGGTTTGTATGGCACACTGCGAAACTTTATGCGTTCACCTCTCATGGGCCATACAAACATTCTTTCTTAAAATTCAAGCATGATCGTAGGTCTATAAGACAATATAGTAAATTTCTACAAGGTACTTGCAATGGTTAACCACACTCTTACACGCTTGTAGGGTAATCTACTAAATTCAAATGCTTACTGATTTCTAGTCCTTCTGCATGAAGCATCAAGTCTGGCTAATTCTTGTGGATTATTGACAGTTATCTCTGTACCATCAGACTTTAATACCTTGAAAGGAAAAACATATCTAAATCCAGCTCTGATTGATCCGGTACTTCTAAAGAGTCTATTCAATTCTTCTTCACTATTGACCGTCTTTATTGAGCCGTCAGATAAAGCAAGCTGTAATGGAAATACATACTTATAGCATTTTAATCGGTGAACTACCGGTCCACCTGTTGTAGGCTTTCTGGTTCTGTCACATTCTTTCTGAATAGCTGCCAATTCACTTGGATTATTCACTGTAACCTGTTTTCTGCTTGCTACAATAATGACATCGAAAGGATAGACCAACAAGGGTCTTGAACTTAAAGTCGGACCTCTTCCTAGAAGTTTATCTAATTCAGCCTGATTGTTAGCCGTATACTCTGTATTGCCAATTTTCACTTTTATAGGAAATACATAAGTATAGCATGCCGGTGATTCAGAAGGATCGGTAGGATTCTGAATGGATTCTGTACCTGAACCGGCCAAAGCATTGGTTTGAAGCCCACTTTGTTCAATCTCTTTAGTACAGGATAAGGCAAATAGAATTGTGCTAATAAATGTTAATAGAACATTGATTTTTTTCATATCAGGATATTTAATAAAATTTTTAATTTCTTTTAAACAATAATAAAAGTACTCAAAGTCTGGTTTGTACTTAAAAATACTCTTCGATTTTCATATTATTTTAATAAAAAACATGACTTTTGAGCCTTGTGAAGATAGAATCAGTGATTTGGAATAGATTAAGGGCCGGTGAGGAGTCTGCACTTAAAGAAATCTATGAAGAATATTTCGATAGTCTTATAAATTATGGACTGAGAATGTCACCACATACTGAACTCGTTGAGGACAGTGTGCAAGAATTGTTTATTGAAATCTGGAGACTTCATCAAAATTTAAGCCCTACTGACAATATCAAGAATTATCTGATCTGTTCCTTCAGAAGGAAGTTGATCAAGAAGTTAAAATCCAGACCTGTAAGTCAGTCAGAGGAAATTCTTTCACAAGAAGTAGATACAGACAGTAATTTTATCAATCAACTCATTGATAATGAAGAATCTATAGATCTACAAAACAGAATCAGCAAGGCCATGGAATCCTTAAGTTCAAGACAAAAAGAAGCCATTTATCTCAAATTTCACGAAGGACTAGAATATGAGGAAATCTGTGAATCGATGGAACTTAAGTATCAGTCTGTTAGGAATCTTATTTCGACAGGAATTTTGAGATTACGTGAATACTTAAGTATGATCAGTCTTTTTTATATAGGAAATGAGTACATTACAGTAACCAAATACTTTAACTATTGAGTACCATGAATAAGGACTATACACGATATCAGTGGTCTGATTTTCTAGAAGATGAGACCTTTTTAAACTGGGTAAAGTATCCGGAGAAGGCTGAGTCTGTTATTTTCATTAATAATATAAAGAAGAATGAGACGCTTTATAAAGAGTGTGAGCATGCAAAAAAAATCCTATCAAATCTCCGTTATAAGAACCTGAGCAAGCCTCTATCTAAGGAAAGAATTTGGGAAAAAATTGAACAGCAAAAAATGCCTTCTGATACGAGGATCAGAAGGCTCCTGTATTACGCAACCGCCATTGCAGCTTCTTTTACTCTGATCATTTACTTTACATTCTTTAACAAGGAGATGATTGTTGAAAAAACCCAAATGGCACAACACAGGATGATCCGATTACCGGACAGCTCCTATATCACTTTAAATGCTGATTCTGAAATTGAATATGACTTATCATCATTTCAAAAAAACAGAACAATTCAATTAAAAGGTGAAGCATTTTTTCAGGTTAAGAAAGGAATCCCATTTAAAGTTCAGACCAAACTGGGTGAGATCAATGTCATAGGAACTAGCTTTAATGTCTATTCAAGAAATGATATCATGAATGTAAGTTGTCTAACAGGTAAAGTGTTGGTACATTTTATAAAACAAAATAAAAATTTTACTTTAAACTCCGGCATGTCGATCAGCAACAAAACTTCAACCGGCGAACCGGTTGAGTTCAACATTGAAGAGTACAAGAACTGGAGAGATGGATACTACTATTACCAAAATGCTTCTTTATCTGAAGTGATCGACGAATTGAAAAGACAATATAATATCCAAAAACTTGATTTTCGCAATAATATTTTAACGTACCAATATAGCGGTTACTTTAAAAAAGATAATATTGAAGAAGCACTGGAATCTGTATTTTTACCTTTGAAGCTTAAAGCTACATACTCAAATGGAGTTTTAAGTATAAAAGAGTAAGCGAGAGTGAGGATATTTTTATTGATTTATTGCAGCATGTGTTGTGTATTATTAATTAATGCGCAATTATCAACAACCATTCCTTTAAAGATAAATCTGGTTGACGCCATTATCGCTTTAGAAAAAGAAAAAAATATCCATATCGCTTATGACCCTATACAATGTCAAAATTATCAGGTGTTCAATTACCATCGTGAACTCCCGAATGCGACGATCTTAGATGACTTATTAAGCAGTACTCCATTTAGATTTAAGCTCCAAGAAAAAAATCATTATTTAATCTATTTAGATACTGATAAATTTAAAGAACTTGAAACTGCCTCAAAACAGTTCAGAATAGAAATTTCAGGTTCAGTAAGAGATCGCGAGACCAAAGAAGCTCTTGTAGGGGCTTTGGTAATAATTATGCCTGAAGGAATTGCTACATCAACTGATGAAGAAGGAAGATACAAAATAAACAACATTGTTAAATTTGAAAACTCCTGGCTCGAATTAAGATATCTTGGATATCAGAATCAAACCTTACCGCTCAATACTAAAATCACAAATTACAATTTTAGCCTGATTCAAAATATTACAAACTTACCCTCTGTTGAAATCAATGGTATTAAGCCCCTCTACAATTACAATCGGCTTATTGGCTTGGGTTCAGGACAGACTTCTAGTCTCTCATTGATTGTTGGAAGAAATGTTTTTAATGATCCAATCCGATCCCTTCATCAGGTAAGCGGAGTTAATGCAACAGAAGACAGAAGCGTTGGACTACAAATTCGCGGAAGCAATCCTGAAGAAAACCTCATCTTACTTAATGGATTAATGCTGTTTAATGTCGACCATTTCTATGGAATTTTCAGCAGTATTAACCCCTATATAGTATCTGAAATTAATTTTTATAAATCTTACTTTCCGGCAAGATTTGGCGGAAGATCATCGTCAGTATTACAAATTAATTCAGCTCAAAAAAATGACCTTTGGAGCGGAGGTCTTGATCTCAATTTAATTACATCCAATGCCTATTTCAATATACCGCTTACTAAAAAAATAAACCTTCTTGTAGCCGGAAGACATACTACTTCTAAACTGGGTGAACATTCTCAGCTAAACAATGTAGTCAGGTCTAATAACCCCAATTCAAGTTTCAATTCTGATTCATCTGTGATAACAAGAAATAATCCGGATTATAAATTTTATGATTTTTATAGTAAGTTAGATGTTGATTTATCTAAATATTTTAATATTACCGCATCATACTTCAGATCTTTTGACAAAACATTTACAAATTATAATGTCAACTTTGATCTGGATAGAAATGTAGTTTTTTCAGGAATTTTCCGGGACAGTTCAGAATGGCTTAGTGAAGGCTTCTTGACCGGATTAAAAGGTGAATATACTACCGGATTGAACTACGAATTAACTTATAGCAATTCAAAATTTAACTTCGCACAACAAATAAACTCGTCAACATTCGTAAACAACAGAGTAACTTCACTGGAAAGAACAAAAGTTACAAATCAGGTTTCCAATACCAATATCAAATTTCTCAATCACTATGTTTCAGATGAAATCAAACTAGATTTTGGAATTGAATACAATCAATTCAGTGCAGACGTAATGCTCAGAAATCTATTGAAGGAAAAAGGAAGAGAATATGAAATCGCACCCTTTATTCAGTCAACCCAACAATTTAACAAATTCATTTTTTCACCCGGGTTACGACTCAATTATTATTCTTTAAAAAAGAATCCAGACATTTCTCCAAGAATTAACATGAGTTACTCCTGGAATAAAAAATGGACATCATTGCTGAATTATGGAATCTATTATCAGTATCTAAGACAGGTGAGATTTGAAGATCCTTTGGCAAGAGAATACAACTTATGGACTATTGCCGATATTAAAAAAAATCCAATTTTAAAATCACATCAATACGAATTTATTAATTCATTCAAGCATCATAATATAACAATTAAACTTGAATTGTATTTCAAACAGGTTAATGGAATAACTGATAATATTATATTCTCAATTTCTTCTCCTGATCCAACCAAACCGGGTACTTTTCAACCGCGTTCCTTGGTCGGAAATGGAAGATACTATGGATTGGATTTTAGCTACGACCAAAAAATTAATAATTACTCCATCGGATTTATTTATTCTTACAACAAATCTTTGAATAGTTTTGAAGCAATTAACAATGGAAACTTTTATCAGAAACCTTATGTTAGAACCCATCAGGTAAAACTTTTACAATCCATAAGCATCAAACGTTTCACCCTAAATTTAAATTCGGTCTTTGGCTCACAGCTGCCTTACTACGATATTGCCATTGTTACAAAAGATGCAAAAGACCGTGAGGTAATCAATTTTATTAAATATCTGGATAATTATCTTAGAATTGATTCCGATCTCAGATATACTTTTTCTTTAAAAAAGTCAAGACTAGAATTGAGTTTTTCAGTACTGAATGTCTTGGATCAACAAAATTTAAAATTTGTTCAAAGCTTATTCAGAGTTCCGAATTCTTCAGGAATGCTGAGATCTTCATTTGTGATTGGAGCGGAAGTCGAAAATTTGCGTCGAACTGTCAATTTTGGTGTTGCCTATCATTTTTAAAAATATCTGGCAACAGTTCACACAATTCCAATTATTTTTGACCCTTATTTTATAACTATGCCAAATCACGAAATCGACTACAAGCTTTACGGTGAAGAAATACAATATGTTGAAATTGAATTAGATCCGGGTGAAAGTACAATTGCTGAAAGCGGCGCATTTATGATGATGGAAGATGGCATCCAAATGTCAACAATTTTTGGTGATGGTTCTCAACAGCAATCCGGCGGTTTTTTGGGCAAAGTACTTAGTGCTGGAAAACGATTACTTACCGGTGAAAGTTTGTTTATTACCCAATATACCAATGAAGGAATTGGAAAAGCCAAAGTTTCTTTTGCTGCCCCCTACACCGGTAAAATAATTCCTCTTGATCTTGCCCAACATGAAGGCAAGATTATTGCCCAAAAAGATTCTTTCCTTTGTGCAGCTAAAGGGGTAAGTATTGGAATTGAATTGCAGAGAAAATTAGGTACCGGAATTTTTGGAGGCGAAGGATTTATCATGCAAAAATTAGAAGGAGACGGGTTGGCATTTGTTCATGCAGGTGGATATGTAATTAAAAAAGAACTTGCAATTGGAGAGACTTTACGAGTGGATACCGGCTGTGTTGTAGCTTATACAAGCCGGATTGATTTTGATATTGAATTTATTAAGGGCATGAAAAACTGGATGTTTGGAGGTGAAGGATTATTCTTTGCTTTACTAAGAGGTCCTGGTTCTGTCTGGCTTCAATCCTTACCGATCTCAAGATTGGCAGCTAAAATTATATCCTATGGCGGAGTAGGTGGAAGAAAAGAAGAAGGAAGCATCTTGGGAGGCTTAGGCAACATTTTAGATGGTGACGGAATCTAACAAAATTAAAAACAATAAATAAAATTATAATTATGAAAAAACTTTTCTTTATTTTTCTAAGCTTCTTTATTTTTCAACAGCTTGAAGCTCAGAAAATCTATGCATGGTGGGACTGTGGTGTTAAAGCCGGATATGGGCTTACCGGTTTTTTAAATTCAAACTTAACAAAAGATGATAATTACAGCTATCATTTAAATACAGGTTATGGCCTTGGAGCAAAGTTTGGAATGTATTTTGGATTGAGAAATGGCATTACATTCGACTTCATGTACAGTAAAAGCAAACAAGCTTTTGATTATGCTATTCCCGGAAATGCAGAAAATGAACACAGCATCAGTTGGAATAATTATGACCTCGCATTATTGTACAGAAATCAATCTAATGGAGCTTATGTAGAGCTGGGTCCAATGTATTCGTTGGTTAAAAAAGTTAGTAATTCAGACTCGAATGATGGCGGTGAAAATAAAGATGTTGCGAACTTTTATAATAAAAATTACTGGTCAGGTGTTTTTGGAGTCGGCGGTTATATTGCCGGTACAGAAACGTTTACCTTAATGTTGGGATTGAGACTTGGTTATGCTTTAACTGACTTTGTAAGTGATGAGGGTAAAAAATTGAATTATCCTACTCCCAAACAAACTTCCTTGACTGCTAAAGATTCAAAAACCAATCCTGCTTTTGTACAATTGGTTATGGAAGGAAACTTTGCTCTTGGTTACTATGGAAAAACTTCTTGCTCAAAAAGAGCCCATTTATTCGGTTTCTAATAAATACAATCAATCAGTACTGATTCAAAAAGCTCAGTACTGATTGGTTTTTAACAACACCAAGGTACAAGCCTCAACACACTCTATTCCATGTGCTTCCGCCAAGTTTTTTAGTTCTTCATTCTCCGTTCCGGGATTGAATATAATTCTCCTAGGGTGCAGCGATATTATATAACTATACAGATCTTCCTGAACCTTAGGATTAATGTATAATGTTATTGTGTCCAATAAGTTATAATTCAAATGTTCCTCCACAATTTCCACATCTGATACTGTTCCCCTCCTCGTACCTAATGCATATACTTTATGATTGAAAGATCTTAACAACTGAATAGCAAGATGAGAATATCTTTCTGGTTTCAAACTAGCTCCTAGTACTAAAGTTGTTTTATTCATATTAAAATAAGAACAATATTGCAAGCATTAAGTTCCAGAACTTTTTCTGATCAGATTCTCAAGTTTTTCATATTTTCTATATTGATACAATCCTGAATACCATGAAATTTTGAAACCGGCTTTCCCGTCAAGAAATCCCAATCTTAGGATCAGTACATTAATAAATTTCCATATACTACTTAAATACTTTTTAAAAGGAAAAACTTTCTTACCTTCATCAAAATACCTTCTTGCATGTAAGTCTGTATAGTGCTCTATTCGGATTAAATGTTCTTCGGTGCTTTTATAACTGTAATGAAGTATATCATTTTTTAATCGATTAACATGAATTTCCTTGGAATTGGGAACTACCAACTCATGAACCAAGGCTTTATTCCAGCTTGCAAATTCTTTATGCCATAATCTGATTTTCCTATCAGGATACCAACCACAGAATCTTACCCAATGATCACAGTAATTGGTTAATCGCGGCAAGCTATAAATGGATTTTAAACCTTTTATTTTCTCCCTGCCTATCTCCTGAACCAAACCCTCACTTAGAAATTCATCCGCATCGATGGAAAGAATATAATCATACTGAGCGAGTTCCACAGCAGCACGCTTCTGACGACCATAACCTTCAAATTTCTTCTGATAAAATTTAACTCCTAAATTGCGACAAATTTCTTCTGTACGATCAGAACTAAATGAATCTAATACGATCACTTCATCACAAATTGAAATCAGACTCCGGACACACCTGGAAATGGATGATTCCTCATTTAATGTAATAATTACACCTGAAATTTTCTCTGTTGACAAGGTCTATTGATCTTGTACAAAATTAGAAGTTTGGATTGAACTCTAAAAGTACAAATTCAATTTAAAACAAATAAATAAATCGGAAATTTATAGTATTATACTCTTACCAGAAGATTAATCTCATTATTCAAAACTTCACAGAATCCACGCACGATTTCAATTTTAGTTTTTTCTTCTTTATCATCAGTAAGATTAATAATACCCTTACCCAATGCAGCTATCATCGGAGCGTGCTTATCAAGAATCTCAAACTGTCCCCCTATTCCCGGAAGTATTACTGATTTAGCATTTCCATGATAAAGACTTTTATCCGGTGTAAGTATATTCACTTTCATAAGCTGAATTAATTCGCTTCGGCCATTAATTTTTTACCTTTCTCAATGGCATCCTCAATGGTACCCACTAAGTTAAAAGCTGCTTCTGGATATTCATCAACTTCACCATCCATGATCATGTTGAATCCTCGTATTGTATCTTCAATTGGAACAAGAACTCCTTTTATACCGGTAAATTGTTCTGCCACGTGGAATGGTTGTGATAAAAATCTTTGGACTCGACGCGCGCGGTGAACAACCAACTTGTCTTCTTCAGAAAGTTCTTCCATTCCTAAAATTGCAATTATATCCAGTAATTCGTTGTATCGCTGAAGAATATTTTTTACCCTTTGAGCCGTATTGTAATGGAGTTCTCCAATTATTAATGGATCAAGGATTCTAGATGTCGAATCTAATGGATCCACCGCCGGATAAATTCCTAATGCAGCTATTTTACGACTTAATACGGTCGTTGCATCCAAGTGGGCAAACGTAGTTGCTGGGGCTGGATCAGTTAAGTCATCTGCAGGAACATACACGGCTTGAACAGAAGTAATAGAACCTCTTTTGGTTGAGGTAATTCTTTCCTGCATCAATCCCATCTCAGTGGCTAGTGTAGGTTGATATCCTACGGCTGACGGCATACGTCCAAGTAGTGCTGATACTTCAGAACCTGCCTGTGTAAATCGGAATATATTATCAATAAAAAACAAAATATCTTTACCTCCTGCAGGATCATTTAAATCACCATCTCTGAAATATTCAGCAACTGTTAATCCGGATAAGGCTACTCTAGCTCTGGCACCTGGAGGTTCATTCATCTGACCGAAGATAAATGTTGCCTTCGAGTCTTTAAGTCCAGCTTTATCTACTGCATTTAAATCCCAACCACCGGCTTCCATAGAATGCTTAAAAGCATCACCATATTTAATAATTCCGGCTTCTATCATTTCCCTGAGAAGATCATTTCCTTCTCTTGTACGTTCCCCTACTCCGGCAAATACAGAAAGTCCACCATACCCTTTTGCAATATTGTTGATCAATTCTTGAATAAGAACTGTTTTTCCAACTCCTGCTCCGCCAAATAATCCGATTTTTCCTCCTTTAGCATAAGGTTCAATCAGATCAATAACTTTAATTCCAGTGAAAAGCACCTCTGTTTCAGTGGAAAGATCCTCATAAGTTGGCGGTTTTCGATGTATTGAATATGTATTCTTCTTTGAAACGGGCCCAAGTCCATCTATTGCTTCTCCAACAACATTGAATAGTCGTCCGTTGATATCTTCTCCAACCGGCATAGATATCGTCTCATTTAGATCAATTACTTCTGCACCTCTGGTTAATCCATCAGTTGAGTCCATTGCGATTGCTCTTACACTATCTTCTCCGAGATGTTGTTGAACTTCCAGAATCAAATCCTCTTTACCATTACGCTTAATACATAGTGCATTGTAAATTTCAGGTAGAGTGGAATTTGCACCACTAAAGGAAACATCCACCACAGGACCTATGATCTGACTAACTCGACCGATATTTGCCATATTAATAATTCTAATTTTGCCGCAAAGATATATTTCTAAGACCTTTAAGTCAAAGCCGATTCTCCTAAAAACACGTCAATTTTGTTAATGATGATTAAAAATTTAGAGTCAGATTTCAGCTTTTTAAAAGAATGGGAAAAATGTGATCAAATTCCTAGAGCTTTTGATAAAGCCATACGATTATCTCAATTGAGTCTAATCCAAAAAACGGCAACAAATTATAAACTAAAAAACCTACCCGAAAAGTTTCCTTCTGGCCAAATTCGCCTCGAATACGATCAATTCTTCAAAAAGGTTATTATGAATACCCAGAACTCAATAATTTTTGAATATGTAAAAATTGCGCAAAACCGAAACCAAACCCTACCTCTGAATTTTATAGTTCCCTTAATTAACTATGCGCACCAAAACCATGAAATGGCAAGCTCTATACTTGATATTTTTACAGTTACGGAATTCTATGTTTTAAATACAAATCCAAAATGGAACTATCTAAATAATAAAATTCCATTTAAAGCTTCTCTACACAATCATGAAGAAGCCTTTTCATTCTTTCTTCATTTCAGACAAGAACCAGATAAAATGTTTGAAATATTGAACAATCATATTGGTGTCTGGAATGAAAAATTTATTTTAAAAATTCTTGACCAGATTAGTCCTATTAGCAGTCTGGTAGATGCAAATAACTGGGTAAAACTAACTGATAAATCAAAAGGCAAAATAAAGTTCAAACTGATTTCCTTATTGCTTCAGAACAAAGAGGAACCCTATTATGGAGAAACAATTCAAGCTATTAAAACCTTCATAGAACAAAAAACATTTGATATTTATACGAAATCACACAACATTAAGAACTTTACAAAACTTGAATTTATTAATGCTTTAGAGCATATTCCAAGTTCCCTATACTTGGAATCGAAAAATACAAAATCATTGATTATACAATTAATCAAGGAAAAGAAATTACAAAAGTTATTTAATTCAATTGCCCAGTTTAAGGATAGTAACGCAGCATTTAAGGTATTAAAGCATTTAATCGATGAATATCAGTTAACAGAAGATATCAACATACCTCAGATCGGTGGCTGTCTAGATCATAAGGCGTTCAATGAACTTGCAATCTACTTCTGTTCAAGCATGAAAGGAAATATTGATCTTGAAGCTTTCCTGTATTTAATTGATCACTACAGGCATTTTTGGACAGATGAACTTTTACAACATATTTTAGACTTTAAAAATTACAAAGTTCTGACTAATAAATTTGAACTAGATGTGTTCTATCAGTTGATACCTTATCGGATAAATCCATATTCAAAACTAGAAAATTCCATTCCTCAATTCATCAAAGATTCAATTACATATCCATTATCGTATTCTCAGGTTATTGAGTTTAGAAAAAATCTACGCAAATGAAAAAACAAACCGTATTCTTTATCTTATTCTTACAATTTAATTTATTATATGCACAAAATCTAAAACCGGAAGAAGCTTCGATTCTATTTAATCAAGCATTGATCAATAGGGATACAAAAATTTTAGAAAAACTTACCGATGATAAATTGAGTTATGGTCATTCGAACGCATGGATAGAAGACAAAGAATCTCTTTTGAAAAATAATTTGACCGGATATTTAATTTACAAATCTATTGAAGTTGAAAATCTTAGTCGAAATAATAAAAAAAATATTTGTACTATACGATATGATGGGAACTTCGAAGTTTTGCTTAATAACAAAGAAATAAAACTTAAGATTCATGTATTGCAAGTCTGGATTAAGAAGAATGGAGCCTGGAAACTTTTTGCAAGACAAAGTACCAAAATGAGCTGAAATTGATAAATTAAAAATTCATAGGTGCCTTAAATTAAACTTTTGTTAATCTGATCAAATATGATTTAAAGCTGAAATGAACTTACGATTTTTGTGAAATAAAATTTTTCGAATGAAATTATCATACCTTCATTTCCTGTATTGCTCTCTTTTTATTATTCTGATAATTCCAGCTTGCAAGTCTGATAGCAAGTCAGTCCAGTCTGAAGACAATCCAACGGTCGAGCTGAACGACCAGGATGCATTAGCAGTTAATCTTAATGGTGAAAAATTATCGCAGTGGAAAGATCCGGATTCAGTTTGGGCCTTGCGTAAAAAGTATATTGACAACATGAGATCTGCATATCTTGGAAAAATTGAAGACCCAAAATCTTATCTTGCCTTTGCAAGAGCTTACTCCGAAGGAGGTAGAATTGAAAATGCAATTGACATACTCACAAAAGGGATAAAAAAATTTCCAGAAATTCCAGACTTCTATACATATCGTGGAGAAAATTTTTTAAGAAGCAGACAACTTACGGAATGCGTTGATGATTTTTGGAAAGCCGGACAGAAAATGGAAAAATCAACTCAATCTCCAGGATTAATTGGCATGCTTGGAGAAGATTCTGTTGCAAATATGAGTCTTGCATACAGAAATTATTTGATGATGGGGCTTGGTTTTTTTTGCATAAATGACTTAAGCAGTGCTGACAAATTTTTTGAAGTATGCGGAGATTTTTCGACCAATAGCGATCTTTGGGCTCGTTCATATTATTGGCAATACGCATGCTACCCTAGATCAGGAAGAACCAAAGATGCAGAAGATATATTAAAAAATTTAAATGACGAAATGCAGATTCTACCCATTTCAAAACCATATCTGGATGCTTTAAAATATTACAAAGGAAGTATACAGGAATCAGAACTTGTCGACCCAGAATTCAAACCTTCTAACTCAGAAGAAGCAAATCCCTGGCTCATCAAAATGTATGCAGTTGGTGTAAAAAACTTATTGACAAATCATAAAGATAAAGCAATCAGTATTTTTCAAAAAATAACTGCTTCAGGTTATTGGAATACTTTACCAGCACTTGCGGCAGAAGCCGAACTATTCAATCTTTCCGGCAAGAAGTATATTGCACCGGAAAAAATCGAACTAAATAATAATCAAAAGAAGAAATAGTTCTAAAACCAGATAAACTTAGTAATTTATATTCACCTTATAATCTATAATTGATTCATCGATCAATCTTATTCTTTGGTCGATTACTTAAGTTGATTGGAACTTCTCATGAATCAATTGGGTTTATCTCAATGAATTGTAAGTTTTCTGGTGATCTTCAATGATCAATCACAGGTCTTTAACTATTATAATATGAAAGAAAAAATTTTAAATCCAATTTCAGGCTGGGTAATGATCACTATAGCTGTACTACTTCCGTTCAGTTCATTATTATATCACAACATTATATTCTGGATTGTGCTGGGAATTACTGTATTACTGTTCTTATCGGGATTTAAAATAGTATATCCTAACATGGCTAAAGGGATGGTGCTGTTTGGAAAATATTCCGGAACAATAAAAAGCGATGGATTCTATTGGGTTAACCCATTCTATTTGTCTAAAGACATCTCATTAAAAGCTAATAATTTTGACAGTGAGAGAATGAAAGTTAATGATAAAAGAGGAAACCCAATTCAAATAAGTATAATTCTTGTCTGGAAAGTCAAGGATACATTTGCGGCATTATTTGAAGTAGATCAATTGCATCCTTTTGTAAAAATTCAGGCAGATGCTGCAGTCAGAAAACTGGCCAATCAGTTTGCCTACGATCATGTTGATGATCACGATGAAGTAACATTAAGATCTTCCAACAATGAAGTAAACGACACCTTAGAGAAAGAATTACAGGACAGATTGAATATAGCCGGTATTGAGGTACTTGAAGCTAGAATTGGATATCTAGCATATGCACCTGAAATAGCAGCTGCAATGCTTAAACGACAACAGGCAGAAGCAATTGTATCTGCTAGATACAAAATTGTAGAAGGTGCCGTAGGGATGGTGGAAGGCGCATTGAAGAGTCTTGAAGAAAAAGGAATTGCAAACTTTGATGACAAAGAAAAATCCAGAATAGTAAGCAATTTAATGGTAGTATTATGCTCCGACAAAGAGACGAGTCCGGTAATTGAAATGAATTCTTAATATAAATATACTTTTCAATACAAACTCAAGAAGTGGTCCATCCTAATTCGAGAAGATAATATGTCCAAATACTTTTTCTCAAAATTCAATCAATTGTTGCCATCATCTTTATCGTTTAATCCAATTCCACAGATTTGAAAATAAAATGATTTATACTTAAAAAATCTATAACAGTTTCTATTCACTTCAGAATTACTACTTGAAATGTATAAGAATTTTGAAAATCGATTTACCGCACATCCATACTGAAGAGGTCCTGCAATATTGTTGATCGTTTCTTCAGACTTTTCATTAAAACAAATTTCCCAAAGTTGATCAATATCAATATCCTTCATTAGAAATTCAGCTCTCCAAATATGCTTATTCTTGTCTAAACTCATTGACACGATTTTTAACGAGTCGATAATGTTCCTAACTTGCTTTGAAATTTCCTGATTTGAATATAAACTTTTACTTATAGAATCCGGAGATTTTAATAACAATCCTTGAACGAGATTAAACTCATAGTAACTGCTATCTTCGGACAATACTTTGTAATCTTTCCTTTGAAATTCCCAAAAATCCTGGCATTCAAGTCGGGAAATATTGTAATCTTGCAATTTTTGAATTCTTTCCAAACATTGATCCAGGCTTAGTTTGTTGCTGTCTTTCTTACAAGAAATGAGAAGCAGGAATCCCAAAAGAAGTTTTGTAGTAGTCAATCTGATCATTTAATAACAATGGTATTATCCACAATGATAAACCATTAATTACAAAATCTGTTAGAAATAAAATGAAAAAACGAAAAAAGAAGAAAGTAACACTCTTAAGCAGTAACCAGATTCTAAAATTCTTTGCCACACATCCTGAAAAGGCATATGGTCTAAGTGCCATCAAAAGAAAACTTCATCTGGAAAAACTAGGAGATCTTGAAAATATTTTGCAACAGTTGGAAAAGAAAAAACTCCTGGAAAGAATTAGTCCTGGAAAATGGTTATACAAAGGTTTGATCTCTTCCGGAAAAAAACAGAAGGAAGAACTTCTTGAAGGCACTGTAGATATGGCTCGCGCAGGATTCGCTTACATCTTATGCAAGGGAGTTAGTAGAGACATATTCGTCAGTGCAAAAAACTTAAATGGTGCAATGGACGGAGATTTTGTCCAGGTTAGGTTAACAAGAATATATGTAAACAAACCTGAAGGTGTAGTCCAAAAAATTATCACTAGAAGTAAATCTCAGTTTGTTGGAGTTTACAGATCATACAAAAATCATGATATAGTTATTGTTGATGAATATCCACAAGTCATGGAAATATACGTCAAAAATGATTCTCAAATAGAAATAAATGATTTTGATCGAGCCATCGTTGAAATCACAAAATGGAAATCAAGACCAGGTGATCGGATGATGGGCGTTATAACGGAGAATCTGGGACGGGAGAAAACTATCGATATGGAAATGAAAAGCATAATTGCGGAAAATGGATTTCCATTGCACTTTCCGGAATCAGTAACCAAGGAAGCTGAAGAAATAGTTGAAAGTGTCAGCGATTTAAAAAATAGAAAAGACTTTAGAAAAATATGCACTTTTACAATAGATCCAATAGACGCAAAAGATTTTGATGATGCGATTTCTGTTCAAATCAATTCCGATAAAAGTATAGATATCGGAGTTCATATTGCTGATGTAAGTTACTATGTCAAGCCTGACTCAGCCTTGGATAAAGAAGCTTTGAGAAGAGGAAATTCGGTCTACTTGGTGGATCGTGTCATTCCGATGCTTCCTGAAAAGCTATCCAACGAGTTGTGCTCGTTAAGACCAAAAGAAGATAAGTTAACTTTTTCAGTCGTTTTTACATTTGATGAACACGGCAATATTAAGAAGCATTGGATTGGCAGAACTATAATACATTCTCAAAAAAGATTTTCATATGAAGAAGTTCAAAAAATTCTTTTGGCGAAAAAAGGAATTTTAAGAAAGGAATTAGAACTTGTTAATTCACTTGCAAAGAAAATCCGAACAGAAAGACTAAAAAATGGAGCTATCGATTTTGAAAGTGAAGAGGTAAGGTTCAAATTAGATGAACTTGGTCAACCTGTTCAAATTTATATTAAAGAAAGATTCGATGCTCATAAATTGATAGAGGAGTTTATGCTACTCGCCAATAAATATGTTGCTACCCATATGGCTTTTAAAAACAAAGTCATCCCAATTCCATTTGTTTACAGAATTCACGACATTCCTGATCCTGATAAATTGGAAGATTTCATGTTTTTTGCAAGGGAAATGGGTGTTAAGTTAGACTTAAGTACTCCTAAAAAAGTAGCTAAATCATTAAATAATCTTGCAGAATTGGTTAGGAGCAATCCCGATCTTCAGATTCTACAACCATTAGCCATCCGAACCATGGCAAAAGCTGAATATAATCCTGACAACATCGGTCATTATGGTCTGGCATTTGATAATTATACACACTTTACTTCACCCATAAGACGATATTCAGATTTAATTGTACATCGTATCTTATTCGATAATCTTCTTGCAGAAAAAAGATATAGATTAGATTCATTACAAGCCCAATGCCGTCATATCACTACACAGGAAAAAAAAGCAATGGATGCCGAACGAGCGTCCACCAAATACTTTCAGGTACTTTACATGTCTAAATTTGTAGGAAAGGAATTTGAAGGACGAATTACAGGAATGAATGATAGAGGATTCTACATTGAGTTAATACAAACTAAATGCGAAGGTGTTCTACCTCTTTCTGAAATTCCTTATGAGCTAGAAGTTGCAGGAAACAGACTGTCTGCAAATTCGAGCACTAGCAATCTGGAGTGGAAGATAGGAGATAAAATTAAAATAGTGGTTTTAACCGCTGATATTGATTCTCGTGAATTAATCCTTGGATTGCCGAAATCAAACTAAAATTATAATCATAGTTGATCTTTACAAACTATACAACATTAAATACGTATAAAAAAATAATATATTAGATGCAATAGAGGAAAAACAATCCTACCATAACTTCACAACGTGCTTTCTCCATTCTCTACCACTGGTCATTCTGACATTTAGAAAATAAATAGATGGAGTCAACTTAGAAGTTTCCAAAATAGCTTTATTACTTTTTATTGAATTTTGCTCTATAATCATTCTTCCATTGTAATCATGAAGCCTAAGGTTATCTATGAGTTCCTTCTGTGATTCTACAATAATCTGATTTCTAAAGGGATTAGGGCTTACTAAAACTTGGCTTTCAAAATTGTAATCCTTAACTCCAACTTTACTTTGAACACTATAAGTTTGAACATTAGAACAAGCATTATTATCTGAAACTGTAACCGTATAATTTCCCGGAGGGAGATTAAAGATTTCTGAAGTTGTATCAGAAGTACTCCATTGATATCGATATGGGACTCTTCCTCCTTGCACATTTAAAGAAATACTTCCATTAGCCCCAAAGCTTGGATTGATCACAGCATCTACAAATAGCAGGTCAGGAGATCCCAACACTATCGAACTCTCTAAACGACATCCATTAAAATCAGTTATTATTACTACATATTTTCCGGAAGCCAAACTAGAAATTTTGTTTCCTTGTTGACCTATATTCCAATTTACAATAAATGGTTGTGTTCCGGTCAGGAATTCCAATTCAATTTCACCATTCTGTTGACCAAAACATTTTACTTCACTTATTTTTGGATGAATTGAAATAGAATCGAAATTTTCAATCTTAACTTCATCTATCAGCAAGCATGAATTTTCATCTTTTATTTCAACTGTATAGGTACCTGTTCTGGCTCCAACTATAATTGAATCCGATTCTCCGTTTGACCAGCGATAACTTAATCTTCCTGAACCTCCTCCGCTTTCAAGCCGAATAGAGGTACCTTCATTGTTGCACTTCTTTTCATAGGAAATTGATGAGGTAATTCTTGGATTAACCTTTATAAATCGACTATGTACACTATCACAATTATTAGACCCAATATTAGCTTCTATAAAAGTTGTATCGTGTACCAAATTTACATTATTGTATAACTCATTGAAACATTTAAAAATGGTATCTCTGGTTCGCACCTTATTTATAACCTCTAAGCTTGTTGTTAAAATGCTGTCACATCCATTGGTCTGCATTAAGGTATCAACATAAATTCCAGCAAGGTCATAATATTTATTTCCAATTTTTAGATTGCTTCCTTCACATATTTTCACTGATTGGGCAAAGTGAGTATTAACTTTAACCATATTGACAGTGTGAGAAGATGAATAAGAACCTTTCTTTACGCTAACTCCGATTGGTCCTTCTTGACTAACATTTAATATCTTAGTAGTTGCTCCTGTCGTCCAGGTGTAACTTCCGTTTTGGACTCCTGCATCAAGCAATAATGGTTTGTTATCACAAAAATAAAGATCACAACTTGACACAGAATCTTTTGTTCTCCAACTTAGTACAATCTTATAAGTCACTAACGCATCATAACCCATTGCATCGCTTCGAGTATCAATCCCGGAAAATTTCCAGATCCCTGCTGGATCAAAATTTCCCAGGATTCTAGTAAAGCTTCCATTCCTAATGCTAAACGGATGATTTTCATTCGGAATAAAATTGTCATTGACAATTCCAATTGTGTCGGGTGATGAATATTTACTAATGACTGAACGAACAAATGATGTGCTTTTTGCAGCTATATTCATTTGTAATTCGACACGAACATCTTTAGCATCATTAGGAACCTGCGAATACAAATTATTGGGAAAAATTAAAGAATCTGTATTAAAATCCGAATTATCAACCTGAACATTAACTTCACTAACGAATGAATCTCTTTTACCTTCTATTACCGGACATCCCAAATTTACCAGAAAGTCTTTGAACTCGAATGTATCCGGTTTGGCGTATTCAGTACAATTTACATTGGATACTGCTAGTGTATAAATACCTGTTTTTTTAATTGTTACAGCTGTATCCTTTTTATTGAATATGTAATCATGATTAAACCATTCATAGATATACTTATTGTTAAAAGGACGGGCTTGTAATCGAATACTATCTCCTTCATAATAGGGAGATTTAACGACTTTGCTTGTAAACGGTGTATATGAGGCAGGTATACAGGACTTGGTAAGAATTGCATTTCTTAGTATATCACCGGGTTCTTTTCCAAATCCCTTTGAAAAATTAATTCCTACCCCTGTAAGATGACAATAGCTCATTACAGTACCTCCTCCAACGGGAGTCTTACCATCATTACAAGATCCTATATCTGCGGGTTGGCAATTATCAATTTGAGAATTTTTATTTGGACCCCACACGCAAGAATGTGTATGCCAACTTCCAAAATTATGTCCCATCTCATGTGCCATTACCTCTACAGTCCATGAATACGTTGGCAAAGAAGAATAATTATTAAAAATATAAGCAAAAGAGTGTGGTCCTCCATTAGTGGGATCCCAGGTTCTGCACATTCCGTTTACAAATGCAATTCCGCCCTGCTGTTGAATGGGATAAGTAGTTATAAGTTGTGCCAATGTACCATTGAAATTATTCTTGACCTTGGCTGAATAATCATATAGAATATTTGAAAGCGTTGTTTTTAAATAAGGATCAGGAGTAGTCCAGACTTTAATTTCTGAGATTTCAATATTAACCGATTCTGCAGCATACAAAGCTTTCACAACATTAAATGCACCGGTAATATAAATTTCCACCTGAGTTTTCGAATTCTGTCTATCGGTATACATTCTGTTTGCACATTCTAAATATACTTTAACAGCCTTACAGGCATTTGGAAATGTGTTTTGAGCAGTTGCCATTGTTGCCATTGATTGACTACTTTGATGATGAATCTCGTCAACAGCACAGGTAAATGGATTCTTTATAGGCAATTTACTTTCCAGGTAAATCACATGCGACCTTTCATTCTCCTTGATAAGACTCTGTTTTCTGCCAATGACAATATTGCCATACTTGTTATTTGAAATAACTCCCATTACCTCATTATTAAAAATAGAAATTGCAGCAATTGATTGTTCATCATCTTGTAAGACTCCTTGATAAAACACACCTTCACGAAGAGAAATTCCATTATGATCATCCTGAGTTGTCAATTTTGCAGTTTCATCATATAGCTTAACCTTCGCTAGAAACAAGGTTTGAGTACTCTGATCAGCAAGAGGAATTTGAAGTTTAAGATAATCCGGTTTGTTGCTTTGGATGAGTGCAATGTTTTCAGATATCAGATCCAGCTGTACAAGCTCATTGATGATCTCAGAATTTTGGAGTCGAAATGATTCATTTATAATTACATTTCTAAAAAGTCTTATTGAATTAAAAGGAACTTGATTGTTAAGTGCATCCTTTATTCGGGAATGGATCAAACTATTTGGATTCTGCGACCCTAGAACTTGATTTATAAATACTAAATAAAAGAATACGATAGCCTGAATTACTGATTTCATACAACAAAAATAACCATTCCCTAATATTCACAATTACTTATCAAAAAAAATTAAGGTTACTACTTTATTATTCTATTAACTTTATTGAATATCTTAATCCGTTTTCTTCATAGACAAAAAAGTAGATACCTGGAGGGATAAAACTAAACTTAGCTACCTCGCGTTCCAAAACTTGTCCGGTCGAGTTTACTAGGATACCTTCCGGGAATTTGTTGAACAATTCTTGAATTAAATTATTCGATATCCGGACTATCGAACGTTCTTTCATTTCCTTATCTTCAATAACCTTGCCATATTGAGTACAGGATTTAATATACTTTCCTCTCCAGATACAGTCACCCTTCTTAACTTCAACACTAAGGTTATTATAATAGGGTTGCATCATATGTACAAATGATCCGTTAGAACCTGTTGACCATTTGATTTCGTAATCTGTGGGATTGACCAACTGTCCATTTGTCTCAAATAATGCAACAATGAAGTTGCATTCATTACTGCATACTGATTCACATAGACTAAGAGGGTAACTGAGATTTTTACTAATATCATAATCATCTTCACAGGAGGAAAGCACAAATTCCAGATCTTTGCATGGACCATTACAACTCAAGGTAACTTTCTTTCGGAATCTCTTTGTACATATATCTGCATTTTCTATAGTCTTTGCTCTTTTCGGCAACCAGGAATAGTACTTTGAAGTTAGGCTGTACTCATCACCATTGAATATCTGTATTGGATTCTTGTTTAAAACGGTATACTGAGGATGCGTAGAAGATGCTAAAATATTCCAAAATAATTCATGCTCATAGATAGTTGGATTAATAATTTGTCCTTTCGAGTTCTTTACACTCAATTCAATCATTCCAGATGGCAAGCATGCTTCTTCAATGAAAATATCGCAAGGATCAAAAATACAGGAAACTACGACTATTTTAACTACATCCTGCCGCTCACAAAATTTATTATATGATCTTAGAATATATATTGAGCTATTGGATGGAAAGGCTAATGGATTGGGACAATCTGTACAACTTAATCCGGTTGAAGGTATCCATTCATACGAGTATCCTGTTGGAAAAGTACCTTTAATCTGAATGGTATCTCCAAAGCAAATGGTATCCACACTATTCTCAATTATGGGTCTCTCAATTTTTACGTTAATCTCTTTGATCAAAGTATCACTACAACCAATGTCGGTTTTTGACACAAGAATTAGTTTATAAATTCCTTCCTTGTTGACCTTAAATTCTGGATTTCGATCTGAAGAAAATTGGGTATTCATATTCTCAATTAAATACCAGCTCCACGAAACTATGATTGAATGATCTGAATATGACGAATCTCGACCGAATATTGCAATAGGAAAATCACAATTTGCTATATTCATTGAAAAATCTGCTATAGGTTTCTCATTTAAAATGGTAAGTTCTTTCACTATTGAATCTCTACACCCTCTTTCATTCTGAATATATAACTTCACGCTCAGTTGTCCTTCTTTGTTTACATTAAATTTTGGATCTTCCTGAGAGGATGTAAATGTATTGATGCCATCATCTAATATCCATTCTCTTGTTAAAGTTCCGGATATTGGATTGGTACTTAAGTCATTCAATGTCAATTCAAATGGGAACTTGCATTTATCGTACTCAAATTTAAAATCAGCCTTAGGCTTTTGTAATTTAATATCAAATTCCTTCGTAAGCGTATCTCTGCAACCTGTTGCTGATTCAATGATCAACCTGATTTTGGTAATTCCTTCTTTGAGTATATTGAATTTAGGATTTCTTTCAACAGAATTTTGAATAGTATTCCCATCATCATAAGTCCATATCCTTGAAGTAATATTAGAAAACGAATCTACAGATTGATCCGTACATTGAAATTCGGACGGGAATTCACAAAGTTTGAAATCAGTTGTAAATTCAGCTTCCGGTGCAGAATTACAAAGTCTGACATTGATTTGAAAATCTCTTCTCAGGACAGTTAACAATACACCTTTCCGATACTCTTCAACACAATAGGCAATTAAATATTGTGCAATAACAGGAGTAGCAAATCCGGTCATGACACCAGTATTGGCATCAATACTTAAAGCAGGACTTCCCCCAATCATATCATTCAGACTATATGGATTAAGAAACTGAACTAGACCATAAGGTGGATTGCTTGGAGTAGTTGGTAAGGGCACAGCTTGTGATGCACCAACATACGGTGTGCACAATTTATAAACTACAGAGTCACCCTCCGCGTCCGTAACCTGAAGATCAAACCGCAATGGCTTTCCACCACATATATAAATTGGCGGATAAGCTCCCATCTTCGGGCTTGAATTACATAATGTTAATGCCTCTTCCTTAATCTCAATCGTATAAGTTGCTCCTGTTGCTTGAGGATTTACAATATTATTGATTGTCATATTTCTACAACAACGTTGATAAGCTAATATATAACCTCCGGGTCTGAAAGGAAGTAAAATTTGTTCTATATAGGTAGTTGTATGAACACAAACATCCCCTCCTATCAAGCCACAATCTCTTGATTCAATTTCATTGAGCGTATCATTGTTTAATAATTTCATCATTAAAACCCCATTGTTACCTAACTGATTAATGAGATTTCCTTGTGCATCAAAAATACCAACATGCGCAGGATCGTCAAATTGGGCACCCGGATTACCATTAAGACAATCCCTTCTTAAGGTTAGCGAAATGGAATATAGATTATTACCTAAACAACGATATTGCAAATCGCCTCCAACGATATGAGATGCATCAACTCTGACAAAACTAAAGAATACAAATATTATAAAAGATATTGGACCATTAGCCAATAATTTAAACTTTAATTTTAACATAATTTTGTTTCTATTATTTTGACAAAACTTAGCAAATATAATTCTTTGTAAGAATAATTCCAAATCTGGATTTAATGGTTTAAACCAAAATCATTTCAATGTGAAAAATGGAAATTATCAGCATTACAATTGAATTGAAATCAAAGTTCCTCCTGATCCACTTAACCAATATTTTTCGGAATCGAACTGAACATCATAATAATTGACAAAGGGAACATTCTGTAATTCTACCCAATTGTTACCTCCGTCGGAAGTCATCCAGACAATTCCGGATTCGCCGGCAACTATTCCTTCCATTTCATTTTTAAAACAAATACATCGAAATGGCTTGAAACCAACGAGTAATTTTTGTGCATCCCTTAGTTTTCTCCAGGCAAGTCCTCTATTACTTGTTTTGAGAATATCTCCACCAATTCCACACATATATCCAATACTATCATTAATAAAATACATATCTCTAAAATGATCTCCTGTAATGTTTATGGTGTCCCAATTCATTCCTCCATTCTGAGTCTTTAATACAATTCCAAAACCGGATGCAACCCAATTCAAACTATCTATACAGTGAATAGAATTCATTTCTCTCTGCGTGTTCAAAACTTCAAAAAGGGTATCTTTTAAAATGGATGCTTTGTAAATATATCCGACTCGAAACGATTCTCCTCCGGCAAGTAGAATATTATCCGGAGACCAAGCATCAATAGCTCTAAAAAAAATATAATCTCCAAAACTAAGCTCTTCAGGTTTTTGAGAATTCATTATATACAACTTTTTATCAATTCCACAAGCAAAAATATGATCATGTACATCACAACACATTGATTGAATACTTCGTCCAGAAAGATCCATAGAGCTCCATGATTTTCCGCCATCTTCAGTCCATAATGCATCGGTATGAAACCAGGAAACGCCTCCTCCAATAAATATCTCTTCCGGATTCTTACACACTATTGCATTAATATCGTTGACTGTGCCGGTCTGATACTCTACAAAATCAACATTTAATTCTTTTTGGCAGGAAAATAAAAGGACCAATAAGATTTTTGAAAAGTAAAATTTATTCAACACTTACTTTTTATAGTAAAGCGGAAAAGAAGCATTTGCACTTAACATGCACTTATCTTTTAGGCTTACTTTCATTTTATATTGCTTGCAGAATGTTGAAAATAATAAAGTCAGTTTATCAAAATCAACATTTTTAGAGTTTGGCTTAGGATAATAAACAATATGTCTGATCCTTCCGTCTTCATCAAAGAAAACATTGAACCAAAGCTTAAGTCCATTTAGCTCAACACTTGACTCCTTTGCAAAGCTGGACAAATCTTCAAGCACGGTTGTCCAAATTTCAAAAGCTTTATCATTATTATAATCGCACAAGCCTATCAACGATTTGTTGTACTTCTCAAGTAATCGATCATAAGATAGTTCGTACTCCCCAATTAGAAAACTGGAAGGAAGTGAAGCAATTTCTGTCTTACCTGAATATTGTTGATTCTGTCCCCAAATTAGCGACAGAAGGCTCATCAACAGGATGGTAATAAAATTTCTAATTGCTTTAAACATTTGTATTACAAAACTACATACAATTATTGAATTATACACGCTAAATTAGATTATCCAATTCTTATTAAAAAAAAACATATTTTTGTACAATTATTTGATTAAATAATTTTTAAATTGATCTTAGATATTATTTGTGCAATCTTCCTGGCTTCAAGTTTCTATATTGGTTACAGTAAAGGGATACTTAAAACGGTTTTTGGTGTTCTTTCTGTAGTATTTGGAATTTTATTCTCCCTAAAATTCTCTTTTGTTATTATCAACTTCCTTGAGAAATTTCTCACCGTTGATCCAAGACTTATTATTGTAATAGGCTTTGTACTTACCTTTCTACTTGTACTTATTGGTATTAGAATGATTGGCAAGGGAATTGAAAACATCCTTGAAACTGCTCATATTAATTTTATTAATCAAATAGCCGGAGGAATTTTATCTTGGCTTATTAGTCTCATTATTTTTAGTTCGATAATTTGGTTTATGGATCAAATCAAATTTATATCACCGGAAACCCAAAAAAATTCAATTAGCTATCCCTTACTAAGAGAAGTTCCAGAAAAGTCAAAAATTGTGTTTTCTAAAATAAAACCGTTCTTTTCAGAATTTTGGATTAAGACTAAACAAGCAATGGATAAGATTGATGCCAATGTTCAACCAAATACTCGACCTGATCAAGAGGTGTTAAAATAAATGGAAATTATCTACGTTAACAGAAATCTGCTTAAATTAATAACCGGTAATTTTGCTTCTGCCATTACACTCTGGCCTTTTGTGCTTTTGAGATCCAGGTCTCTAATTGAAAATAAAACATTAATAAATCATGAGAGAATTCATCTTCGTCAACAAATAGAATTATTCATTCTATTTTTTTATATTTGGTATATTTCTGAGTATATATTCTACAGATTGAAAGGCTGTAGTAAAAACCATGCGTACACAAAAATTTCATTTGAACAAGAAGCATTTGCAAATGAAAAAAATATGAATTACTTAAGTAGCAGAGCATGGTATGCTCAAATCAAGTATCTCAAGAAATCTAAGAACTAAATTTAAACCCAAATTATTATTTATTACCCAACAGCTTTAAATTATCAGATGCTTCCAAATTTGTTGGGTCTAACTCAAGGATTTTACTGTAATGCATTTTAGCAAGTTCATTATTATTATTCTGAACATTATAATAAGCCATATAACGATGTGACAGAATCAGATTTCTTACTACACTAGCCTGTTTTGTATCTGCACTTGCTATTTCTATGTATTTTTCAAAATAGGGTTTTGCCAGAAAATTAACATTTTCCGGATCCAGATTAGCATTACATTTTGCCCGATATATCCAGCCCTGAGCATAATTCGGCGTGAGCTCTAAAAGCTTTGCAAAAGAACTATCGGCTCTACTATATGCTTCATCAAAAAATTGGCACAAACCAAGATAATACAATTCACTACTGTTAAGAGGTTTCAGATTGTTTTTCTTAATATACCATTCTTCTCCTTTTTTATAAATCTTTGCATCATAATAAGCTTTAGCTATAACGCCATATACTTCTAATTCGCGACTAGAATCGAGTTCAATTAATTTATTGTAGGACCACTCCATAGTATCCAATAAATTCAACTTAGAAGGATCTTTTGTAGTATCTAAAACAAATAATTTAAAAGCTGACTTAGCCAGATACTCGTAATCGGAAACATATAATTTTCTTTCAGTTGATTTTGATGCAGACTGTAGCAATAATTGATTTGACTTATAAGACTTTTCAAATTCCCCTGTTTCAAAATATGACCAGGCAAGCCAACGATAGATGGTATACTCTTCAGGGTTACTCCCAATGATCTGATTTCCTACTTCAATGGCCTTGTTGTAATCTTTCGCCTGGTAACATAAAAATTTTACCAATCTTACTTTAGCTCCAATATCGCTACCCACTAAAGAAGTATACTTTTCTAGAACTGGAATTACCTTATCAATTTTTCTACTCTTGATATAAGATTCATACAAATCTTTATAAGCTTGTGCGTAATTCGGATTCAATTTAATGGCGGTCTCCAGTTTCTCAATGGCGAGATCATATTTACCAGAAGAATTCCAGATACGAGCCATCTTGACATAGGTCTCCGGTTCAATCCTGTTTTTTTCTACAGCCGTTTCATAGGCTGTCATGGCAGATCCCGGTTCATTATTAGCAACATGAGCATCTCCTTTATAAATCCAGTATTTGACAATTTTTGGATCTAAATCTCTTGCCTGAGTAAAATACTCAAGTGCCTCTTTGGGTTGTGGATTTCTATTGTATAAGTAAGCCGCACCGACCATAGCAATCAGCGCATGGTTCTTGCTGTTTCCTCTCAACGCGGAATCAAAATATTTCTTGGCTTCAGGTAGGTTTTTCTCATCAATAGCCAGTTTTCCCAATCCGATTTTACATTCATCGCTTTTCGAGTTAGCTGCAAGTCCTGCGAGATAAGAATCTTTAGCTCCCTTATAATTTTCCATTGCGTAATGAGTTTCTCCTAGATAATATGCGTAAATACTATTTTTTGGATTGGAAACATTAAGTTTAATGAAGGTATTGAGTGCTGCAGCATAGTTCTCATTTTCCAGCTGTCTTATTCCTTCTTCTAGAGTTTGTGCATCAAGATATAAAAAGCTGAAAAACAATATTTTAGCAACAATAAAAACTCTTTTCATCTGAAGTAAATTTAAAAAGTGAGCAAAAATACAATTTTTCATTTTGAAATGTTTTCAATTATTCACTATGACTTCCTTATCCATAACCGGTTAATTTAGGTTTTGTTAAAAACAGCTTAATTTAATTGATGACCTGTATGTCTCCGGAAGGCTTTATTTCAATCCATCTATCTGTTTGATACAAGGGCAAAAAACCTGCTTTGAGTAGAATTCTTTGTCCGATCTCACTCGTTATAAATGAAGCAAATCCTAATCCAAGATCAGATCTTCCTGAACGGCTGATCAATTTCAAGGTTCGGGTCAAAGGATACTTTCGATCCTGAAGATTATATTGATACGGTCTTACAAATCCACTTTGTATCGAGTCGATGGGTCTAGAAATTCCTACCAATCTGTTTTTCTTTAATAAATTCTGTGCATCCTGATCGTCAGAATCACTTACTCTTGACCAATCAATGAATCCGATATAATCTTTATTTTTTGAAACAAGGATTACAAGACTATCTATTGAATTTAATGCATAAAAATTCTGCGGTAAACCTTCTTGATTTACCAATTCTGATAATGTTCTGGCAATTCCTGAAGATTTATTTTCTATTACAAATTTTCTGTTTGAAATTCTTCCTTTATTTCTGAATGCATCCAGTAAATCTTCATACACAAGGACACTGTCAAAGGATTCAAACGAACTAATTACCGCAATAGCACTGATGGCAAACGGATAAGTTTTAGGATGTAAGTTTTTTTGTTGATCCAAAAATTGAAGTGCCGATGAATCAAGTGAACGAGTTGTAATAATAATATCCAGAGAATCATTCAAAAATCCATCATACAATTCATTTTCACTAAAATAATGAATATTTACATTGGCATGTGGATAATTTCTTTCAAATATTTGTTCTTCTTGTTCTACAATTGATCGTAAAGCTTCGTCACAAAAGATATCAATTTCTCCTGAAATCGGGCTAGAAACCTCAGAAGTCTTTCTAGTACAAGAAAAATTACACAATATAATGAGCGCCGCAATAGAAAGAAAACATCTCATAATTAAGTACGCAATTACAAAGTAACGTATTTCCTCATAATTTGTTAATCAATGAGCTCTTTTTGCCAAAAAGCCTGAGAAACCTATCTTTGCGCTTTAAATTCAAATCAAAATGGAAAATCTTGTTTATATTCTACCGGTATTTGGGATAATCGGACTACTTTATATGGCTTATTTATATTCTTGGGTCTCTAAGCAAGATCCAGGTTCAGATAAGATGAAGTCTATTTCTAATAGTATTGCAGATGGTGCAATGTCTTTTCTCAAAGCGGAATATCGGGTACTTGCCATATTTGTAGTTATAGCTGGTACGCTACTAGGAGTATTAAGTACACAGGTTGCAACGACGCATTGGTTAATTGTAATTGCTTTTGTTTTAGGAGCTGTTTTTTCCATTACGGCTGGATACATAGGCATGAAAATAGCAACTAAAGCTAATGTTAGAACAACGCAAGCGGCAAGAACCAGCTTGAGTAAAGCTCTTGAAGTTAGTTTTAAAGGGGGAACCGTAATGGGACTTGGAGTAGCTGGATTGGCAGTATTAGGCTTAAGTGCCCTATTTGCATTTTTCTTCAATTATTTTATGGATGGGCAATGGGGCTCGGCAATGATTAAAGGTGCCAGTCTTGATGGTTATAAAGCGATGAGTGTTATTCTCGAAGTTCTTGCAGGATTCTCTGTAGGTGCTGAATCCATTGCATTATTTGCAAGGGTAGGTGGTGGAATTTACACCAAGGCGGCTGACGTTGGAGCAGATCTTGTAGGAAAAGTTGAGGCAGGTATTCCTGAAGATGATCCGAGAAATCCAGCAACCATTGCTGATAATGTCGGTGACAATGTTGGTGACGTTGCAGGAATGGGAGCTGACCTTTTTGGATCTTATGTTGCAACAGTTCTGGCTGCCATGGTCCTCGGTAATTATGTAATTAGAGATATGGGCGGTAGTATCAGTGATAGCTTTCTGGGGCTAGGACCTATACTTTTACCCATTGTAATTGCTGGTGTTGGTATAATATTTTCAATTGTTGGATCTTTCTTTGTAAGAATAAATTCTGAAAATGCTAAGGAATCACAGGTTCAGAAAGCATTAAATATGGGGAATTGGAGTTCAATCGTACTAACAGCTATCGCTTGCTATTTTTTAATCAATTGGATGCTGCCTTCCGATATGAAGATGAATTTTTTCGGAAGAGGACTGGTAAATGTTTCACAAAGTGATATTTTTATTGCCGTAGTTGTAGGACTTATCGTAGGTGGAGTTATTTCTTGGATGACGGAGTTATTTACAGGACTTGGAAAGGGTCCGGTCAATGACATAGTTCGAAAATCCGGGACTGGTGCAGCAACCAATATAATTGGTGGATTGAGTAATGGGATGTTGAGCACTGCAGGACCGGTGATTCTTTTTGCCATAGCAATATATGTATCATACTCCTTCGCCGGATTTTATGGAGTTGCAATCGCAGCATCAGCAATGATGGCTACTACTGCCATGCAATTGGCAATTGACGCCTTTGGACCAATTGCAGATAATGCCGGTGGAATTGCTGAAATGAGTGAACTTCCTAAAGAGGTTCGTGTAAAAACGGATATTTTAGATTCTGTTGGTAACACAACTGCAGCAATAGGAAAGGGATTTGCTATTGCATCTGCAGCTCTAACAGCTTTAGGTCTATTTGCTGCTTATGTTACTTTTACCGGAATTGATGGGATAAATATTTTTAAAGCAGATGTACTTGCAGCATTATTTGTCGGTGGTATGGTGCCTGTTGTTTTTTCTGCCTTAGCTATGAGATCTGTTGGAAAAGCAGCAATGGATATGGTTAACGAAGTAAGAAGACAATTCAGAGAGATTCCTGGAATAATGGATGGTACCGGCAAACCTGATTATAGCAAGTGTGTTGAAATCTCTACCCAAGCGGCTTTAAGAGAGATGATGTTGCCCGGAATTATAACAATATCTGCTCCTTTGCTTATTGGTTTTCTAATGGGACCTGAAGCACTTGGTTCCTATATGGCTGGAGTTTGTGTTAGTGGTGTTGTATGGGCAATCTTCCAAAACAATGCAGGTGGTGCTTGGGATAATGCCAAGAAATCTTTTGAAGCCGGTGCTGACATCAATGGAACTCTGTATTACAAAGGATCAGAACCTCATAAAGCAGCGGTTATCGGTGACACCGTAGGAGATCCATTTAAAGATACTTCCGGACCTTCAATGAATATATTAATCAAGTTAACCTGTCTTGTCGGTTTAACTATAGCACCCATATTGGGAGAAATGTATGGCGCAGGACATGGAATGAAATCAGATGATGCTCAGAAAGAAATATTAATTGGACAGAAAGGAACGTCAGAAACTTTTCAAACAGAAACGCAAACTAAATAAATTTTACAGTTATAAAAAAACGGTCTTTGATTAAGGTCGTTTTTTTATAACTTGTTTCTACTTTGGCTTTTTCCTAAATTGCAGTTTAAATAAGGAACATTCAATTCATTATAAAAAATAATCTGACAAGCATACTTATTGTTTGCTAAAATCATGGTTATGTTGTCTGGTCTTTCAAATTCGATATGAAGTTCAAGGTTATCATTTTGACTTCATTTTAATATGGCAAATTTTGGAATAACTATCTTAACATTTTGAATTCAATCCAAATCGGATTTAAAGATATTCAATTATAATTCTCATGATCATGATTTAGGCTAATTCGGTAAAAGAATAGATTTGATTTTTGATTTTTGATTTTCAGAATAAAATTCTGTCTTTAGAATAGCAAAACGATATTGCCAAACAATTTGAGTGTTAATAAAGTGTGGAAAACTCA
>JADLHT010000043.1 GCA_020848695.1 Saprospiraceae bacterium
TACATCTCATTAATTTTTATCTTTATGCCATCAGTTCTTTATAAAATTTAAGGGTGGGTACCATTACGCTGGAAAGGTGGGTACCTTTACTCCGGAAAAAGTGGGTACCTATGTCAGGATTTTGCAACTACTTAACTGTCAGGTACCTCCTAATAATATTACAAGCTCATTTTGGAATTTCTCGATATGATCTGAACGACTAAAGGTTTTGCATTCTAGCTTATAAATGCAACAGATATTCAGAGTTAAATCCTTTATTGGAACCTCTGCTAATGCTGTAAAAATTCAAATGTGGTGTTCAATGATCGGCATACTGCTACTTACTTACCTTCAATCAAAAGCACATCATAAATGGCACCTCTCCAGCTTAATTTCTTTTCTCAGGCTAAACTTATTTGTGAAAAATAATCCAATAATCAAGAAAATAAAACCTCCTCCTAAATTTGATTTGTTTTACCATGCCTAAGATAGATTATAAAATATCCGTTTTAAATTTGTCAATGAATTCGGTATGGATTTACAGCTCCTATTTTATTTTAGACAGATGTGTGTGAAATTATTAAACTACAGGGTAAAAGCTATCGTCTGGAATAAAGAAAAACCATTTTTCCTTACCAGAAATAACTTAATTTTGCAAGCCAAATCATATATATATTGTTGCCGATTTTGTGACATACCTTATTGCCGATTTTGTAGCATATTTGGGTGTTGGTAACAATTTATAATTCTGTTTCACAATTACTTTGGTGGACGAATACACATGACATTAAACCGATCACAAGCATAAATCAAACCTGTCTCAGGATCTACTGTAATCGGGCTCATGTCAAATATTGTTCCATCATTAAAATACCTTCCATTGGAAGATTCATAGGTCCAGTCCTCGATACCAGTATTAATATTAAATCTGGCAATAATAACTTTAGAGCCTCTGCCTACATTGCTATATATAAATCCAGACGAATAAGCAAGGCTGCAATATAAGGGATCATCTCCTGCATTCTTATTGATCCAAATAGTACTTCCAGTATTCATATCTAAAGCTACAAGATCGGTATTGTGCATCTTAGCAATAACCTTACCTTCTTCTACAATGATCTTAGCATTACCAACATACGAATTCAGATCAACGCTCCATTTTTGCTTACCAGACAATAAGTCAATGCAATTAATATCTTCTCCAACTACAAAGCATAAATTATCTTTAATCAATAATGGATCTGCATTAGCATAGCCATTCGGAGTAAAATGGTCTAATCTCCATTCCATTCTTCTCTTGTTAATATTAAAAGCATAAATGTCGAATCTATATGCTGAGCCACCTTTTCTTACCATTCTATCTGGAACAATTAAAATCGAATCACCACTTGGATTCATCCACAACTTTGGTTGATCTAGCAAAGGTCTGAAATTTTGATTATTTTCAAGAAGTGAGACAGAAAATAATGTATCCCACTTTAGATATTTTAAACTACTTCTAATTAAATACATTGTATCATTTGTTACACTACTAACAGAAGTATAAAAAAAATCACCAACTATATTACCCTTCGGAGCTTTTCGAGCACTATAATCTCTCCAATTAGTTTGACCTGTATTTGCATTAATAATAAATGAATAGTTTCGATGATGACAAGAAATAAAACAGCCATCGTTAGAAACAGTAGTGCCTAACGTATTGAAACTTCCTATTTCTCCCCAAGACCAAATTATTGATCCATTAAGTTTATTGAAACTAAGAATCTTATTTGGGTAATTAGTTTCATCACTTTTAGTAAAAGAAAAGTATACAGATTGATTATTAAGTATCGGCTTCATACTAAAGAATTGTTGACTATCTTGACGTGAAAATTGCCAAACTATAGATGAATCTTTAATAATTACTGATGGAATACTTGGATTGGGAAGATCAGACTTATCACAACTGATTATGATTGAAGTAACTAATAAAGCAATACACATCCTATTTAAAATATAAACTAACATACAATAAATGCTATTTCGTAGTTAGAATAAACCAATGTTCATTTGGAAGTTGAGCATCAAATAATAAATCTTCTAAAGCATGTTTTAGTGCATCATTATTCCTCATCTGCATATGAGAAGTAATATACATTTTTTGAGGCATTTCTGTTGCTTCAGGTAGATCCATTGCCGATTCAGCAAGTACTACACCATCTGAATCCTTTGTCTTACGGACAGTCTTTGTCACGATTGAAGTAGAGCAATTCATCCATCCATACTTTCCTTGCTTTCTAATTGGACATTGAAGCGGGTCGTTGATTTTTTCCTCTGATTCTTCATGTGGGTTAGCACATATACAATAATACTCTTGTGTTGTCTGATACTCAACTGCACCAATGATGGCCTTGTATTGCTCATCTAAAGTCGACATAAAAGCTTGCGCTTCTTTTAAAGCTTGAATACCTTTCTCTAAGAAGTTCTTATATGGAATAATCTTATTAAGACAAGGGTTATTGTTTTTAAATGGCCATATATCACAATTCCTATCAAAAAACTTAAACATTGTAGCTTTAAGATCACATTCAAATTCTGTAATCCAACTTGTCATAGAGTCATAATTAGCCTTAGCATTACGAATGTAGTCATTATCTTCATTAGCTCCAAACTGACCAAAGTTATTAGCGTCTTCTACAAAGTATTTAATCGTACGTAACATAAGTCCAACTTCATCCTCAACTCCATAGAAAGCTACTTTATGCATGGTATCAAGTCTATTGCCATCACACCAATTCTTCATTGTATTAAGATGATCTGCTCCAACTTCGTAACTTTGAGTTATTGGTGGATTCAATTTAATAAAATAGGATTTTAAAACTTTATCAAATATTGTATCACAAACTAATTTAGCAAAATATTCTGTTAGTTTTATATCTGCAAATGGATGTAAGACTTCTTTTCCTACAATTGGGAGATTAACAGTAAATTTTATATTAGTTAATTTGTATGCATAAGCTCGTCCAAGCTTTTTACATAATTCTTCTGCCAAGGTCTTAAACTGTGCTCTGTTATTAAGTAGTCTTGCTCCTTGATGTGGAGATCCAAACGTTACAAAACCACCAATGCTTTTTAATTCTTCATGACCTGCTCCTCTGCAATATTGATCATAGATAGCTGCACGCGCTACCAATCCTCCTTGACTATGAGCAATAATAAAGTCTTCTGCATCTCCTTGATTATAAAGTCCAATATCATTGCGAATTGAATTGCCCGCTCCAAATATAGATTGATTTTCAGTGTAGGTTATGTTAGAATGACAATTGACAAGATAATTATCATAAGCCCATCCTGAAGCAGTTGACCAACTTGATGCTGAACCTCCTAATCCATGAATCCAGAATATATCTCGCTCATGATGGTCTGGGCCAGGATTACCTGTTGGATTATTAGGGTTCAATTGTGTTCCTTGGATATTGATATTAGTTCCGTTATTACCACCCATCATTTGACCATATCCTGAGCCTCCGGGTGGATTATTAAGACTTTGAGAATATATTAGGTCCGGAGCAATCATTAAGTAAATGTAGAATAATTTTTTCATTGATATAATGTTATTTGTTAATTAATAAGATAGAGTTTATTGAGCATTGAATATTCTCTTGATACTATTTCTTGTGTCTGTCTCCATAAGTAGAAAATATTGACCAATTGCAAGCTTTGAAAGGTCTAGTTCTTTAGTTTCTCCAGCTTGAATATTACCATGTATTAATGATCTTCCTTCTAAGCTTATTACCGAGTATTTATACTTACGAGAAGCATCATGACCTAAGTTGGTAATTATTATTTTTCCTTTATTACTTGAAGTAGTTGTGCTTACATCGGCAATTGGATTATGATCTAAAGTAGAATAGCTAGAGATACCATTTAGCGGTATTTGTAATTCTTGAAGGTTTGGAATAACAGCCATTGGAATTAATTGCTCATTACGTATGTAGTCATAATAAGATTCCACTCTAGTTGTCCTAAGCCAGCCACCTGACACTAACTGGTTATATTTATGTAAATTCTTTTAGAAAGATACTTCTCACCATTGACTGCATTTATGTATTGATTTATTGTCTGTTGCTTTACAATATTATCTACTAGTTCTTGAGTTGTAATAATCGAGTTTATATAATCAATCTGTGTCTGAGAATCATTATTTAATATCAATAGTGAACCATTAGGAAGAAAGAAAGCGTTATTTCCGTTAATATTCATACTGATCAATTCTTCAGAACTTGGCAAGGTGAATAGATGTGTTTCAGTACCTATCTTATGCCAGAGAGTAGAGTAATCTTGAATAGTATATTCTTCTAGCTCACTTTTAGGTTCAGAGTGCAACAACTGATTTTGACTATCATAGGTTCTTATCATTCCATTACTAATTTCAGTCTTAGCAATATCAGGAAGCCAAGGATCTTTCCATCCTTCATAATTTAGAAGCTGGTTGATTGTATTGACTTTATTATTAACAAGGGTATATTGGTTATAAAATATCTTGTTATAAGATTGACATCCTGCTAGATCATAGCTAGATAAAGTCTCTGGAAGGGTTCCATTGCTAATTGAATAAGTTTGAATCTCATTTACCTTATAGGAGTAACTAAGATTATTCTGGGAATTAATTATATTAAAAACGAGCATTGATAACATCAAACTAAAACTCATTTTTTCCTGACAAGTTATGTGTATCTTCATACTAGTTAAATTAATTGTTTAAATAATAAATTATTTTTTTTTGTAGAATCAAGTACTAGATTAAAAAATTGTGCACCAAATTGTAATCCAATACTTGAATTATGTCTTACAAAGCTAGATATGGAATCTACCTCTTACAAAATCCATTTTTTCTAAAGTCGCATTGCAGTTTATACTATATGTAGTATTTAAGATCAATTTAGTTAGGACTTTTCAATAATTTAGAATTATTCTAGATGATTGAATATTTCATTATAACTTTATTCTAAAATCTATGCTTTATGAGTCAGATTGACGACTTTAAGAGAAAATTTTTAGAAAACCTTAGACTACACTTTAAAAATAAGAAGAATTGGGCTGATGAACTTTCCACAATACTTAATTGTACCAAAGCATCTGTATATAAGAAAATGTCAGATGAGAACTTCTTCTTACTTTCAGATATCATTCTTCTTACCAAACATTTTGGATTATCTCTAGATAAGATAATTTACGAGGATTTAGGGAGGGTTAACTTTATAGCACATTATGTCACTAATCCGATTCATGAAGTAGAACAGTATTTAGAACACCTAACTAATATTTTTACACAGATAAATCAATTAACTAATCCAACTGTGTACTATGCGACTAGAGAATTACCAATTTTTTATTACTTCTTAAATGGGCCACTTACCTTGTTTAAGCTGTATGTGTTCTCACGAACAATCTGGAAGATTGAATCTTTTAAAGGTGCTAAGTTCTCTGAGTCATTATTTAAGGAGAGTATTGTAACAAAATCAAGATTGCTTGCAGATAATTTTAGTAAGCTTAAAAGTATTGAGTATTGGAATAGTAATATTTTGGATAGCACTATGCAGCAGTTGATGTTTTATACTGAAAGCGGAGATTTATCCCTCAATGATGCGCACTTAATTCTTGATGGGTTATTAGAAGTCATTAAGACCGTTAAAGAAGCTACATTAGTTGGACATAAGAATCCACTAACCCCCAGTAATTTCGAGCTTTATGAGAATAAAATACTTCATACTAATAATCACATATTGTTAAGATCTGACCAATATTGTGGTTTGTATATAACTTTTGATAATCCTAATTTTTTATTTACAGAAGATAAAGAGTTTTTAGAATATACATTTGATTGGTATAATACAATTGAAGATAATTCTTACCAACTTGGACATGGAAGTGGGCATCATACAAGCATATTCTTTACATCACTTGAAAGAAAAGTTTTAAATCTAAAAAATAAACTAGATATACTAACTATTTAAATTTTTATAGAATCCTAGGACTCGTTTTCTGAACTGGCATCCGGCGCCTGCGTTTCATCAGAAGGAGCATTGTTATCATCTTCTAAAGCCGTCTCAATAAGTTCATCAAGCGATTCTGATATTTTATCTATTTCCTGTTTTTCTTCTTCTAAATTTATTTCTTCTGAATTTGTATTACTAATCGTCTCGGGCACTTGTTCAATCAGCTCAGTTTCGATATATGATGGTTTTGTAGAAGACCTGCGAGGTCTTTTAGACTGTTTAATTTCTTCAGCTGCTTTTTCAAGTTTTTCATGATCTTCAATATGTTCAGCCTGTTTTGCCTGAATCTCTTCCTCAAAACGGGCTCTAACCTTTTCTACTTCTTCCTTACGGTGAAACTTTTCTTCTTGTTTTTTAAGACGCTTTTCTTCTTTTTTCTTTAAGGAGTCGCTTGTTTTTTCAAGAGTAAGTTTGATTTTATTGAGTTCGTCTAGTTTTTCTTTTTTTGATTTAATACGATCCTCAATCATTTTTATTTTTGCAACGCGAATCTGTGCTTCCAATTGACCTTGAGAACTTTGAATTCTTTTATTTTCAAAATCAATATCTTTTTGATCATACTCAATAGACTTTTCAATTTTTCTAAGTGCATCTTCAAGACCTTTCATTCGCGAGCTCATTCTACTTAATGCGCCAGAGGTTCCTTGTGTGTCAGAATCTTCTTTAGAAGCAGAATGAGAGTTTCTTTTTTCACGTACAGCATTAAAAGCTTCGTCCAGCTTCTTAATCAATTTGTTTCTATCTTCTCTTACAAGTATTTTTGATTTAAACTCTTCTTGAATTTTCTTAAGATCATCGAAGATTAATTTAATAACACCCCCACTTTCAAGTCTTTGATTGATTTCTTCCAACTTAGAATTGAAAGCATTAAGTATTGCAGTACTTTTTTCAGAAACTTCTGCTTCTACCAATGAACGCAATTTTTTTAATTCTTCAAATAAGGCATTTGATTTTTCTCTTAAAGAATCAGAATGATCTCTTAAAATGTTTCGGTCAAAAATATGCTTTTGAATTCCATCCCAAAGTCCTTTTAGTTCAACCCATACCGACTTTTCATAATTATCAAGACTTTTTATTTTATTGCCCATGTCTTCAAGTTCAGATTTGAAGTTGCGATATAGTTTTGTACTTAATACAAGAAAATGCCACTCCATTTGTGCACGTTGAATCATATCCGATCTTTCAACTCTGAAATCCTCAGGAAGAATACTATCGGACATGGTTAGCTCTAAGCTGCGTTTCTCCGTTGAAGCTGGCAATTCCAGGTCTATACCTTCCCTCCATTGGCTAAGCATTTTATTGTAAAATTCTTCTGTACAATCTTTAGAAGGTATGGCTACAAGGTTAATCTTGTTTTCATCAGGATTAAGAGAAATCCCAAGAAGGACTCGTTCATCTTTGTTATTGGTTCCCCAAACAACTAATCTGGTACGCATAATTTTTTAATTTTCGGTAGTATAAAATTTCATTTTTAAGGTACCTTTTTGGTACCGCAGCTTTGATTTAAATGGGAAGCAAAAATCAAACCATTTTCTGAGATTTGAAAGAATAAAATCAGCTTTTAATTACACAAAATAATTAATAAAAAATTAATTATTTAAAAAATTGGTTTACAACAGATTGGGCTATCTGTACCGCATTGGTTGCGGCTCCTTTTCTAAGATTATCCGCGGTAATCCACAAATTAATGGTGTTTTCTTGTGATTCATCAAGTCTAATTCGCCCCACCAGAACCTCATTTTTACGATGGGCTTGAAGCGGAGTTGGATAGACAGAGCTTTCAGGATTGTCCATAACGAGAATTCCATCTGCACAAGCCAGAATTTCTTTAATTCTGTTGAGACTAATTGGTTTTTTGAAACTAACGTTAACAGATTCCGAATGCCCGCCAAATACAGGTACACGAACAGCTGTTGCCGTAACACGTATTGTTGAATCATTCAGTATCTTCTTTGTCTCATTGACGAGCTTCATCTCTTCCTTGGTATAATCATTTGGCAAAAAGGAATCACACTGGGGAATGCAGTTTTCAAAAATTGGATGTTTGTAAGCTCTTGGCTCTTCAACGGGTAGCCTATTCTTCTCTGATTCATATTGTCTCACTGCTTTCATTCCAGTTCCGGTAAATGATTGATAAGTTGAAACAACTATACGATCGATTCCATATTCAATATGTAAGGGATTCAGTGCAAGTACCATTTGAATAGTAGAACAATTGGGATTTGCAATAATTTTAGTGTTGTTGGTAACAGTATGTTGATTAATTTCAGGAACAACTAATGGGCATCTCTCATTCATTCTCCAGGCAGAAGAATTATCAATTACAAATGTTCCGACTTCTTCAAACTTTGGAGCCCAGAACAGAGAGGTATCGCCACCTGCAGAGAATATTGCAATATGAGGTTTTTGAGTAATAGCATCCTCCATACTTACAACTTTATACTCCTTAGCTTTATAATGAATAATTTTCCCGATAGACCTTTCAGTAGCTACAGGAATTAATTCATCGAAAGAAAAATTTAGTTCTTCCAGAACATTTAATAATTCAGAACCTACTAATCCGGTAACTCCAACAATTGCTAACTTCATAAAGAATAATGAATGCACAAAAATACTTATGTTTGAGCTAATATTTGTTATATGAGTGTCAATTTGAGAATACTTATTTTTTTCATTATACCATTCGGGGCAAATGCTCAGTGGATAGATGATTTTTCATCGGGAAATTTAACAAGCTGGCAAGGAGATACAAGTTCATTTATCGTTAATGTCAATAATCAACTTCAATTGAATGAACTTGAGATGGGTGAGAAGTTTATTTACAGAGAAACCAAAGAAAACAGTCAAACAGAATGGGGAATTTATTGGGAAATGAAATTTGCACCTTCTCAAACAAATCGTTTGAAAATATTTCTAAGTATGGATAAACCAGATCCAAATACCTCAGACGCTTATTATCTTGAAATTGGTGAAAATGGAAGCAACGATAATTGGAAATTTTATTTTAGAGAAAATGGAAATATAAGCTTGCTTGCTCAAGGAGAATCCGGAAAACTAAGTGCTGATCCTTCCCGTGCATATTTGAATGCAAAGAGAAATAATGACAGCAGCTGGACGATAAAGGTAGATTATAATGGTAAGCGAAATTATACAGAAGTATTGCAAGTTAGAGATAGTTCCAACTTGAGTTTTTCAAAATCATACTTTGGAATATATTGTATTTACACTTCGACCAGAGCTGATAAATTTTATTTTGATGATGTTCAGGTTTCAGAACCAAAAGTAGATAAAGAGAGCCCATTTATATTGTCACATAAATTTATCGGAAGCAATAAAGTAATTTTTCGGTGGAATGAAAATATAGATTCAATTTCCGGAAAAGAAATCTCCAACTATTCATTTAACAGCAATATTATGATTCAAGATATTAAGATTGAATCAGAGACCGAGATTCTTATCAAAACAAACAATACATTTGTACAAGATCAAGAGTATTCATTAAGTTATGAGAGAATCTTTGATACAAGTGGTAATGGTATTTTGCAAAAAAAAGAATATTTGTTCAAAGCAGAATATGAACTATATCCAAAGTTGAACGATCTGATGATTACTGAATTTATGGCAGATCCACAACCGGCAATAGGATTACCGGAAGCAGAATTTATTGAAATTTACAATCCTACTCTTCAAACCTACTCTTTGAATGGAGTAAAAATTTCTGATGGGTCAACCATATCTACATCCATTAGTAATAAATTTATTGGTTCAAAAGAATATATTATACTCTGCAATATAAAGGACACAGCGGTCTTTAAGAACTTTGGAACCTGTATTGGTGTACCATCTTTACCATCATTGAATAATGATGAAGATCAAATTATCTTATACAATAAGGATTCTGAAGTAATAGATCAGCTCAGTTATAAAATCAATTGGCATACAATTGAATCAAAGTCTGAGGGAGGTTATAGCCTGGAGCTCGTTTATCCGAATCAGAAATGTAAAGGTAAAGAAGCCTGGATGACTTGTTCAAATGAGATTGGAGGAACTCCGGGGGAAATCAATTCTGAATGGAGTCTAGACTTTGATATTGTAAATCCTGAAGTGTCTTTTATAAATCCTTTGAGTGAATGGGAAATCTCAATTGAGTTTAATGAAATACCTGATTTTACTGAAATGCAGAAAACCTCAAACTACACCATTGATCCTATACGAACTATTGCCTCTATTGATAAAGATCCAATTAATAATAACAGAATTATCATCTTACTGAATGATCCTTTGTTAAAAGAAGTAGAATACTCACTTCTGATTAATACCATCGCCGATTGTTCCGGAAATAAAACATTTAATCACATCAAGAAGTTTGAAATTTTAAAAGATCCGGATGTTGGTGAGATTTTATTTAATGAAATTTTATTTAATCCCAAAACGGGAGGTGTAGATTATATTGAGTTTTATAACAATAGTCTAAAGGAGATTAATCTTACTTCACTTTATTTAAATAATCTTTCTATTGATGCAAGATGGGTGAAGCTTAATGAAGAGACTAGCTTTCATAAAGAATCATATTTGGTGTTCAGTCCAGATCCTTCGATTACTAAACGAGATTTTCCGGTTCATGATAGTTCCAAAATATTAAGATCGATACTTCCCTCCTTGGATGATACTGAAGGAAAAATAAGACTGGCCGTATTAAGAAATGGTAAATTTATTATATTAGATTCTGTTTATTATTTGAATGATTGGCACAATCCTTTGATAAGAGATGAATCAGGTGTTGCATTGGAAAAAATTAATCCATCTCTAAGTTCGAATTCTTCTAAGCATTGGACTTCCGCTTCATCAACTGTTCAATATGGTAGTCCCGGATTAAAAAACAGCCAGAATATTCAGTTAAAAAAGTCAGAAGATCCTATAAGTTTGGAGTCATTAACCATTAGTCCAAATCAGGACGGAGATAAAGATTATTTAGTATTGCATTTGAATTTAGATCGTGAAGGGTATAAAGCTAAAATTTCAGTCTATGACTTATCCGGCAATGATTTAGCAGTGGTGAACCAGACTATAGTTGGGCCACAGGATATTTTAAGATGGGATGGAACTGATCATGATGGAGTAATATTTGTCCCCGGAAATTATATCTTATTGATTGAGCTCATTCATCCTGAAGGACAAACCCAGATTTATAAGAAGAGATTTGTTGTAGATTATAAACAATAGTTTTCTTATTAAGAAACATGGAAACAAGAACAAATATTAATATGAATAATGTGCAATGGGGACTTGCAATTATTATTCTGTTGATTAGTCTTAGTTTCATATTTCCACCTGAGTATTTAGTAACTCTACAAGTATCAAGATATGCCATTCATTGGATGTTTATATGTCTGGTTATGGGAATAATCTTTATGTTTATGAACCATGAGAAGTTATTATTTATTTCTTTCTTTAGTGCAGGAATCCTGGCTTTGTTTCTTTTATACTCCTATAACTCTTCTATCAATCTTGCTAATAAAGCACTTAAAGATTCTATCAGCATAGAATTTGTTAATCCAAGTTTAAGCACAGTAGATTTGGATAGTACTTACCTTTTAATTATAAGTGAAAATCCAGATATACTTATTTTGGAAGAAATAACACCTGAATGGAAATGGTTGACAGAAGAGCTTAAGAAATTCTTTAGTTCATATGTTATTCTAAATAGAGTTGATCCGTATGGAAAGGCAATATTTTCAAAATTTGCATTTAATAGAATTGATACCTTAGATCCGATTAACAATCCGGTAATCATTGCTAATACGAGCTTGATGGATTCCATGAAAGTACAGATAAGCGTTGCCAATTCGCTACCTGCAGTAACAAGAAAAGATATCCAAAAACTTAATGATAGATTAATTGAAATATCAAACATGATTAGCAATTCTTCAACACATCATTTATTTAATGCTAACCTAAATCTCGTTCCATGGGATAAGCTGATAAGAGATTTTAAAATAAATACCAAACTCAGTTCAAGCCGAAGAGATCAAAGTGATGGATCTACTGGTTCACAAATATGGAAAGTATTGAATGCACCAATGAATGAAATATATTACTCAAATGAACTGGAATGTTCTGCGTTTAAAGAAATTACAGATTCAAAAGGTAATTCCATTGGCTTGTATGGAAGATATCAATTAAAAGAAAAGAAATAATTAGTTTCAAAATTGAAACGAAGTACATTAAAATCTTTCAAATTGGTTTTAATATACAGTGTTGAAAATGTGGAATATTCAATGACCGAACAACATAACCTGAATCAGATGATGTTCGTTTTGGAATCAAACTTCCTGAGTAAATATTGAATCTGATCTGATTCTTTTCAAAAGTATATTTACAATCTAAGAAAGTTTCATTCACTTCAAAATAAAAGGATAGCGTATTTTTGTTTAATATACCATCTAAAACAATTCCATTATTCTCATCAAGAAGAAATCGTTCGGAATGAATGGAGTCTTTGATCATTGAATATTTTCTGACTTCTTGACCTTTATAATGAAGTTCCCAATTCAATTTTCTCTGATTGGACTGAATTTGTAAACCCATAGGAACTGTATCTATTAGTTTGCCGTATGAGTAGATTTCCAGTATTCCAGCCCACTTACCCGTATAGTCCATCAGATTAACAGACGTGGTGCTATGATATATTATTTTAGAAGTAGATTTGCAGCTAATAAGCAATTGGGAACTTAAAAGAATTATTAAAATAAAATGAAAAATATTTTTTTGCATTCAATGAAATTTATATTGATTATAAATTTTGTGTTAGCCTTAAATTATTATTCTATCTATAGTCAACAGAACAATTATTTTCAACAAAAAGTTGATTATCATATATCTGCAAAGTTAAATGACAGAGATCATTTCCTAACCGGAAGTATGAGTATTACTTATTATAACAACAGTCCGGATGTATTGGATAGAATCGGGATGCATTTGTGGCCAAATGCTTATTCAATAAAAAATAGCGAATTTGCCAGACAAAAATTACTTCATCGAAGTAGTAAATTTCATGATTCAAGGGATATGGAATCCGGAAATATTAAATTGTCAGGACTGAAAGTTGCTAATGTTAATGCAAGTTTAGAAACCATTAAGGACAATCCGGATATGGCATGGCTAATCTTGCCACAGGTATTAATGCCAGGAGAAAAGCTTATTATCGAAGCGGACTTTATTTTAAAAATTCCAAATTCTTTTAGCAGACTCGGACATATTGATCAATCCTATCAAATAACTCAGTGGTATATGAAACCGGCAGTCTATGATCAGAAGGGATGGCATCTTATGCCTTATCTTGATCAAGGAGAATTTTATTCTGAGTTTGGAGATTTTGAAGTTAAAATTACAATTCCTAAGAATTATTATGTTGCAGCAACAGGAACTTTACAAGAAATATCTGAAATTGATTTTATAAATCAAAGAGCAGTTGAAACACAATCCATAATAGAACAATATAATTCTAGTAAAACAAAGCCTGAAATAAAGTTAGAATCTTCAGATGAATGGAAGACCTTAACTTATAAAGCAGAAAATGTGCATGACTTTGCATGGTTTGCAGATAAATCTTTTTTTATTACTAAGGATAAAGCTAAGCTTAGCTCCGGCAAGCTGATTGAAACTTATGCCTATTTTAAAGATTTAAAGTTCTGGCCTTCTGGCGCAAGTTATGTAAAACGAGCTTTGGAGTTTTACTCTAAACACATTGGTGAGTATCCTTGGCCTCAAGCCACTGCGGTACATTCTGCTCTAAGTGCAGGTGGCGGAATGGAATATCCTATGATTACGGTAATCAATGACGTCAACTCCAGTAAATCATTAGATCGTGTGATTGCTCATGAAGTAGGTCATAATTGGTTTTATGGAATATTGGCAAGCAATGAGAGAGATCATCCATGGATGGATGAAGGAATTAACTCTTATTATGAGAAAAGGTATATGCAGCAGTATTACAAGAAATCTCTAATCGTTAATAAAAGTATTGATGAATTGTTGAATAGGACTAAGGCAAATCAAGAAACACAATTGTTGTATCAGATTGTTTCACATTATAATCTTGACCAAGCTCCCGGACTTGCTTCCGAAAAATTTACCATTTTGAATTACGGCTATGATGTTTATATCAGAACTGCTGAATTGTTTAAGTATCTTGAAGATTACCTCGGAACAGAGCAGTTTGACCAACTTATGAAAACTTATTTTGATCAATGGAAATTCAAACATCCATATCCTGAAGATTTACAAAAAGTTTTTTTAAACTACGGTAATAAAGATACAAAATGGTTATTTGATGATTTAATTAACACAAATCGAAAAATTGATTATTCACTTCAGAAAATTAAAAAAGAAGATCAATTTTACAGATTAATCATTAAAAACAATGGACAGGTCAATGCGCCAATTCAACTAAGTGGAATCAGGAAAGACAGTGTAATTTACAAAGATTGGATAGAAGGATTTACCGGAACAAAAGAAATACGGATTGATGATCATGGAGAAGACAAATTAAAAATAGATAACCATGGAATGTACTTTGATTATAATACACACAACAACACTTTAAGAACTACAGGAGTCTTGAAAAGGGTTGAACCTCTAAAGTTAGGTATTAGCTCAATCTACAATAATCCTGATAGAACGGATATCATGCTGTATCCATCATTACTTTATAATTATATCAACGGATATATGCTAGGGCTCCACATAGGAAGATCCATATTGCCAACGCCTCAATGGAATTATCAATTATCGCCCAAATATGCATTCAAGAGCAAGAGTTTAACCGGTACTGCACAATTTAGTTATCGAGAAAATTTTATAAATGGATTTGTCAATTATTTAAAGCTAGCAATAAACACAAAACGTTTTGGCTTGAACAAGAATAGAAATTCTGAAAAAGCAAATCATTATATTCAAATTAATCCCAATCTTACTATTGACTTTAGGACAAATGCACCCAAGTTAATTACCTCACAGTTTCAATATCATTGGTTTTATGTAAATGATGAAATTGATCTATTTAATGATATAGATTCTAATTATAGCAGTTCTACGCTCTCAAATAACATTCATAAACTATCCTATTCGTACCATAATCCTTTTTATTTAGGACCCTATTCAATAAAGGTAGAATCTTATTATGAACAGTATAAGAGTATTCTAAGCTCGAGGTATCTAAGAATTGATACTGAGTTAAAAAAAAGTATACGATGGAGGCCTAAGTGTTATTTTGATACAAGATTTTTCATTTCATTTTTTCCTATTAATTCTGAAAGAAATAGATCATCAATTGCCAGTCGACAAGATCAAAGATTTATCAGAGGATCAGTAGGAGCAGCATATCAATCTTATCATGATTATACAAATGAAGATTATTTTTTAGATAGATCCTCTCAAAGTGATTTCTGGACTCATCAGATTGATATAAGACAGGGTGGCCTAAAAATTGCTCCAGGTTTAGCTTACAGAAATAATTTAGGTAACAGCAATTCCTTTCTGGCATCAATGAATCTTAGTACGGATCTTCCCATAAAGTATGTTGGACGGATTCTAAGACCTTACTTTGATTTGGCTTATGTTGAGATCGACAGGAATCTTGTGAATGGTAGCAAGTGGATGTATTCAGGGGGGATTCAGATTCGTTTGATTCCCGAGATTTTTAGTATTTACTTTCCTATTATTAATTCGCAAAATATTGAAGAGATATACGAGTCAGATCAGAACAAAAGCTACTGGAATCGGGTTACTTTCTCACTAAGATTTAAATATAATAATTATAAAGAAATCATGAATTTTATACAATAGAATGTCAAATCTAATTACATCACAGGAAGGACAGGTATATTATATCAGTTTAAATCGGCCTGAGGTTTTCAACAGCTTCGATATGAGAATGTCTAAAGAATTACAAGACGAACTTGATCATTGTTCTCAGTCAGATGAGATTAGAGCGGTAGTCATTCGTGCTATTGGAAAAGCTTTCAGTTCAGGGCAGGACTTAAAAGAAGCAACGGCACCGGATGCACCGGATATGAAAACTATAATTACAGAACAATATAACCCGATCATTCGCAAGATTACGCAATGTCCCAAACCAATCATCGCAGCAGTACAAGGAGTTGCTGCAGGTGCTGGCGCTAATATTGCATTATGCTGTGATATTGTTTTAGCAGCACAATCAGCTAGCTTTATCCAAGCATTCAGTAAAATTGGATTAATTCCTGACTCAGGAGGAAGCTATTTTTTACCTAGATTGATAGGAGTACAAAGATCAATTGGACTTATGATGACCGGAGAAAGAGTTACGGCTCAAGACGCTTTGCAAATGGGAATGATCTACAAGGTGTTTGATGATATAGATTTTACAAAACAAGTTGAATTATTTGCACATACGATTTCTCAAATGCCTACCAGAGCCTTATCGCATATCAAAGAACTGGTCTATCAGTCTTTAGATAACAACCTGGAGCAACAACTTTTATGTGAATTGAAGTATCAACAGCTTTGTGGAAACACTCAGGATTATAAAGAAGGTGTTTGTGCTTTTATTGAAAAACGAAAACCTGTTTTTAAAGGAAATTAATTAAGATGAAATATTATTCAGCCATTTTTATTTTTTTTGTAGCTTTAACTTTTGTGTTTGGACAAAGAAAAGCTCTACCAGTTAAAAAATTTGATATTGACTTAATGCTAATTGATTATTGTGAAATTGCTCAAATTAAAGGCAACAATAAATTCTCTAAGTTTAAAAGATTAAATAAGTCTCAAGTTGAAAAATTCGTTGCTAACTGGAATGATAAAAGCAAAACCATCGTTCCTTGTCAACAAACTTATCAATATATGTTGTCTTTATATTACAAGGATCTTACCCGAAAAGATTACTATTTCCACAATAACATTATCAGTGATAATAAGGTCTATTGCATTGATTCAAGAAATCCAGGTTTTGCGGATGCTCTATTTAAAAGCAAATAAGTGATGATTAAACGATTCCGATATTAGAAAATTTTTTTTGTTCCAGATTAGTTGCCCGATGCTTTGCTAATTTAAAGCAGAAAAATTCATGGCCGCTGAATTTACACCAGAACCAGGACCGGTAATATAAATCAACCAGGACTTTCCAGATTTAACTTTGAAATTATTGTTTGTTAAAGAACCGTTTATTGCTCCTCCAGAAATTTGAATACTGTTGGCTTGATCAGGAACCAATTCAATAACTGAAGTCTCTGTTTTGTAATTTAATCCGGTAACCATATATCCGTTAATTGAGATATTTATTGAACCATTGGGAATAAGATTAATGAATTTTACACTTCCTAATGTATCTTTAGAAAGTTTGGTATTGTTAGAAACAGCAATTAATTCCATTTTAGCTTTGAAGTTTGCTAAAATGAGAGTAGTATTTGAACCACCTTTAAAATCATATGTACTGTTTAAAAGTGAATTTGCATTATTATCAGAAATATTTATAGAATGATTTCCGATAGGAATCTGTTTATGATTGCTTGATCCGGTATATGCGACTTTCTCTTTAAATGTTGCCGAATCCTTGATCGTTATAGTAACAAATGATGGTAAGCCAAGATCAGGAACAGCGTTAATAAAAGAAACTAGAGGACTTTCCGAAGAATTAGGATCTTCTTCTTTACAACTTGAAATAGTCAAAATATTAAAAGAGAGGATCAATAGTATTAAAGGATTTTTCATGTTTTAATTATTTATTTATTATTTATTTCGGATTTGTCAATACATTTTATTAATTCATTAAAGTTCTGAAAAAATAATTAATCTATTGACTATTTCAGAACGCTGATTATTGCCTAATATTGTAAATAATTTGAACCTGATGGATAAGAATATAAATCAAGAAACAAGAGATTCTAATTTTACGAATGGAACCACAGTAAAAAATCGTTTAGCAGGCGGATCAATGCGATTGGCAGCGCCTTTACTGATCGGATTAATCCTTGCAGGAATTTCATATTTTAAATATTGTTCCTCCAAATCTTATAATGAGTATTTAGGAATTGAACAACACGTTAGTATAACGCCGGAGGAAGAGATTGCAATTGGTCTTCAGAGTAAACCGACAATGGTCCAAGAATATGGCGGACTGGATCCGGATATCAGAGCACAGGCTTTAGTTCAGGAGGTGGGTAAAGATCTTTATCAGAATAGCATTGCGTCTAAAACACCATATCAATTTGAATTTAGTTTGCTGGCTGATCCTAATACGGTTAATGCATTTGCTCTACCCGGAGGACAAATATTTATTACCAGAGCATTATTTAATCGACTAAAAACAAAAGATCAACTGGCAGGAGTCCTGGGACATGAAATAGGTCACGTTATTGGACGTCACGCCGGTGAAAGAATGCAAAAAGATGGATTACTACAAGGACTCGCAACCGCCGTAGGTGTAGCTGCAGAAGATTATCAGACAGCTGCCGCTGCACAACAAATTGCTGCTTTAATCGGATTAAAGTATGGCCGGGATCAAGAACTTCAATCCGATAATCTAGGAGTAAGATTTATGTTAGAATCAGGTTACCAGCCTGAAGAATTGATTGGAGTAATGGAAATATTGAAAGAAGCATCCGGGGGTGGTCCAAGAGATGAGTTTTCTTCCAGTCACCCTTCCCCAGAGAACAGGGTTGAAAAGATCAAAGAGGCTATTGAGCAATACAGAAAAGGGAATCAATAACAGTATTAAACTTTTGTTGAAAAATTTGAAAAATAAAATAGACTTCACAATCCTACATGAAAAAACTTTTTTTACTAGATGGACACGCACTCGTTTACAGAGCACATTATTCTTTTATAACCAGACCACTTATTAACTCTAAGGGTTTAAACACTTCTGCGGTTTCAGGATTTACAAGATACTTATGGGATATTATAACTCATCAAAAGCCTACCCATCTTGCAGTTTCATTTGATCTTCCTGGCCCAACTTTCAGACATAAAGAATTTCCCGAATATAAAGCTAACCGTGAAGCTCAACCGGAAGATATTACAATAGGTCTTCCTTATATTTATCAGATCATTGAAGCATTTAATATACCAATTGTTTCTAAGGAGGGATATGAAGCAGATGATGTAATCGGAACCCTAGCTAAGCAAGCGTCTAAAGAAGGATATACCGTGTATATGGTTACTCCCGATAAGGATTATGGGCAACTTGTTGAAGATAATATTTTAATTTATAAGCCCTCCCGACAAGGAAATGGGATAGACATTCTGGGTCCAAAAGAAATAACAGAATCCTGGGGCATTAACAGACCTGATCAGGTTATTGATCTGTTAGGATTAATGGGAGATGCAGTGGATAATATTCCCGGAGTACCCAGTGTGGGTGAAAAGACAGCAGCCAAGTTAATTCAAGAATATGATAACGTAGAAAATGTCATTGCAAATGCAGAGCAACTAAAAGGAAAATTAAAGGATAAAATAATTGAATTCGCAGATCAGGCAAGGTTAAGCAGAAGTCTGGCAACAATAGATATTGAAGTCCCCATAAAATTTGATGAAAAGATATTTCGCGTAGAAGATTTCAATCGGGAAAAACTGGTAGAATTATTTCGAGAGCTGGAATTCAGAACACTAGCCGAAGCAATTGTAGTAACCGGTGCAAAGAAAGCTGCTAGTTTGTTTAGTGAAGAAATTGCAAAAACAGAAACAAAAAATATTATAGAAAACAAAAAAACTGAATATGCGGTTGTTGATCATGATATATATAATACCAAACACGATTATCAATTAGTACAAACTCAGGATCAAATTCAGAAATTGATTGAAATATTAGAAAAGTCCAACATCATTTCATTTGATACAGAAACAACCGGATTGGATCCAACTCAAGCGCAATTGGTTGGATTGTCATTTTCCATTGAAAAAAATGTGGGATATTATATACCGGTGGATGCCGATCAAATTAAAGCTCAGAATTTAGTAGATCAATTTAAAAAAATACTGGAAGATTCTAAAATAAAATTTATTGGACAAAACCTGAAATATGATATTCTGATGATGAAGCAATATAGTGTCAATATGCAAGCACCTTATTTTGATACTATGATTGCACATTATTTATTAGAGCCAGACTTAAGACATAAACTCGATATTCTGTCAGAATCCTATTTGAATTATAAGATGGTACCGATAGAAGATTTGATCGGGAAAAAAACCGGAGGTCAAGGTTCGATGCGGGATGTTCCCCTGGAAAAAATTAAAGAGTATGCTGCTGAAGATGCTGATGTAGTTATACAATTGCATCCAATTCTAGCGAAAGAGATAGATAGTTTTGGAGTACAAAACGTATTGAAAAATATTGAACTTCCTTTAGTTATTGTTCTGGCAGATATGGAAAATGAAGGTGTTAGAATTGATGCTAATTTTTTAAATGATTATAGCAAGGTATTAGCTGTAAAAATTTTAGATACTGAAAAAAAGATTTACACGCTTGCCGGAGTTCAATTTAATATTTCAAGTCCCAAACAGGTTGGAGAGGTTCTATTTGAAAGAATGAAAATTCCTTACAAGTGGAAGAAAACCTCAACCAATCAGTATTCTACGGATGAAGATAAGCTTAACGAATTAGCGGAAGAGTATGAGATCGTTAGTGTTATAATGACGCATCGGAAATTGAGTAAGTTAAAATCAACTTATGTAGATTCTTTGCCAGTAATGATAAATCCAAAAACAGGTAGAGTACACAGTTCTTTTAATCAGGCAAGAGCGGCAACCGGTCGTCTTTCGTCTGAAAATCCAAATCTTCAGAATATTCCAATTAAAGATGAAGAAGGAAGAGAAATCCGAAAATCATTTATTCCCAGAGATAAAGATTATGTAATTCTTTCTGCCGATTATAGCCAGATTGAACTTAGATTAATTGCAGACATCAGTCAAGAATCTGTCATGTTGGAAGCATTTATTCAAAATCTGGATATACATCGCGCAACAGCTGCAAAAGTTTATAACGTTCCATATGATATGGTGAGTGCAGATCAAAGAAGAAATGCCAAAACAGTTAATTTTTCAATTTTGTATGGTGCTGGATCAACCAATATCAGCAGACAATTGGGTATATCAAGATCAGAAGCCAAAGAGCTGATTGATCAGTATTTCAATACCTACAAAGGATTGCGAGAGTATATGAATAGCGTGGTACGAGACGCTTCAGAGAACGGCTTTGTTACTACTTTGATGGGAAGGAAGAGAGTGTTGCGCGATATTAATTCACGTAACGCTTTAGCTAAAAGCAATTCAGAACGTGTTGCCATCAATACTCCAATTCAAGGCACAGCTGCGGATCTAATTAAAATCGCAATGATTAATATCCATAAGATGTTTTGTGAGATGAAATTAAAAAGCAAAATGATTCTTCAAGTTCATGATGAATTGGTTTTTGACGTACATAAAGAAGAGATAGAACAGGTTCGGAGTATTATTGAGAAAGAAATGAAGAATGCTATTCCATCTTTAAAAGTACCTCTTGAGGTTGGCATAGGAATAGGAAACAATTGGTTAGAAGCTCATTAATAAATTAGATTAAGATGAAATTAGCACAACATATCGATGTAAGAACAATTGCTGAGAAATACAATCTCCAATTATTAGGGAACTCGGAGCAAATTGCTTATGGAATCAATGAGATTCACAAAGTTGTCCCTGGAGATATTACCTTTGTCGATGCCGAAAAATATTATAAAAAATCGATTAATTCGGATGCAAGTATCATTTTAATTAATAAGGAAACGGAATTTCCGGAACACAAGACCTTATTAATTTGCAATGATCCTTTTGATGTTTACAACAGGATTGTTTGTGAAAACAGACCTCAGATTCAACTTAACGAGAGAATTAGCAGCACGGCTGTTATACATAAGACTGCAAGTATTCATCCATCTGCAGTGATAAGCCATCACGCAGTTGTAGGGGCTAGTACATTTATTGATGCCAATGTAGTTATAGGAGAATACAGTGTAATCGGTAACCATGTAAACATTCAGTCTGGTGCAATAATTGGATCTGACGCTTTCTATTATAAAAAAACAAAAAACGGATTTGTAAAATGGAGATCAGGAGGGAGAACTATTTTACAAGATGATGTAGAAGTGGGTGCTGGGACTACCATCAATAAAGGAGTAAGTGGTGATACAATAATAGGTCAGGGGACGAAGATTGATTGTCAGGTGCATATAGGTCATGGTGTTGTTGTAGGTAAGCATTGTCTTTTTGCTGCTCAGGTTGGCATTGGAGGGAAGACAGTTATAGGAGATCATGTTACATTATATGGTCAGGTTGGGTTGGCACAGAATCTGGTTATAGGTAATCATGTTACGGTTCTTGCTGCTTCCGGAGTTTCTAAGAATATTGAAGACGGAAAAATTTACTTTGGTGCTCCTGCAGATGAGATGAATGTTAAATACAGAGAGTTGGCATCTTTAAGACAATTACCCAATCTATTAAAAGAATTTAATAAGAAGTAATTAGATTTTTTTTGTACAAATAAATAATTAAACTGAACATAGGATTCTGTTTGAATATCCGCAGTACTTTTGTCGAATAAACCAACAAGAATGATTATTCTAAATTTAGAAAAAGTATATTTTTACCTCTTTAGTATTATTCTTTCATTTTCTGTTAGTGCTCAGGATACGATTAATTTCCAGACCTTAACCTGGGATTCTAATGGCAGATCTTATTGGTATAACTTTCCAGAAATTCCGGCTGATCAGATCGAAAGAATTAACATGATCTATAATATGAGATGCCATAACGCAGCAGTAGGAAACGGGAATGTCGGTTGCTATGAATGGGATTACAGTTGCAATACTTTTATTACAGATACCAATAGAGTTGATTCCATATTGGCACTTCACAAGAAATATATTATTCCCGGCACATCCAATAACGAATATTATTATTCACTTTCGCCCACGAGTAATTGTATTTCTGTAAAACAAAAAGAAATAAGTTACACGAGTATTAACAACGAGAAAATTGTATTAGTCGGTAAGGCTGACGAATCTATGATACTCGGGCCGGGAGCTGGAAAATTGTTATTACTCTATACCAAGGATGAATTAAAATCTACTCAATTGAGCGCCGGTAAAATTTCAGGATTGGAACTTAAACTTTTAGGAGAGGGTGCTGAAGTTCTTTTTTTTAAAGTAAGAATGAAAGCCTTAAACGAAACTCAGCTAGAAGGGAAGGATGTTAATCCTTTAGGATATACGGAGACATATTTTTCTAACACGACTTTTGGGTCTAATCAAAGTAAACGAATAATATTTCATACCCCTTTTAATTGGGATGGCTCATCATCGATTTTGGTTGAATTGAGTTATAATGCTGTAAAGGATAATAAAACGATTACGATCGAATCTCAGAAAACAAGTTCATTAAGTTTGGGATTTCAAAATGATGCCATTTGCCTTTCTCAATATGGATCATCAGGATATTCTCTTGATGTAGCAAAGATGAACTCTATAAGTGACGAAATTACCATTGCATTGTGGACCAAAGGAGATACAAATGCTTTACCCGCGAATACTTCAATTTTTGAAGCAGTGGATGTTGATAATAAAAGACAGATAAACGCACATTTACCTTGGTCAAATGGATCTGTTTATTGGGATTGCGGCAATGATGGAAATGGTTATGACAGAATTGAAAAGCCTGCTAATGTAAAGGAATTCGAAGGACAGTGGACTCATTGGGCTTTTACAAAAAATGCAAAGACAGGTAATATGAGAATTTTTAAAAACGGTAGCCTTTGGCATAGTGGTAACGGAAAAACTAGAAAAATTCAAGTTGACAGAATGAATTTTTTGTCAAATATTGATCATACACTTTCTTATTTTGGCAAGCTTAGTCAATTCAGTATCTGGAATAAAGAATTGGATTCCTTGAGTATTCGGAATTGGATGTATTCGGCAGGAGACAAAAACCATCCGGATTATACTGCATTGAAATATTTTTTTCCATTAAATGATAATGTTCAAGGGATTTTATCTGATCAGTCTGATCTTCCTCGATCAATAAATACCAATAGCTTTTTAAACTGGATTGCAGAATCAGGGAGAAATGGTATAGGTGGATTTCAAAAAATATTCTCGAGACCGCTTACCGGTTTTATTCAAGGAACTGTAAACGGATTGTCATCTACAGACAAAGACGTAATAGAAGAAATTTCTAATCCTTCTCTTGCGGTTGATGAGTTTCACATACAGAATGGAACAGCAAAAATAAATAAAACACATCAGGTATATCCTGCAGGTGATTTTTTCATTTTTAATGAAAACGGAGAATTTGTTGATATTAAAATTATTCCTCATGATGGAATTTTTGTAAATGAAGATTTGAAATATCAGCGTTATGCAGCTTCCAAGTTTGAATTATTATCATTGGTAACACCATATGGCAACGGATTGGACCTTGGCAAAGAAGGAAAGACCTTTGTATTTGATGTTACCGATTTTGCACCTATCCTAAGAGGTAATAAGAAACTCAGTATTGAAATGGGAGGAGAAAACCAGGAAGAATTAGATATAAAGTTTCAGTATATAAGAGGAAAATCATCTAGAGTTATTAAGGATATTCAGAATGTTTATATGTTCCAAAGACAGTGGTTTCCGGATATATTGAGTAATACAGTACTGGAACCAAGAAAAATTCGTCTGAATTCAGAATCGAAATTTTATAAATTGAGAACAACGATAACAGGACACGAACAAAATGGGGAGTTTGTGAGTCGATCACATTTTATAAAAGTAAATGGGAACAGAGCTGAGAAAAAATTTGACTTCAATGTATGGAAAGAATGTGCGAGTAATCCAATATATCCTCAAGGAGGAACCTGGATTTTTGATCGTGCAGGCTGGTGTCCCGGCGCAGCATCAGATACATACTTCCATGATATCAGTGATTTAGCAGATGCAAATTCTGATGTAACCATTGATTATGGACTAAATGGAGCAAATCTAACACAGGCAAACTATTTGATTTCTTGCCAGCTGGTAAGCTATGGTGACTATCAGTTCAACCTTGATGCAGGAATTGAGAACGTAATTCGTCCAAATTCGAAACGGGTTGAGTATGAAAGATTCAACCCCAGCTGTAGCAGACCAGAGATACAGATCAGAAATTATGGCAAACAAGAAATTAATTCTTTGACCTTCCAATACGGAATGATAAACGGAGATAATATAGAATACAACTGGAAAGGAAGCCTTTTACCTTCTGCTATTGCGAACGTTGAATTGCCTTTATCTGATATTCAATTATGGAAGAATGCACAATCCAATGGAAACATTTTTGTTGTTGAAATCATTAAAATAAATGATCGTGATGATGAAAACAACAGAAATAACCGATACACAACCGAATTTAATTTGGTCAGAAATTTTGATTTTGATCCGGTCTTTGAAATCAGGACCAATACGGTTGCAGGAGATAACAGTTTTAGAATTAAAGATCTGAACGGAAACATACTGATTGAAAAAAAGAATATCAATGCAAACACTACCATTCAGGAAAATCTCATCTTTCCGAATGGGTGCTATCGGATTGAAGTAGATGATCGAGCCAATGACGGATTATCTTTTTGGTTTTATCCCAATTTTGGATCAGGATCATCTGCAATAAAAAAAAGACAAAATACAACGCTTATTCCAATTCAAACTTTTCGGTCAGACTTTGGTGCGGGCTATCAGTATGATTTTATAATCAACAAACCAAATTCTGTTCATAATTTAGAAGATGCCTACTCATTAAGAGTTTATCCTATTCCGGCAGATCTAGAATTATTTATTGAATTTGAAAGCCAGACCTTTAAACCTACAAGTATTAAGTTAATACATGTATCCGGAAAGTCTGTTTATGAAAGAAAATTTGATGATTATCAACAGATACAGAAATTAACAATTCCTATCTCTGAACTACAAACAGGATTGTATTTCTTGGAAATAAGTAACACAAGGACTAAGTTAAGTAAAAAGGTATTTGTAGAGTAGTATATTAATAATCTACAAAGCTACCTTTAACTTGCCTTTTCTACTTTGAAACTAAGCCTTATCTGATCGTATTTTAAATTTCTCCATTAATCTCTGGATAAGACCAATTTCTTTGTTGAGAACGAGTTCTTGTTGCGCAAACTTATAAGATAAACGCCGTCTTGTAAGTTGCTAAGATCAAGAATTGGATCTTTAAGATTAGATATTCGTGTCTGATGTACCGTTTTTCCATTCAAAGTCTGAACTATAATCTCTGAATTATTGAATTCTCTATCATGAGTTAATAGTTGAAATATTCCGGTTCCTGGATTGGGATAGATTTCAAATTGTTCTTGTTTTAATAGATCTTTTGTAGCTACGGCACCTATATAAATTGTAAAAAGATTAACCCCATACCATCCATTTTGACCATCGTTAACGGTGAAATAAAATCCATCAATCTCTGAGTTTGAACCGGTATGTTGATAAGATAACTTAAGATCATCAATATCTTTTTGAAAGAAAGTATTTCCTACATTCAGCACAATACCATTCAACAATAAATTTCCATGGACTGGATTATTGACAAGTGTGTACATGAGTTCAGAAGCTGTATTGTCAGAATCTTGTGAAAGTAACAAGCTGTTCGAAATATTTTTTGTTTCACCAATATTTAATCTAAGTGCTTCATTCACCAAATTGTATGGATTAGTGACGCTCAGTTCTGCACAATACTGTAAATTGAAGTTTAGAATCTGACCATCTCTTAAATCTTTTGTAGTAATGATTTCAAAACTCCAATCACCTTTCAAGTTCTCATTTTTGAACTTTGATAGTGGCTCAAAAGGTTGCATTCTTACATCTCCGGTTGGAGGACATTTTACAGGAATAGGTGCTTCATCATCAAAGTTGCATCTAAAGTTTAATAATACACCACATTGTGCATTAAATAAATTTACTCGGGTACCGGAAGGACTTAACAGATACATTCTAACAGCATTAACTGCATCTGCATCTACTTCCACATGATTCAAATTAATATCAGAAACGATACCACTATAATCAACCGGAATTTTAATATTATAAGTTCGATTAGGAAACATTCCAACCGGATTACCAGTATAAGATTGCTCCGAACAGGTTTTGTTTACCGTTTGAAGGGCATATGTTAGTGTTGAATTACCTGACCCACAATCGTTCAAGGGTATAATTCTCCAGTAATATATTGAACTTTCTTTTAACAAAACCGGCAGTAATAAAGTATCTGCCGTTACATTATTCTGAGAATAGACAGTTGAGTTACCAAACGAAGGAGTGGTAGCAATTTCAAATAAATATACATTGGCATTAATACTTTTTTTCCAACGGAAGACCGGTGTTTCCGTTACTCCTCTTGCGCCATTAGCGGGAACAAGAAGAACCTGATCAGAAAAATCGTTTTTAATTGCATTTATTACTAAAAAATCTCTTAATGTATCACCTGCCTGAGTGATCCCTGCAACAATGAGTGTAAAAGTATTTTTTGTAGTAAGATTATTGGCATCGACGATTAATTTGGTTTCATCTGATTCAGAAATACTTGATTTTTCAAATCGATATGAAGATCCTTGAGGAAGACCACTTTCAATAAATAACTTAAGATCACCTTTATATCCACCAAATGAACAAGATTTTACTTTAACTTCAACAAATTGTGGAAGACAGATATTGACTACATTTGGAGTAACACCCATGTTGACTCCAACGCTATTGGCGTCAATGATTAATGCAGTTCTGTCTGAGATATCAAAAAATATATGATCTGCAGATTTAACCATGATTCTTACCCTAGCGTTATTTCCAAGATCAGGGATGTCAACCAGCTCTACACCATCATTGTCTGTATTTTCTTTTAACAGTATTAACTTGTCATATTCATTTTGTTTAAAAAGATAAATATTTACTTTTTTACAATTTACCGGTAGATTATAAGTATTAGCAACATTCCAGGTAATCTTATTACATGCATTTTTGAATAATCGATCGGTAAGGGTATTAGGAAAGGTTACGCTAAATGGTCCTGCCTGATCTGTTACATTTATTTTCAAAGATTTAAAAGCAGTAGCACCACCGCCCGAATGATTATCTCTTACAGTAAATCGAAAATTCAGCTCTCTGGATACTGAAGGAAGTACTTCAGCTTTATCATAGTTTGCCATATTTTGCATGGGATTCAGAATGGCACCCCACCAGGGCAAAACCCGAGATGAATCTTTTGAAGGAAATAGAGAGCGAAACAGGGGGCCCTTTGGTGTAACCTCACCAATTGAACTTCCATAGGGTCCATTGTCATATTGTTCCCAAACGTAAGTTAATGTAGTATCTTCTGAGTCAGTTGCATTTCCTTTTAATTCAAAGGGAGTAAGTATTGGTAGGACAATATTATTAGGTGTAAGTATATTTGGAACAGGAGTAGAATTACCAATTTCGGATTTAGTACCACATGTTGCAAAATTTCTTGTAAATTGATATACTTGTTCAATAGAACAGGAATGAAAATAATTCGGATGTGGGAGGTCTCCGGATCTTGAAGATACATTTAATCCTCCACACAAGCCGTTATAAGACATAATAGTATTTCCACCACCTGGCTCAAATTGAGTTCCGCTTTCATTACCATTACAATTAGAAAATGTATGTGAGGCTGAAAATTGATGACCCATTTCATGACAAAAAATTCTTTGGGATACATAATCGACTGCTGCGGTATACCAGCAAGTTACACCTGCGGCTTTTCCATCAGTACATACGGATCCAAGTATTGCAACTCCGCCTACATCACTACAAGCTGCATTAAATACATGACCTACATCAAACGCAAGTAAGGTAATTCTTGCATTGACTATACTTGGATTTTGTCCAAGAAGAAAACGCCCTTCTCCATTATTATCGTAAGGGTCTTTTTCAGGATCCAGAAATATAATTCGATCATTGTTATTCACCAAATTCAAATGTATGGAGAAGTCTTTCTCATATATAGCATTTGCATAAGTCAAGGCATCCGCCATTTTAGCAAGTGCCGAAGCAATAGTTCCTCCTCCTAAATTTCCATTCTGACCAAATTCGCCGGTACACGCAATTGCAACTCTAAATGTGATAAGTGGAAGTTGGTTACTGTCAAGTATGGTAGAAGAAATATTTGAATTAATCTTGTACCCTTTTTCTTGCATTTCGTGTCTGATTAAATCATGTCCTCGTTCTCCACAGAATCTTGCAACAGAATTTTCTGGTAATAAAATATCACTTGAATGATAGACACCGTAATAATCTGAGGATTTAGAATTAATTGGTTCAATGACAATATCTCCATGTTCGGTTAGTACATAGACTTTAATCCAGTGAGGAGTTACAATCATCCTCATATAATTGAATCCGTCAGTTCCTTTATAAGTTTTTATTTCAGAGTACTTCGCTTGAAGTTCCGATTCCATTACCGGAGATTCCATAATGTAAAAAGTATGCATCTTACCGTCATAAGATGGAAGTTCAATTTTAAGAAATTTACTTTCATGGTTTTCCACAGGTGCATTTTGCATCAAATAGGATCTAAAAGAATTAAGATCTATATGAAATTGCTGGAATGATTTAACGGAGCTCCAATTCTGATTTAAACTAATAGAATTGTCCTGAATCTTATTCCATTTAGGATTTTGGGCAATCAGGATCTGGCTTAACACAACAAAACTTAATAGTATAAGTATATTCTTCATTGGATTTTTAATAAATTTTGCGCTAAATTAATATTATAATGACTAGAAAATTGTGACTATCATAAAACAACGTTTTTTTAACCCATTTGTAATAATAATATGCAAAAAGAATAAAAAGTCCACCCACCTGACAGAATGGCATTCAAGTCAAAATGGTATGGTTTATGAGCTTACAACCCCAAAAGCCGGCTTAATGTCTTACTTTTGCAAAGCTTTTTCTTAATTAGCCATAATGTTTGATTTTCTTAAAAAAGTGTTTGGTTCCAAGCAGGAACGCGATTTAAAGTCCTATCAGGAAAGGGTCGATGAAATTAATAGATACCTAAGTCAGTTTACTGGCTTAACTAATGATGAATTACGGGAAAAAACCACCGAATTTAGACATCGGATTAAAGAATACCTGACGGAAATAAATCAGAAGATTTCGAGTTTAAAGTCAGAAGCAGAGCACGAAGAAGATGTTCACAATAAGGAGAATATCTACAACCAAATTGATCTGACTATTAAGGATAAGGATCAGTTAATTGAGGAGATTCTTCGAGAATTATTACCTGAAGCATTTGCTGTTGTTAAAGAGGCTGCATATCGATTTTCTAATAATTCTTCCTTAGAGGTAAAAGCAACCGAATTAGATATAGAATTATCTATGTATAAAAGCTATATCAGCATTCAGGGGGACAAAGCCTATTACCAAAACAGCTGGACTGCTGCTGGTGGTGAAGTTAAGTGGAATATGGTCCACTACGATGTTCAGCTAATCGGCGGAATGGTTCTTCATGAGGGTAAGATTTCAGAGATGGCAACAGGTGAAGGAAAAACTTTAGTCGCCACATTGCCGGCATATCTTAATGGTCTAACAGGAGAAGGAGTCCACATAGTAACTGTTAACGACTATCTGGCACGCAGAGACTCAGAATGGGTAGGACCCTTGTTTGAATTTTTACAACTTAAAGTAGATTGTATCGACAAATACAAACCACACAGTCCGCAACGAAAAGCCGCTTATCAATGTGATATCATTTATGGAACCAACAATGAGTTTGGATTTGATTATTTGAGAGACAACATGGTTCGTTCTGTAGATGAAAAAGTACAAGGCAAGCATCATTATGCCATGGTGGACGAGGTTGATAGTGTATTAATTGATGATGCAAGAACTCCCTTGATCATTTCAGGTCCTGTGGATGTAGATGAAGAAAGTATTCAATATAATAATCTAAAGCCAAAAGTTGAGAGACTGGTCAACGAACAAAAGAAAATCGCTTCTCAATTCTTGATTGATGCCAAAAGATTAATAAGCGAATCCAGTAACGGTTACAATGAAGGAGAAGGAGGCCTGAGTCTTTTTAGATCTTTTAGAGCATTACCCAAATCCAGACCTCTGATCAAATATTTGAGTGAGGATGGCGTAAGAAATATTTTAACTAAAACCGAAAATTATTATCTGCAGGAACAATCTAAGAATATGAAGATTGCAGATACCCCGTTATTATTTACTATTGAAGAAAAAAATAAAAGCGTCGAACTTACAAAATTAGGAGAAGAATTTCTATCTAAGGGAGAATCAGAACCCGATTTCTTTATGTTGGAAGATATTGGCTCTGTTTTACACCGGATTGATACTGACGAAACATTAACTAAAGAAGAGCATACAGAATTAAAAGCTAAGGCACTTAATGAATATGCAGTTAAATCTCAAAGATTACACGCTGTGAGTCAACTCCTGAAAGCGTATGCTCTTTTTGAAAATAATGAAGAATATATTGTTACACCGGACGGAGAAGTAAAAATTGTTGACGAAGGTACAGGAAGAATTCTTGAGGGAAGAAGATATTCAGATGGCTTGCATCAGGCTATTGAAGCCAAAGAGAATGTAAAAGTTGGAGAACTAACTCAGACCTATGCAACGGTAACTCTGCAGAATTATTTCCGGATGTATCACAAACTTGCAGGAATGACCGGAACTGCAGAAACAGAAGCAGGTGAATTTTGGCAAATCTATAAGTTGGATGTTGTTGTAATTCCAACAAACAAGAAAATTGTGAGAGAAGATCGTGAAGATCTTGTGTACAAGACCGTAAAGGAGAAATTCAATGCAGTAATAGAAGAAATTGAAAAATGCAGAATGCAAGGGAGACCGGCTCTTGTTGGTACCACATCTGTAGATATCTCTGAGAAGTTAAGCAAGATGTTACAATTGAAAAACATACCTCACAATGTACTTAATGCGAAACAACACCAGAGAGAAGCAGAAATAGTTGCAGAAGCAGGACAGCCTGGAAAGATTACTATTGCAACCAATATGGCCGGTAGAGGAACAGATATAAAGATCAGTGATGAAGTTAAAAAAGCTGGCGGGTTGGCAATTATTGGAACCGAAAGACATGAATCCAGGAGAGTTGACAGACAGCTTAGAGGTAGAGCCGGAAGACAAGGAGATCCTGGTTCTTCACAATTCTTTGTTTCGTTTGAAGACAACCTAATGAGACTTTTCGGATCTGATCGGATCACTTCTATTATGGATCGCTTAGGACATAAGGAAGGAGAAGTACTTCAACATTCTATGGTCACAAAATCAATTGAGAGAGCCCAGAAGAAAGTTGAAGAGAACAATTTTGCGATGCGTAAACGCTTGTTGGATTATGATGATGTCATGAATATTCAACGTGAAGCAATCTATAAAAAAAGAGATCATGCCTTAGAGGGTGAACGATTAAGTGTTGATCTTGAATACATGTTTAATTCAACATTGGAAAACATTGTTGCTTCTGCAAAATCTGTCAATGACTACGATTTGTTTATCAACGACTCGATCAGTATAACGGGTTTTGAGCCGGATATCGATGCTGCTTTTTTTAGAGAAAGCAGTATTGCTGATCTTATCGATGAATATATCACAAAATATAAGGAGAACTATAGAAAGAAGGAAGATTATATCAAGTCAACGCTTTTACCTATTATAACCAATGTACATCGCAATGAAGGACATCGCTATCAGCGCATTGTAATTCCATTTGCTGATGAGACCAAAGAACCTATTCCTATTGCAGCGGAATTGGAAAAAGCAGTTCAGACAAAAGGTAATTCAATCATGAGGGATATTGAGAGATCTATTGCTTTGACAAGATTGGATATGGACTGGAAAGAGCACTTAAGGAATATGGATGAATTAAAGGATTCTACTCAAGCTGCATCGTTTGAACAAAAAGATCCGCTCGTCATCTATAAATTGGAAGCGTATAAATTATTTGAGCAGTTGATCTTAAGGATGAATCAACATATAACTTCGTACTTGTCTAAAGGAAAACTGATGATAGAAGTCAATCAGGAGGTTCGTGAAGCTCGTCAGCAAAAATCTGATTTTAGCAAAACCAAAACAAATTCTTCTGAACAAGATGAAAGAGCAAGACGAGCTGCTGAGAGTGCAGGGAGAGAAGCGCAACAAATTCAGACCATTAGAAACTCAGGGCCAAAAATTGGAAGAAATGATTCCTGTCCCTGTGGAAGCGGAAAAAAGTTTAAAAATTGTCATGGTTTAGAAATGAGTTAATGATGAAGAGCTTAATTATTGTGTTTGCGGTATTTTTGGCATTGAATCTCAATGGACAAAATTCTATTCAGGTACAAGAAGATCCTCGAATTACAAGTCTGATGGACCAATACCTAAGAAATAACAGAACTATTACTCAAATATCAGGTTGGCGCGTAACAGTTATTTCTACAACAGACAGAAGGGTTATGGAGAAGACCAAAGCTGAATTTCAGAATAATTTTAATCTTAGTACTCGTTGGGAATATAAAGAACCTTATTATCAGTTAAAGGCTGGAGCGTTTCTAAATCGGGCAGATGCAACAGCTGCCTTGGAATCTGTAAAGAAGAAATTTAGCACAGCTTTTATTTCGCTAGATAAGATTCCATATGAAGAATTTAAGTATTAAATTTTAGTAATTAAGCCCAGAGTATGTTAGGATCCATTAGAAAAATAAATTTTGATTGGATCACTTTTGGAATATATCTCAGTTTATTAACGATAGGCTGGTTTTCAATTTACTCTGCAACAAGTTCATTTCATGAAGAAGTTGATTTTCTAAACAGTTCAATTCCCATTGTTAAGCAAAGTATATATTTAATTATTGCATTAGTTGTATTTACACTGGTTCAATTTATAGATTGGAGATTTTGGCATACGTTCGCTTATATTTTTTATGGGATATCACTTATACTTTTAATGCTGGTTCCTTTTCTTGGAGAAGAAATCAATGGTGCAAGTGCCTGGTTTTATATTGGAGGATTTTCATTTCAACCTTCCGAATTTACAAAATTTTCTTGCTCGCTTGCAGTATGTAGCTTTCTGACTTACTTTAAAGGAAATATCAAGTCTCCCAATAATCAATGGATTTTAGTTGGAATAATATTTTTACCGGTACTTTTAATCATGTTACAACCCGATGCAGGTTCTGCATTAACTTTTCTTTCCTTATTCATTCTTTTGTATATTGAAGGGTTTAATCCTATCTATTATATTATTGGTTTTTTATTCTTGGCAACATTTATTTGTTCAATTATTTTTCCTTTACCTTATATTTTAATTGCTATACTGATTCTTTCTATTTTATTATCCTGGTATTACATTAAAAGTTTTAAATATCAGTGGATACTTTTATTTATATTAATAGCAGGAATTCTTTATTTATTTATAAAAACAGGTCAGGTCTATGGATTTGGATTGTCCATTATCTGTATAATGATATCCATCTTTTTATTATGGAGAAACCGAAATGAACGTCTGGCTTTCTTTGTTCCTTTATCAATGATAGTTTTAAGTATTTTTGCATATTCTTCAATAAGTGTTTTTAACGGACTTAAGGAACATCAACAGGAGAGAATCAAGGTATGGCTAAAACCCTCGGAGTGCGATCCACGAGGTTCACTCTATAATATCTTACAATCAAAAGTAGCAATTGGTTCGGGAGGATTTTTTGGGAAGGGATTTCTTAGTGGAAATATGACAAGATTAAAGTATGTTCCAGAGCAGTCAACAGATTTTATATTCAGTACGATTGGAGAAGAACAGGGATTTATAGGATGTGTGATTGTTATTCTGCTGTTTGCCTTTCTTATTTACAGGCTATTAATATTTGCAGAAAATGTTCAAAATAAATTTATGGCAAATTATGCAGTGGCCTTGGCCGGATTTTTAATTGTTCACATGATAATTAATATTGGAATGACGCTTGGAATAGTACCGATTATCGGAATACCTCTCCCCTTTATCAGTAAAGGAGGAAGTTCACTGATTATTTTTTCAATGATGATGGGTCTATACATGAGATTTTATTCAAGACCTCAATGATTGATTTTACACTACTTCACACCGATAAAACTTCCAGAGCACGCGCAGGAGTTATTCAGACTGATCATGGTATAATCCAAACGCCTATATTTATGCCGGTTGGTACACTTGCTAGTGTAAAGGCGGTTCATCAAAAGGAATTGGATGAAGTGGTTAAAGCTCAAATAATCTTGTCTAATACATATCATTTGTATTTAAGACCGGGTAACGAAACCATTCAATTGGCAGGTGGAATACATGCTTTCATGAACTGGAAGAAACCAATCCTCACAGATAGCGGTGGATATCAGGTTTTTTCTTTAAGCGAAAGACGGAAAGTTAAACCGGAAGGAGTTTATTTCAGTAGTCACATTGATGGCAGTAAACATTTATTCACACCAGAATCAGTTGTTGATACTCAAAGAATATTAGGTTCAGATATTATGATGGCATTGGATGAATGTCCTGCTTATCCATGCACAAAGCAAGCAGCCAAAAAATCATTAGAGATTACAAAATCTTGGTTAGCTCGAGGATATTATCACTTTGAAAATACAAATCCACTTTATGGCCATGATCAGATTTTTGTTCCTATAGCACAAGGTTCGACTTATGATGATTTAAGAATTGAATCTATTCAATATAATATTCAATTCAATACAGCTGTTCAAGCGATCGGAGGGCTATCTGTTGGAGAACCTGATGAAGATTTATATAGACTTGTTAAACTATCAACACAATATCTTCCTCAAAATAGTGCAAGATATCTTATGGGAGTTGGAACTCCAGTGAATATATTAAATTGTATAGAAGCTGGCATTGACATGTTTGATTGCGTTCTACCTTCACGTAATGCAAGACATGGAATATTATATACAACAGAAGGAATTGTTAACATTAGAAATAGAAAATGGAAGGACGACTTTAGCCCAATAGATAAAGGAATAAATTGTCCAACGAGTAATCAACATACCAAAGCTTATCTTCGACATTTATTTATTTCAGGAGAAATTCTAGCTATGCAAATTGCAACCTTACAGAATCTTTGCTTTTATTTATATTTAGTAAATACTGCTCGTGAAAAGATTTTGAATAATGAATTTAACATTTGGAAAAAGGAAATATTACCGATCATTAGCCGAAGACTATGAGACGTTTTGAATTTTTGAGTTTAAAAATTTATGATTGGTACATCATTAAAAAGTACCTGTCTACTTTTTTATTTACAATGGGTCTATTGTCGATCATTGCTGTAGTATTTGATGTAAGCGAGAGAATAGAAAAATTTATTTCAAAGAATATTCCGGCAACAGAGATCATCAGAGATTATTATTTGAATTTTGTCCCATGGATTAACTCTCTTTTATTTCCATTATATGCTTTAATAACGGTCATTTTTTTTACCGCAAGGCTAGCAGAAAAGACGGAAATTATTCCCTTGTTTAGCAGCGGAATGAGTTATACCCGATTTTTAAGACCCTTTATTATTTCTTCAATATTTTTTGCAATAATTCACTTATTTCTGAATCATATTCTGGTCCCTAAAGGGAATATGATATTGGGAAAATTTGAGAATAAATATATTAAAACAAGTAATCTGGTTAGGAAAGATCGAAACATACATTTTATTGTACAGCAAGGAGTGGAAGTATATATCAATGCGTTTAACAGTTATGATTCCAGTGGGGTGGGATTTCAATTAAGCAAGATTGAAGATTCTAAATTGGTTTCAATTCTAATAGCAAACAGATTCAGGTTTGATAGTATTAGTAATAAGTGGAGTTTGACCGATTATCAAATTCGTACCTGGAATCAGGATCAGGAAAAATTTGAAGTGTATGAGGGGCAAAGAATAGATACCTCATTAAATCTTCGGGTATCTGATTTTATCTTGTATAAGAATAATAAAAGTATGATGCAAACCGGAGAATTGACTCAATTTATTAACAGAGAAAGAAGCAAGGGATCTGGAATTACCCGTGAGTATGAGGTGGAAAGACAAAGAAGGACGGCTGATCCGGTTACTACATTGATACTAAGTTTAATTGGGGTGTGTATAGCCAGCAGAAAGGTTAGGGGTGGACTGGGAATACATCTGGCTGCAGGAGTAATCCTGGGAGTAGTATTTATTTTTCTGTCAAAGTTAAGCCTGACATTTGCCAATTCTGAGCTATTTAATCCTATAATTGCGATTTGGATGCCAAATTTTATTTTTTCTATACTTGCTTTTAAAATATATAAATCCGCACAACAATAATTTTTCAATTTAAATAAAATAATAATAGGTATTTATTATTGAGTAAATACGTATAGAGTTCTATTTATTAGATATCCTATTGTCAATCAAATAGTTATAATTAATAATAACAATTAAGAATTCCTTAACGAACTTTGTTTAACGTTTAGGTCATAAATCTTAAACAGAGTTATATCTTTGGGGAAAATAAAATAAGATGTCTACTGTAGAATTTTTTGAGTCCCTTCAACAGCAGACCAAGACATTGAACAATTTTGCCTTAGGACTTACGAGGGACATGGAAGATGCAAAGGATCTTTATCAGGAAACTGCTTTCAGAGCGCTTTCAAACAGAGATAAATTCCAACCAGGAACTAACTTCAAAGCATGGTTAATTACCATTATGAAGAATATATTCATTAACAATTATCGTCGTAAAGTAAAAGGCGGAATTGTCAATGATAACAGTGAGAATCAATACTATCTTAACTCCATCAACAATTCCATTGGCAACAGTGCTGAATCAGATATGATGATGAGAGAATTGAATGGAATGGTGGATAGTCTTGATGATTCTTTAAAAGTACCTTTCCTTCGTTATTTCAATGGATTCAAGTACCAGGAGATTGCAGATGAATTGAATCTTCCATTAGGTACAGTGAAAAGCCGCATTTTCTTTGCTAGAAAAGCATTAAAAGGAATGATAGGTTCTCACTACGGAATTCATAAGGAATTGGCGATGTCAGAGAATTAGGAGTAAGAATAATTTCAAGATTACTGCTCCAAACTACTTGTTAAAATACTGAAATAATAAGATACTACTTATTAAGTTCCTTTTCATATGACAGCATTTTTTGTTGAGTTACTAAATTTTGCTGTTCTATATATTGGGGGAACTTCAGATAGTTAATTTCTATTTATTTACTTGATTAAGAAGCCAATAATAAACAACTGATTAACAATCTAAGAGGTAAAAAATCCTTATTCTAAGCTTACTTTTGCGGCAAAATCAGAGGCCTCAACAATGATCAAAGTTTTTCGGATTCTCACTATAAGTTTCTTCTTTTTGGGAAAGACCTTTGCTCAGGAAGGGTACAATAGTCATAGCACACCAACTGAAACTTCTAAACCATTAAGTTCTCCGGATCAAGATACCGAAAACCAATCCTTAATTAACGATCATTCCCATAATGATTCCCATTCTGAACAAGCGCATGAAACTCATTCAGAACATGAGTTCAAAGCTGATGAAACGGCATTTCATCATATTTCTGATCTGAATGTGTACAACATAGGTCCATGGAATTTTCCTTTGCCCTGTATTCTATACGCTAAAGATCAGGGCTGGTCCATATTTTCTTCTTCAAATTTTGATATTGATGATCATCATCATGGATCCGGTAACAAAGCCGTAGATCGATATGCTCTTAATAAGGGTCGAGTAATGCGAATTATTGATTCTTCTTTTCCTATGGGCGAAGTTTCTGTGGAGGGATTTAAATTAGAGGAGAAAGAAGTTGAGGGTAAGAAAAAAGAAACAAACTTTGTAATCGCTAACGGTCAAAAATATGAACTTGAAAAATCAAGTACAATCGACGGGGGTTTATTTGGTGGAGGGATAACAACATTTTTTGATTTCTCGATTACAAAAAATGTTTTTGGAATGATACTGGTAATCGGATTGATATCCTGGTTATTTCTTGGAATGGCGAGAAGCTATAAAAGAAATCCGGGTTCAGCTCCGTTGGGTTCACAAAAGTTATTCGAGCCCATTATACTTTTTATTCAAGACGAAGTGGCCAAGCCATTTATAGGTGTAAAGTATGAAAGATATATGCCCTTATTGTTATCTATCTTTTTCTTTATTTTAAGTTTGAATTTATTTGGACAAATTCCGTTTTTTGGGGGTGCTAATGTTACGGGAAATTTAGCTGTTACATTGGTTCTCGCTGTTATTGTGTTTATTGTTGTTAATCTTAATGGAAACAAACATTACTGGGAGCACATACTGTGGATGCCCGGAATTCCTGCTTGGGTCAAAACATTAATAACACCCATAGAGATTCTTGGTATTTTTATCAAACCGGTAACATTAACACTTCGACTTTTTGCTAACATTATTGCGGGTCATATCGTAATTATTATATTTATTTCGCTAATCTTTATCTTTGGTAAAGCGGGCGCTGAACCGGGTGCTGCTTATGGTGCATCTGTTGCTTCTGTACTTTTGGCCTTATTTATATCATCGATAGAGTTATTAGTAGCTTTTATACAAGCGTATGTATTCACACTTCTCACAGCTTCCTATATAGGCGCTGCCATTGAGGAGCATCATCATACGGAAGCAGATCATCATTAATGTGGAAAGTAAAATGTATTCAATCAATTTTTTAAATCATAAATTAATTTGAAATGACAGGTTCTATTGTAGCTATTGGAATGGGTCTTGCAGCAATTGGTGCAGGAATCGGAGTAGGAACAATCGGTGGAAAGGCTTTGGAAGCAATTGCTAGACAGCCTGAAGCAATCGGTGATATTCGTGCTAACATGATTCTTACTGCAGCTTTAGTTGAAGGTGTTGCATTGATCGCAGTTCTTATGGCCTTCCTAGTGAAGTAAAAATTATTAGTTTGAAGGAGGTGCACAACGGTTGGTTGTTGTACCTCCTCCAATGAACTATCGAACTAAACAAAAAAAATTTCTTAAAGAAAATGAGTTTACTATATATCGTTTCTTGGGTTGAGTTCTCTCCTATTAAGCCTGAAGTTGGTTTGTTGTTTTGGTCAACAGTTGTCTTTGCCATATTTTGGTTGATTATCGGAAAGCTTGCATTTAAGCCAATCATTAGAGCATTAAATGACAGAAGTAATACCATTCAGGATTCTTTGGACGCAGCTAAAATTGCAAAAGAAGAAATGAAAAACCTTCGTTCTGAGAATGATAGAATAATGGCTGAGGCTAGAGAAGAAAAAATGAGAATTATCAAAGAAGCCAAAGATGCTGCTAATCTAATTGTCAGTGATGCAAAGGATAGAGCAAAGGAAGAAGCTCAGCGCATTACTATAAATGCCAAGAATGAAATTGAAAATGCAAAAATGGCAGCTTTGGTTGATGTAAAAAATCAGCTTGGAGCTATGGCAACTGATATTGCAGAAAAAATTATTCGAAAGAATTTATCTAACGATACCAGTCATCAGGAATATGTGAAGAAACTGGTTGATGAAGTAAAAATGAATTAATTCGCATGTCAGTAAGTAAAATAGCCGGACGATACGCCAAGTCACTATTAGACCTTGCGCAAGAAAGAAGTCAAATAGAACAGGTATCTGATGATATCAATACCGTTTCAACTGCTTGTCAGAACAAGGACCTAATCTTATTTTTGAAAAATCCGGTCATACACTCTGACAAAAAAGTCAATGTATTCAGAAGTGTATTTGAAGGGAAGCTCAGTAACTTGACACAGACTTTTCTTGAATTATTAATTCAGAAAGGTAGAGAATCTATTATACCTGCGATTAGCCAATCATTTATTGAGCAGTATAAGGTATTAAAAAATATTCGATCAGCAAGATTAATTTCAGCTACACAATTATCAGATACAGAAGTCAATCAGATTAAATCCAAATTTCAATCCTGGTTGAAACCAAACGAAACAATGGAATTATCTCAGCATATTGATCCATCGATTATTGGTGGATATATTTTTCAAATGGGTGGACGTCAAGTTGATGCAACCGCCAAGCGCAGTCTTGAATCAATGAAATCAGGATTGTATGATTCATCGTATACAAACTTAGTTATAAAATCATAGAATAATAAAGTCATGGTAAATATTAGACCGGAAGAAATTTCAGCAATATTGAAACAACAAATAGCTGGTGTTAGTACAGCTTCTGAATTGGAAGAAATAGGAACCGTATTGCAGGTTGGTGATGGTATCGCGCGTGTATATGGATTGACCAATGCTCAGGCAGGAGAACTGGTTGAATTTGAAACCGGGGTTCAGGCAATCGTATTGAACCTAGAAGAAGATAATGTCGGAGTAGTTTTGATGGGACCTTGGAATGGTATTAAGGAAGGCTCAAGAGTTAAACGAACTAATAAGATTGCATCAATACAGGTTGGCGAAGGCTTCGTAGGAAGAGTTGTGAATCCATTAGGTCAACCGATTGATGGAAAAGGTCCAATCACGGGTACCAAATATGAAATGCCAATTGAAAGAAAGGCACCAGGTGTAATCTTCCGTCAACCGGTTAACGAACCTTTACAAACCGGATTAAAAGCGATAGACTCAATGATCCCAATTGGAAGAGGGCAGAGGGAACTTATCATCGGGGACCGTCAGACAGGGAAGACAGCCATAGCATTGGATACGATTATTAATCAAAAAGAGTTTTACGATAGAGGTGAGCCTGTATATTGTATATATGTGGCTTCCGGGCAAAAAGCTTCTACTGTTGCTAAAGTTGCAAAAACACTTGAAGAGTATGGTGCAATGTCTTATACAACTATTGTTTCTGCATCAGCTTCTGATCCAGCACCGTTACAATTTTATGCGCCTTTTTCAGGTGCAGCTATCGGAGAATATTTTAGAGATACAGGAAGACCTGCATTAGTTATTTACGATGACCTTTCAAAACAGGCAGTTGCATATCGAGAAGTTTCATTATTGTTGAGAAGACCTCCAGGAAGGGAAGCTTATCCGGGAGATGTTTTCTATTTGCACTCCAGATTATTGGAAAGAGCAGCGAAAGTGATTAATAATGATGACATTGCCAGAAACATGAATGACCTTCCGGAATCCCTTAAAAAAGCAGGAATCGTAAAAGGAGGAGGATCGCTAACAGCATTACCAATCATCGAAACACAAGCAGGAGACGTTTCTGCATATATTCCAACAAACGTAATTTCGATTACCGACGGACAGATATTTCTGGAATCAACTTTATTCAATGCAGGTATCCGACCCGCTATAAATGTTGGAATTTCGGTCTCTAGAGTTGGAGGTAATGCGCAGATAAAATCGATGAAAAAAGTTTCCGGAACATTAAAACTGGATCAAGCACAATATCGTGAACTTGAAGCTTTCTCAAAATTTGGATCAGATCTTGATGCAACTACTAAAGCAGTTCTTGATAAAGGTAAACGAAATGTTGAGATTCTGAAGCAAGCTCAATACAGTCCTGTACCTGTCGAGAAGCAAGTTGCAATAATTTATCTAGGAACTTATAATATGTTAAAGGATATTCCTGTGGACAAAGTAAAAGATTTCGAAAATGTTTTGTTTGCTACTTTGGATCAAACTTATCCGGCTGTATTGGAGAATTTCAGAAAAGGAAAATTGGAAGATGCAGATCTTAGCGTGCTAAAAAGTATAGCGAGCGATCTGTCGTCGAAATATGTGAAGTAATCTGAAAATTTGCAAATGAGAAAATTTGCAAATGAAGGAAAATTAAGTGAGCAACAAACTATGAAAATACATGAGCGTAATATTGTATTAGAAAAGTCTATACAATTCTCAATTAAATTAATTAGGTATTGCGAGGAATTGGAATTGAGAAAGAAATTTGTGATTAGTAATCAACTTCTGCAATCTGGAGCTTCTATCGGTGCCAATATACATGAAGCACAAGATGCTGAATCAAAGTTAGATTTTATTCACAAGTTAAAAATTGCGGCAAAAGAATTAAACGAAACTATTTATTGGTTAACAATATGTAATGAAGTTGAAACTTTTCCTAAGGAGTTAACATTAAGATCAGATCTTTACGAGATTTCAAGATTACTTAATAAAATAATAAGTACTTCCAAATTAAGTGCTAAATAAATGAAGTAAAATTAAATTTGCAAATTAGCTAATTTGCAAATTTGCAAATTGAAAAAAATGGCAGCGAATTTAAAAGAAGTAAGAAACAGGATAAAGTCGGTAATATCGACCCAGCAAATAACAAAAGCGATGAAGATGGTGTCTGCGGCAAAGCTTCGTCGTGCGCAACAAGCGATTGTACAGATGCGACCTTATGCGAATAAGTTAAATGCGATGATGTCTAACATCATGAGTTTTTCTGATGGGCAGGGAGCTGAAGCATTTGGTAGAGCAACTGAGAAGAAGAAACCGACATTAGTTATTATTACTTCGGACAGAGGATTGTGTGGAGCATTCAATACGAATATTTTAAAGTTAGCACAGAAGAGAATTGCTGAAGATTATACTAAACAAGCGAAAGATGGAAGTCTTACATTTCTTTGCATAGGAAAAAAAGGTTATGAATTCTTTAGGAGAAGATTTCCTAATGCTCAATATAATATTGATTATAAAGATATTTTTTCTGGATTGTCATTTGAAAAGGTAGCAGACTGTGCTGATTATCTGATGAATGGATTTTCCGCAGGAAATACTGATCAAATAGAGATATTTTATGGTAGATTTAAAAATGCCGGAACTCAGTTTCCAGAAAACGAACAGTATCTGCCTATTCAAAAAGTTGAGCTTCCTAAATCTGAAGTAAAGACAAATAAACCGGATTATATTTTTGAACCAGGACAGGAATCTTTGCTTAAGGAATTGATACCATCAATATTACAATCACAGCTCTATAAATGTGTATTGGACAATGCAGCTTCAGAACATGGTGCCAGAATGACTGCAATGGATAAAGCATCAGAGAATGCAGAATCAATGCTTGGTGAATTGAAAATTAACTACAACAAAGCGAGACAAGAGGCTATTACCAAAGAACTCTCAGAAATAGTAGGGGGTGCTGCAGCTTTAGCTGGTTAAAAGCTTATTATATACTTTTGTTTTTCCTTCTGTTAAGATTAACTTATATTACTTACAGAAAGGAAAAGTTTGCCTTTTATTTATCTAAATTTACACTCCAATCGAATTCTGATGAAGTTAATTATTCCTTCAATATTATTGCTGTGTACTTTTTCTTGTAAAAAATCTGATAACAATTTGAAGAGCCCAAATTCTGGTTCATTTTCAAAATCTTCTCCTGTTCAGGTGGAAGCTGTAGTGGCAAGTTATCAACAATTTAATCAAGAAATTAAACTTCCGGGAAAACTTATTGCATCTGAACAAATCGAGATCCGATCAGAAATAAATGCAAAGGTCATGGAAATTTATTTCAATGATGCTCAGACTGTAAAGAAAAATCAGATCCTTGTTAAACTGAATGATGAAGAAATTCAAGCCAAATTGAACAAATTAAAAGTTCAAGAGGCATTGTTAAAAGCTACAGTGCAAAGGCAACAAGAACTTTATAAGAATGCAGCAATAGGTCAATCAGAATATGAATTAAGCTTACTACAATATAAGAATACATTATCCGATATCCGAATCACAGAAGCAGAACTTAGAAAATATTTTATACGCGCTCCTTTTGACGGGTTGCTGGGATTTAGAAAAATAAGCCCTGGTGATTTAATAGGAAGCACAGATGTTGTTTCAACACTGACTCAGGTATTTCCAATAAAATTAGGATTTGCGGTTCCGGAGCAGTATTCCAATTTATTGAAATTGCAGCAGAAAGTAATATTTAATTGTGAAAATATTAATAAACAGTACGAAGCTATAATTAAATCCTTTTCACCATTTCTAAATGATGAATCGAAGACTCTTGAAATTCTAGCTCAAGTAGTTGGTAAGGATCCATTACTCAGACCGGGAGCATATGCTTCTATACAACTTGATCTTGCACAAAAAGACAATGGAATTTTTATTCCCAGTCAATGTATTATTCCCAGAATAAAAGATAAACAGGTAGCCCTATTTAAAGAAGGAAAAGTAGAATTCAGTACCGTCACAGTTGGTTACAGAGATAGTGCAAGAGTTGAAATCTTAAGCGGTATTGTTAAAGGAGACACGGTCATTAGCACAGGATTAATGAAGTTAAAACCGGGAATGACTGTTATTTTATCAAATTTGAATTGATAATGAATCTTTCTCACTTAAGCTTAAAAAGACCGGTTCTCGCAATTGTAATGAACCTTACAATTATTTTATTTGGTTATGTTGCCTACACAAAACTTGGAGTTAGAGATTATCCGGCAATTGATCCTCCTAATATAACCGTTAGAACAAGTTATCCGGGAGCTAATGCTGAAATTGTAGAATCTCAGATTACAGAACCGTTAGAGAAAGCTATTAATGGAATTGCGGGGATCAAGAATATTTCATCATTAAGTAGCCAGGGCAATAGCAATATTACAGTAGAGTTTGAGCTATCTTCAAATCTTGAAGAAGCAGCCAATGATGTAAGAGATAAAGTTTCACAAGCTGTCAGAAGTCTTCCAAATGATCTTGACGCTCCTCCTGTTGTTACAAAAGCTGATGCAAGTAGTGATCCAATTCTTAGCATGACAATTAAGTCTGATAGTAAGAATAATTTAGAGTTAACAGAATATGCAAATAACAATTTAGTTGAAAGGCTTCAGACCATTCCAGGAGTAAGCAGTATAGTAATCTGGGGAGAAAAGAAATATGCGATGAGAATTTGGATGGATCCTATCAAACTTGATGCTTATGGTTTGACTCCACTTGATATTCAACAAGCTTTAGATAAAGAAAACGTAGAACTTCCTGCCGGAAAGATTTCAGGGGATGCAACCGAATTAACCATTCGTACAATGGGGAAGATGCAGAGTGAAGAAGATTTTAACAATTTGATTGTAGCACAAAAAGGAAATGCAGAGATAAAATTAAAGGATATCGGTTCTGCGGTTTTGGGTCCTGAATATGAAGAAACTGTATTAAAGGAAAGTGGAGTTCCTATGATTGCACTGGCGATTATTCCTCAACCGGGAACTTCTTATGTTAGTATAGCCAAAGAATTTCATAAAAGATATGAAGAACTAAAAGCAAATCTTCCAAAAGAATATGAGTTGAATCTTGGACTAGATGTAGCCAAGTATATAAATAAATCCATTAAAGAAGTAAAAGAGACACTTTTTATTGCAATTGTATTAGTAATTATTATTATCTTCTTTTTCTTTCGATCCTGGATCATTGCTATTCGTCCTCTTATTGATATTCCTGTCTCATTGATTGGTGCATTCTTTATAATGTACGTATCCGGATTTACAATCAATATCCTTACTCTATTGGCAATTGTATTGTCAACAGGATTGGTTGTTGATGATGGGATTGTAGTTACAGAGAATATTTTTAGAAAGATGGAGAAAGGTATGTCTAAGTTTAAGGCAGCCAAAGAGGGAACTTCAGAAATTTATTTTGCAGTTATTGCAACTTCATTGACGCTAGCCGTAGTATTTATACCGGTTATTTTCCTCGGCGGCTTTGTGGGACGATTGTTCAGGGAATTTGGATTAGTTGTTGCAGGTGCAGTTCTTCTATCTGCATTTGTAAGTTTGACTTTAACTCCTGTACTAAATTTGTATTTCTCAGGGCAGAATCATGGCAAAGGTTGGTTCTATCAGAAGACGGAATCATTTTTCAACGCGATGGATCAAATTTACCGAAAGTGGTTAACTGTTTTTTTGAAATATCGATTTGTATCAATTGTTATAATTGTAATTTGTGGAATAGGAATCTATTATTTCAATAAAACCTTACCAACTGAGCTTGCACCCATGGAAGATCGATCTCAATTCCGGTTAGCGATCTCTGCACCGGAAGGTACTTCCTATGAATACATGGATAAGTATATTGATAAATTAACGAATCTGATGATTGATTCAGTGCCGGAGAAAGAAATTATTTTATCTGTAACATCACCAACTTTTTTTGGATCAGGCGCAGCCAATGTCGGATTTATGAGAGTATTATTGGTAGATCCTAATGAGCGAAAGGCATCACAAGCACAAATAGTACAGAGAATTTCTAAAGAACTTCCAAAAATATCTGAAGGCCGAGCCTTTGCAATTCAAGAACAAACCATCTCTGTAAGCAGAAGAGGTGGATTGCCTGTTCAATTTGTTGTACAGAATAATGATATAGAAAAAATAAAAGCTGTATTGCCGGTACTTTTAGATTCAATTTCAAAAAGCCGTATTCTAACTAACGTAGATGTAGATCTCAAATTTAATAAACCGGAATTACAACTAGAAATTGATCGATCACGTGCTGCTGAATTAGGAGTAAGCATTCAAGATATCGGAACTTCATTACAATTGGCAATGAGCAACAGAAGATTTGGATATTTTACTTTGAATGGAAAGCAATATCAAGTGATCGGTCAAGTTGACAGAAATTTTCGGGACGATCCTCAGGATTTAAAAATGATAGGAGTAAGAAGTAAGAGTGGAAAAATTATTTCATTAGATAATTTGATCAGTATTAAGGAAATCGTAACTACTCCAACATTGTATCATTATAACAGATATAAGTCAGCGACGATTAGCGCCGGGCTAGCTGAAGGATTTACCTTAGGTGACGGAATTAAAGAGGTTCAGAGAATCAGTACGGGTATTTTGGATCAGAGTTTTACAAGCAGCCTTGCTGGTACTTCGAGAGATTTTTCTGAGAGTTCTGGAGGAATTTTCTTTGCATTTATTATGGCATTGGTATTAATATTTCTTGTGTTGGCTGCTCAGTTTGAAAGTTTTATAGACCCGGTGATTATTATGGCAACAGTGCCATTGGCCATCTTTGGAGCATTGCTTAGTTTGTGGATCTTTGATCAGACGGTAAATATATTTTCGCAAATCGGTATGATTATGTTGATTGGTTTGGTTACAAAGAATGGAATTCTGATTGTAGATTTTGCAAATCAAAAACGAATGCAAGGAATGCAAAAAGTTGAAGCATTAATTGATTCATCTGTACAACGTTTAAGACCTATACTCATGACAAGTCTTGCTATGGCACTTGGAGCTTTACCACTCGCTATTTCATTTGGCTCGGCTTCAACAAGTAGAGTTCCTTTAGGATTGGTAATTATTGGTGGAGTATTATTTTCTCTGATATTAACTCTGTTTGTTGTTCCATCTATCTATACCTATATTTCCAGTTCTAAAAAGAAAGAAAGTGAAGATATTTAATTTGTTAATATTATTGTTACCAACTTTTCTGGTAGGACAAAAATCATTAAGTCTTCGAGAAGCCATTCGCCTTGCTTTGGAGAATCATTATCAGATTAAAATTGCTAGAATCAATGAAGGTATTGCACAAAATAATAATTCATGGTCCAATGCCGGAGCTTATCCTCAAGTCCAATTGGCTGCTAATCCAAATCTTTTAAGTAATTCAGTAAATCAAAAATTTATTAACGGAACCGAAATAAATAGAAGCAATGCTATATCCAGAAATATTAATGCAAATATTCAACTGAATTACAATATACTCAATGGTTTTAATGTATTTACAACAAAAGCAAAGTTAGAAACCTTACAGGAATTGAGTAGTGCAGAACTAGAGTTGATGATACTTGATATGATAAAGAAAGTTTCTGAAGATTATTACAGAATTCAAAGTCTGAATAATAACTTAATGGCTTTAGAAGCACAGAATAAGGTTGCCTTGAATCGTGTTGAAATTGAAAAGAAGAGATACGATCTGGGTAATAAAGGAAAAACAAATTATCTGCAAGCTCTTTTAGATCAGCAAGATCTAACGGTGTTGATTAAAAAGCAAAGAAATGCAATTGAAGAAGAAGTTAATTTGTTAAAACATTATATTCATTATGTTTCAAACGAGAATATTGTATTATCAGATAGTCTGAACCATCAAGTTTTAATGGTACAACCGGAATTAGAATTAAAATCAGTTCCTCAAAAAATTCTTCAAATAAAAAGTAAGATTAAGAATTTGGAATATACTGAATTAAAAAGACAGCGATTACCCAATTTAAGTCTGGTTGCAGACTACCGATATAATCGATCCAATAATCAGGCCGGATTTAATTTATTCTCGCAATCTTATGGACCCAGCGCGGGAATTCAGTTGACGATGCCTTTATATGATGCTGGTACTACAACTCGGTTGATCAATGAGAATAAATTGGAAAGCGAGAAACTTTCAGTTGAATATGAGGATCTCCAACGAGAGATACAGTTTCAATTGAATTTGAACAAGAATCGATTTGAATTTTACAATAGCATTTATCAGTTGGAAGAATTAAAGTTACCCATTGCAGAAGAAAATCTAATGATTCTTCAAAAGAAGGCAGAACTTGGGGAAAGTAATTCATTTGAAGTTTCGCAGTCTTTGTTTCGATTGGTGGAAATTAGCGCTTCGAGGAATGATGCTTTATACAATGCAATGCTGATGAAAATTAACGATAAGTACTTAAGAGGAATTCTTGATTAAATTTTATTTTGCTTAAAGAAAGAACTTAATGTTGTACTTAGACCAATTGTGTTGGTTCCACCTGCCAAATGATAATTGGCGTAAGAATAATCAAATCTGAACATATATACTTTAAATCCGAACCCAAAGGATATTCCACCGAATAACGAATAATCATTAATATTCACTTCCATTCTTCGGAGATGATTATAACCAAGGCGAAGGGAGAAAGATTCTGATTTTCCAATCAACATTTCTCCACCGAAAGCCAAATGTCTGAAAAGATTTCCTGTAAACTTTGAAAATGCGGACTTCTCGTTAATGTTACCAAACAAATCAGCTTCTGCATTTATAAGTGGATCATCATAGCGGATGTTCCAGGATTCCAGGTGATGAGCTGTTATATGAAAGACAAAAGGAAGATGATTTAGCTTTTTTGCCAATCCGATTTCAGCAGTAAAAGGAAGTTTGCTTTTAGAATATTGATAAGGAGAAAACTGAAATCCTGCATTTCTAACTACAAAAGCCAATTCAATATTTTTTGAAGGAATTTTATAATTTATTCCGGCATTTAAACCGATTCCGGATGAAGAATAATTGGCTAATCTTCCAAAAAGAAAATGCAAAGAAGCACCAATTTGTATTCTCTCATTTAATTTTTTCGAAGCGCCGAGATAGATATCGGACTCACTTACTTTTGTATTGCCAAGTGTATTTCCAAATTCATCAGATAATTCAATATTGGAAGCATTAAAGTATTGTACACCACCCTGAAGCTGAATTCCATATATTATAGGTCTATGTGTAAAACTAAAGTTTCCAAAATTAATTCCATCAAAATAGTTGAGGTGGTTAAAAGATAAATTGTAATTTATTTTTTCATTTATAAGAGCTGGGTTATAGATACAAATAGCAGGATCAGTAGCAGTCCAGGCAATTGCGTAAGAACCCAGTGCTGTATTTCTGGGAGAAACCGGTACATTTAAAAAAGTGAACGACGTCTTTCCTCCAATGACAGGTTGACAAAAACCAAAATTTTTGAAAAGTATTAAAAAACTAAACAACAGAATTTTATTTCTCATATCGTTTTGCCAAGCTTAGAAACAATTGAAAGCATAATAAATAAAGCTATTCGTTTTTAATTGTATTACAGATACCGTTGATACAGTTCATCCTTCTTAGGATAGTTCCTGTGGAATCATAGATCGTCAAAAATCCGTCTTCTACAGATCCGTTTTCACCTGATTTGTAAGTTCCTTCTGCTTTTTTGTTTCCATTTTCAAAAAATTCAATAAAAGGACCTTCTTCTACATTGGCTTTCATCATAACTTTTTCTTTAAGTTTTCCGGAGGGATAGAATGATTTTAATTCGCCAGTTATTTCGTTATTGACATACTGGGTTTCCATTTGAATTTGACCATTGGGATAATATATTTTGTAAGGACCCATCAACTGATCATTTTGATAGTTTTCAATGCTGTAAAGAACACCTTCTTCATAGAATTTTTTTTCACCATCTAATTTACCTTTAACATAATTTGCAGATTCAAAGAGTATTCCTTTATTATCATATTTTTCATAGATTCCATATTTGCCTTGCGAAGTATCTCCCAGGAGAGTAACTCGTTGTACAATTATTCCTTCCGTATTTTTGAATTCAATAATCTTGGGGTATTTCTTGCAAGAAAACAGAAAAACAAGAATGAACAGATTCAAAAATTTCATGGCACTATAACGGTTAGAAAGGAATAAAATTATTTGAAATTGTCAGCAGAACAAAATTAAACCCTCTAAAAAAATAACAACAATTATTTTATTTCTTAAGCAAATCACGGATTTCTGTCAATAGTTCTTCCTGAGATGGTCCGGACAATAGTGCTGGTTCTTTTAATTTATTCGCAGCTTTAACCACCAGAAACATAACAAATGCAATAATGATAAAGTTAATTACTGAAGCAATGAATTTACCATATGAGAAAATATTGGCTTCAATTTCTTTTCCATCAGAACCTATGCCAGCAGGGGAAAGCTCAAAACACCACTTTGATATATGACCTACCTGAAAAATTTCTCCAATTAACGGCATAAACATTCCATCTACAAATGATGATGTAACAGTTGCAAATGCTGCTCCCATGACAAGACCTACACCAATATCAATTAAATTCCCTTTAACGGCAAAATCTTTAAACTCCTTTAGCATCTGCATTAATTTTTACGAATTGAAAGTTGAAAGCTCGACAAAAATAAAGAAATTGGAATTATGACACAAGACAAAATTAATTTAATATCAATTAGCGAGATCTTTTCGTATCTTATTTAAAGCTGAACCATTCTTAAGCCAGTCAATCTGTTGCTGATTATATGTATGATTTAATTTAATATTGTCAGTACTACCATCTGCATGATCTATCTTAAGTGAAATTTGGCTTGCAGGGGTCATTTGGTCAAAATCTGTGATAGATAGATAATCATCCTGTCTTATAAGATCATAATCTGAGGGATTGGTAAAAGTTAAAGCAAGCATTCCTTGCTTCTTTAGATTGGTTTCGTGAATTCTTGCAAATGATTTGACGATTACAGCTAGCACTCCAAGGAATCTAGGCTCCATGGCAGCATGTTCACGAGAAGAACCTTCTCCGTAATTTTCTTCTCCGATTACAACTGTTCCAACACCGGCATTTCTGTAGTTAATTGCAGAATCCGGAACTTGCATATATTCATTTTTTAATAGATTAAGTACTTTGTTTGTTTCACCATTGTAATAGTTTGTTGCACCGATGAGACAGTTCCTTGATATATTTTCAAGATGTCCTCTAAACTCAAGCCAGGGTCCCGCCATGGAAATATGATCTGTGGTGCATTTTCCTTTTGCCTTGATCAATACTCTATTGTTAATTAACTGTTCGGAAGTAATTATTTTAAAAGGTTGAAGTATCTGTAATCGCTTACTCTGAGGATCAATATGAATGGGTATCATTGATCCATCTGAAACCGGAGCTTCATAACCCGGATCCGTAACATCAAATCCTTTAGGGGGCAATTCAAACCCTGTTGGCGGATCAAGTTTGACATATTCCCCATCGTCATTGATTAAAGTATCGGTAAGTGGATTGAATGACATTTTACCGGCTATTGCAAGCGCAGTAACAATTTCAGGAGAGGCAACAAAAGCATGAGTGTTGCTGTTGCCATCATTTCGTTTAGAAAAATTTCTATTGAATGAAGTAATTATTGAGTTTTTTCTACTCGGATCCGCCATGTGTCTTTTCCATTGACCAATACAGGGTCCGCAAGCATTGGCTAGAACAATAGCGCCCATTTTAGTAAAATCTTCTAATAAGCCATCTCGATCGATGGTATATCTGATTTGCTCTGATCCAGGAGTAACGGTAAATTCAGATTTTACTTTTAATTTTTTTGCGACCGCTTGCCTTGCCAGTGATGCCGCTCTTGTCATATCTTCATAAGATGAATTGGTACAAGAACCGATAAGGCCAACATCCAGGGTCTCAGGGTAATTATTGTTTTTTACAGCTTCTGCCAACTCACTTATCGGCCAGGCAAGGTCAGGTGTATAAGGACCATTTACATGAGGTTCCAAAGTTGCTAAATCAATTTCAATAACTTGATCAAAATATTTTTGAGGATTTGCATAGCATTCTGAATCTCCCGTTAAGTGTTCATACATTAGATCACATTGATCTGCTATGGCTTCTCTTCCTGTCGCGTTAAGATATCTGCTCATTGCAGCGTCATACCCAAAAACAGAGGTAGTAGCACCTATCTCCGCGCCCATATTACAAATTGTGCCCTTACCTGTGCAAGATAGTGATCTTGCTCCATCACCGAAATATTCTACAATTGCCCCTGTTCCTCCTTTAACAGTTAAAATTCCTGCCACTTTAAGGATAACATCTTTGGGAGAAGTCCAGCCATTTAGTTGATTGATTAGTTTAACACCGATTATTTTTGGCATCTTTAGTTCCCAGGGCATTCCTGCCATAACATCAACTGCATCCGCACCCCCTACACCAATTGCGATCATACCTAAGCCGCCTGCATTGGGAGTATGAGAATCTGTTCCTATCATCATTCCACCCGGAAATGCATAGTTTTCGAGTACGATCTGATGTATTATGCCGGCTCCCGGCTTCCAGAAGCCTATCCCATATTTATTTGAAATAGACTTTAAAAAATCATATACTTCTGCATTTTCTAAATTAGAGGAAAGAAGGTCTTTTTCAGCTCCCTTTTCGGCCAGAATCAGATGATCACAATGGACTGTACTTGGCACTGCCGTTTTATTGCGGCCACAAGTCATAAACTGGAGTAATGCCATCTGAGCAGTAGCATCTTGCATGGCAACCCGATCTGGAGCGAAGAAAACATATTCTTTCCCACGTTGAAAATCTGAATTACCGGATTCAGGATGAAGATGACTGTAGAGGATTTTCTCTGTAAGGGTTAGAGGACGATTCAATAGTTTTTTAATATCTGAAATTTTGTTTTCTAATCCCTTATAATAGGATTGAATCATTTCCAGATCAAATGGCTTTTGCATATTGGGAATATTGAAAATTTATAAAGGCGCAAAAATACATTGACACCAACAATAAAAACGTCAATAAATTGAATAAATTACAACTTCTGTAAAACAGTTTTATTAAGCTTTCGTTGTATAGAAGTGCATAAAATATTGGGATTATTAATTTTAATTTGTCTGGTTTCGTGTGTTAAACAGGAGGTAGGAGATTATACTTTGCGATTCAACAGAGTATTAACGATTGAAGCCGGATCTAGAACTTTAATAACACATGTATATGGTTATAATATTCCAACCAGTTGGGACAATTTTCTAGTCAGTAATAATCTTCAGAATTCAGATATTGAAAAAGTGAGAATAAAAAATATTGTTCTCACGCCATTATTGGGCTCTCCTATCAGTTATCGATTTATTGATGCCATTAAAGTATATATATCAGATCCCGCAAAGCCTTCCAACAAATTACCGATTGGAGAAGCCATCCCACAACCGAATGAAAGAGTCTCTGATCTGTATCTTTTACCCGGAATTGCCGATATTAAGGATTTTCTCTCTTTGCCCAATATTCGAATAGAATGTGAGATACGTTACAGGGATCTGATTACTTCAACTACGGAACATAATTTTCAGCTTGATCTTGATGTTTTTGTAAAATAAAGAAATCAGCATTGATTATTTCTTTATCCAATCATTTCTATAAACATAAATTAACATTACGGTTACATAAAGAACACTTAATGCAATATTTGAAACTAAAGCAACATGAATATAGGTAGAATGCAGGTATGAGATCAAAACGGAAAACACCAAATACATCAATGTCTTTCCATGTTGATAAGGTATTGGATAGTATTTATTACCTTGCCATACAGACAAGATACACATAATAACATAGACAAAAAGCGCAATCCATGCTGCAGCATTAATTCCTAACAAAGGAGTCAAGAAAATAAAAAGTATAACATTAATAACCAGTCCTATTAAACTTATCCCAGCAGCCATTTTTGTATGATCAGTTAACTTATACCAGGAAGACAAGTTGGTGTAAATGCCGGAAAAAATATTAGCAAGTAGCAATACAGGTAATAAGTATAAAGCGTCTCTGAATCCAGGACCAATCAAATGTCCAATTAAATGAGCATTGGTACAACTTAGAATATAAACTACGCAACAAGCAACTACAAAGAATAAATTGAGTTTTGCATAATTCTCTTTTGCATTGTTCTCTTTTGAATGTCTGAAGAAGAAAGGTTCTGCGCCATAATTAAATGCAGTAACAAAAATATTCATGATCACAGCTAATCTTCCAACTGCAACAAGGCTATCAGAATTACTGAGATTAGTCAAATAAGTTCCCGGTAAAAGATATTTCAGAAAAGTTGTATAACCATTTTGAATGATGGTGTACATAAAGGTTATCAAAATCAATGGCCAACAATAATGAAATAATGTTTTTGAAAGAGACCAATTCGCTTTATAAAATCCAAGGCGTATCTGCGGAAGTAAAAAAATTACAACACAGATACTGGAAGTTAAATTAGCAACAAGAATGTAAAGTATTTTTGTAGAAGAATCTAAAGAGACTATTTCCTCTGGTTTGAAGTAAAATTCAAAAAAATAAAATACCATTGCAATATGAATGATCACTCCAATCAACTTAATCCAGGAATACCGTAAGATTTGTTGATTGAATCGTAGTAAAGCATAAGGAAGAGAAGTAATTACATCAAGGATTAAAATCATCAAAGCAATAAATACACAATTTTCAAAGTCTTTTGGATAGGAAAGTATATTTAAGATAAAATCCTTAAAAATAAAATAAATGAATACAAAAAGGGTACACGCTATCCATACCCATTGTGACAACAAAGAATATATTCCGGAATATTCATCATCTTTATTGCTTATAAACCGAAACAAACTTGTTTCCATTCTTAAGGTTAACAATCCTAATAACAAAGCAATGTAAAAATAAATGTCTTGAAAAATAGCTAAAGATCCGTCTTGTTTTGTAAATACCTTGTAAGTAAGATAGGTTGTTACAAGTATAAAATTCAATAATCGGCTCAAGGAATAACTAAGCCCGTAGAACAGGGTTTCTTTAGCAAGTGATTTGATTACTCGTGACATACTCAAATGCAGCTGTAAAGATGTTAAAAAACAATGAATTAGTGCTATGGAATCGGCTTAGCTGACTTAGAATGTAGATTATTAAGGTTCTATTCAGCTAGTTTTTTTCTGTCTTAATGAGTTAAAGTTTTAGGAATGATATATTGGTTTGACTATTAGAATGCATAACTTTTATATAAATAAATTCTTAATATGAATTAATATTCATACTTTAATTTCCAATGAATTTTGAAATTAAAAATCCATTACCTTTGCCCGACAAATGAATATTGAATTATTAAAAGACCTATGCAGGATAGCCGGTGCACCGGGATTTGAGTCATCGATAAGAAAATATATCTATCAGGAAATAAAAAATTATTGTGACGAAATAAAAATTGATTCCCTTGGAAATCTAATTGCACATAAGAGAGGGAAAGGTGCAGGTACTGTATTATATACTGCACATATGGATGAGATAGGATTTATTGTTCAGCATATTGATGAGGAAGGATTTATCCGATTTTTACCATTAGGAGGATTTGATCCTAAGACATTAACTGCACAAAGAGTAATAATTCATGGCCATGAAGAAGTATTGGGTGTAATGGGAACTAAACCTATACATCTGATGACTTCTGAAGAAAGAAACAAAGTTCCTTTAATCAAAGATTATTTTATTGATACCGGGTTAAGCAAGGAAGATCTGATTTCAAAAATTAGTATAGGAGATTCTATTACAAGAGAACGGGACCTTGTTCAAATGGGAAAGTGCATTAATGCGAAGTCACTGGACAATAGAATATCAGTATATGTCTTAATAGAATTGCTTAAATCATTAAAGGATACTTCTCACGAGTCTGATGTTTATGCAGTATTTACAGTACAGGAAGAGGTTGGATTAAGAGGCGCAAAGACACTTACTTCACAATTAAGACCCGATTATGCCATAAATATAGATACAACAATAGCCTTTGATGTTCCTGGTTCCCAGACACACGAAGTCATTACAAGGCTTGGATCCGGTGTTGGAATTAAGATTATGGATAGTGCGGTTATTTGCGATTATCGTATGATAGCATTTTTGAAGCAGACAGCTGAAGCATACAATATTAACTGGCAAGCTGAATTGTTGCCGGCGGGAGGAACTGATACTGCTGCTATACAGACAGGTGGATATGGTTGCATATCAGGGGCAGTTTCCATTCCAACAAGACATATTCATCAAGTAATCGAAATGGTTCATGAAGATGATGTTGAGCATACCATTCAACTTTGTGTAATAGCAGCACAAAATATTCATTTATATAATTGGAGCCATTGATTGTATGTGGATTGAGAAAGACAACAGGCTTTGTTGCAAATTAAAATTTATTGATTTCAAGGAGGCCATGATTTTTATCAATTGCATGGCTGAACTTGCCGATGAGATGGACCACCATCCTGAATTTACTTCTGCCTATAACAGGGTTTTTATTGTATTAACTACACATTCGGCAGGAGACATTATTACTGAAAAAGACAGAATAATGGCACAAAAAATAGATGAGATATTGGAAAAATTAAATTCAACTCGTTAATACCGCAGCTGTATAATATCTGTTCATTCTGGCAATATTTTCAATCGAAATTTCTTTAGGGCACTCTGCTTCACATGCGGCTATATTAGAACAACGCCCAAAGCCTTCTTGATCCATCTGATGAACCATATTGACAACCCTTCTGTCATTTTCAACTTCACCTTGAGGTAATAAACCAAGATGAGATACTTTAGATGAAACAAACAACATCGCTGATCCATTCGGACACGCTGCAACACAGGCACCGCAACCGATACAGGCAGCTGCGTCAAACGATCTAGACGCCCTTTCTTTCTCAATTGGAATTGCATTTCCGTCAATCGCCTGTCCCGTATTAACTGAAATAAAGCCACCAGCTTGCATGATTCTGTCAAATGAAGAGCGATCTACAACAAGATCTTTAACGACCGGGAAAGATTGGGCCCTAAACGGTTCAACAACAATGGTGTCACCATCTTTAAAATGCCTCATATGAAGTTGACAAGTAGTTGTTCCTCCTTGTGGCCCGTGAGGCCTGCCATTAATTACCATACTGCAAGCACCACATATTCCTTCTCTGCAGTCATGATCAAAAGCGATGGGATCTTGCTTATTCTCGAGAAGTTTCTGATTCAATACATCCATCATTTCCAGAAAGGACATATGCTCATTAGCTTCAACAGTATAGGTTTCTAATTTTCCTTTGGACTCAATAGAATTTTGTCTCCAAACTTTCAAGGTCAAATTCATATTGCAAAAATAATCAGCTTATTAACAAATAAAAGGGTTTTCGATCAATCAGTTTATGAATATTTTTTAATAAATAGAGCATTTCGCTTAATTCCCGCGATTCCGGTTCTTTTAAGTGGTGATTTTTTACTGATTTCTAACCATTTTTCTTCTTCCAGAGAAATCCAATCTTCAATATTTAAATTTAATATTTCATTCTTTGCTTCGAATTCGTTTAATTCCGTAGGTTTTGAAAAACGATTCCAAGGACATACTTCCTGACAGATATCGCAGCCAAAAATCCAATTTTCCATTTTATTTTTGAATTCTTCCGGAATATTTTTTTTTAATTCGATCGTTAGATAAGATATACATTTAGAGGCATCTAGTAAATATCCATTTTTATCAATAGCTTCGGTGGGACAGGCATCAATACATCTTGTACACGTTCCACAATGATCTTTAATTGGATTGTTTTTTTCAACTTCCAGATCCGTTAATATACACATAAGAAAAAAGTATGATCCATTACCCGGACTTATACTTAAAGTGTTCTTGCCATTCCAGGAAATTCCGGCTTTTTCTGACCATACCCGTTCCATAATTGGAGCAGAATCTACAAAGGCTCGAAATAAAATATCACCGTATTTTTCAATCATCCACTGATGAATTTCTTTTGCTTTCTTTTTTAAAACCTTATGATAATCTTGTCCGTAAGCATATCTTGAGATCTTGGAATCTTCCCGATGTTTCTGCGCTTGATAGTAGTTCATACTAAGAACAATGATTGATTTACAACCCGGCAATAATTTTCGAGGATCTGTTCGTAGGTCAAAGTATCTTTCCAAAAAACTCATTTCGCCTTGATAGTCTTTAGAAAGCCAAAGTTCAAGTTTTTTAGCTTCCTCGTCAAGTTGATAAACTGGACTTACTCCAACTGACTGGAACCCCAATCGATTTGTAATTTCTCTTAAATCACTTATGGATATCAGCATGAATTATTGGCAAAAGTAAACTGAAGACAAGAAATTAAAGTTAGAGATCGACGATTAATTTATTATAACAACGCAGTACAGATCTTTGGAAAGAAATAAGTTAAAACAGAAGCTTCATTTTGAAACTATACCCTTTACCAGTAGGATTTTAAGTTAGATTTTAAATTCAATAAATTTTGTAAGGTCAGAAAACCTAATCTAATCATATATTGTTTATGATCAATAATGAAGATGATGCTTCAATTATGAATAAATTAATTATCATATTCTTACTGTGTTGTTTAAATTCGGAAATTTATTCACAATCCGAAGCATTTATTACGACATGGAAGACAGATAATCCTGGAGAATCTTGTAATACTTGTATAACAATAAGCACACTGGGTGCTGGTTATAATTATGAAGTTGACTGGAATGATGATGGCATATATGATCAAACGGGACTAACCGGAGATGTCAAACATGATTTTGGTGTTGCAGGAATTTATACGATCAGAATTAGAGGAAAATTTCCAAGAATCATTTTTAGGAAAGATGAATTCAATGAAAGTTACCGGGATGCACTTAAGCTCACAAATATTTCTCAATGGGGTACCATTGAGTGGGAGAGTTTTCAGAGAGCTTTTTATGGATGTCGAAACATGAATTCAACTGCAATGGATCAGCCTGAACTCAAGAAGGTTATCAATTTCTCTTATGCATTTGCAGAGACCGGATTTAATCAGGATATTTCCAATTGGCAGCTTGAAAATGTTAAATATATGGATGGAATGTTTGCCGGTTCAACCTTTAATCAACCTATCAATCAATGGAATGTGAGCAATGTTGTTACCATGCAAAAGATGTTTCAAGGATCCAGTTTTAATCAGATTGTTGAAGACTGGAATGTGAGCAAAGTAGAATATATGTACAATATGTTTGCGGATTCAGATTTTAATCAAAATCTGAATAAGTGGGATGTTTCTAATGTAAGAGACATGAGTGCAATGTTTAAAGGTTCTAAGTATAGTCTTCCCTTAGATAAATGGAATGTAGGAAAAGTTGAAAACATGAATTCGATGTTTGAAAATTCTATATTTAATGATTCCATTTATTTTTGGAATATAAGCAATGTTACAGACTTATCCTCAATGTTTAGAAATTCATTATTTAACCATGATATTAGCAGGTGGAATGTAAAAAATGTTTCGAGTATGGATTTGATGTTTGAAAATTCAATTTTTAATCAAGCACTTGATACTTGGGATGTCAGCAAAGTTCAATCAATGAAGCAAATGTTTAAAAATTCAAGTTTTAATCAGAAGATTGACAGTTGGAATGTAGAATTGGTATCGGATATGTCCGGGATGTTTGAGAATAGCGTTTTTAATCAATCCATAAGTAGCTGGAATGTAATGAATGTTACTGACTTGTCAAGAATGTTTTCGGGATCAAAGTTCAATCAAGACATTGGAAAATGGAATGTAGGGAATGTAAGTGATATGACAGAAATGTTTTCTAAATCGTCCTTCAATCAACCACTTGAGAGTTGGGATGTAAGTAATGTATATAATATGAATTGCATGTTTTGCTATAGTACTTTCAATCAAGCTATTGATAACTGGAATGTAAGAAATGTAAATGATATGACAGGAATTTTTTTCAATTCTACATTTAATCAACCATTAGAAACCTGGAATGTACAGAATGTGTTTAATTTGACCGAGGCTTTTGCCAAGTCAGCGTTTAATCATTCAATATCAAAATGGACATTTAATCAATCAGCTGACCTAACAAATTTTCTGTCTGAATCAGCAATGGATTGTAATCATTATTCTAATTCTATTAAGGGATGGGCTAACAATCCGAATATGCCGGATCATTTGTCGATAGGAGCTTCAGGAATGAAGTTTAGCAGTGTTGCAGAGCAAGAAAGAACTTTTTTGATTCATGAAAGAAATTGGACTTTTATAGGAGATTCAGCTTCCCAGGTCAATTGCGAGGCCGTTTTAGTTAAGGATCCGGGATTCAGCTTAGAGAAATTGCTTATTTATCCGAATCCATCATCAGGAACGCTAATAATAAAAGCAAACTCTACTCATTTGCTTAAAATAGTGAATACCTTGGGACAAACAATTCAAACGATACAAATTAAATCAGGAACGAATAATATTGAACTCGATCGGTCATTTTGTAGTCCCTGTTATTTTATCTCGGATTTTGCAAAGTCAGAAAAATTGATCATAAATTGAAAATAAGAATTTTTCTTTACTTCAATTCATATAGATTATTTTTAACTTCAAACAGAGTGTTTTCAGAGTGGTGATAACAGTATGAAATCGTGTATCTTTGACGCTTAATTTCTTCTATGGATTTTTTTAGACAATTAGTTGATTTTGTTCTTCACATTGATAAGCACCTGGTAGAATTAACAACTGAGTATGGAATTTATATTTACTTTATTCTGTTTACAATTCTATTTTGTGAAACCGGATTGGTAGTAGCAGCAATTCTTCCCGGTGACAGCTTGCTTTTTGCAGCCGGAGCACTTTCATCAAGTGGTAATCTCAATTTATATTACACTATGCTGTTTATCATTGTTGGAGCAATATTAGGAAATCAAAGCAATTTTTATATTGGAAGATGGCTTGGTCCTAGACTTTCTACCCTAAATACAAAATGGATCAATAAAGAATACATTGAAAGAACTCAGAAATTTTATGAAAAACATGGAGGGAAGGCACTCATTATTGGTAGATTTCTTCCTATAATCCGAACTTTTGTTCCGCTCGTAGCCGGAATTGGTAAGATGAATGCCGGAAAGTTTTTAATCTATAACATCGTAGGTGCTCTAGTATGGGTTATTCCACTGACGGTACTTGGTTATTGGTTTGGAAATATTCCCTTTGTTAAGAATAATTTTTCCATTGTAATTCTTATAATTATTGTAGTGAGCGCAATGCCTCTATATATTGGACTCTGGAATCGAAAGAAACTATTGAGTAAGGTTAAAGATTTCGAATAAAAGTTATTTTCACAGAGCTTACAAGTGAAATATTTAATTGCGCATCTAAATTAATCCTTACAATAGTTAATTCTAATTCTTCTATTATTTTGTTGTAAATTAGATTTCTGAAACTACTTGAAAAATTTAAATTAGGCATTTCTAAATTTAAATCTTTCTTTCCTGACTACTACAAGTCGACCGGTTACCTGCCTTTAATCGACAGTAATTATATTAGAGAATCAGTTCACACACAACACTATGTATTACTTTATTTAATTTTCAAATTAATTCAATCAAACTGAAGAAAAAAGAAATGAAGATTTTCAAAATCTAGTTCTTTTTATGATGAAAAAAACAGAACTTTGAGGTTTTAAGTATTATCTGCCCGGTATGAAGAAATTTATACATTCTAATTACAAATGGATATTAGGATTTGTAATAATAATAGCATTCATCTCTGTGATTCAAGCAATGATGAATTTGAATATTTCGGATCAGCTAAGTGGAAGTATTCGATGGCTTGGATTATTTGCATTAATACTTATCGGAATTTATCATCATAAGATTACAATCTGGATTCTTATAAGCATGTTTGTTGGTGCAGAAATCGGATATGATTTTCCTGAAATAGCTCAACAGTTGAATATATTTTCAAAAATATTTATTAAGTTAATTAAATGTGTTATAGCACCTCTGTTGTTTGGAACACTAATTGTTGGAATTGCCGGACATTCCAATATTAAGCAGGTAGGTAGATTAGGTTGGAAGTCATTGCTTTATTTTGAAGTTGTAACGACTATTGCGCTTGCTGTTGGATTAATCGCGATTAATATAAGCAAGGCTGGTGTAGGAATTATTCAGACACAGTCCAATGAAGCTTTGCCACCGGCCATTAAGCAGCAAGGCTGGAAAGATCTCGTCCTGCATGTGTTTCCGGATAATCTGATCAAATCAATATCGGATGGGCAAGTATTGCAAATTGTCGTATTTACTTTGATTTTTGCTATTGCAATGATGTTTGTTAGTAAAGAATCACGCAAGCCATTTCTGACTTTTGCAGAATCACTATCCTCTATTATGTTTAAGTTTACAGATCTTATCATGAAGCTTGCACCCTTGGCAGTTGGAGGTGCTATTGCATATACTATAGCGAATATGGGAATTGATGTTATGAACAACTTGATAAAGCTGCTTGCTACTTTGTATATTGCTCTGTTTGTATTTATTTTATTGGTCTTTGTTCCAATAATTTTGATTTTAAAAATTCCGATTAGGAGATTTGTCAATCATGTTACCGAACCCTTAAGTATTGCTTTTGGTACAGCAAGTTCTGAAGCAGCACTTCCATTGGCGATGGAGAATATGGAGAAATTTGGAGTGAGCAGAGAAGTTGTGAGTTTTGTATTGCCAACAGGGTTAAGTTTTAATCTTGATGGGACAACTTTATATCTGGCCTTGGCTTCAGTTTTTGTTGCACAAGCAGCAGGAATTGAATTAAGTATAGGACAACAGCTTATTATGATGCTGACACTTATGTTAACCAGTAAGGGGGTTGCCGGTGTTGCAAGAGCGTCATTGGTAATTCTAGCGGCTACAGCCAGCTCATTTGGATTGCCGGAGTGGCCGATAGCCGCAATCTTAGGTATTGACGCATTGATGGACATGGCAAGAACTGCGGTCAACACCTTAGGCAATTGTTTAGCAACAGTTGTTGTAGGAAAATGGGAAAACGAATTAACAATTCCTAAAACTTACAAAGATGAATTGTTGTGAAAGTAAATATTGACCCAACTTGGAATGAGATATTATTGAAAGAATTTGAAAAAGATTATTTTCAAAGAATAAAATTGACCTTATCAAACGACAAACAGAGTGGTAAGATTATTTACCCTCCTGGCTCATTAATTTTTAATGCATTTAATTCAACGCCATTTGACAAGGTAAAAGTAGTCATACTTGGACAGGATCCTTATCATAACGAAGGAGAAGCAATGGGATTGTCTTTCTCAGTTCCGAAAAATTTACGAATACCACCTTCACTCCAGAATATTTACAAAGAATTAAGATCAGACCTTGGACTTGAAGTTCCGACACACGGGGACCTTAGTGGTTGGGCAAGCAAAGGAGTATTATTGCTAAATGCCAGTCTGACGGTATTGAAGAACTCACCCAACTCACACAGCAAAATAGGTTGGTATCAATTTACAGATGCTGTAATCAGCAAACTTTCAGACCTAAGATCAAATATTGTATTTATGCTTTGGGGAAATTTTGCGAAACAAAAAAGCTCATTGATTGATAAATCTAAACATCTAGTATTAGAGTCTGCTCATCCTTCACCACTTGCTGGAGGAGCGTTTTTTGGTTGCAAGCACTTTAGCAGGTGTAATGAATATCTAAGAGCGCAAGGAATTGAAGAAATCAATTGGAAAATTTAATCACCAGTTTGATAATCTGTGATTATCAAATAATTGAATAAAGACTATAATATCAATTACCGATTTATGAATAAGATACTAGTAAGCTAATAAATATTAAATTAAAGAACTAGACTTAATTATACCTTCTTTTTAAGAACCACTCATTATCATTGAGTCTTAATCCTAAATTGATCTTAAAGTATTCTTCTTTCAAAGTATTAGGCAATTCCGAAATTCCCAATTCAAATCCTAAATTAACAACACAGATCTGCCGTTGAAAATTAAATCCTGTTCCAAGCCCAAATGTTAAACCGTAATTTATTAGTTTTTCATTGTTTCTCTCAAGATAGCCCTTATCATAGAAAACACCAATGCGATATTGTGATCTTTTGAACAAACGTCCATATCCTGAATTATCCGGTCGCAACCAGGCACCTAAAGATAAATATGATTCATTGACTAATTGACCCTTTTGGTCAGCAAATGCTTTAGTGGAAGACCAGTTTTCAAATCCTAAGTCTAACTGGATTCCTGATTTCTCTTTGTGATTATAGGCAATTCCAAGTATAATTTTTAAGGGTAACTGACCATATGATCTTATATCGCTGGTGTAAAGTATAGTATCAATTACTTTTCCTAAGGTACTGAAATCTATTTCTGATCGGTGGAAAGAATTGCTGAAATATCTTATGTTTGAAGGAATACCAAGGGTAAGACCATAACTTAGTTTTCTGGATTTGTTCTTGTTATTTTCCTTTCGGTCAATAATTTGTTCATAAAGTAATCCAAGTTGAGCATTGAATCCTGAACCGAAGTATTGATCGGTTAATATACTATTGTTTCTTGGTACCTTATCAATGATATAATAGGATTGTTCATATTTTAAATTTCCAAAAATATAGGACATATTAATCCCAGCAGAAAAATGATTTACTCTATATGCGAAGCCAAGTTGAAATTGATTCAAACCACCACTGCCATTAAGATATCTAACATCTTTGCCATATTCAGTACTATCGAGAATTGCAAAGGAATAAGATGCAGAAGAGAATGGTTGTAAACCTAAGCTTATTGCATAATTGTGTTTGTATTCTCTTCTTTCTAAAATTTCGTTGATCGAATTTCTCAAAGGTATTCCAATTTGAATATACGACAAGGTTCCTGATCTATCGTTTAAAATAGATTTATCATCAGTGACTTTTTTAAGTTTAAAATTGTATCCGATTTCTACATCTGTAATTCTCAAAAATCCAAGACTTGCGGGATTGAGCGAATTGTATTCTTCACTACTGATGTAAGCAAGTCCCGAATGTCCTGTTGCCTGAGAAAATGGTGACCAGCTTCTGTTTAATGTTCCAATCCCAAACCTAGACAGTGGTAGAAATTCATTAGTCTGACCTAGGCATTGATCTGCAATTAGGATAAATAAATATATTTTAATAAGTTTGTTCATTACATTTTAGCAATTTCATTAAGACCTCGTAATACTAAGTAAGGATCTACCAATGGGTTAAGCGAAGTTCTTGGTGCAATAAACTCAGCATCACCACCCGTTAGTATGCATTTCATTTCTGTATACTGTTTGGAAAGTTCATGGTAATATCCTTCCAACTCATAAATGATCCCATTTATAACGCCTTGTTGCATGGCAGATTCAGTTGATGTTCCTAACACTCCCGGATTCACATGATGAGATTTAATCAAAGGAAGTCTTGCAGTAAAATGATTCATTGCACGAAATCTCATGTTTAATCCTGGTGCAATATTTCCTCCAATAAATCCATGTTCCTTCTCAATCAAGTCATAAGTAATACAGGTACCTGAATTAATAACAAGAATATTTTGATTGGGAAGTTGCTTAGCAGCGCCACACCATGCCGCTATTCGATCACCTCCAAGGCTTTCCTTGCTACTGTATTTAAATTTAATAGGCAATTTATCATTGGCATCGGGCTCAAATACATCAAACTCATCTATGAGTCGATCCAACCATTCGCTGTTTTTGGATCCTACATTGGACAGTACGCAATCTTCAAAATCAATACTGTATAACCATTCAAAAATTTCTTCTGTCCTTTCAGTGTTAAAAACTTTATTGGCTTTTAATTCATCCTTATCAAAAAGTCCAAGCTTTACTCTGGAATTACCACAATCAATGCAGAGAATCATATTTTTAATGTTTGAAATGTCTTATTCCGGTGAGTACCATTGCAATATTTAATTCATTTGCTTTGTCAATACTTTTCTGGTCATGGATAGAACCACCGGGTTGTGCGATTGCTGTGATATGAGCTTTACCTGCCAATTCAACGCAATCCGGAAAAGGAAAAAATGCCTCAGATGCCATTACAGCATCATTTGTTGAGAATCCCATTCTTTTAGCTTTGTCGATAGCCTGAGTACATGCATCAATTCGTGAAGTTTGTCCGCAGCCCATACCAATCAGTTGTTGATTCTTGACCAGAACAATTGCATTTGATTTTAAGTGTTTAATACAATTTATTGCAAAAAGTAGATCTTTACTTTGTTCAGTATTTATTGTCTTTTGGGTAACCAATCGCATATCGCTTATAACTGACTTCTGACGATTAAAATCTTGTATTAAATTTCCATTGATACAGGATCTTTTTTGAAGATCTAAAGAAGGAAATTTTTTCAATTTCAACAAAATTCTTTTCTTCTTGGAGGATAATAATTGTAAAGCTGACGAATCAAAGCCCGGTGCAATTAGTACTTCATAGAAAAGTTCATCAATCTCCTGTGCTGTTGGGAGATCAATTTCCTTATTGGTTATAATAATCCCTCCAAAAGCAGAAAGAGGGTCTCCAGCCAATGCTGCTTTCCAGGCATCTATAACGGTTGATCGAATTGCTAAACCACAGGTATTATTGTGTTTTAATATAGCAAAACAGCAATCTTCACTTTGAAAATCTTCCATTAATAACAAAGCAGAATCAATATCAAGAAGATTATTGTAAGATAATTCCTTTCCGTTATGAAAATCAAAAATCTCGTTAAGATTACCTTCATACCAGGCCTTTTGATGAGGATTTTCACCATATCGTAAAGGTTTTAAATCCTTATCTTCACTAAAATAATTATAGATTGCCCTATCATAATGACTGCTTGTTTCAAAAGCTTTGATGGCTAGAGCTTTCCTTTCTGATTCATCAGAAAGTCCATTTGATTTTAAAATTTCAGCAAGATTTGAATATTCATTTTTTGAAGGGATAACCACTACCTCTTTATAGTTTTTTGCAGCAGCCCGGATTAATGATATTCCACCGATATCAATTTTTTCTATAATTGCAGAAAGATCTTCTGTAGATCGAATGGTATCTTCAAATGGATAAAGATCAACCACAACCAGGTCAATTAGAGGAATTTCATAATGTGCAAGTTGATTCAGATGATCATCATTTCTGATTGCTAAAATACCTCCAAATACTTTTGGATGTAAAGTTTTTACTCTACCTCCCAAAATTGATGGATATGAAGTTATTTCTTCAACTGCAACTACAGGAATATCTAAGGATTCTATAAAACTATAGGTTCCACCAGTACTATATATAACGATCCCAAGGTCATGAAGCAATCTAACCAGAGGTTCCAATCCTTCTTTACTATAAACAGAGATCAGGGCAGAACTGATTCTTTTCTTTAACATAATGATGTTACGAGGGACAAAAATATAAAAACCATTTAAGTCTCCAACCATTATTCCATCGATAAAAAATCAAGATTTTGGTAAGATTTGCCTAGCGTGTCACACAATTGTGAATTTTTGTCATATTTGAGTCTCATGGCACAAGCTTTGAAGGAGCAAATGCAAACAAATAAAGCTCATGCAATCAGGTAAAATCTCAGTACAGTCGGAAAATATTTTTCCAATTATTAAAAAATTCCTTTACTCAGAGCAGGAGATATTTCTGAGAGAATTGGTATCCAATGCAGTGGATGCAACCAACAAACTAAAAGCTTTGTCCAACCGAGGAGAAGCTAAGGGTGATTTAGGTATACTGAACATCGAAATTGTACCCAACAAAGAAGCAAAAACACTTACCATAAGAGACCGAGGTTTAGGTATGGATGCAGATGAGGTTGATCGATACTTGAATCAAGTTGCCTTCTCGTCTGCACAGGAGTTTCTGGACAAGTTTAAGGATGAACTTAATATTATAGGACATTTTGGATTGGGATTTTATTCTGCTTTTATGGTTTCTGATAAGGTTGAAGTAGTTACAAAGTCCTATAAAGATAAATCTGAAGCAGTTAAGTGGAGCTGTCAGGGAGATACAAACTATACCATTGAAAAATCTGACAAAGTGGATCGTGGAACGGATATCATTCTACATCTTTCTGAAGAAGCAATTGAATATGCAGATCAACATAAACTGGAAGGACTTCTTGAAAAATTCTGTAAGTTTCTTCCGATTCCAATTCAGTTAGGTACAAAGAAAGAAAAAGTTAAAGAAGGAGATGTTGAAACAGAAATTGATGTTCCAAACATTATCAACGATACTCACCCTCTCTGGAAACTTAGCCCTTCTGAGATTTCAGATGATCAATACAAAGAATTTTATCAGAAGCTGTATCCTTTTACAGCTGAACCTTTATTTTGGATTCATCTTAACATTGATTATCCGTTCAATTTGACCGGGATTCTGTATTTTCCAAAATTAAAGAACCAATTTGAAATTCAAAAAAATAAAATTCATCTTTATAGTAATCAGGTTTTTGTAACGGATGATGTAAAAGAAATTGTTCCTGAATTTTTACAACTATTACACGGTGTAATTGATTCTCCGGATATTCCTTTAAATGTTTCACGATCTTATCTTCAATCAGATGCTCAGGTAAGAAAAATTACTTCTTATATTACGAAGAAAGTTTCAGAAAAACTAAGTGATCTCTTTAAAAAGAATCGTACTGAATTTGAGAAAAAGTGGGATGATATTGGAACATTTATAAAGTATGGAGTAATTTCAGATGAGAAATTTGCAGAGAAAGCATTGTCTTTTACGCTGTTGAAAAATATAGATAATAAATTTTATACCCTTGAGGAGTATAAAGAAGCAGTAAAAGAAACACAGGTTGATAAGAACAGTAATACAATAATCCTGTATACTCAGGATCCACAATTGCATTATTCCATCATTCAACAATGCAAAGATAGAATGTATCAGGTTCTGATATTGGATCAGGTAATCGACAATCATTTTATTCAGAATCTTGAGTATAAAGAAGGTCTTCGTTTTAAACGTATTGATTCAGAAACGATTGATCAATTGGTTGATACAGACTCAAAAGCAGAATCCGTTCTCTCAGAATCTGATCAAAATAAAATCAAGGATTTATTTAAAGGACTTTCCATCAATAAATCGAAAGAAACAGAAGTGAAGGCGCTTTCCCCTCAAGATGATCCGGTGCAGATTGTTAGACCCGAATTCATGCGACGTATGTCAGAGATGCAACACATGATGACGATGATGAAAGGAGAAGGTGATGATTTATTCAAGGACTCTTACCAGCTGATCATTAATGTTAACCATCCTCTCATTGCACAAAAGATCAATGATGAATCTGATGAAATAAAGCGAAATGAAATCGCTTCATATCTATTACAGTTAGCTCTACTCAATCAGAATATGCTCAAAGGTGAAGAACTTTCTACTTTCGTGCGAAGTTCAATGCAAAAATTGTAATAATGTCAGCTAAGAATTAAATGATCATTCATTCCTAATGCTTTGTATCTTCCTTTAGAGAATGAAGAGCCGTTAAATTGAATTTTTCCGGTTAATTTATCTTTTTGTTCATTACATAAAGAACTATAATCTGAACACTTCAAGCTGCAACATTGATTGTATTTCTGGGCGCAATCAGGACATTGAATAAAGAGTATATGACAATGATCATTTTGACAATTGGTATGTGTATCACAAAGTGTACCACATTGATGGCAATGACTGATGATTTCATCAGAAATTCGTTCTCCCAATCGTTCGTCAAATACAAAATTTTTTCCGATAAATTTATTTTCCAGATTGTTGGACTTTACTTCCCGTGTGTACTGAATAATTCCTCCATTGAGTTGATAGACTTCCTTGAATCCAACATGTTTGAAATAAGCTGATGCTTTTTCGCATCGAATTCCTCCGGTGCAATACATCAATATCGGTTTTTCCTTGCAGTCTTTAAATTGTTCAGTGATAATAGGAAGACTTTCCCTGAAGGTAACTACATCAGGAGTTACAGCATTTTTAAAATGGCCAATTTCACTTTCATAGTGGTTCCGCATATCAATGATGATGGCATCAGGATTTTCTAATAGCTGATTGAAAGATTTTGCATTGAGATGAATTCCTGAATCGGCCGGATCAAAGCTAGGATCTTCTATTCCATCGGCTACGATTTTTTTTCTGAGTTTTACTTTAAGTTTATAAAAACTATAACCAAATTCTTCTACCGCATAATTTAATCTCATTCCATGGAAGAAATCAATCTCTTCCATTTTTACTTTAAATAGTTCAAGATTATCGTTAGGGACTGCAATTTGTGCATTGATTCCTTCTTCTGCGAGATAGATTCTTCCCAAGACACCAAGTTCATTGAATAATGTATAAATGAAATCCCTGAACCAGAGAGGATTTTTTATATTAATGTATTTATAGAAAGAAATTGTTGTATATTCTATTTTTTTCTCGTTCAGTTTTTGAAGAAGTTGTTCTTTGTTGAAAATATTGTATAGTTTCTTATTCATAATTAAATTTTTATAAATCGTACAATATTACCGGTCAGATTATTTTGTAAGAAATAAATTCCAGAACTAAAGTTTGAGATATCTATGGATTCTGTTGGATTATAAATCTGTAATATTTTTTTTCCATTAACATTATAAATAGTGTAGGACGACTTTGATATAAAATCTAGAATTCGTAATTGGGTTTCAACAGGGTTGGGTTGAATGAAAAAGGAATGTTCATGATTAAGCTCATCCGTTCGTGAAATAATCGCAAGTCTTATAGCTTCAGTTGCCGAGATCTTTCCATAACCATATACATGATTGGGTCTGTCAGAAATTGAAGACCCGACACAACTTATATTTGCATCCATAGGTCTTGCGGAAAGTTTAATAATTTCTTCTATTTTATCGACGTTTCCATCTAAAGCAGGATTCGCATTTATTATTAATGCGACCAAACCGGTGACATGAGGTGCAGCCATGCTTGTTCCACTCCAAGATGCCAGCTCTCCTGTGTTCGTTCGCGATAGAACATCAGATCCAGGTGCACAAACATCAGGCTTGATCAAAGTGTCTTTATAATTATAGACGGGACCCGCGCTGCTGAATCCACTTATGCTATCATTTGCAGCAAAGGAACCTATAGCAAATGTAGATTTAAAAATTGCAGGTGGGTAAGCAATGTTTCCACAATTCTGCCCTGAATTACCTGCAGATACAACTACGACAACACCTGATTTGCGAAGATTATCTACAATTTCTTCCATTAATGAATAGTTGCTAGAATCACAACCTTCATCCGGACTGCAATACCAGGAGTTATTAATCGCTGATGGTGCCAATTCCGGCTTAGGGTTTAATCCATCAAGATTGGTTGGTGCAAGGAAGAATTCAAAACACTCTATATAGGTGGATAAAGCGCCATTTCCTCTCTCCATATTTCTACAACCCATCCATTGTGCTTTTGGGGCAACACCATACAACTCATTTTCTGTGCTTCCGACCATAGTTCCCGCAGTATGGGTTCCGTGTCCATGATCATCACAGGGAATTTTTATTGAGTATCCACATGGATTTATTGAATCACTACTTAAAGAACTGGCTTTATGTATAGCATCATGCCAGGAATAATTGTGATCTACGGTTTTATTCTTTTCGTCATAACCTTTATATTTATTTTTGATTCCTTCGATCTCCCAATTGTAGCCTGTATCCTCCCCGGCAATGGTAACACCCTGTCCTTCGAAACCCTGAGCCCATACTTTATCTGCTTCAATTCTTTCAAGACCCCAGGTGAGAACTGGGGATCTGTTTTGGTTTTTAATCAGTGTTTTATCAACAACGGGTGATAATCTAATTGAATTATCATAATGTATATATTGAATTTCATCCATTGATTCTAACTGATCAAGTTGTTCCTTGTTGATTGTTGCAGATATTACATTGCTGATAAAATAGGAGCGATGCTCGATCTGATGAGCTTTTAAATATTTTAGAATACTAGTCTGTGTTAATTTTGCATGATTGTTTAATAAATCAAATACTTGTTGCGCCTTCTCTTTTTTTGATAAGTTATTTTCAATTGAAGATAAGTCAGCTTTCGTTTTTAATTCTATTAATACATCAACATCGGCTTTCGTTTGAAATTTTAAATCGATCATTGAGCTGTGATGTTGTGCATGCACCAATTCCAGATAAAAAAATAATATTAGGTAACGCATTATTTAAAATAATTTGCAAAGATATGAAATACTTTAAGATAAATATGCAGTTGAAATCAGCAAGGTTGATGGATTAATTCCTTATAATTTTCAACTAAACAGAGATTTGAACTCAGATCAAATTGCTTGTCAAAAAGTTTTACCTTACTAAGGTAACATCTCCATGAAAATTCTGTTTTACAAACTGTCCATTGGAATTATATCCTTCCACAGTAATAAAATAAATATAGGTTCCGGGCAATGCTAATTTTCCATTTGCCGAATGGCCATTCCAACCTATGGACTGATCAGTTGTAAAAAACATTTTTTCTCCCCAACGCGTATAAATCTCCATACGGAAAGATTCAATATACATGCCTGAAGTAACAAAATAATCATTAATTCCATCGCCATTTGGTGAAAAAACATTAGGTACAAAAACGCTAAATGGACATTTCTCAAGTATCCTAATGCTATCAACGCCAGTGCAATTATTCTCGTTAATGAGTTTGACAAAATAAAGACCTTCCCGGTCAATAGGTCTTGTCTCATTAAAAGTCCCATCATCCCAAATAATTTTATCGTTGGTCTTTGTGGATATTTCTATTGGCTCTAGTGCAGGACAAAAGAAGGTGTCCTGACCAAGATTTGGTTTGGGATTCTCAGATATCAGAATCTCAATATTCCTGGGATAGGTAGCGCATCCCGCATAAGTTCCGACAACGGTATATTGACCTTCGTGATTTTTTGTAACAGAAGATAAAGTAGGGTTTTGTTGATCAGAATGAAAGTTATTAGGTCCGGACCAGTTATATTGAGAACCGGATTTGTCAAAAGCCATTAACTGTACATCAGATCCTTCACAGATCAAGGTATCAGGATAGGCTATTAGATTTTCACGCAAAGTAATTTGAATTAATTTTTCTGAAGAGTCAACCTTATTGTTGCATACATCATGTATTATCAGCTTAACTCTGTAGCTGCCTAATTTGTCATAACTATATTTAAATGAATGTGAATTAAATATCTTCCCATCACCTAGCTCCCAGCTCACTTTAAATCTTGAAGAAGGCAATCCTGAATTGAATTCCAAGCTATCACCTAAACAGGTTCCGTCAGTTATCGGTAAGTTATTAAACTTATAAAAATTGGCTCCACCACCATAAGCATAAGATTCAGCACTTCCATAACCATATGCTATTGCGATTACTCCACAACCCCCGGAACTAATTATATGGGGTCCTTGATTAACACTCAGTTGGCTAAATGCATATTCATTTTTCAAACCAATAAATTGAAATTGATTTCCTGATTGAAGAATTCCTTTTCCATCAATTCTAAGATTTCCGGTATCCTTTGTTAAGCATATAAGATTGATAAATTGTCGCTCAATGTTTTCAAAAGGAGAATTGTATATAGTTACCGTATCTCGCATTTGTTCAACACTGTTTAATAAGACCATGGAAGGGTCACCTAATCCATTAAGTCCATTACTGTTACCACCGACTAGAAATTGTGCAACCATAATAGGTTTACTAGATTGGATTAAGGCTGGGTTTGCTCTCAATTCAAATTCTTTCCACTGTCCTTTGTTCAATAATAAATTTCCGGGAACATTATTCCCATAGAATTGAATGGAAGTATTATCATCAGATGCAAGAATTCTGTAACGATCAACGGTTGTAAATTTAGTTGGTACAGCTACAAATTGTTTTCCCCACACTTCAACAGGATACATTTGTTCCAATAAATTATCCCTATTACCATTACCATTAGGAATCTGTGTCCATCGGTTACCACTGAAGACTGCAATTGATTTGTTAGCTTGAACCAGACTACCGGTTAAGTCATCACTTACCGTTGCTGCTTGAATTTGGATAGTTTCTCCTCTATTAAGAGCAATGCTATGTTTCTCACCCTTTTTTTTACCACCTGCGGTATTGCAGGAATAATTCAATTGAACAGTAGTCCCATCTTCGGTACCAACAATTAAAAATTCAGATGGATAATGTCCATCAATATTTTGATAACCTCGATACGTCATTATATAGTAGTTGTTTCCTAGAGATTCAAGGGGCAATACCAATGCAGCATCAGCTCTGAAGGTAAAATATTGATGAATATAAACAGAACTGGGTTTCTCCGTCGTTACCAGTACGGCCTGTTGAGTAATTCTTTCTGAACCAATTAATTCGGATTCATCAGGTATATCTGCTATAAATACTGAATTTGCGTTTACAGAAAAATTTCTACGCCAATTAATGGATGGGATTTCAATCGTTCCCGTAGTATTTGATTTGGAAGTAATGATACATTTCTTAGAATTGTTTTGATCTCGATGCTGTAGAAATGCAAACCAAAATCTTGTACCTTCATTGGATTGCGCTGATATCCGGAAGCTGAGAATCAATCCAATCAACAGAAGACCTCCTATTTTTATTCTGTCGAATACCATTCATATCAGTTGAAAAAATTAACCAACACTTATAATTTTAATTTCGACCCGTTGGTTTAATGATTTACCTGCTTTTGTATTATTTGAAGCAACAGGAAATCTTTTTCCATATCCGCGTGAAGTAATTCTTTCAGGGGATATTCCCCTTCCAATTATAAAGTCCTTTACTGACTTTGCTCTAAATGTTGAAAGCTTATCACAATATTCATGACTTGGTTGAGAATTGGTATGGCCCCCAATCTCAATTTTAATTTTTGGGTTTGACTTCAAAAAATCATATACTTCATTCAATACAGCATATGAACTTGAATCAATGTTGGAGCTGTCAGGCTTGAAGTACAACTTCTCAATTTTAATTATTTGGCCGACCTTGATTTTATTTTTATCGAGATTCTTAAGAATTTTTTTGTCTGTTTCGGCAGTCGTTGAATTTGTGTTTGGTTTCTCAGCTTTAACGGTTGTTGTTTTATTTATTGCTTCTTGTTGTTTTGCAATAATAAGTTTCTCATTAGGACAACGAATTTTTTTTATTTCTGAAGCACGGTCAACTAATATATTTCCATTGTAAGGCATTAGTACCGGAGTTTTATAAAATGCTTCCAGTTCAAAATATTCGAGATCAGAGCTTGGCATAAATTCGAAACTGAATTTTTTCCAAACCGTGTCTTCAACAGGAGATGATTCTGCCAACAATTGTTTCTGATGACAATATGCATCGCCTCCATATATTCGAAATACTATCGGTGTAGTAAATGGTTTTAACAAATGCGGCTCTGTATTGGAAGCACTTATATATGTTAAAGATCTGCACAAATAAATGCTAAAACTATAACATCTATCTTTTTTTAATGGTTGACTGAGTCTTTGGGAAACTCTCTCATAAGAATCATTATCGCGAGTAACAATTCCCAGGTAAGTATTACCATCAAATGCCTTCTTAGTAACCCCGAAAAAAGGTTCAAAACCCTGAGGAGCCGGCTGAATATCAGGTGGTGTTTCGTTTTTCCAACCACAATCAATCCAACCAACCGGAGTATTCCCATGTTGTGGTGTCCCTTCGAAGGATGGATTAATCAATACAATAGTATTAGTATCCTGCTGTGATTGCAAAATACTAAGTTGTAAAAAGAGCAAACATATCCCTAAACCAAACTTTGACATTTCTACGCTACTCAACGCTATTTTTAGTTTTTTGTTGGTTAAAATTCATTTAATTAAGCCGGTAAATTTGAATAATTATTGCTTATTTATAAATAGGCAAAGGCAAAATTTAGTTGAATCGGATAAAATCTTTAGGATTGATAGGTTTTCCTTGATACCAAAGCTCAAAATGTAAATGAGGTCCTTGAGTTAAGGTTCCTGTATTACCAATTATGGCAATGGCTTCTCCCGATTTAATCTGAGCGCCAAGTTTCTTAAGAAGACTTGAATTGTGTTTATATACAGAAATTAAGTTATCTGCGTGTTGTATTGCAATAGTATGTCCGTTCTCTAATGACCAATCTGATTGGATAACACTTCCGGGAAGACTAGCTTTAATAGGAGTGTTCTCTGCAGCAATGATATCGATGCCAAAATGTCCTTTTTCAGGTTTAAAAGTAGCGCCAATTGGACCTCGTAGTGGGCAGGTAAATTCTATTTCTTCCAATGATTTACGAGGAATCATACCTGACACTCTATCCTTGGGTTTGTTATATCTGCCATTTCTACTTTCCAGTTGCCGACTCGATTCAAATTCTACTCTTAGAATTGAATCTTCTCTTATTTTTTTAACAGGATCAGGGCTTTCTAGCTTAAACTGAACATCTTTGGTAACATCTTTAATCGTTTCGGGATTTCCGGTTAATATTCTTTTTAGGCTGGAGATATAGGTTTCCTTTTCTATCAATTGTTGCTCGATATTTTGAATTCTCTTTGAAAGTGCTTGATAATCACCACTATAACTAATGTCTCCATACCCAGGTACTAAATTCTTCAATGGAGTTGAAATAATTAAAAGAAGAGTCAATAGTCCGGAAACAAAAAGAACCGTACATAATAAAATATAGATATTGAGCAAGGTTAATTTATAGCTCGCAATTTCTTCAAATGTCTCTTCATTTCTGAGTTGAAATAGAAAAGTTTTGGAAAGATGCTCCTGAAGCTGTTTTTTTATCTTTTTAAAGTCGAATTTCATATTTAACTCCCCAATATTAAAATAAATTTGCCAAATTTTAGGTTATAACTTATTTGATGGTTTACAATCACAGGAATTTCAGTCATATAAAGCTTTGCACAGGGATACTGATCAGTTTGATCCTACTCTCCTGTGTCAGTCAGAAGAAGAAGGGCGAATATAAGGGTCTTCGCAAGTTTTATCACAATACCACAGCTAAATACAATGCTTTTTTTAATGCAAGAGAGCTGATGGTTGCTTCGGTAGAGAAATTATCAGACGGACATAAAGATAATTACGGAAAAGTTTTACCTGTGTTTCCTTATGAAGCAATTGAAGATGCCACTTCGGAAAAACCAAATCTTGATAAAGCAATTGAAAAAGTTGCCTCAGACATTAATCAACACAGATACAGTAGATGGGCTGATGATTGTTACTTTCTCTTGTGTAAGGCTCAGTATTTAAAGAAAGATTATGAAACAGCAGAAAATTCGTATGAATTTATGTTGAACGAATATCAACCTTCAAGAATCCTGGCAAGTAAAAATTTGTCAAGTTCAGAGAAGGCAAAGAAAGTTAAAAAAGAGAAAGAAAAGAAGAAAGAAGACGCAAAAAAAGAAGCTAAGCGAAGAGCAAAAGAGAAAGAGAAGGCGAGACAAAAAGCAAGAGAAGCTTTAAGAAAAAAAGCAAAACAAGGAAGTTCAGTTAAGGATATTTCTAATGAAGAAATTATGGGAAAATCCAAATCTGAAAAAAAGAAGGATGAAGTCAAAAAGGAAGAATTGAAAGTGGTAACAAATGTTGGATCGAAACTGGTTCCACATCGTCCTATCTATTGGGAAGCTTCTATTTGGGCTGCAAAAAATCTTATAAAAAGGGGAAAGTATTATGAGGCAGAATATAAACTGAATGAAATTGAAAATGATCCTGCAACACATGAGAAGTTGAAAGGAGAATTATATGCAACAAAGGCTAATCTCTATTTAAGTAATGAGAATCCCGATAAAGCAATTCAGGAATTAAAGAAGGCTATAGATTTTACTTCAAAGAAAAAACTCAAAGCAAGATATGCTTATATTCTGGGTCAATTGTATCAGAAGATAGACAGACCCCTTAGTTCAGACGAATATTTTAAAATGGTAGTTAAGTTTCATCCGGATTACGATATGACTTTTCATGCCAAGATGAATCTTCTGATCAACCGATCGAAACAAGGCCATAGTACTGAATTGTTAATCAGTGATTTGGAAAAACTTGCGAAAGATTCTAAGAATGCAGATTATCTGGGGGAATTGTACTATGCCATAGCTCAAGTTCATTATAATAGCAAGAACACCAACGAAGCCATTGCAGGATTAAATCAGGCTATTCAGAATTCTCAGAACAACAATTTTGTAAAAGCGGATGCCTATCTAATGCTTGGAAATATTCAATTTGAACTGAATAATTTTCAACAAGCTAAGTATTACTATGACAGTACATTAACAGTGCTAACTAAAAATGATTCCCGTAGAGGAATGGTTAATAAATTCATTGCCAACCTGAAGGATATTGCAGATCAATTGGAAATTATCAATTTAAATGACAGTTTGATTCGTATTTCTGGATTGACTACCAAAGAGAAAAGAGCATTGGCAATTCAATTAAAGAATAGAAAAAAAGTATTAAATACAGACAATTCAAGCTCCACCGATCCCTTAGGTGTAAATAGCAAAGTAGTGAGGTCACCTGATTTTATGAATCGTGTAAATGCAAGAGATCAGATTGAATCACGGTTTCAACCTGCAAATAACGGCAAAAGCAGCTTTTTTGCATACGATATCAAAGCTACTAACAGAGGACGTTCTTTGTTTGAACAAAATTGGGGAACCAGGGAATTAGAAGATAACTGGAGGAGATCGAAGAAAAGTATTCAGAATTCAACCCTTGAAGGAGGAGTTGAAAACCGAGTCAATGATTCACTAAATGTCAATGAAGTACTGGAAGAAGATCTTGCTGAATTATTGAAAGGAATTCCTGAAACAGAAGAACAGAAACAGGCAATTCATAAAAAGATTATGGAGGCCATGTTTCAACTCGGAGTTGCATACAGAGATAAAATTGAAGATTATAATCGTTCTCAAAAAACATTGAATGAATTACTGACCCGATATCCTTTGACAGATCGATACGCCGATGTTGTTTATTACCAATATTTGAACTGTCTGGATTTAAATAACTCTGAATGTGCAAATAAAAATAAAGAATTATTGATCAACAAGTTTGCAGACTCTTATTATGCCAAATTACTTACAGATCCTGAGTTTGCTAAGAATCAAATGAATAAGAAAGATGAGATCACTCTTGCTTATGAACGAGCATACTTGCTGTTTGAATCCGGCAATTACGAAGAAAGTCATCGGATTATTCAGGCTCTAAAGACAAATTTAAATGCCAACAAATCCCTGCGTGCAAAGGCCGATATGTTGTCCGCATTTTGTATTGGAAAATCTTCAGGTAAAGACGCCTATATGGCTGCACTTAAGGAAATTGTTGCCAATTATCCGGGCACGCCTCAGGAATCTAAAGCAAAAGAAATGTTACGTTTTCTTAGAGGTGATAAAGATGCTTTTGAAGTTGTAACTGTAAGTGAGATACAGGCTGCAGAATTCGCACAGGAAGAGGACAAACCTCACTATATGTTGATTGTTTTTTTTAATCCTCCACTGAAACAAGTTGATAAGGCAAAAATTTCAATTTCAGATTATCATGCCAAGTATAATAAATTGGATAATCTTAAAATGACCAGCGTAGAAATCAATACCGATAATAATACTTCTGCAATACTGGTAAGAAAGTTTGAGGATAAATCTCAGGCAATGAAATATTATCAGTCTGTTAGTAGAAACAGAGATGAATATGTTCCGGGATATCAGGCATATGAACTCTATCCAATTTCTCAGAATAACTATAGAAAGATCCTTGATCTTCGGAGTGTAAAAGAATATCAGGATTTCTTCAAGAAGAATTACGAGAATTAATCACAATGTAAATTGACTTCCTGGCATAGCATTTCAATCAACCGATCAAACAGACGGATATGAATCGTAAAGAATTTATTAAAAACAGTTCGCTTGCTTCCACAGCGTACTTACTTTCTCCTTCAAAAATTTTTAATTTTAAATCCAAAAGTAAAATTTCAATAGGTCTAATAGGAGTTGGACTTAGAGGACAGAACCATTTGGAATTGTTATTGAAGAGAGATGATGTCAATATCATTGCTCTGTGTGACATCAATGAAACAATGTTACAAATGTGTGATGAAATATTGTTGAAATCAGGCAAGGATAAACCTAAAGTATTCAAAGAAGACAAATATGCTTGGAAGAAGCTCCTAGAAATTAAGGATCTGGATGCAGTGATTATTTCTACTCCTTGGGAATGGCACACGCCAATGATTATAGGTGCAATTGAAGCAGGAATTAAGTACATTGGAACAGAGGTTGTTTTGGGAATTAATCTAGAAGATCATTGGAATGTTGTTCGTTCTGCTGAGAAATACAATGCTCATGTCATGATGTTGGAGAATGTCTGTTATAGGAGGGATGTAATGGCAATTCTCAATATGGTCAGACAAAATTTATTTGGTGAAATAATTCACTTGCAAGGAGGATATCAACACGATCTTCGTGAAGTTAAATTCAATAATGGTGTAGAACCCTATGGACATGGTGTTGAATATGGAGAAAAAGGTTTTTCAGAAGCAAGTTGGCGTACAGAGCATTCGATTCATCGTAATGGAGACCTGTATCCAACACATGGTATTGGACCTTTAGCCAACTATATAAACATCAATCGAGGAAACCGTTTTGTTAGATTAAATTCATTTTCTTCTAAAGCCAGAGGACTACACAATCATATTGTAAAGCACGGAGGAGAAAATCATCCCAATGCAAAAATTGATTTTAAACTTGGAGACGTCATTACAACCCAGATTTCATGTGCTAATGGTGAAACCATAATGCTTCAACATGATACCAACCTTCCTCGCCCCTATTCATTAGGTTTTAGAGTTCAGGGAACAAATGGTATTTGGATGGACCTTAATAATAGTATCTATATTGAAGGTCTATCCAAGAATTTACATCGTTGGGATTCCGCAAAAGAGTGGTTAGAAAAATATGATCACCCCCTCTGGAAGAGATGGATCAATGAAACCAAAGATGCTGGACACGGAGGGATGGATTTTTTTGTAGTGCATGCTTTTGTAGAATCGGTAAAAAGGAATGCAGCAACACCACTTGATGTTTATGATGCGGCTTCCTGGAGTGCGATTACACCTTTGAGTGAACAATCCATTAATCTGGGTAACGAAACAATTGATTTTCCGGATTTCACTTCAGGTCAATGGATGTATAGAAAACCCGTATTTGCTCTAACTAACGAGTACTAATCCGACAACTATTCCAAATTTTTTTATTCCTATTGTGTAAATTTGCATAATGTCTGATCTAAAGCAAAAAATTGATCTGAATCGATTACCACAACATATTGCCATTATAATGGACGGCAATGGAAGATGGGCTAAATCGATGAACATGCCAAGATTGTTTGGACATCGGCACGGAATAAAGACGGTAAGAGAGATAACAGAGAGCTGTGCTGAGCTTGGAATTCAGTATCTGACTTTATATACCTTTTCAACAGAAAACTGGAATAGACCACAAGACGAAGTTTTTGGATTAATGAGTCTTCTAATCACAACTCTTGAATCTGAAATAAATACCTTAAATAAGAATAATATCCGATTGCAATGTATTGGTGATCTTTCTAAACTACCTGAAAAAACACATTTAGCGTTAATCAAAGGGATAGAGAAAACAAAAAATAACAAGAGAATGACCCTTGCACTAGCATTAAATTATAGCGGAAAGTCAGAATTGACTTATGCAGTAAATAAGATTATTGATAAGGTAAAATGCGGGCACATTTCTAATCCTATTACCGATCAGGATATTTGTGATCACCTCTACACTCAAGGAATCCCTGATCCTGAATTATTGATTCGTACTTCCGGAGAACACAGATTGTCCAACTTTTTAATCTGGCAAACTGCCTATACGGAGTTTTATTTTACTGATGTGTTATGGCCAGCATTCCATTCTGATCACCTATATAATGCCATTGTTGACTATCAATCGAGAGAGAGAAGATTTGGTATGATAACTGAACAGATGAAGTAAAAATAATTTTTTGATTGTTAATCCATACGGAAATTATTCTTTAGGATTTAGTGTTAGCGATGCTTCCCTGTTAGCAAGTCCCCAGGTCAACAAAAACAGATGTCGAACAATATAGGTGTACTTCTCATATTTTATTTTGAATTCATCATCTGTGATCCGATGATAATCTTCGTGTATCCCACTGAAAAAGAAAATGGACGGAATTCCTTTCTCTGCAAAATTGTAATGATCCGAACGATAATAAAATCGATTAGGATCATCTTCGGCATTATATGTGTAATCTAATAATAGATGAGAATAACGACTGTTGATGGATTCATTAAATTGATGAAGATCCTTACTGAGTCGATCAGATCCTATGACATAACTGTATTTTTTAGTGTTCTGATATTTAGAATCACTTCGTCCAATCATATCCACATTAATATTTACCATGGTCTTATCCAATGGAAATATGGGACTGTTTACGTAATACATACTGCCGAGCAAGCCTTTTTCTTCACCGGTAACATGCATAACAAGTATTGACCTTCTGAGTCTATAACCACTATCTATTGCTGCTTTCAAGGTCTTACTGATTTGCACCAAAGCAGAACTTCCCGAACCGTTATCATCGGCACCATTAAATACATCTTGTCCACGCATACCAATATGATCATAATGTGCAGTGAGTATGACAAGTTCGTCCTTCTTATCGGTTCCTTCAAAGTAAGCTAAAATATTTCTTCCCCTTACCTGAGATTTTTCTTTGATGAGATTGACTTCAAGTTTTAATGGAAAAAGAATTGATTTAGGTTTTCCGGTCTTGTTTATTTTTTCTCTTGCTGCAATTAGCTTTTTCTGCTTTTTGCCAAGCATTTTTGAAACCATGGTAGAAGAAAGATGAATTTGATTGACGGATTTCGAAAAATCAATTTCATCTCTTTGTAATACCACAACCGGAGAGTATAATGAGGAACGATATTGCTCACCTAGCTTTTTAAAATTTTCCTCAATGATAATAATACAATGAACCCCATGCTTCAATGCTGATTTAACTTTCCGGTCGATCTTCGACCATTCACTTACTTCTTCAGTTCCACTTATATAATAGTTTCCTCTCTTGTTTCTTGGTTCTCCATTATAAATCAGAATGGTTTTTCCTCTTACATCAACTCCGGAATAATCATTATAACCGGGATGTTCAATACCATATCCCAGAAAAATAAGACTGTCTGTGTTTATTTTGATATCTGATGATGATTCAGGAATTGAAATATAGTCCCAGATTTGTCGATAATCAAATCCATCTACTGTGAACGAGGTACTTTTCCACGAATGCCAGCTAAAATTGACATCCTGAAAATAAGAATTCAGGGAAGGTACTTTTGGAATTTTATTTTTCTCATATTCTGAAGCTATATAATCTGAGGCTATGTCGTTTCCAAGGGTACCTAACTCTCTTCCCATGCAAGAATCAGAGGAGAGATACTGCAATACTCTTTTTAATTCAAATGAATCAATCGACATGGATAAACTGTAAGCGCTATCCATTACCGATTTGGCAAACTGATTTGGAATATGAATTTCGTGAACATACTTTCCTTGTCCGAATAGTAAACCAAAAGAAAGACTCAGACTTAAGAAGAAGGAGAACTTCATAAATCAATCTTATTCACACGATTAGCGTGACGGCCACCTTCAAATGTAGTATGGATAAAAATATCAACCATTGAAATGGCAACATTCTCACTTATGAATCGAGCAGGAATACTTAAAATATTTGAATCATTATGTTTTCTTGCTAATTCAGCCAATTCAGCGTTCCAACATAACCCACATCGAATCCCTGTATGTTTATTTGCAACAATAGCAGCACCATTTCCACTTCCGCACAATACAATCCCAAAGATTGCATTTCCGGCAGCTACTTCGGAGGCAACCGGATGAACTATATCCGGATAATCTACTGATGAAGTGTCATGACATCCGAAATCAATTACTTCATGATTATTTGATTTGAGAAAAAGCTGAATTTTTTCTTTCAATTCATATCCCGCATGATCACTTCCGATTACAATTTTCATGTTGTTTAGTTTGGTGACGGAGCTGCCTGATATGGACCTAACTTGTCTTTAACTTCTTGTTTTATAGATTCATCACCAAGAATTTCGGCTAACTGGGTTAGTTCATAGATTGATGAAACAGCATATCGCTTTTCTTCCTTGTAAGAAGTCTCTAATTCTTGAGCTGATAAACTATTGTAAAATTTTAACCAATCTGCAGTTTCTGAAATCATTGTTTTCATTTCAGTTACTGCTCTTTCTTTTTTGTTTCCTCTGATCAGTGATTCAAGGAATGGAAGAACTCTAGAATCATAAGGAAAATTCATATTGGGAAAAACATTGAAATACTTTTCAGCAATCTCACCTGCTTTTATCGAATCTCCTTTCATCCCATAGGAAGTAATCATTCTCATCATTAAGAATCTCATTCCCTGAACACTTGGAGCATATGAATGATCAACAAATAATTTTTGCTTATCGAAATTCCCCCACTTGAATTTATTCATCACCAGATCGAAACATCGATCATCATCAATTTTACCGGATCCGTAGATCTGATAAGCACGTTCGCTTGGACTTTTTATTGGAACAATTCGCAAAGCAAGTCCCTCCATATTGGTGTAATCACTTAATCCTAACAGCTTATCTTGCTGACAGGTGACAGAAAAATATACAGGTCTTTCATTAATATTTGAATTGATAATATCAAGTACTGCAAGATCGTCTTTGGTAATATAATATTCAGGAACTGCAACTGGAATTTTATCTACAAAAGTGGTGTCAGTAGCAGTGATCATACCAAGATCAATTGCTTTTTGTCTATTAACTTCAATGTATACTTTTCGGGTTGGCATATAAGTTTCAATTTCTCTTCCTCCCCCGGCAGAAAGTTTGTGATCTTCACCTATAAATTTTAAAAATTGAGTTGCAGACATTTCAACATCTGGGGCACCTTCTCCTGCAGGATTATAGTAATAAACCTGATTTCTCAAAAATCCTCTAAGCTGATTAGAAGGAATTGAAAGCTTAACAGGAGCGCTTTCATTTATTTTTCTGCGTTGAGATTCAATATACCAGTCAACCGCAATCAGACTAAGATTAATTACCCTTACGTCTCTTCGAATTCCTTCGACTTCTTGTGAGTACCAGACAGGATAAGTATCGTTATCACCGTAAGTAAAAATGATTCCGTTGGGTTTTACAGATTCAAGAATATTAATGGCATAATCTCTTGCTGCGGTTATTCCATTTCTTGAATGGTCATTAAAATTTTGGAATCCCATAAGTAACGGTGCAGATATTACCAATGCAGTAGCAATCCATTGAGAAATTCCATCGGATAATTTAATTTTTTCTCTTAACAATTGTGAAATGAACAACACACCCATTCCAATCCATATACAGAATGTAAAAATTGCACCTACCAATACATAATCTCGCTCACGAGGTTCATTAGGTGGAGAATTATTAAAAAAACAAAGACCCAAACCCGTTAAAAGCCACATTGCAAATATTGCCAGAAAATCATTTTTATTTCTTTTATAATGAAAAATGACACCCAGTATACCAAATAATAAGGGAATAAAATAATAAGTATTTCGGGATTGATCTTCTCTTATTGCTCTGGGAAGTTGATCCTGATTATATAGCCTTGCACCATCTATGGCCTTTATTCCTGATAACCAATGTCCGTCTTTTTTATCCCAGGGATAATATCCTTGTTCTGCATTCTCCCTTCCGACAAAATTCCACATAAAATACCTCCAGAACATCCATCCAAATTGGTAAGAGAACATAAACTTGATATTGAATTCCTGAGTGGGGAAGCCATCTTTTTTACCGGTTAGATATTCCATCCATTGTCTATAAATCAAAGGCCTGTTCTGATCGCCATGACTAATTCTTGGTATCAGAATCTGATCTTTTTTTGCAAAAACATAATCAAATTTTCTATCTACAACCTTATACTCGTTACCGACTCTGCCATAGCGGTCTTCCGTAGTATTATCTATTGGTCTTGCATCAAATACAGGTCCTTTGGTTAATGACCGGTCACCGTATTGTTCACGATTAAGATAAGGCAGTAATCTTACAACATCGCTGGGTGCGTTCATATTGATTGGAGGATTGGCTATCGCTCTCAACATCACCATACCTACAACAGAATTTGCAATTATGATGAGCATAAAGCTAAAGACCAGTTTATGAGCTAAATCGTTGCCGATTTTCTGAGTGTATTTTAACGCCCAATAACAGAGTCCACCCAATGTAATTAAAGTAGGAATCAAACCCGAATGAAAAGGTAATCCTAAAGTATTGACACAGAATATTTCAAACTTACTCCAAAGTGCAGGAATCCCCGAAATGATTAAAGATTGAAACAATACAACACTGATAACTCCAATTGCTCCTGTAATAAAGAATCCCAGGGTGGTGTGTTTGTCCCAACGCTTATAATAATAAAGAAGTGCAATCGTTGGGAACGCCAACAAGCTTAATAAGTGAACACCTACAGACAAAGCAGCAGCATAAATGGAGAAAATCAGCCAACTGTCATTTTTAGGATCATTAGGAAGATAATACCATTTTACAGCTGCCCACAAAGTTAAACAGGTAAACATTGTTGACATCGAGTAAACCTCCCCTTCAACTGCTGAAAACCAAATAGAAGTTGCAAATGCTGTACATAAGCCTGCAATCAAGCCACTTGAAAGTATTCCAATGTCATGAGAAGCTTCCTCATCCCGATCTCTTCCATATACGGCTAGCTTACTGAACATAATGGTCGTCCAGCAAATAAAAGTTGCTGCAAATGCAGAACAAATTCCGGACATTAAATTAACTGCAAAAGCAATGTCAGCAGGATTATTAGAGAAAAGGCTTGCAAGCCAAGCAAAGAGTCTTCCCACAAGGAGGAATAGAGGAGCTCCGGGAGGGTGTACAACCTGTAACTTATAAGCTCCTAACACAAATTCCCCGCAATCCCAAAGGCTTCCGGTTCGTTCAACAGAGAAAAAGTAAACAGCAAATGTTATTAAGAATACTAACCAACCGGTAATATTAACCTTAGATTTTAATATATTCATCAGAATATCAGTTAATTATAAATATTTTTTAAATTAATTTATGTTTTATTGAGAATTGGCAAAATTAAACAATTCTCATGGTAATTAGCCAATCTACTATTGCGATACTATTAGTTTTATTCAGGTACTCAAAACTTGTTCTGAAATACAGTTCTGATTATGTGCTTAACAACGCGTAACTTTGAGTATTATTTGGATCAATTTGTTATATGTTTAAACTTATCTTATATGGATTGGCGCTCTTTGGATTATACACTTTATTTTTTAGAGATAAGAGAATAGTCATTGAAGATAAAAATACAGGGAAGAAGAAATATAAGTATACAGATTATGATGAACTGTAACTAAAGTTCAGATTTGGAAAATCTTTCGTCACACATTCTTTTTAGCGACCATTACTATCTATTAGTCAATAAACCGTCTGGTCTCCCCGTTCAGGAAGACAAAACCGGAGATGCAAGTTTGTTGAGATTAATGCAAGCCTATTGTAAACACAATCTTTATTTAATTCATCGTATTGACAGACCTGTATCCGGTGCTGTTTTATTTGCTAAAAATAAAGAAACACAGGCCTTAATGAATGAAGATCTCAGTAAATCATTGTTTTCAAAGACCTATCTTGCAATTGTGCCAATCATTGATCTGGATGAAACAGGAAGTTTTAGGGATGCTTTAATTCATGATAAAAAAAAGATGATGGCTAAAGTTGACGAGACCGGAACACATAAAGAGTCCAGAAAGGCCATCTTACATTATAAAATTATTCAAACACTTGACCATTTTAGATTGCTGGAAATTAAAACCGAAACCGGAAGATTTCACCAGATTAGGGCACAACTGGCTTTTCACAAGATGCCCATAAGAGGAGATGTCAAGTATAATGCACGCAGGGGCAATAGGGATCGAAGCATTGGATTGCATGCCTGGAAAATTGAATGGTTTCATCAAAGTCTTAAAAAGAAAATGGAGTATGTAGCTCCACTTCCTGAAAATGATATTTGGCCTTTATTTCAAATTTGATTTTCAATACACAAGAAAAAGTAAAAGAATAAATTACAACCATGCGGACAGAATTAAATCAGTTTGGAGAGTTTGCGCTAATAGAACATTTAACCCATGAAATTGCAATACACCATGATGAGACTCTACTTGGAATTGGAGATGATGCAGCAATTATTGAAAATAATAATGCATGTACTCTTGTAAGTACAGACCTCCTTCTGGAAGGTATACATTTCGACTTGGCATATCATCCGTTAAAACATCTAGGTTATAAAGCTATCATTGTAAACTTGTCAGACATCATTGCAATGAATGCAATTCCCAAACAAGTTACAGTATCGATTGCTGTTTCTAATCGTTTTTCTGTTGAAGCGCTGGAAGAACTTTATAAAGGTATTAAATTAGCCTGCGATACCTATAAGGTTGATCTTATAGGAGGAGATACCAGTTCATCCTATCAGGGTTTGGTAATTTCAGTTACAGCATTGGGTGTTCAACAAAAGGATAAAATAGTTAAAAGATCCGGTGCTCGGCCCGGTGATTTTATATACGTAACCGGTGACTTAGGTGGAGCATATCTTGGGTTGCAATTAATGGAAAGGGAAAAGAAAATTTTTCATGAAAATCCAGGGATCCAGCCTCAATTTGAAAACAATCGCGCAATACTTGAAAAATTTTTGAAGCCAGAGACAAGGAAAGACATTATAAGCATGTTGGATCAATCGAAAATAGTTCCTACATCAATGATTGATCTTTCGGATGGTCTTTCTTCTGATCTGCTTCATATTTGCAAACAATCGAAAGTAGCTGCGATCATTGAGGAATCTTTGATACCCATAGATCCTGATGCACAGATGTTGTCGATGGAATTTCATCTGGATCCAATTACTTGTGCACTAAGTGGAGGGGAAGATTATGAATTGTTGTTAACTATATCTCCGGAAGATCAGGAGAAGATCAAGCAATTACCAAGTTTCTATTACATCGGCGAAGTTGTTCCGGTAGAACAAGGTATAAGATTAAAAACAACCCAAGGAAATTTGCATGAGATTACGGCTCAGGGGTGGAAGCATTTTTAAAAATTAAAAACAAATACTCAGTAAACTTAAAATGCCAGAGTGAATATAAAAGACGAGAATTACCTATGTCAGCCAATAAAAAAGGACATTGTATTATTCGCTAAGTAAAAACATTAACTTAATATGGGTTTGACTTTCATTAAAAAATAAATTACTATTTTGCCTCTCTAAAAGTTGCGTTTATTTGTTGAACTCAGGAATAAAATACCATACACACTTTCACATAGTCAGCTTACTACTTACAACATACCGCTTACTACTTACAACTATAATTCATAACTCCTACTTCTATTCACATTCATCCTAATACCCAATTGAATCCATGAATTTCGATTTTTAGTGATAGAATTTTTTAAATTTCTTGTTGATAATTGAAGATCAATATAAAATCTTGGAAATAATTCATAGGATGTATTTAAAGAGAATAAAGCAACTCTTGTTTCTTCTCCCTGTAATGTCTTGTTATTATTGTCTTGTACTCGGCTTGCATTGGGTTTTAGAATGTTGCCGCCCCAATTGAGTGTGTCATTGTCGATTCCTTTGGCATAATATAGCGCTGAGAATTGGAGATTTAATTTAGAATTTATGTTATATGTTAATCTACCAATGCTTTCGTGAAAATTAGAACCTAATGGATGTGCTAAGGACTGATGATAATGTGAATAATTCGAAAGACTATCTGTATAAGAATAAGTGTAAGGCCTTACTGCGTTGAATTCATATTGCAGACTTAAGTTTTTTATTCCTGCTAATTCTGGATAAATGAATCCAATCTGGAATCCATACTTGTTAGCCCACCATCCTTTGTTCTTAAATAATTGCCTGGTGACAAATTCATCCAGCATGAATTGCCCATAGAGTCTGACTTTTTTTGCAAAATCTAAATGTGAATTTAATCCTATGAGTACATTGTCTGGACTTCCTACTGCTTGTTCTACTGCTCTGTATAGTATAATTGGATTCAGATATTGTAATTCGAAACTTTTTTTCCGATTAAAGATTACACACTCAAATATTCCAAGATTCCAGTTGGATGTGATATTGCAACTTAGAAAATGCGTTGCAGCATATTTCTTTTGTAAGAGTTGATCGCGATCATTGATAAATCTTGTCTCAGAAGATAATTCAGAAAAAATATTCTGATAATTCCATCTTCCTAAATAGGTATTAATACGAAGATTCAGTTGAGGCGCACTAAAATCCGATAATAATAATGATCTAATTCCTTGACCGATAAAGTATCGACTATGCGCAAAAGCGATATCAATATGACTACTTGCTCTAAAATTTGCTCCTCCTTCTGCTATGAGATAATCATATCCATTGTTGATTTTGAAGAATTTGCTAGTATATGATTTAATGAATCCTCCACCAGGATAAGCTTTATTAAGAAGTGCATATTCATTAATATGCTCCAAAGGATTAACTTGATTCTCATAAATTTTGCTGAATAAAAATACTTTCTGATCTATGCCTGCTTTAAGCGAAACTCCTCTGGTATTTTGAAATAATGGATCAGAAGAGTTCTTTTGTCTGCCAATCTGAATATCAAGTAAAGGATCAATACAGAAATAATAATTCTTGTTATAATAAGAATAAGCATGTCCCGGAGATTTAAATAAATATTTTAAAAAACTTTTTGACCTAAAATTTTTCAAACTGTCATCGGTCATCTGATAATACTCATAATTATCTCGCTGAAGGGACTCATTCTTATCATACTGTTTGAGGATTCTATGTTGATAATAAGGTTTTAAGGAAGTATGTTGTGTAGTATTTTCATTAGATTGAAGTTCAAATTGTATAAGTTTTACGTAATTATTATCTGTAAGTTCAAGAATATTTCCCTGTGCAATTAACTTATATTGTATGTTCAGGATAATTATAAAAATTAATAATTCTCTCATGATTTAAACTCTAACAATGAATTCTTGATAGTATCAATAAACCTGTCTCTTTCATAAAATTCAATTTCGATAGGTATGCAATATACAGGTACCTGTGCTTCTTCAAACAAATGTCTGAATAGCCTTAATCTTGTGGCATCTTTTTCTGTTGTTAAGATAATCTTGTTATGATGAGTAATGCTTTTATACTTTACAATGATTTTTTGAATTTCATCTGTGCTGAAGTAATGATGATCTTCGTAAGAATAATCTGTTAGCGATGCAACTTTGGGGAAAATATAGTCTGAAAGATAATCCGATTGTGCAATTGCAGAAACCAGAATAACATGTGTGGACTCTGTAAGAATATAATTTTTGGACGGATCAAATACGTGATAAGGAACTCCGTAATGGATATAGGAAAAAAACAGCAGTTGACTTTTGCTCAATTTTAAGGATTTTCTCCACTTGAAGACTTCTGATTCATCTGGCTCAATGCTACATTTGGTTACGACTACGATTTGAGCACGGCGGTGACCAAATCTCCACTCTCTCAGTCTTCCACTTGGAAGAAGATAATCTTTAGAGAAAGGATTGTTATACTCGGTAAGGAGGATATTGAGAAATGGTTTAACGGAAAGGTGTTGAAATGCATCATCTAAAATTACAAGTTGAATTTCCGGATGATCTTTAATTAATTGTGGTATTCCGATAGCTCTATTCTTATTGACCGCAACCGGTATTTCAGGAAATTTTAATTTAATCTGAAGAGGTTCATCTCCAACCTCTGTTGCTGAATGCTGAGTGCTTACATCTATATGTCCAAATGTTTTGCGTCGATATCCTCTGCTTAATACACCGACTTGGATATATTCTTTAAGATTTCTGATGAGGTATTCTACATGAGGAGATTTTCCGGTTCCACCTACAGATAAATTGCCTATCGAGATGACAGGAATATTGAATGAAAATGATTTGGATATTCCGGATAAATATTGCGCCTGATACAAACTGACCATTAGGCCATAGATGAAAGAAAATGGGCTCAGTAAAATTTGAATGAAACGAGTCAGAAAAAGATAATTTTAGGTGTAAAGGTAGAATAGAATGATGAACTGCGTGTAATTGAAGTTTTTAAAACTAATCATCTGCCAATGAATTAGCACAGGTTATCATGCAACTCCGATTTGATTTCATTTTACTCCTTTAACCCTATTTTTACAGTTAAGTTTCTATTACGAGCCAAAATTCCTTCAAATATGCACTTTCTCATGCCAATTTTTGTGGTTCCTTCACTTGCCTTGTTGTCGCAAGCCATTCTGCTTTGCGAATACCGTTCAGTCCTCCTCAACATTAAGATGACTATATCTGAGGTAAGAATATATTGTGAGAACTTGATTTTATTTGATTTTTAAGGCTCACTACAAAACTCAACTCTAAAATTTAGGATTAAGAGTTTTCCCTGAATTTATTTTTTCAGGGAAATTGCTGAGTTAAGTCGGAATAGAATGTTATATCTTTGAAAGATCGCTGGATGAAATTCAAAGCGCGAGGTATGCAATTCCTGTTTCAAATTTATATTAATAACAAGTGTATTTTTTTTATTCATAAATAAATTTTTAAATTATGTTTTCAATTCATTCATTCCCCTTAAGACTTAAGAATCAGATCTTAAGCATCAGAAAGTCATATATATATATATATGATAAGTTTAATATGTTCACAAAATGTAAGATCTCAATGCCTAACTGGTGCACTACCTTGTCCCGATCCTATTCCAGGAATTCCATGTGGAACTACTTCTCCAGAAGCAGTTGATGTTAGGGTTTATTTACATTTTATAAGAGCTACTGATTGTAGTGGAGGGTTAACTTCTACACAGATTGCTACATTAAAATCTTATTTAACTAATTCATTAGGAGCTGTGAACATTAATTTACAATTTCCGACTTGCAACTTAGATATTTGTGATAATTCAGTTACATATGATAATATACCTAATTATTACACTACCCATTCTATTCCAGATGGAATAAATGCCTACATTTTTAATACTAATGGAGGCGGTTTTGCTAATGGAATTCCAAGTAGAGATTGTTATGCACCAGGACTTGATCCAAGAACAGTAGCCCATGAGATTGGGCATTGTTTAGGATTAAGGCATACACATGAATGTTGCGGCGGCAATGAATGTGTGTCTCGTACACACAGCACTGCAACTGATGCAGGAGACTTAGTTTGTGATACTGAAGCTGACCCGCACAATGGAGTATCAGATTGTTCAAAATCTGCTTCCTTGTTTGACAATGTACCAGGTCATCATACTGAATGCGGATTAATAAACACTTGTTCAGGATTAGAATACAATCCACCTATTAATAATATAATGAGTTACTATGATAACTGTAATTCTATATTCACTCAAGGTCAAGCTGCAAGAATGAAGCTAAACTTAGCTAACTCAATAATTTCATCTTCAACAGGTACTGGAAATGAAGAAGTAAAGGTTAGTACTACCTGGACTACTGATAGAATTATTGATAACAACTTACTCATTAGAGCTGGTGTAATTCTTACTGTTAAAGCCAAAGTAATGATGGCAACGAGTAGAAAAATTATTGTTGAAGGTGGAGCTACTTTAGTTGTCGATGGTGGTACTTTAACTGTTGGAAATACGAAGAATATTTGTCAAACAATAACTCAAGATACTAGACCATTTTGGAAAGGTGTTGAAGTTGGTAAGAATGGTGGAAGAGGATTTGTTTACTTTATGAATGGTGGAATTTTAGAGCATTCCTATTCTGGCTTATTTAATTCTAATGGCGGACTTGCTTTTGTTAATGCTGGAACCAATTCTAAATTTTTAAATAATAGAACTGCAGTTGATATGAATGGAAACCGAGTCTTTGATACTTATCTTCATTTCGGTGACTGTCAATTCACTCTTAATACTAATTACAAAGGCTCTGATCTCTTCCATCAAATTATTTTAGGTGGCGGAAAAGCAAGCTTTAGTACTTGTAATATTGAAAACAATACTACCTTTCGTACAAATGAAATATGTGCTATTACCGAAATTGGTACAAGATTGATTATGCTGAACTGTCCAAAAATTAGTGGATATTATTATGGTGTTAGAGCATTTGGAAATACTAGTACATACTATATTGCTAATAATTTATTTGAGAATTTTAAAGTTGGCATACTAAGTGAAGCGGTTAATAATTTTGCGCTTACTAATAATGACTTTAAGTGTGGTCCTTATGGATCTAGCTCAGTTAGTACTGGTTTGATTTTAAGCACCGCTACTGGTTTTATAATCGAAAAGAATGACTTTACTAATGTTAACACAGGACCTTTTAGCACTGGAATTGAGCTTAAATTTACCAATAATGATGATGACAATTATATTTCTTCTGATAATACATTTACTGGTCTTAAGCTTGGGATTAACTGTACGACCTTTACAAGTAATAATAAGTTGTTTGTAACTTGTAATGATTTTATAAATTGTAGAGAAGATATTAGAATTGAATCTAACACTAGATTAGCAAGTATCCAACAATTCTATGATCAACCAGCAGGTAATACATTTACTACTCCAGCACAGACTACAAATTTCTTTAATGGAAATTCAAGAATAATAGAATATAGATATAATGATCTTCAAACCAATTCAGAGCCTCTAGTATTTACAAATATTTCAAAGGTTAATCAACCAAAAACTGGTCCAAGATGTTTTGTTCAACCCATTGATCCAACGGATGGAGATGAACAACTTAAAGACAATATTTATAATCAATTAATCTCAAATAAGACTGGCTTAGAAGCTAATCTGAATAATCTTCTTGATGATGGCCAGACAGCACAATTATATACATCAATTCAGAATGCAAATTCTTCAACATCAAGTACTGTCTATTCTAACGTGTCTCAATGGTCACCGAATGTATCTTCTAAACTTGTAATGGCTATCTGGAATAAAACGACAGAGTTTAGTGCTCAACAGAGATATGATTTAGTAGTTGCCAATCCATTAGTTCTTTTGGAATATGATGTTTTAGATATAATTAGTATTCCGATTGATGGGATTACAGAGACGATGAGAAATACTCTTCTTGGATTATCTACTCCACAATCAGGTGCAAGATATAATTTATTAATGCAGATTGAATCGAATAGAACCAATCTGGATAACCTAATTAAAAGAATGATAAATTTTCATCTTTACAATGATAATGACAACCTTAGTTTAAGCCTTAAATGGATTAATAGATCTTCTAGTTTAATTGTAAAGATGGATGCTGCATTATTAAGCCTGTATTCTGACAATGTAAGTCAGTATAACATCTTAGTATCTTGTATTCAACAGATTGGAAGCACTACTTCAGATCCAGAAGTTCAAGCTGAAGTTAACGAATTTCTTGAACTAGTTAGTTTTTTACAAGGAGTATATTCTTCGAATAAATATATTGGAAATCTGAATTTAACAGAGCAGCAAGTATTGTTAAATTTTGCAGAATCAGATACTAAATATGCGAATAAAATTGCATCAAATATCTTCTATTTTTATTATAATATTATTGCTAATAATCAATATTTAAAGAAATCAAATAATGATAAAGTAATTCCGAGTTATCAACCATTGTCAAAGCTTGAAATTATTAATAAAGAAAATTATTTTGATAATCAATATCTGATTTATCCAAACCCTGTTAGAGATGAATTGACTATTAGGAATCTAAGAATAGCAAATACCAGCTATCAATCCTTAATTGAAATAGTTGATTTAAATGGAAGGGTAATATTGTCAAATAAGGTTAATAGTTTAGATCCAATCTTACAAATAAATACTTCAGAATTAATGAAAGGTGCTTATTTTATTCGTATTAAAGAAAATGAAAATAAAAATAAAAAAGTAATAGGACGAATTATTAAGTAAAAAACAATTTAAATTCAATTAAAAAGCAGTTGCATAATTATCTACTGAAGTTTATGCAACTGCATCTTTTATTATAAGATTTTATGAAGATTTCAATTACAATATTACTCTATTCAATTAGTTTATTAATATTCAGCCAAGATAGGACAAGATTTAGTAAAAGGTATTTAGCTCCATTTTATCAATACGAATTTAATAATGTATTGGCTACAGACAGTTGTTATTGGATTACTGGTTGGGGGACTGACACTATTATGCCTTACCATTGGACAGCAGTTATCAATAAAGTTGATCTGACTGGCCAATTATTATTGAAGAAAGAACTTAGAGCTAACAGAATAGATTTCGGTTGGCCAGATGGAATTTATTATCATTCTAATAAGATTTATTCTTTATATCTTCAACCTTATGATAGTGCAAGACTAGTATCTTATGACATACTTAAGGATTCAATATATTTATTCCGTTCATTTGGACCCTTGGAAGATTCTCAATACTTATTTAGACCTAAACTATTTCGAAATAATAAAGGTGAAACTTATATAACTTGGTCTTCAAATATTAACTCTGGTAAAAAATATAAAATGGAAGTATATCTGGTTAAGTTAGATAGCTTAGGTAATGAATTACTGAATAAAAGAATCACTTTCAATGATCGGTGGTTTGTTATTGGCGGAATAAAAGAAAGTAATGATTCTAATATTATCCTTCATGGATTATTAGATCTAGAATATTATATAAAGAACAATGATGAATCCAAACGAGATTTCATCCTTGTACTTAATAATAAAGGAGATAGCCTTACTAGCATTATTTATAGGAATAGTATGAATGCAGGTATTAGTGACCTTATTGTATTAGAAGATAGAAGCTACATTATTGCAACTTCAATATTGTCTCATAAAGGAAGTATTACTGGACTTCCAGCCATTATTAGAATGAATACAAGAGGAAGGTTAATATGGAGTATAATTCCTGATTCGGCGTTTTTAAGCAGCTATTGGTTCACTGATAAGAGCAATATGTTAAAGTTGTTGAAAGTCAATGAGAATAATTATACTTCAATGGGAAATATGGAATTAAAAGACTCAAATAATCCAGACAGAGGATCTGGAAATGTAAGAATTGTATTGTTAAATTTTGATTCCCTTGGCAAAGTTCATTGGCAGAGAATTTATTCCATGGATAGTGCAAGTAATTTGTTTCACGCATTTGACTTCAAGAGAACCATTGATGGAGGATATATCATCTGTGGTTCTGGGGACTCCATTACTCCTGCAATTACACTTGTCAATGCAGCTATATTAATTAAGACTGATTCGTTTGGCTGTGTTGTGCCTGATTGTCATAATTTAGTGGACGTTAATGATATTACAGAAGGCAAGCACAAAGCATTTGAGATTTATCCTAATCCATTTATCGGAAATAGATTATATGTTCTATCAAGAATAAGTTCAGCTCAGAATTATCGTATTCAATTTTTTAATATGATGGGTCAACAAATTCATTCAACCTCAATTCAGGTTCAAGCAGGTATGCAATATATTATTAATAGACCTGACAATGTATTGCCGGGAAAATATATCTTACAGATTATAGGCAAGGAGTTTAGTCAGAGTGAGAAGATAATTTTTGAATGATTACCAACTTAATTTTAGCTCATGCCTCCTACTTCTATTCACATACATCCTAACACCCAGTGGAGCCCAAAAATTCAAATTATTAGTTTTTATCAAATTTATTAAGAATGTCATTAAGTCGGAAATGCATAGTATTCTCAATAGTCATAAGTCAGATTCTAATCAAAGTTTCAGCTCAGAAGGAAGACTATCAATGGATGTTAGGATCACCAGATGGATCATTTAATATGCATTATGAATTCGGAGGATTTGATCTGGACTTTAACCACGGATCGGTTAAGTTGTTAATCCATCATAAGCCCTTCTATATGAATTCACATAATGCTTCAATCTGTGATACAAATGGAAGCTTATTGCTCTATACCGATGGTTGTTATCTGACTGATCGATTGGACAGAAAGATTGCTGGTGGCGATACTTTGAATCCTATCAGAGCTTATTTTGAGAATTGTGCAAAGGAAGGATCTTTGGCTCCTACAGGACTTGAACTACCTCAGGGAGGAATGATTCTACCATTAACACAGGATAAGTCAAGTCTGATATACCTCAGTGTAGAGACTATTATAGGAACTAAATTTCTTTATAGCCCGCACGTATTAGCTACCTGGGTACAGTATGACCGACTTAATGACACCTTTTATGTTATGAAAAAGAACGTGCCAATTGTTAAAGATACTTTCCCTACCGGAGGAATGATTGCCATTGAAAAGCATAACAAAAAAGGTTATTGGGTTATAATTCGTAAGGATAGATCTAATGTGATCTATACTTTGGATATTGGTGAGGACACAATACAATGGAAGAAGAAAAGCATAGGGGAGTATTATCAATATGGAAGTCTTGGAGTTGCTGCCTTCAGTCCGGATGGAAATACCTATGGATTTTATTGCAAAGATTATGGATTAGAACTAATGGATTTTGACAGAAATTCAGGAGAGCTTAGTAATTATCGAAAAATCGAAGTCTTGGATACGACTTACGGAGTTGGCGGCATCTGCTTTAGTCCCGATAGTAAGAAGTTATATGTTAGTACTTACGAGAACCTGTATCAGTATAATATGGAATCCTCGAATCTAAAGTCATCTGAAGTGTTAATAGATCATACAAATAATGTAATATGTGATCCGATACTCAAGCGAAAGACAAGATTTGGTCAAATGATTCTAGGCCCTGATTGTAGGATTTACATGGTTTCTAGACCTCAACAGACCTGTATGAATATCATCATGAATCCCAATGAAAAAGGGAGGTCTTGTAACTTTATACAACAAGGCATTCGATTTCCATATTTGAATCACGGCTCAATTCCTAATTTTCCTCATTACAGGATTGATGAGGCTTATCCTTGTGATAGTACGATTAGATGGGATCTATCAGAAGTTCATGATTGGAATTTTAGTACTAACATCACTATTTTCCCAAATCCAGTAGAAAGTAATCTGAATGTAGTTTTCCCAAATCCAATACTTAGTGAGACATACATTAAATTAATCAATATTGAGGGCTCAATAGTACATTTCGAAAAGATACTTCCCGGGGAGACGAATTTAAAAGTGGATTGTTCAAGATTACCTTCTGGTATTTACTTATTACAATTAAGAAGCGATAATGGTTCATGGGGAGGCGGGAAGTTTATTAAATTGTAATGTATAGATGTATCAATTGCTGATGATATTAAGGACTAAGTACAGATATATGGAATTATAATATAGGCTTCCTGATGGAGTTTATCTAGTCGAGATGAAGGATATCAATGGCAAGTCAGTAACAAAGCGAATTAGTATTATTAATAAATAACTTAAAATTTATCAAGAATGTCATTAAGTCGGAATTGTATAGTATTATCTTTAGTTATAAGCCAGATTCTAATTAAATTATCAGCTCAGAAGGAAGACTATCAATGGATGTTGGGATCACCAGATGGATCATTTAATATGCAATATAGATTTGGAGGAATGGATCTGGACTTTAACGACGGATCGGTTAAATTATTAATCCATCATAAGCCTTTCTATATGTCTGAACACAATGCTTCAATCTGTGATACCAACGGAAGATTATTGATCTACACCGACGGATGTTATCTGACTGATAGATTGGACAGAAAGATAGTTGGTGGAGATACTTTGAATCCTATAGAGGATTATTATGAGAACTGTGTAAAGGAAGGAAAGCTATATCCTACGGGACTCGAACTACCCCAGGGAGGAATAATTCTACCATTGACACAGGATAAGTCAGGTCTGATATACCTTAGTGTCGAAACTATAATAGGAACTAAATTTCTTTATAGTCCACATGTATTAGCAACATGGATACAGTATGACCGACTTAATGACACTTTTTATGTGATGAATAAGAACACACCGATCGTTAGAGATACTTTTCCTACCGGAGGAATGATTGCCATTGAGAAGTATAACAAGAATGGCTATTGGGTCATAATTCGTAAGAATAGATCTAATGTGATTTATACACTGGATATTAGTCAGGATACGATTCAATGGAAGAAGAAAAGCATTGGGGAGTATTATCAATATGGCAGTCTTGGAGTTGCAGCCTTCAGTCCGAATGGAAAGACCTATGGATTTTATTGCAAAAATTATGATCTTGAATTAATGGATTTTGACAGAAATACAGGAGAACTTAGCAATTATCGAAAGATTGAAGTCTTAGATACAACTACCGGAATAGGCGGCATCTGCTTTAGTCCTGATAGTAAGAAGTTATATGTAAGTACTTATGAGAACTTATATCAGTATGATATGGAATCTTCAGACCTAAAGTCATCCGAGGTATTAATTGATCATGTAAATAATGTTACTTGTGACCCGGCATTCAAGCGAAAGACAAGATTTGGTCCTATGGTCATAGGCCCTGATTGTAGGATATACATGGTATCCAATTATCAGCAAACCTGTATGAATATCATCATGAATCCCAATGAATATGGGAGGTCTTGTAACTTTATACAGCAAGGCATTAGATTTCCACATTTGAATCACGGCTCAATTCCTAATTTTCCTCATTTCAGAATCGATGAGACTTATCCTTGTGATAGTACAATAAGATGGGATCTATCAGAAGTTCACGATTGGAATTTTAGTACTAACATCACTATTTTCCCAAATCCTGTTGAAAGTAATCTGAATGTAGTTTTCCCAAATCCAATACTTAGTGAGACATACATTAAATTAATCAATATTGAGGGCTCAATAGTACATTTCGAAAAAATAATTCCCGGGGAGACGAATATAAATATAGATTGTTCAAGACTACCTTCAGGTATTTATTTATTTCAATTAAGAAGCGATAATGGTTCATGGGGAGGCGGGAAGTTTATTAAATTGTAAAGTATATTTGAATCAGTAGGGTCAGATTCAGTGGATCAATCTGGTTCTAACAGAAATTTAGCCCGAACTGGCGTTAATTAATATCGTTCATCATTCATTCAACTTTTCCTTTCAGAATAAAGTGACCCATCTTACAGTGAAGACATTTTTTTACACTGCATAGATTTTTGAACTGATGAATACAGCCCTGGGATAATCTTGCAGAATCAATTTTTACACCTAATTCCGTGAATATCCGGGAGTACTTGTTGTTTTCTTCTGAAAGTTGTTCCAACCATCGAAAAGATTTTTGTATATAATAAGCTTGCAGGTTGGTTTTTCCATAATGGTAAGTTAACGGAATTAAGACATTGATGAATAGAATATCGATTGTTGATCTTCCAAGATGACCTGTAGTAGATAGATGACTTTGCTCATTGAATTGATAATGAGTCTGCCAATACTCACTTACTTCTGTTTTGAATTTTGGAATAATATCTTTTATGTCTTCATACATTATAAGATTCAGAAATGAAAAATCATCCTGATGAATTAATGAAGCAAGCTGTGCAATTCGAATACTTGGAAATCCTGCCGGTCTTAATTTTGAAAAGTACCAATTGTTCGAAGAAATACTATGGAGCTGATATTTGTGTTTTAAATAATCAAAATTCTTAGTAAGTTGAATCAAATATTCATCTTTAAATTCCTTGCCAAGAAATCCCGAACAACCAAAGAGTAAAGATTCAAGATTTAGAAGTTTATCTTTCTCTTTTCTTATAATGGAATAATCTAGTAGTTCACTCATTCGATCAAATGCCAATTGATTAACAGGTCCCATTAAATATCTGCCAATCAAATTGAAAAACATTCTATCCCAATCCTGCTGGTACCGATCAAGTTCATTCTGAATAGCAACAACTTTTTGTTGAAGTCTTTCGACCGAACTGTCTTCTAATTGTGAAATAAGGATTGAGTTCGGAATTTTTGAAAGATAAGCACTGCATGCAAGGCGATCCAAATTATTGATAAGAAGGTCATAACGATCAATTTCTACTTGTGAGATATACTCCTTTAATTCAAGTGTATTTAATTCGTTGTGATGAATACTAATTTTCTGATCATGCTCCCACACTACGTGAAGTATAACATTATTGTATTGAGAATCATCTTGATGTTGATGCCTAATCCAATCTGACGAACGAATATGCATCTCAACCTTACCCGACCATAGGATGCCGCCAATCTTGATTTTAGCATAGTTGAAATCCGGACCCTGATCTTGATTGTAGTCACCCGGATAAATAATTTCCAGGTTTTCATCCTTAGTTGTTTTTAAGGAAAAAGTTGCCCATTTTTTAGTGCGCCAGAAATAATGCAGGAGGTCCTCTTTCATTGCAGAGTATTTATTGTTATTAGGTAGACAAATATACTATATATTTCATAGTCTGAAAGCGATATGTTTTAATTTTAGTGTATAGTAAATTCGATGGTAATGAGCTTGAGAAGAAGGTATAACAGTTACCATTGTCTGACCCTGAGTATTTTCTCACATTTGGATCAATTGATTTTTTATTTTCTGAGTAGTTCTAAATTATTAGCATTAAAGCTTTGAATAACCTAGGCTTATTAAAAAAGTAGTTTAATTCAAATAATAAAAATAACATTTCCGTATCAATTATCTTATGGATTTATGATCTTGAACAGAATTAAATATTAGTTTTTCTAATGTATTTATTGAAGGAGTAATTGAAATTGTTTTTCGAATCTTTCTCATGTTTTTCTTCATATTGGAGAAGCCATTCTTCCTGAGTGTATTGAGGAAAGTAAACGTCACCCTGAAGATCAGCATCAATCCAGGTTATATAAAGATCTGTCCAGTAGGATTGAGATTGAGAGTAAATCTCACCTCCTCCTACTATAAATAGTTCGGTTTCATGATTCATTTTAGCTAGTAATATTCCCTCTTCGATAGTCCGGACAATATGACATTGTGAATAGTATAATGAAGTATTTCTACTGACAATGATATTAGTGCGTCCCGGCAAAGGCTTGCCAATACTTTCAAAGCATTTTCTCCCCATTAAAATATGATGCCCTATTGTTTTTTCTTTAAAGTATTTTAAGTCCGCAGGAATATGCCATGGAATTTGATTGTTGATACCTATTAATCGATCAGGTGTCATGGCAACGAGAGCTGATATTCTCATTTTGGCTTTTTTGTTTTAATTTTATAATTAATCATATCCTGCTCCAATAATTTTCTTGAATCGCTTATACTATCGTTTAGGTATTTTTCAATAACCAAAGATCCAATAGGAGCTGCTACGTCTCCTCCCCATCCCGCATTTTCTATATAAACAGCTAAGGCAATTTGAGGTTTATATTTTGGTGCAAACGCAAAGAATACAGAATGATCCTCACCATGAGGATTCTGTGAAGTACCCGTCTTTCCACATATCGTTATAGGAGCAAAATAAGCTTTTCTTGCAGTACCGGCAGAAACCGCTTTTTCCATACCATCAATTACAGGTTCATAGTATTTCTTATTAATAGGTATTTCATATTTGGTTCGAAGATTTTCGGGTAATTGATATTCACCATGATTAAATCCTCTTACGAGATGAGGCGTATAATAATAGCCTCTGTTTGAAATGATAGCGGCAAGATTTGCCATCTGAAGCGTTGTAAGCTGCAATTCACCCTGACCAATCCCTACAGAAATAATATAGGTCGATCTCCAATTATTGGTCTTATAAAGTCTCGAATAATACTCAGAGGTTGGTATAAATCCTCCATTTTCTGTTGCAACATCAGAATATAGAGGTTTTCCCAATCCAAAATATCCCAGGTATCGAGTAAGAATATCCAAGCCTTCCTGGGGTTTATTAAATCCATTTTTTTCAATAAGGTCTCTAAATGTTTGAATAAAATATGAATTGCATGAATGTTGCAGAGCCACTGAAATGCTGTAAGGTGCCGGGTGCTGATGACAGCCATAAGAAACAGTCTTATAAAAATATGCACCTTTGCATGAATGCGAAGTATTTTCATACAATACTTTTTCTTGTTGGGCAATCAAGGCAAGGACCGGTTTAAAGATTGATCCCGGGGGATACATTGCTGATGATGATCGGTCAAACAATGGCTTGCTGGAATCCAATAACAAATGAGCATAGTCACGTCCCCGATTACGGTTTACAGATAAGAGATTTGGGTCAAAGTTTGGAGAAGATACAAGAGCAAGTATTTCACCGCTTGATGGATCCAGAGCAACAATACTGCCTGATTTGTTCTTAAGGATTGTCTCACAGAATTTTTGGAGTTCAATATCAATACCCAAAATGAGATCTGAACCGGCTTCAGCGTTTTTATCCAATGCGCCATTTAGATAGGAGCCAACTTGTTGTCCCAATTTATCCCTAAGCACAAATTGTACGCCTTTGTATCCTTTTATATAATCTTCATATTGCTTTTCGAGACCATTGACACCGATATAGTCCCCCAATTTATATTCACCACCGGAATTTTCAATGTCTGATTTTTTAACCTCACTCATGTATCCAAGAAAGTGTGCGCCATAAGGATATGGATATTCCCGCACTGATCTTAGATAAGTTGAGAATGCAGGAAATTCAAATAGATTTTCCTGAAATCTCAGAAATGTTTCCGGTTCGATGTTTTTTTGAAAAATAAATGGTACTGATTTAGAATACATATTACTAGACCAGTCTTTATCCAGATTTTGAACAAAGGTTTCTTTGGTGATATTGAGCAGCCTGCAAAATTTGATTGTATCAAAATTGGAATTCAACTGTTTGTAAGTTACATAAAGATCATAGGCAGGATAATTAATTACGAGTATTTTTCCGTTTCGGTCGTAGAACAGCCCTCTTGCGGGTTCGATGGTTTTTTGAATTAAAGTCGTTGCTTTGGCTTTATCTGAATAATAAGCATCCAGAAGTTGTAATTTCATAAGTATAAAAATGAAAATACTCACTGTTGCGATAAGGATAATCCGTACGCTGAGAAACTTTATTTTTTTTTCTTTATTTGCCAAGAGAAATCAACTAATCTTTTGGATTGACTAACAATTGATATAAGAAAATAACGAGCATGGAAATAACAAAACTGCAGATCGACTTTAAAAGTATTTCTCCGAAATAGACAAAGGTGAATATTTCCAGAGTAAAATAAATGAATAAATATACGAAACAAAGGATTCCGGAATATTGTAAAAACCAATACATACCCAACTGACTCGCTACCGGTTTTTGATGGATTGAATAACCGGATTTGGGTTCCAAAAATTTTATCACCAATATTCTTGATGCTGCCATCCATAGACAAGCAGAAGCATGAACACCTATACTTCCATAAAATCCATCTACAATTAATCCGGATATAAATGCAATTAAGAATACAATAAAAGTAGGTAAAGCAATTGGAAGCAACATGATCCCCAATGGATAAATGATAATATTAAAATATTTAGAGCTACTTTGCTCAAGATTGATATCTCTCAAAATCAAAACTTGTAGAAATATCAAGATTATTATCCTAAGACCGTTAACAATCAGTTCTCTATTCATATTTTTCTGATTGATGTTCAAGGTTTTCTTTCTCGGATCTGTAAGGATGATTAATAATATAGACCTGATCCAGATTAAAGAAAGATTGAGTGGGCGTGGCTTCAATGGTATAGGTAAAAGCACCCGGCTCAACATGAAAGGAAGTAATTTTCCCAACTGAAATATCTTGTGGAAAAATTATTGAATAGCCACTAGTTACAATACTATCACCAATATTAATTAAAGCATATCGTTGTATGTCTTCGAGTTGCAACTTCATCGGATCTTTCCCATCCCAAACCATGGTGCCGATGAATCCGCTTTTGGGAATTTTACAACTGATTCTAGATTTTGAATGTAATAATGAGAGAACAAGTGAAAAATGTTCACTGACGTCAGTAATAATTCCAACAACTCCCTGCACCGTAATAACACCCATCCCTTTGCTGACTCCATCATTGGATCCTTTGTCTAGGGTAATCGTATTATTTCGTTTTACGAGACTATTGTTAACCACATTTGCTGGTATTATTTCGTACAAATTTTTACTTAAAGTGTGGAGTTGTGTGTCAAGATTTGATTTATTTATCTGATCGAAAGTTCGTTTCAACAATAATTTGTTTTCTTCAGCAAGACTATCATTCTTTTGTTGTAACGAAAAATAATTAAGTATGGACTGGTATTGAAGTGAAATTAAGTTAGAATATACCTGTCCGGAATAAAAGTAAATCTGACTTTGACGCTGATTGTATTTTACAATCCAATAGAAGCAAATAATTTGCAATATGAGAAAGAGTACAAGGGCTCCATTTTTAACAATGATTCTTAATGCATCTAACATGAAGAAAGCATCTGTTTGTGTATTTAGATTTAATTAACTTCCTCTCCCTATTAAGAATGAAAATTTATCGGTCTTCTTAAGGGCGATTCCGGTCCCTCTGACAACAGCTCTCAGGGGATCCTCTGCTATGGTTACGGGTAATTTTGTTTTGGCAGAAAGTCTTTTGTCCAGACCTCTTAATAAGGCGCCGCCTCCCGTTAAGAATAACCCGGTTTTGTAAATGTCTGAGGCAAGTTCAGGAGGAGTAATTTCCAATGCTTTAAGAACTGCTTCTTCTATTTTCATAATCGACTTGTTGAGCGATTCAGCTATTTCTTCGTGACCAATAACAATCTGTCTTGGAATACCGGACATCAAGTCTCTTCCATTAATGGCATAGGGTTCAGGTTTTATATCAAGATCTTTGATTGCAGCACCCGTGTGTATTTTTATATTTTCTGCTGTTCGTTCACCAATGAGAAGGTTGTGTTCCCGTCTCATAAAATCAATAATGTCTTCAGTAAATTCATCGCCGGCAACCCTGATCGATTGATCACAGACTATACCGGATAAGGCTATTACTGCAATTTCAGTTGTTCCACCTCCGATATCAATAACCATATTTCCAACAGGTTCTTCAACGTCCAAACCAATTCCCAAGGCGGCAGCCATTGGCTCGTGAATTAGATATGTTTCTTTAGAATCAACATGATCTGCAGAATCAAAAACGGCTCGTTTTTCAACCTCGGTAATGCCTGAAGGAATACAAATGACCATCTTCAAATGGGTGAAAAATCGTCTTTTAGCACCGATCATTCCTATCATTCCCTGTATCATACTCTCTGCCGCATTAAAATCAGCAATTACTCCATCTTTCAATGGTCTCAGGGTCTCTATATTTCTATGTGCTTTCTCATGCATCTGCATGGCTCTTTTACCAACGGCGATTGTTTCTCCGGTCTTTTTATCAATAGCTACGATTGAAGGTTCATCTACTACTACACGATCATCCTGCATTATTAGGGTATTGGCCGTACCAAGGTCAACCGCTAATTCCTGCATGAATAAGTTAAATAATTTCATTCTAAATATTAGTTATATCAAATAATTACAAAAATTGCTCCAAAAGAGGATTTTCGGATTGTATAAGGAGAAGAAACGCAAAAATATAACATTTCTACCAGCTTATAAGGGTATATTATCTCTTTTTAAGTCCTGTATAAGCCATTCTCAACTATGAACCTAACAGCTACATAAAGGGGACTACAAGGATCTCTCATGAATAAACTTATCTTTGCCATATGCTTTTGTTTTGGATTGCCATCTTTCTGCTCTTAAGTGCATTTTTTTCCGGTAGCGAAATAGCCTTTTTTACCGCCAACAAGCTCAATATTGAGATTAAAAAGAGTAAAGGAATGGCGAGTTCCAGGATACTTACTTTTTTCTATGATAATCCGGACAAGTTTATCACAGTAATGCTTATCGGCAACAGCATTTCTCTGGTTACACTTTCTTATCTTCTTACGGCATTTTTCGATTCACTATTAGGTCCTTTAGAATTGAGTACCGGATTACAATTCTTCACTAATACGCTGATGACAACCTTAATCATCCTGGTTCTTGGCGAATTTTTACCCAAGGTAATGTTTACATTATATGCGAATGAATTGATAACTCCATTATCATATGTCATTCAGTTTTTCTATAAAATACTCTATTTACCTTCCTTATTTGTATCCGGAATATCCAAGCTTCTTATCCAAGTTTTTTTTAAACAAAATGAATCTAAACCTAGATATCGTTTTTCAACGCTTGATCTGGAGCATTATCTTGAAGGTCCATTAAAATTAACAGAAGATGAAATTGACGCTAATATTTTTAAGAATACATTGAATTTAAAGCAAGTAAGAGTAAAGGCTTGTATGATTCCGAGAAATGAAATCGTTTATGTTGACCTCAACGATTCAAAGCAGGAGTTGGTACAAGCTTTTTCAGACAGTAAACTATCTAAAATTATAGTATCTGATGGAGATATAGATAATGTCCTCGGATACATACATCATCAACAGATGTTTAAAGATTTTCAATCTATAAAATCTTTAGTTATGGATATACCTTATGTGCCGGAGACCATGAATGTATATGACCTGATGCTTCGGATGAATAAACTAAGATTGTCCATTGCATGTGTTGTAGATGAGTTTGGCGGAACAAGCGGTATTATAACACAGGAAGACATTTTAGAACAAATTTTTGGAGAGATTGATGACGAACATGACAAGGAAGAATTTATTGAAGAACTGATCTCGAATAATGAATTTTTATTTTCAGGTAGATTAGAGATTCAATATCTAAATAATACCTATGATTTAAATTTAAAAACCGGAGATTATCATACCTTATCAGGGTATGTTGTCAAAATAATTGGTACCATACCGGAACAAGGCTATAGCTTAGAACAGGATGGTTATACCTTTATTCTTGAATTGGTTAGTGATACTAGGATTGAGACAGTGCGACTGATCAAAGTGGATCCTGAATAAAGATTTAGTACATTGTGTAATATAAAGTCTAATTCAAGCACTTCGGCGATGAATTGCAATTTTTAAAACAAACTGAGTTTTGTTGAACTGCCCTTAAATCAAAGCATATAGGCACATTCACTTTTTTTGCTATACTTTAAAATAAGTTCTGAACATTGCCCATTTTCAAGATAGTATCTTTAAATCATATAGTTAATGAAATTTTCAGAAATAAAAATTTCTAGCTTCCTTTGCGTAGTAATTGCTGTATATCGCAAATATAATTGGTGAAAATAAATTTCTTAGGATGGTTGAAAATTTACTCTAAGATATGTTTATAAAATTTGGTCAGGTATTGTTCAACAATCTTATGTTAAAGATTTATTAGTTTAATATACAATATTACTATAAGAAATTAGTCAAATGAAAATTATTAAGAGTTTATTAATATTTACCATTCCTGAGTTCAACTAATAAATCCTTAACTTTAATTTATTTACAAACTAAAAAAATTATTTTAGAGTTGAAAAATTAATTTTCCTATTAAATTAAAATTTGATTGCTTTCATAATAATCTAAAAGTTATTGTTAACTTGTTTGTATGTGAAAGTTATTTATTACTCCCGGAAAAAGTTTAAAAACGGGTTTGGTTTGCTACCCTATAAACATTAGAGATTGTTGATTGAAGTTAATTTGTATTGTCATTTTCACTTTCATAAAGAAATCTAAATTATAATCCGGACAATAACCCTTGATCCACGATTTTCATAAGATACTTTCTTGAAGAAAGTATGCACTAAATGTTATATTGTTAAAGCCCAATGCCGATTTAAATGGAATGGAACATTAGAACACCTCGATCACTGATGACAGAAAGTGGACGCAGAGAGAATGAATCATATTCAGCAGCGAGAACAGCTGAAGGATCTAAACTCAGTGAGACAAGTTGCGGAATGGCTTGCGGGTCTGCAGAGAGCTTAATTCCTTCTTCACCGGAATCCGTGAGATACCAGTCTGTCTCGATATACTGAATACGATAATTTTTTATGAGTAGTAGATCATTTCTGAACCATGGAATCTGACTCAAGGTATGACTCCATTGGTCTAAAAAACTTTTGATAGAATCAAGTGGTAGTTTTTGAATCGTTGAGAACGGTTTAATGGATTCTGGAATATTTGTGACCCTTCGCGGTACGATGGAAGGATAGAAGAAGATTCTTCCATAGTAGTGTTTACCTTCAAGAAATTTTCTTTTACCTTCAAAACGGTTAAAAATGTATTCAATAAATAATACTTTTTTGCCTGTGTTTTTACCTACAAACCAATGTCTGTAGGCAATAACTTTTTCTTCTTCGGAACTTGTACATCCAAGATAACACCAATCATCTTCCAGGAATAAATTGTGACCTTCCACTTCAGTTCTGCGCATAGGTGTTGAAAGATATCTTTTTAATTCTTCCAGATGATTGTATTCCTTATTTTTTAAAAGTTGTATGTAAAGAAAAAGCTCTCCAACTTCCAGTAATACACTTTCTTTCCAGTCAGAAGAATATTGGATTTTATCCGGAATAGTTCTTATTCTTTTTGATATTCCAGGAATACCATGATCAACCAATCTTACGGAAATGTCCTCAATTCGTTTTGGGTCTCTGGATAAAACATCTACACCATCTTCAATCAGCTGTAAAATCCAGGCTTCAAGAAGAAGCATCCCTTCAAATAAAGTTTCACTTTTCTTTTGCTTATTATTTCCTGACTTTATAGACAAGACTTAATGCTAAGTTTGAACCTGAGTTAATGCAATCTCAGCGGCGACCTGCTCTGCGCTTTTTTTATTGAAATCTTCAGCAGTGGCTATTTCTATTCCATCTATGTAAACCCCGACCTTAAATCGGTCTCGTTTATCATTTTTTGATTTTGAAATTACTCTGAAATTGATTTCTTTCATGTGTTTTTGACACCATTCAAGGAGCTGACTCTTATAATTATCATCGAAACTTTCCAAAGAATGAATGTTGATGTATTTTTTCACCAGTTGATTCAGAATGTAATCACGGGTATAGATAAAACCTTTTTCAAGATAAATAGCTCCGATTAAGGCTTCAAGAGCATTTCCCATCATCGAAGGACTTAAATTAGCCTGATTGAATTCCATTAATATCCTATCCAGTCCCATTTGTTCGGCCAGATAATTGAGCATTTTTCGCTTTACAATTTTGGATCTCATTTTTGTTAGAAATCCTTCATCAGCCTGAATATATTTATTGAATAGAAATTCACCAACAACAAAACTCAATAATGCATCTCCAAGATATTCTAACCTCTCGTTAGACTGAAAGAGTCCATTTTTTGTATTGTTTTGAAGATTGTTATTGATCGTTGATTTGTGATAAAAGGCGATTTTGAATAAATGCACATGTGCGGGTGTAAAGCCAAGCACAGAATTCAGACGCCCGACAAAGTGTTTTTCTTCTGAAAAAAACTTATTATAAATTTTTTTTACTAGCTGAACCAAAATTATTCTAACATTTCTTGAAGATCATAGAACTATTGTGACCTCCAAAACCAAAGGTATTTGAAAGAAAACAATTAATTCCTCTAGACTGAGCCTCATTAAATGTAAAGTTAAGCTTCGGATCTAATTCCGGGTCATCTGTGAAATGATTAATGGTTGGTGGTATAAAATTATATTTCATTCCAAGCATACCTGCAATACACTCAATAACTCCAGCAGCGCCAAGTAGATGACCTGTCATTGATTTGGTCGAACTTATATTTAATTTATAGGAATGATCCTTAAAGACTTTTAGAATTGCTTTAACTTCTGCTATATCACCAAGCGGAGTTGAGGTGCCATGGGTGTTGATATAATCGACCTGATCCGGGTTCATTCCCGCCTCTTCTAAAGCCAGTTCCATGGCAACCTTGGCTCCCAAACCCTCAGGATGGGGAGCAGTAATATGATATGCATCGCCTGTAAGACCGGTACCACAAATTTCGGCATAAATTTTAGCTCCTCTGCTTTTAGCATGTTCAAATTCTTCCAACAACAAGGCGCCCGCACCTTCTCCTAATACAAATCCATCCCTTTCCTTATCATAAGGACGTGAGGCAGTAAGAAAATCATCATTTCTTTCAGACAACGCTTTCATGGAACTAAAACCTCCAATTCCTGCGCGAGTGACAGCGGCTTCGGAACCACCGGCAAGTATCATATTGGCTTTACCATGTCTAATATAGTCGAATGCATTCGAAATGGCATGACTTGAAGAAGCACAAGCTGAGACAGTACCATAGTTGATTCCCATAAAACCATATTTGATTGAAATATGACCCGGGGCAATATCTGATATCAGCTTTGGTATTAGAAATGGGCTATAACGAGGAGTTCCGGAGTTTAAAGCAGCCTCTGAAAGATCTGTTTCTAGTGTATAAAATCCTCCAATCCCTGAACCCCAAATTACTCCTATTCTACTCTTATCGACAGAAAGCAGATCAATTTCCGAATCTTTAATACACTCCTCGGCAACAACTAGTGCGTATTGAGCGAATGGATCTAACTTTCGAGCTTCTTTCTTATCGAGAAAATCTTCCGGAGCAAAATTTTTCAATTCACAGGCAAAACGAGTTTTAAAAAGGCTTGGGTCAAACCGAGATATAATGCCAGCACCTGAAATACCTTTCTGAAGGGCTTCTCTATAGGCTGCTACATTATTTCCAATTGGAGTAAGTGCACCCATTCCTGTAACGACAACTCGTCTCATCATGAAATTTTTTACATGCTAAGTTCTTTTTAATTGATAATATTCTGATTATCAGAACATTATCAAATTTTGTACTTATTTACTATTAGCTTCCAGGTATTCAATAGCTTGACCAACAGTCTGAATTTTTTCGGCCTGATCATCGGGAATAGATGTATCAAATTCTTTCTCGAATTCCATGATAAGTTCCACAACATCAAGGGAATCTGCTCCCAGATCGTTCACAAAACTTGATTCATTGCTAACTTCTGATTCGTCTACACCTAATTTATCGACGATGATTTTTTTAACTCTTTCGCTTGTAGTTGACATTTTTAATGATTAATTTAAAAGATGACGCAAAATAACAGTATCTCCCAGCTTAAACCAAAGGATTAACTAGAAATATTTATTAAATAACGATCCCTTAAACAACCTTTAAGCCCATTTTTGTTCCTTTAAATAGATTTTTTTTTAATGATAAATCATAATACCAAGATTGTTGCTACTGTAGGGCCTTCCTGTAACAGTTATGAAGCTTTAAGAAATTTAGCTCTAGAAGGAGTAGCTGTCTTCCGATTAAATTTTTCCCATGGTACTCACGAAGATCATGGAAAGGTCATCCAACATATTATAAATATTAATGATCATTATAATTTGCACGTTGGAATTCTTGCTGACTTACAAGGTCCAAAACTACGAATTGGATCGATCAAGGATAATGCATTAGAGTTAAAAGAAGGAGATATTATTACTTTGAAGGATCAGGAATGTATAGGAACAAAAGATCAGATTTATATGAGTTATGATCATTTTGCCAGGGATGTAAGTGTTGGTGAAAAAATTCTTATAGATGACGGAAAACTGGTATTTGAAGTAATCGAAACAAATCAGATAGACACCGTTAAACTAAAAACAATTTATGGAGGAATTCTTTCCTCCAATAAAGGTGTAAACTTACCGGATACAGACGTCAGCCTGCCATCTTTAACAACTAAGGATATAGAGGATCTCAACTTTATACTTACCAAACCCGTAAATTGGATAGCATTGTCATTCGTTAGAAAAGCCGATGATATTATTAATCTTACAAAATTGATAGACAAAACCGGACATTCTGCCAAGATCATTGCCAAAATCGAGAAGCCGGAGGCACTTCGAAATATAGATGAGATTATTAAGGTGAGTAATGCTATTATGATAGCAAGGGGAGATTTGGGAGTTGAAATGCCAATTGAAAAACTACCTACTATCCAAAAAATGATTATCGAAAAATGTATTCAGCGCTCAAGACCCGTTATTGTTGCTACTCAGTTAATGGATAGTATGATCCGAAACCCAAGTCCAACCAGAGCTGAAGTTACTGATGTTGCCAACGCGGTTCTGGATGGATGCGATGCCGTGATGTTAAGTGGAGAAACTTCTGTCGGGGCACATCCAATATTAGTAGTACAGGCTATGAATAAGATAATTGCAGAAGCTGAAAAACATTATAGTTCTCAAATTAAGAGACCAAAGCCTTCAGAAAAGTCTTCAACGTTTATCAGTGATGTAGTATGTTTTAATGCCGCAAAAGTTGCGGAAGAAATTAAGGCTAAAGCAATTATTGGTTTAACAGTATCCGGATATACCGCTTTCAAAACTTCTTCCTATAGGTCCAATTGTCCAATTTTTATTTTTTCAAGTATTAAAGAAATTTTAGGAACTCTGAATCTGATCTGGGGTGTTAGAGGATATTATTATGATAAAATGATTTCTACGGATGATACTATTGAAGACATAACCAGAATTTTAAAGAAAGATCAAAAGCTTAAGAAAGGAGATCTTATCGTGAATACCGGTAGTATGCCCATCCATGCAAAACTAAGAACCAATATGCTTAAAGTTACGCAGGTAGAGTAATAGAATAATCATTTAACGAATTAAATTTTATAGTAAATCAAAATAGAATCTTTGAAAAAAATTTGCGAAATAAGAATCTCAATCGTTTTATCATTCTGGTTGATTCTAGCCATAAATAAAAGTGCAACTGGACAATTCATAAATGAAACGGTTCCTATGGGAATTGAATCACAATTGATAGATGCCCAAAAACAAGAATTAATTGGCAATTATGACAAGTCTATAGAACTCCTTGAAAACATGAGGACAATACCTGAAACACGATCGGCTGTATATTATCAATTATCCAGACTTTACAAATCAAAAGGAAAATGGGAAGATGCGTTAAATGCAATTCAGGAAAGCGTAAATGCTGATCCCAACAATAAATGGACAAGAGTTTTTCAAGCCAACCTTTATGAAGCGTTGGGAAAATATCTGCTCTCAGCACAATCTTACGAAGCTCTGATTAAAATTGAACCGGATAATTATACTATGTATGATCTGGCAGCACTGAATTATGTAAAAGCTGAACAAATATCCAAAGCTATTTTAATACTTGATCATGCACAGACTAAATTTGGTCCCCTCCCAAAATTAGCCATTCAAAAATCGAAATTATTGACTCTAAACAATAAAACCAAAAGAGCCATTGAAGTTCTTTTGCTTGCTCATAAAGAATATCCGAAAAATATTGATATTATTGCTGAACTTATACAAACTAATTTAGAACAATCAGATTTAGAGGAAGCAGAGAAATTTACTAAGCTGTTACAGGAGTTAAGTCCTAATCACCCGATACTAACAGCACGTCAAACCGAAAGTCCGATTTCAATAGAAGTTGCATCAGGTCCTGTCAATGTTGATGAAATTACCGATCCTGACCCATTGATTAAGTCTCTCATACCTGAACTAAAAAAACTAAATCCTGCCAATAAAGATAGATTATTGAACACCTCTGAAAAACTGTGCCTCAAGTTTCCGAAAGAACCAAAATGCTTCGTGTTTAAAGCAGACATCTTATATGGTTCCGATCAATTTCTGGAGGCAGCTAAAGCTTATCAGACTGCAACTGAATTAGGCACAGTCCCATATTCAGTCTGGGAAAATTACTTAATTTGTTTGATCAAACTTACTCATTGGAAGACACTCGAAGAAAAAACTAATCTTGCACTTGATTATTATCCCAATCAAAGCTTTTTATATTATGGACTTGCCTTGGCACAATTAAATTTGAAAAAATTTGAAAATTCAATCAGTCAGATTCAACAATTTACTATAATGAGTAAAAATTCTCCTGCTCGTATTCAGGAAGCAGCTATCCTGATGGCCAGGGTTTATGATGAACAAAAAAAATTTGAACAAGCTGATGAATTCTGGAAGAAGGCACAACTTTCAGAGTCCAATACAGATTTAGCGACCATTGAGCAAAATTATAGTCTTGCTAAGAATGGAAAGTCTATTAATCAATCTCGATTTTCAAAAGCGATGAACAATCCAGAATTAAGTCAGGAGTATGTATTATCCAAAAAGGCAGGAGTAGCTTATTTCATGAAGGATTATGATAAAGCTCAATTATTGATCATACAATGTTTAAATTTATCTAACGGGCGGAATACAGATAATTTTAATCTTGCCTATCAGATTTATTTAGATTCCGGAGATAAGGTAAAAGCGAAAGAATTTCTTATTAAAGCTAGAGATGTAAGTGATGATAAGACTTATTATAATCATATTTTGAACACACTGAATTGATCAGACTTTTAATTGTAATATTTACCATTTCTTTATTGATCTCTTGTTCAGGATCAAAGAAAATGATGGGTACACGCGGAATACAAACTTTTATAAGTATTGACTCGCTCTTTAATCAGATTTATGAACAGCAGTCCTATCAATCTTATTTGGCAAAAGGAACAATAGCTTATTCAGGTTCAGATTTTGAAGGCGAAGCCGATGCACAACTATTTGTTTTAAAAGACAGTTTTGCAATTTGTATTATTAAAAAGCTGGGAATTGAACTGGCTCGAATGTACATTGATAAGGACAGTATATGTTTTCTAGACAGAATAGAAAAAACCTGGTTCCGAAGAAGTATTCAGAACTGGGTTGAATCCGTATCTCTTCCTGTTGATTATTTTTTGATTCAGGATATATTAACGACAGGATTTTATCTTACTGATTATTTAAGTTATGACTGGCAACAAGTTAAAGATTCCTCCGTGCTATTAGGAATTTCTGAACTATTCGAAATGTCCTTTAACATTGGCTTCAACCCCATTAATTGTAAAAGTATTACCTTTAAATCTTTGGGTAATCAGGCCGAATTCAACATTGAAAAAAGTACAATTATTAATTCGAAAGCAATTCCTTCTTCAATTGATATTTATTTGTTGAATGAATTGAAAAATGAGAAATTTCTTAGAATTAAATGGAAAGAAATTCAGTTGAACAATTCGGAAAGACTTAAATTTGACATTCCTTCGCGGTATACCAGAAGGACTTGAGTTCATGTTTAGATATAAGTTTTTTTATGGAATTCTAATTGCTATACCTGGTATTGTGCTGGCCGTGCTGGGAGCCAAAACTGCTTTTCAGGAAAACCCCAAAAATCAAGAAAGGATTGATTTTCTAAAGTCCCAGATCAAGCAAATAGAATCACAACTATCTAGCTATAACAGCAACAAGGATAATTTTATTCAACTCATTCAGGCAAGACAAGGATTATTAAAAAACAGAAATCTATTAATTGATAAGCTCAATGATGAAATTGTCTTATTGACGCAAGAACTTAAAGAACTCGATCTTAAGAACACTCAGAGTTTAGCTACATTGAACCAATATAAGAGCGATTATGAGTTTGCTGCCAGGAGAAAATTTATTCATCGGGTTTCTCAGTCGGCAGTAGTATTAGCAGACCACGCTCAATGGAAGGAACAACTAAAGCGATTGATATGGAAGGAACAATGGAATAATAGTTATATTGAAAGATATCAATTATATAGAAAATCACTCGAAACCATTTTGCTTCGCAAACAAGAAATTGAAAAGAAGCTGATTATTCAAAGTGAATTAGTCAATGTTCAGGAATCGGAAAAACAAAAAGCTCAATCGGATCTTGATTTACTTAATAAAGATTATTTGGAGATAAAAAATAAAATTAAAGAGTTTCAGAGAACCTTGGATAAGTACAATCGAGAAATGTCCAAATTGGAGAAACTTATCCATAAATCAATAACAGAAGATAAAAGAAACAAAGTTGAGTCAAATACGAAAAATATAGGAAAATGGAATTTTCCGTTATCAGGAGGGTATATTGTTTCTCCGTTTGGAGTCTTTAAAGATTCTAAAAACAAACAACTGGTTCTTAGAAACAATGGCGTGGATATTCGATCCAAAGAATCTTTTGTCCAATCCGTAACTGATGCTTACGTAGTTCAGATAAGACAGATGGATAAAGGAAGATTTTTTATCTTAACAAAGTCAGGAGGATATTATCAGGTCTATTCCAATCTCGATAAGGTCTTCGTTAAAGTTGGAGAGAACATTCAAAGGTCTATTAATATTGGGGAACTCAGTATTGATAAACAAGGGAATTACTCCCTTCATTTTGAGGTTTGGAAAGACAGAACACCAGTCGATCCGATTTCATTTATTGGAAGATAAAATTACCTGCTTAGAATGAAACAAACGGATTACTATTCTTCTACACTTCTTGATAGTCAAGATCTTTTTCAAATGTTTCCTCAATAACCAATAAAGAAATCATTGCAATAGCAATACAACAAGTTCCAACAATTAATGCGGCATAAATGGCACCTTTTGAAGGGAAGATTATTTCAGTACCTGCAAATACAGCAACTAAGTATTTGAATGAATAAGTAATTGGAACTACAGCCCCTCTTACAAAATTGGGAACCGTATTGGTGACAGTACTTCTTAAATTGGTACCAAACTGTTCCGCTGCATTAGTTACAAATAATGCCCAATATCCTGTTGCAATACCAATGAGAAGACTCATAATTTTAAATAAACCAAAACTAAGTCCGGTATTTAGTAAATAAATAAACATCAGAACCAAACTGGAAAGCAAATAACTAAAAATTACTTTTTTTCTGTTTCTGAAGTACTGACTTGCTAATCCACACAATAAGTCACCTATACTCAGACCAATATAAGAATAGCTAATGCCCTGACTTACCTGATCTTGTATGCTTACACCATCAAACTTAAAAAAATACTTACTCAATGCAACCAGAACTCCAATAAAAAACCAAACTGGAAATCCAATAAATATACAGGCTAGAAATTTTTTCAATCTCGTTTTATTTGTAAACAATGTCCAGAAATTGCCTCGTTCCACTTCAGTATTTTTAGTAGTTTCAAACATTTTACTTTCAAATGTACCAGCTCTTAAAAGCAAAAGTATCAAACCTAAAACTCCACCAATAATGTAAGCTGTATTCCATTCAAAATATTTTCCAACTAAAGATGCTACTACAGCTCCCAATGCTCCAACGGTAACAATAATCATTGTACCAATTCCTCTCTTGTCTTTCTGCATACTTTCCGAAACGAGTGTAATCCCGGCTCCCAGTTCTCCCGCAAGACCAAGTCCTGCAATAAATCTCCAGGCTGCATAAGCTTCAAAGGACTGAACAAAGGCATTGGCTATGTTGGCTAGGGAATACAATAGTATTGATCCAAAGAGTACACGTATTCTTCCTTTTTTGTCACCCAGTATTCCCCAAAGCAATCCACCTAGTAACATACCCGACATCTGATAATTAAAAAGACTGATTTCGTATTCATTGATTTTATCAGCTGAGAACCCCAGTGACTGAAAACTTTTGTATTTAACTACATTGAATAAGATGAGATCAAAGATGTCAACAAAGTAACCAAGAGATGCTACAATGATTAAAGTCCATAACTTTTTATCGGTTTGAAAAATACTCATGTCGCGAAAATAGCTACAAAGATCCGGCTGACTGTTGCCGGATTGCAATATTCTTGAATTAATTTTGCCGGATGAAGAAACATAATTTTTATGCCGGACCGGCAATCCTCCCGCAATCGGTATTAAATCAGGCCGCAGATTCCATTCAAAATTTTTCAAATATGGATCTCTCCTTGCTGGAAATTTCTCACAGAAGTAAGCAATTTGAAGCAGTCATGGATGAATCCAGGGCGCTCATACATGAACTAATGGATATTAATAATGACTATGATATATTGTTTATGGGAGGAGGTGCAAGCAGTCAGTTTTTTATGGTTCCCATGAATTTACTCAAAGACGATGAGTCGGCTTCTTATGTCAACACCGGTACCTGGGCCAGTGGAGCAATCAAGGAAGCAAAACTTTTTGGAAAAGTTAATGTATTGGCTTCATCAGAGGAAGATCACTTTACATATATACCTAAAGGATATACAATACCACAGGACTCTGCTTATCTTCATTTAACATCTAATAATACAATTTATGGATCTCAGTATCATGAGTTTCCGAAGTGCCCCATTCCATTAATTTGTGATATGTCTTCTGATATTTTTTCGAGAAGATTGGATTTTTCAAATTTTGATTTAATATATGCCGGGGCACAGAAGAATCTTGGACCTGCTGGAGTTACTTTGGTTGTAATAAAGAAAAATCTATTAGAACGCTCAGGAAGAAAACTTCCAACTATGCTCAATTACAAATCATATTCGGATAAAGGATCTATGTACAATACCCCTCCAGTATTTCCAATTTATGTTACAATGTTAACTTTGCGATGGATCAAGGAAAGCGGCGGGTTGATAAAAATAGAAGAACGAAACCGAATTAAAGCGGAATATCTTTATCAGGAAATTGATCGCAATTCATGTTTCAGAGGAACAGTAGCTCATCCTGATCGATCCTGGATGAATGTTGTCTTTGTTCCAACTAAAGAAGAATATGAATCGAGGTTTATAGAGGCCTGCAAAGAAGCAGGATGTGTGGGATTAGCTGGACATAGATCTGTTGGCGGATTTAGAGCTTCTTTATACAATGCATTGGATTTATCAAGCGTACAGGTCCTAGTTGAAGTTATGAAGGAATTTGAAAAAAGAAATGCCTAGAGCAAGACAGTATAAAGAGATACAGCATATTCAGATTGATGAAATTCAACTTCCGGTAGAAATACATCATGAGTGGAGACAATCAGCAAGAGTGAGTATTGGCAGGGATAAAGCAATTATCAGGTTACCCATTATGATATCCGCATCCACAAAAACTGAGCACCTTCAATGGGCAAAAGATTGGATTGTAAAAAAATTGAAAAAGGACCATACTTTAAAAGTTCAGTTCTCTCCGAAAGGATACCAATCCGGATCACAACTTGAAGTAAGAGGAACTTTGTTTACCCTTATAATTGATGAGCTTATAGACTTGAAATCAGCCAGCGGACAAAGAGTAGATAGAAATATTTATATTAAACTTCCACTTAATCTGCCAGCTGAACTTAAAAACAGAACCTGTCAAAAACTTCTCCATAAAGTTATGTCTCAGACCTATAATCTGCATGTCCAAAGAAGGGTCCACGAGCTTAATGATAAATACTTTAATAAAAAAATTAATTCAATCCGATTAAAAAATAACTCAAGCAACTGGGGCTCCTGTTCCAGTAATTGTAATATCAGTATATCGTCCCGTTTGTTGTTAGCGCCTCCTACGGTTCTGGATTATATCATCATTCATGAATTAGCACACCTGGTTCATCACAATCATTCCAAAGCATATTGGAGTCTCGTTGAGAAGGTAATGCCAAATTATATGGAAGCAGAAATCTGGCTAAAAAAGGAAGGGCCAAAATGTAGCTGGTAGAACTTATACATCATTCTGATTCAGTAATTTAGAACTTTTTTAATTAAAATTGTTTAAAATTTGAAACAAAAAGAATTTTGAAGAATCCTTAACAAGTATTCAGTTCAAACAAAAATGGAAAGCCTTATTCATAAAGTTATTTCTGCAGATCGAAAAGCATGCAACTTACTTTATAATATGTTCAATAAGGCAATGTATAATACAGCATTCAGAATTTGTGGAAACGAAGAAGACGCCTTGGATGTTTTGCAGGAAACCTTCGTTTCAGTATTTAAAAATATTAAATCATTGGAAAATCCGGAATTGCTGCCGGCTTGGATAAAAAAAATCTGTATAAACACAAGTTTGAAACAAGTAGAAAGAAAGAAAAAATTGAATTATTCATTTTTAGAGGATCAGACCGTTTTGATCAATTTGAATGATGAAGATGAAATAGTCGACGAATGTCAATATACACAAAAATTAGATGCAATTCAGTGGGCAGTTGAGAGATTACCTGAAAAGTACAGAATTGTTTTTACCTTATACGCAGTTGAAAATTATTCCCATGAGCAGGTTGCAGAGTTGCTTTCAATTCCATCAGCAACCAGCAGAAGTCAGTATATGAGAGCCAAACAAAGAATTATTGATTTAATTAAAAACAGCCATTATGCCGGATCAATTCAAGAAGTTTCTGCAAAAGCATAGAGCACAATTAGATAATCGGGATGTTCCATCAGAACTTTTCAATCAGATTATGGATAGTTCATTCAATGGAAGTCAGGTTGATTTAAAAATAGGAAAGCAAAAGTATGGATTAGGATTTTATGTTTTAAGAATTGCAGCAATCGGACTAGTTTTAATTACATCGTACGTTTTATATTTTAATTTTCAGACCTTTAATACTCAAACACCTGGTGTAAATACCACTGAACATAGCAATACTTTGAATTCTAAGGAGGATACAAAAACAGATCTTGTTGAAACATTAACTTCTGTTGATGAAAACAGTTCTATAGAAACTCAGCAGTATGAAACAAAGAGAATTTCAAAAGAAAATATTAAATCAATTCAAACCTCAAAGTTGAATAAGGTTAATACAATGCTAGAAAATCCTTTAGTATCCGATACACAAAAGACATCAAATCTTGCTCACAGCCAGATTACCGATAGTGGTCTAGATACTGAGTTTGCTACAGACACAACTGCACAAGTTTCAAAAAGTAGTCATGAGACCACGGGTGAAGCCCTAGCGAATAATATGGAGAATGAAAAGAGTCTTGATTCAGATCTAATTCCAGCAATAAGAAAATTAGAACTTGTAACGGAAAGTAGTGTCCAACAAAATTCATCTTCAGGAATCCTTAGCTTGAATCAAAAAGTCAAAAAAAGTATTTTTTCATTTTTGTCCAAAAAATCCAGAAAGTGGACCAATGATGCTATTGCAATTGACACTAAGTCTGAACAAAGAAATACCATTGTAGATATTCAGGTAAATACCTCTCAGCTCGCCTTTTCAAAATCTTTTAAGCTAAACCCTTTCAAAGATTAATAAATCTAAAACAATTTAAATAAAATAAGAATATGAAAAATCTAATATTGTTAAGCATCCTGTCGATTGGTTCTTTTATTTCTGCACAAGTTCAGCCACCGACTCCTCCAGTTCCACCGGAACCACCTGTTACACCGAAAGCTCCTGAACAAGAGAATAAAGTAGAATCCGATACAACCAGAATTAATTTGGGAAGTAAAGAATTATTGATTATAGATAAAGCTGAAAAGAAAAGCAAAAAGCAAATGGATATAACAGAAGATAATGAAAATAGTATCGATGAGGCTCAAGAACAAGAGGACATCAGTAAAAAGGGTAAAATGCATAAGAAGCATAAAGAGAATATGAATCCTTCCAAGAAATCAAAGAAAGCGGCTGATGTTGATTTTCTTGATTTAGATCTGGGTTTGAATTTTTATTCTAATCCGGCTGATGTTTCAGACAACATCGGAGATGACTTAAATCTAAAGTTGTGGTCTTGGTCAACAACATTTAATTTTTTACCTACTAAGTTTTATTTGGGATCCAGAAACTTCGGCTTGATGACATCATTAGGATGGAGAATCGGAAGATATAATTTTGAAAATGCAATTGAATTTACACCCGGGAAAGAACTAACATATTCCATTGATTCTTCCGGATCTATTGCGAAATCATTGCTTTCGGTTCATCATCTGCAAATACCATTAATGCTGTATGTACAAAGTAATAAAATAAAAGGTCTTGGCCGAATTGGAATTGGTCTGGGTGGGTATGCAGGAATTAAAATTCATGAGTCTTCAAAATTGACTTATAAAAGTATAGACAGGGTAGTAAAAACAAAAGAAGATTTTGGGTTTGACAAATATCGTTATGGTCTGAGTGCAAGAATTGAGATAGGGGCATTAAAGTTTTTTGCCAATATGGATATGAACAATACTTGGAAAAATCAAGACTTACGAACTTTGGAATGTGGAATTTGGTTAGATTTTTAGTAAATTGAATAAATTTATTTTCACTACAAATGTTGCCGGGAGTCTTCCCGGCTTTTTTATTGAGTTTACATTGAAAATTATTTATTTTCACTCTTAGTCTTCTTTTTCTAATTCAAAAACTTCTTCAACCGTTTTAGAAAAAATTCTTGAAATCTTTATAGCCAATACCGTTGATGGTACATATCTCTCTGCCTCAATAGCATTGATAGTCTGACGAGATACACCAACCCTTTTAGCAAGTTCCTCTTGTGTTATATTCATGATTGCTCTTTCTATTCTTATTTTATTTTTCATGAGTGTTAGTCTTGTTGTAATGATATAATAAGTAATGAAAGCGAAGGATGAAAATTATTAATACAGTAAAAATGCTGTACTGTACAATTTGAAAAAAAATAATTCCATAGAAAAAGAGAAAAGCAAAAAGCAATAATAGATAATTGATCAGTACAGCCCATAGCAGAGAATTAAGTCGGGTTTGTACGATAAATTCATCTTCAATTTTTTCTTTGGAAAAACTAACCAATAGCGCACCTATGATAAAAAGCACTCCAATTAGAGTAAGGGTAATTTCTGTTTCAATAAGATTGAAATAAGATTCTTCGCCACCAAAGCTGTCAGATGCTATGGCAAATACATTGGTATGTATTCCCAAACTATCCATGCCTAGAATTGACAAAATGCAACCTGCAATAAACGAAGGAACCAACAGTATCCAACCCAGAGTTTTCCAATGGTTATTGATCATCAAACTTGTTTTCATATTAAAAAATTTTGTAAAAAATAATATACATTATGAACAGTATACTTTACATTTTAGCGTGTAAACTTGACAAGTTAACCAAAATTTGACAACTATAAACCGGATTTTCCTTAATATTCAATTTTTCAGTAATCTTTTCGTAGCTCTAAGTGTTACTTTTGGCGTTCTTTTTAAAAGCGGTTTATTAATGAATTTTAAATCAGATATAGAAGCAGTAGATGCATTATCCGAAGCGTATAAGGAACTAAGCAAGGAAGTATCAAAAGTTATTGTGGGTCAAGAAGAAGTAATCAAAGCATCAATTATTTCTTTATTTAGTAACGGACATAGTTTGTTGGTGGGTGTGCCTGGATTAGCCAAAACCTTATTAATAAACACCTTAGCTAATGTACTTGATCTCAGTTTTAAAAGAATTCAGTTTACCCCGGACCTCATGCCTTCCGATATTACCGGAACTGAGATACTTGGTGAAGACAGACACTTTCACTTTAATAAAGGTCCTTTGTTTGCCAATATTGTATTGGCAGATGAGATTAATAGAACTCCTCCAAAGACTCAGGCGGCATTACTAGAAGCGATGCAGGAAAGACATATTACCGTTTCCGGACAGAGACACGACCTTCCATATCCATTCTTTGTTTTGGCAACACAAAACCCAATTGAACAAGAGGGAACCTATCCTTTGCCGGAAGCACAGTTAGACCGGTTTATGTTTAATATTTTATTGAATTATCCAACTTATGAGCAAGAATTAAATGTTGTAAAGCAAACCACCGTTGACCGGGATATTGTGCTTAATCCTGTATTAAACTCAACTCAGATATTAGCATTTCAGAAAGTAGTAAGAAAAATACCCGTCTCGGATAATGTACTGGAATATGCAGTCCTTTTGGCATCCAGAACAAGACCGGGTACGGATAAAGCAACTAAAGAGGTTAGCAACTACGTCTCCTGGGGAGCGGGTCCGAGAGCTTCCCAAAATCTGGTCTTGGGAGCTAAGTGCCATGCTGCTATAAATGGAAAGTATAGCCCTGATATTGAAGACATTAGAGCAATAGCAATACTTGTACTAAGGCATCGGATTGTACTGAACTATAAGGCAGAAGCTGACGGATTGAATATTGATAAGTTGGTATCAACACTACTTTAAAAAATTTAGATTTAAGCATAGTCATTTGAGAATTTGTAGTATATTTGCAGCCCAATTTTAAGGTCCATGAAAAAAGATATCCATCCATCTAATTATCGTTTTGTTGTTTTTAAGGACTTCTCTTGTAATGAGGCATTCCTAACTCGTTCATGTGCTCCAACCAAAGAAACCATTAAATGGGAAGATGGAAACGAATATCCTTTAATTAGATTGGAAATCAGCTCTAAATCTCATCCTTTCTTTACCGGTAAGATGAAGTTTGTTGATACTGCTGGACGTATCGATAAGTTCAATAAGAAATTTGCCAAAGCAACCAAGGCTTAGTTTTCTCAATTCATTATTATTTATCTTCTGGTTTTAAGCTTACATTTGCTTAATTGATATCGTATTGATGTGAATTGTATTCTTATAGATCCTTTTGATAGTATTAATCTTTGGCCGCTAAGTTCGACAAAGCCGGTTGCAGCGCTCAGAATTGGAATTCTAAGCATTGAAGAAAAATGGAAAAACTTGCTTTCCTGTAAAACTTCACATTTAAGTAATTCGGTTTTAAATAGAATTTATTCAACGATCATTGATGATGATAATTTTCTAATTTCTGGTAACAAACTTCCTGATTCAATGCTTGGAAATGCAATTTTAAGTTTGAAGAAGAATACAGCCCTTTATTCCGCAGATCAAGAGTTTATTGCTGTCCGTCTGAATTATTCCGACACCCTGAATTTGTTAGACCATTACAGAAATGGGAATTTTTCAGATTGGCTAAAATCTAAAACGATAACCACAATAAATACTCAATTGATTTCAATTCAGCATCCCTGGCAGATTTTCCAGTTGAATGGATCAGAGATACAGAATGATTTTGAAATTTTGACTAAAGGGAGGAAAAGCTTTGCTGTTTCTAGTGATAATCAATTATTGGGTGATAACTTATTTTTAGAAGATGGCGCAATCATCCGATGCAGTATTTTAAATAGTACCACCGGTCCTATCTATATTGGCAGAGATGCAGAAGTCATGGAAGGGTCAATCATTAGAGGACCTTTTGCCTTATGCGAAAACTCAAGTACCAAGCTTGGAACTAAAATATATGGACCTACTACAATAGGACCTAATTCAAAAGTAGGTGGTGAATTGAACAATGTCATCATTCAAGCGAATTCAAATAAAGCACATGACGGATTTCTTGGCAATTCGGTTATTGGTGAATGGTGTAATATCGGTGCAGACAGTAATAATTCAAACCTAAAGAATACATATTCTGAAGTCAAATTATGGAGCTATAAAGAGCAGAAGTTTATAAGTACAGGAACAATTTTCTGTGGTCTTATCATGGGAGATCATTCAAAATGCGGAATCAATACCATGTTTAACACCGGAACCGTTGTAGGCGTTGGCGCAAATGTATTTGGTGCAGGATTTCCCAGACAGTTTATTCCTGATTTTTCGTGGGGAGGAGCCAGCGGATTTACCACTTTTAAGTTTAATGAATTTGTTGAAACAGCTAAAGCCGTAATGTCGAGAAGAAATATAGACCTTTCAGAGCCTCAAATTTCTATTTTGGAAGAAATATTTAAAGGTAGCGAGAAGTACCGAACTTGGGAGAAATAATAATTGGTTAATTAATTTTATTTGCATTTTATATTATGTATGATTATATTTGACCTTCAAATAAAAACCAATAATTATGAATCTATCAAAATTAATTCAAGCAACACTATTAGGAGCTGTTATCAATTTTCTGGCAGGTTGGTTACTTTACGCCGTAGTTTTTAAAAGCGCAATGGAAAGCGGAATGAGTGATGCCGCGAAAGCCATTATGCTTCCAGAAGACCAACAGAAAATTCCGATGTACTTTGTAAGTGGACTTTGTTTTTCGCTAATGTTGGCCTATGTGTTTGAAAGATGGGCAGGAATCAGAACCTGGATGACAGGAGCCATTGCAGGAGGAATAATCGCTGCATTAATTTCTTTGAATTATGATTTTGGATTTATTGCGTCCACTTCATTATACAATGGATATGGAATGCTTTTTATGAATGCCATTGGTAGTCTAATCATGGGGGCAGTTACTGGTGCAGCAATTGGATGGATGCTCGGATTTAACCGTAAGTAAATCAGTTGGAAATTTTATGTTTTCAGTTAAAACATAGAAAAAATAAGTCTCATTGATAAATTAATTGAGTGATTTGGTCAAGGCTTTAATTTGATCCGTCAAGTTCTTATTTCCAGAGTATTTATTAGTCATAGCTTTGAATCAGATTTAGTTTTTTAAGAGATTAAGAAAGGTTTAATGAGATAAATTTTAAGGCGTTCCATGGGAGCGCCTTTTTTATTTGGCTCAAATAAATAGGCTAATTCGGTAAAAGAATAGATTTGATTTTTGAATATTGATTTTCAGAATAAAATTCTGTCTTTAGAATAGAAAAACGATATTGCCAAGCAATTTGAGTGTTAATAAAGTGTGGAAAACTCA
>JADLHT010000044.1 GCA_020848695.1 Saprospiraceae bacterium
GAAAAATAATATTCAGTTGTGCAATCACCCTTAAAGGGACCTAATTCGATAGGTAATTTATTATATTCAAATTTTCCGAGTATATGATCATTTTGTTTAACCACAAAGCATTCAGAAGTATTCTTGTAATTGAAATTTAGTTTTACATAAAACAATCCTTCCTCCGAGCATTCTGATCTTGTCACATTGAGACCGCTAATATTACAGTCTCTACCACTTCCGGTTCCTTCGCAACATACTTTTCCAAGATTCCCTTCTAGGGCACAGTGCTCATTCTTGCAGTCTCTGATTGCAAATTCATACTCTGTTTCACAATTCCCTTTTAACGGACCAATTTTTAAAGGGAGCTGACTATATTTGAAAGTTCCGTAATCATGTCCATTTCCTTTTATTGTGAAGCACTCTGAATTATTTCTATAAACAAAATTTATATAAGTAAAAAATTCTTTTTCAACATTGCAAGCCGTCTTAACCATTTTCAAACCGGATAATTGACAGTCACCGCTTCCGGTTTCACAACATACCTTTCCTAAATTTCCTTCAATCGAACATCTTTCATTCTTACAATCACGAACAACAAACTCATAATTGGTTTCACAGTTTGCTTTCAGCGGACCAATTTTTAAAGGGAGCTGGGAATAATTAAAACTTCCATACTGATGTCCGTTACCTGAAAGCGTAAAACATTCTGAGGTATTCTTGTACTGAAAATTAATTATTGTATAAAATTCTTTTTCAGGAGTGCAGCTTGTTTTTTCTATTTTAAGTCCCTCTAATTTGCAATCCTGATTCGGAGTACAACAAACAGTTCCTATCTCTAATTCCAATGCACATCTCTCGTTCTTATAATCTCTGATAATAAATCGGTAATTGGTATGACAATCTCCGGAAAATGGACCAAGTAAAACGGGTAGTTTAACATAAGAAAATCTACCTAAATATTTTTTTGTGTGATCAAAGACATTGAAACTATCAGAGATGTTTTGATATTGAAATTTTACTTTTATCAAAAACTCACCCTTCGCATCACAGGGAGATTTACTGATTATAGGCTCATATAGTTTGCATTCAGAACCTTTCTCACAGCATACTTTTCCAAGACTTCCTTCAAGAACACAATTTTCATTATGACAGTCTTTTATCAGGAATTCATAATTAGTCTCACAATTGCCTTTTAAAGGACCAATTTTTATAGGCAGATCTGAATATAAAAATTGACCATACTGAGAACCATTTCCTTCTAAAGTAAAGCAATCTGAAGTTCCGTCATGTTTAAAATTAATAATTGCATAAAAAGTCTGATCCGCGGAGCAATTGGTCTTTTCCATCTTAAGATCATCCAATTTACATTCAAGGTTGGACGCCTTAAGAGGAAGAAAACTTAGTATGAATAGAATTATTAAATAGGCTATTCTTGGATTTTGTGGGAGGTTGAATTCTGAAAATTTCATTTTTGACTTAATTATATGGATCATGATTGATTCTTGATTCAATTTGTTGCCTAAAGGTACTGATAAAATTTATGTAAATTTTTATTCAATTCTTCAGAAATTTTATTAAATCTTTAAAATTCTTTATTATGTATAATGAGCTGAATTATGGTTATTTATACTTTAAACTAATATTTAATATTAATATTTCAACATATTGAAATTCACTATTATATATATTAATAATATTTTAAATATAGAGGAAATAAATGTACCGAGTTTGCAAAAAGCATTTAGATTATATAATAACCAAATAATATTTATAAATTCTTTAAAATCACATATTTATTAAAATTTAATCCCCTTATCTTTAGCGGTTTTAAATAGGGTGCAAAAAAAAAGTTAAAAATTTTTTTGAAAAAATTTTGCAAGTCGATAATTAGCCTTTATGTTTGTGTGTCCAAAAGTATCAATTAACCATTGATTTTCTGGCGAAGCAGTTTTAAATAATTGAATACAAAGCATTGAAAAACAAGCTATTGCTTGTATTTTGTTATTTAGAAATTTATAAACCAAACCTTGAAATGACGAATAAGCATTTATACCAAAACAATGTTCCTCGTGGTACATTTTCGTGTGCTTGTTGGTTTTGTACAGTTAAAATTCTTCGATTTTTAATACTTGTACTTTCTTCAGTTTCTTTTCTTACAATTTCTTGTTCCAATTCTTCTGTTAAAAAAGAGGATACTGCATTGAGTTCAACCAATGCAAGTTCTGTAAAGGATGATGTTCAGCCTTCCGTTGAATCTTCAAATAGCACTCCGAAGCCAGGAAGTGGATTTCCTTCATTGAATGAATTCAGGGAAATGCTTGGTAACAATCCGGATTATGCCGGATTTGTTAGGTGCTTGAATATTGATGCTCTGATCAGCTATATTAATGTCAGAGATGAATATGATTTCGTACTGCTTGTACCTAATGAGAAAAATCAGGATCCAAATTATATAAAAAAGTATTTAAGTGAAGAAGCAGATCCAAGAGATCGGCTTTCTTTCTTTTTAAGCCATATGACGGTAGCATCCAAAGGAATGCCTTGGGTCGGGAATCCGTCAATTTATCAGCTTATGCTTAAAAGGGAAGGAAGTATTGTATCTTATGAAGGAGGCTCTGCTAATATCACTAAAGAGAAAACTTTAAAAGATGGTACTCAAATCATCTTTATAGATAAACCTATTAAAATTAATGTTAGACAATAAACCCATATCTCATGAACGCATTATCTACTAAAAACCATTTTAAAAACTTACTGGCAAGTTTGGTACTCGTTTTTGTTGCCTTTTTCGGCTTTCAAAAAAGCGCGATGGCGCAGGCACCAAGTTGTTCTCCGGTAATGAGTGGCTGTTTGACTCAATCGATTGTTACAGTTGTAAACGTAACCTTAGATGGTACTTGCAGCATCACAGTTCCAACGCTTACTGGAAGGTGGACTGCCGCTGCCAATTGTTCAGATGGAGTTAATAATTGGATCTTTGAACCACCTTTGGTTCAGGTACCAGCCGCCGGTACTATTATTGGACCAATAACGAAATCCGGCGTATGTCCGGCTTCGCCACCCCAGCCACCAATACCGGTATCTATTATAGCTACTTATTCTAGAATCGTTGGAGTAGGCATCCAACTTTGTACCATTACTAAAGGAGATATGTTTAGTGTAGTTGAGAACACACCTCCAACTTTTACTCTTCCACCTGCAGTAACTCTAGATGTAGATAGTCTTTGCTTCGTGAGCAGACCTACTTTGCTTACTTGGGCTAGATCTAACGCAACAGTTAATGATAATTGTACCGATAATACTACCTTAATAAACAATATTGCTGTTCAAGGAACTTCATTCGTCCCTTTGACTTGCCCAGTATCTCCCGGACCTGGTGGAAATGCTACATTTAGAACTACGGATGCATGTGGCAATACGGCTACTGCTGTTGTTGCCGTTACATTCAGAGATGCAGTTGCGCCAACCGTAACCTGTCCGGTCGCTCAGACAAGACCGCTATCTGCTACTTGTACCTATCAGTTACAAGATTTTCGTGGCTTGGCAACAGCTTCAACAACCGGTTGTGGAACTCCTAATACCTTGAACCAAAGAATATGGGTTACTGCGACTAATGCACCACTTGGAGGATTGAATGACTTTGTTACGGTTGTGAATAGAGCCGGCTGTCCTTCTAATATAGCCTTAACAGTTAGAATTTGTGCCACAGATTGTTTTGGAAATGGTGCAACGGATCCTGGAATCGGCACAGTTCCGGCTAATTGTTGTACTTTCAGTTTGACCTTAGTTGATCAGACTCCGCCAGTACCGGGTGTGTGTCCAGCTAACATTACCCTAAACGCTGATGTTAATTGTAACATTACAGTGCCTGATCTTAGAGCATCAAACAGATTCACAGACAATTGTGATCCGATTAATGCTTCATTAATTATACAAATTCCTGCTCCAAATTCTGTATTCAATGTTGCGCCAATTTGTTCACCAAATAATCCAAGAGCTATACCATTGACATTTATGTACACGGATTGTAACAACAACGGTCCTGTTACACTTAATTGTCCAAATACCTTGTTTGCAGCAGATGTAACCGGTCCTACGGTGATTAATTGTCCTGCGACCGTACCTGTTTTTAATCTAAGCATTGATCCGTTGACCTGCTCTTATGGGCTTACTACTTTACCTGCAAATTGGTTTAATGGTAGAGCCGTTGCCGTGGATAATTGTGATCCAAATCCAATGGAAACCAATCCGGCAAGAGTTTATGATTGTGATGACTTAGGATTAAATCTTGTGCCAATAGGTGCAGTAGATTGCTCAGGCAATCCGTATATCGGACCACCTGTGTCTTGTAATGTTTTGGTTCAGGCTGATCCTGCCGATGCATTGTGGAGATCTCCGGGTATGGTGTGTCAAACTCAACTTCCACTTGATCTTTGTTCCCTTATAGATGTAGCAAATGGAGCAGAAACCTGTGGATATTGGTCAGGAGATGCAATAGATTCTAATTTCACCCGTTGCGTTACAGGTCCTGTATTATTTAATCCAACTAAGGCCGGATTCTATTCCGTAACTTATACTGTTGGTGATGCTAATTGTCATGTAGAACTTACCCGTTCTATTATGGTAATGCTGGATCCTCCAACTACGAATTGGTTTATTTCATCGATTTCAAAATGTATTTGTAGAGATTACATTATAGATTTCGAATCATTCTTAAAAGCAAATGACAGTATTCCAAGAGGAGGAACCTGGTCAATAGTTACCAATATTACACCGGCCATCACTTTACAAGGTGGTGTAGGTACACATCTCGCAAAATATAATGGAGGCTGTGGCAATATTACAATAAGATACTCTTTGGTACTGTGTAATGGTAACACAGTATCTCAGGATTATACCTTTACCGTTAGAGAATGTGCAAATGTTGAATTGGATTATCCGGATGAAATTTGTCAGGATGAACCAGCAGCCAATCTTACAAATAGGATAAGAGCAACAGCTAATGGTTGTTCCGATTATACCTATACCTCAACACTATTTGATCCAAACGGAGTTGCAATTTCCGTTGTTGCTGGAACCATAGGTAATCTTCCAAATCTTGGAATATTCCCTGGAACTCTTATTCCAGGTGTTTATACACTTCAGGCAGTCGTAGCAGATCCTACAGGAGTTTGTTCTCCGGATACAGCAAAGGAAAGAATTGTAATTTATGCTGCACCTGCACCTAATAACGGAATTGTTCCTGTAGGGCCATTATGCGAAAACGCTACTTTCCCAATTACATTAAATGTAATCAATCCTAATGATGTATCAGGAAATCCACTTTCGGCTGGTAATATAAGATGGTCAGGAGCTGGGGTAACTGATAATGGAATTACAGGATCCTTCAATCCTCCAGATCTTGATGGAGACGGCAGACCTGGTCCGGGATTGTTTACTGTATGTGTTGATATGGGAGACGCAAGATGTGAAGATCATTTCTGTATTGATATACTAATTAACAATGATTTACCTGACAATGCCAATGACTTAGTGGGAAATCAGGCATTCTGTTTTACCAATAATACTTTTATACCTTGGGATGGAATGCGTGCTAGCAACAGTATGGCCGGAGGTCAGTTTTCAGTTGCAACTATTTCAACTACTCTTCAGGGAATCTTGTTGCCTAATGGATATTTCTATATCAGTGGATGTGGTACTATAACTTTAACCTATACCTTACCTAATGATTGTAATCCGGACATTGTCAACAATACGATCATAATAACTATTTCTCAAAAACCAGATGTTGAAATTAGTGCGGCACAATCACTTTGTGTTACCGATGCTTCAATTACAATAACATCCAATATACCGAATGGAGGTCTATCAGGTTGTCCAAATACAACCGCTACTCCATGGACGGTTGTTCCAAATAGAGGATTAACTCCGGGAACTAATTCAGCTACTTTCAATCCGGCTACTGCCGGAGAAGGAACTTTTGTAGTTCAATATATTTATTCAACTGCTGCAGGATGCGCAGATACTGCAAGAGTAACAATTTCTGTAAGTGCTGCTTCTGATCCTGCTTTTTCAGCACCATCGCCACTTTGTCAGGCTGGTCCGAATGTTACATTAAGTCTAACTAATCCAAATCCTTCTGTTCAAGATGGTAATATCTTGAATGGTGATAACTTCCAGGAAGTATTCTGGAATGCTTCATGCGGCGCTTGTATAACTCCGTTAACTGATTCAACACAAGCCGTATTTAATCCGACTTTAGCAGGACCTGGAATTCATCTTGTTTGTGTTTCTACAGGAGATCCAAGTTGCATGAAGTATTACTGTAATCTAATCAGAGTTGTTCCTATAACGGTAGCTACATTAAGAGCCGATACTGTTAGAGGTTGTGAAGTTTTCTTGGAAGGTGCTCCTGAAGAGTATGACCTAGAGCAATTCTATCTTCCAACTACAACTAGAGGAGGAACCTGGTCCTACGTTTCTGGTCCTGGTCCGGGAATTTTGAACAATACTTTGTCTGCATTACCTGGTTGTCATCAACTACGATACACAGTTACGGGTGAACTGCCAACTGGGGCTTGTGGGCCAATGTCTGATGATATTTTTGTTTTGGTTAAAGAAGAGCCAGCACCATATTTTGCAATTCAATCACAGGTATGTTGGTCTGCCGGAGATCCTCCTGCAAATCATGTTTACACTCCATTTATACAAAGTTCAAATTATTTCCCTGCAGGAACGCTAACCAGAAGATTCTTCATTAGTTCAGGTTCTAATGGAACGGTCAATGCAGGCACAGGTGTTGTAACTATTACTGGTATTGGAACATTAACAGTATGCTTGGAAGAGACACTAACTTATGCTTCATGTGGAGCTGTAGGTGCCGGTCAATTCTGTAGAGATACATTCTGTCAGCAAATAATAGTTCGTAACGGTACTTCATTAAATGCAAGTTTCACAGCAAGTAATACTAATCCATGTGCAGGAGAAGTAGTAAATCTTACCGCGGCATTACCTGGAGGTATATTTACCGGAATAGGTGTTGTAGATGGTGGGGGTAACGGTACTGGTACTTTCACTCCTCAGGGATGTGGAACATTTGCCATTACTTATACGGTAGATGATCCAAACGGATGTAATGGAGTCTATGTACTTAATATAACTACAGATAGGACAAGACCAACATTGAACGTACCGGCTAATCTAACTGTTGATTGTGATGGAACTGGTAATGTCGCTCAAATGAATGCTTGGGCTGCAACTGCTTCAGCTTCAGATAACTGTCCAGCCGGATTGAGATTAACCAACAGAATTTATGATAGAAGATCTGGTTGTGGTGTGTTTGCCGGAACCTATGTATTTGAATTCAGAGCAGAAGATTCTTGTAGAAATATTACCTTAGGTTATGCAAACTTTGTAATACGAGATACAACTAGACCTGCGTTTAGCGTATTGCCTTCAGATCTAATCATTGAATGCGGTAATGCAACTTCAACTCAGATTTTATCATGGTTAAATATAAATGGTAGAGCGATTGCTTCAGATATTTGTTCAGGAAATAGAATAAGCTGGACCCATAATTATTCTGGAAATATTGCCAATTATTGTAATTCTACGGGTGAATTAGTAACATTTACAGTTCGTGATGAGTGCGGAAATACTAACTCTGCTTCAGCTCGAATCATTGTAAGAGACTTATTTGCTCCGGTATGGAATGTGAATCCGGTCAACATAAAGTTAGAATGTAATGGAGCTCATGGTAGAGATCCATATAGCGAAGTAACTGCATGGTTGAACCGAAATGGGGATGGAGTCGCTATTGACTCTTGTCAGCTGACAGTCAATTATTCTAATAACTTTGCCACACAACCATGGGTTGGTGGTTGCAATAGAAATACCGGTTCTAAGACAGTAACATTCTTTGCTTCTGATGTTTGTGGTAATTCATCATCCAGAGTGGCTACTGTATCTATAATTGATACTACTAGACCAATCATTAGTTCTCCTGCTAAAGATAGCGTAGTGAATTGTGATGGGTTAGGAAATATTGGGGCATTAAATACTTGGATTGCTAATAACGGAGGAGCCAGAGCAATAGATGATTGTAGTGGATCTCCGACAAGTTCAGGTATTCTTAGATGGAATAATGTTCTAATGAGAACGGATGAAGGTTGTGGATTGACCAGGACACGTATTTATATGTTTACTGCAGTGGATTCCTGCAATAATGTATCTGCAGCTACGATCGCGAAATTTATTATACAAGATACAATGGTACCAATTTTTGTGACCAATCCACAAGATATTACCGTCCCATGTGATAGAGCTACTGGGGCTCAGGCACAGCTTGATGCCTGGTTAGCAAATAATGGTGGAGCAGTTGCAGTTGATGTATGCGCCGGTGGACCATTGCGTTGGGAAAGAGATCTAGTCAAAGAATTGGATCTTTGCAGCAACACGGCAACTTACACATATCGATTTACTGCAATTGATTCTTGTGGCAACAGGGATTGGAGAGATGCCAGATTTATTGTGATAGACAATACGCCTCCGGTAATAGATAGATTGACTGGTTATGACAAAATAACTTCTTGCGAATTGTTAAATGCAGGAAATGATGATGAGTTGGTAGCTTGGTTAGATTCAGTTGGTGGTCTGAGAGCAACTGATGCTTGTTCAGATGTTATAAATTGGAGGCATAATTTTAGTGAAACAAGATGGATAACTCTTTGTGGCAGAACTAGAACACAAGCAGTTACTTTCTCAGCAACTGATGATTGTGGTAACGTTTCAACTAGAATATTGAATATTTCAACGGTAGATACTACCGCTCCAGTGTTCTTGAATTGTCCTCAACCACTCGTTCAGGATGCAGAGTTTGGTCATTGTGACGCTTATGTAACAGTACCAAGATTAATTGCAACAGACAATTGTACGGATCCGGTAACAATTACACAGATTTATGGTCCTAATCCACTTGGATTCAGATTCCCTGTTGGAACAACTATATTAAAATACGAAGCAAGAGATGATTGTAACAATAGAGATACTTGTACTATTAAAGTGGTAGTCAATGACTATTGGGATGTTCCAATTATTACTTGTCCTGGAAATATTGATACAATTAATACTACTGGTGTATGTGGCATCAATGGGCTTGGAGGTCTAGCACCTACACGTGTTGCTGATGTTTGTCCTCATACAGCGGTTACCTACGTAATTAAGAATCAAGCTGGCGATACAATCAAAAAAGGAATTAACGATGCTTCAGGTTCTAATTTCCCTAAAGGATTAAACCAAGTTTGTTATACAGTTCAGGATCAACCTATTTTGTTAATTACTGAAGTTACTCAGCAACTTGGCGGAAACTTAGTAGGTCCTACCAGTCCGGTACCAGGATTTATGAGTGCAGCAGATATTAATGGCGATTATATAGAAGTGACCAATTTTGGTCCTTCTGCAATTGACATTAGCTGTATGTCTATACAAATTTTTGAAGGTGGAAGATTAGTTGGTACATTTACATTGCCTGCTATGCCTGCAGTAATATTACCTGCGGGTCGTGTGTTAACTCTGCACGTAGGAACAGCTATTCCTGGATTCCCAGATAATCCTGGTCAGTTCTTCTTCAATATGAACCTGCCTGAGACATCAATTATTAATCAAAGAGGATATGTGTTAAATCATTTATCGCTTAGAAATATTGATGCGGTAACAACCAATGGTTATAATTTAACTGCACCTGCACAGGGTACTCCAGTACTTACTGCAAATGATTGGTCAGGAGTAAGTCCTTCGTTCGCTAATAACGGCTCTTATTATAGAAATTGCATTTTTGATTTTAATTCTCCAAGAGGTTGGGCTCTTGCAGAAGGATGTGAGCCTGCTAGTATTGGTAGAGTAAATCCTGTTTTAGTTCCTTTTGTTTTCCCTGGAAATGGCAGAACTACTTCATTACAAACCATTCAAGCTCAAAAAGCGACTTGTTGCTTTAATGTAAATGTCAGGGATGTTGAAGCTCCTATGTGTGCTAATGCAAGAGACACATTAAATGTAAATGGAGCAGTATCGACTGCATCTGGGCCAGGATGTTTTGTATTTACAGTAAATGTTCCTTCAACTCCAATTACTAAAATAGGTGAAGTGTGGATCAGAAACTTAAATATGACCGTCACTAATTTTGCCAATACGGAAGCACATTTAGTACATCCGGATGGAACAAGAGTTAGACTTTGGGATGATGGTACTTGTAGTGGATCTACTAATTTTGTTGCAAGCAGAATATCTGATTTAGATAATATCAAAGTTGCAAATGCAACCTGTGCAGTACTTAATTCAGGTCAGCAGTATATGCCAGCACAAGCATTAATGGCATTCTGTAACAAACCTGCTGTAGGGCAGTGGAGATTAGAAATTGAAGTGAATACAGCAGCTCCTTCTTCTCTAACTTTGAGCAGTTGGCAGTTAACTTTAATTAATTCCGGTCCATCTCTATTGAGAGATACAACGATTTCTAATAATCCAAATCTTTGTAGTGCGGTATTTATGTGGAATCATCCAACAGTGATGGATAATTGCTGTATGGGTACAGTAGATGTTACTTATACTGCAATTCCAACTCCTGGTTGTCCACTTCATTCTGTTCCAACTGGAGGTAGAGTCGTTGCAGGAGCGAAAGAAACACAGACTTTCGGTGTTGGTAGTACTAATATAAGTTATGTAATTACAGACATGTCTGGAAATACAGCCACTTGCTCATTTATATTAACAGTCCGCGATACTCAAAGACCAGTTATATTAAACTGTCAAAAAGATTATGTGGCTAATTTAAGTGGAGGCGATTGTTTCTATTTCTTTGAGGTTCACCCTCCAACAGATGCAAGAGATAATTGTGATTCAATCAGATTAACTTATAATCCACCATTAGGTACTCAGTTGCCAATCGGATCAAATAAAGTTTCAGTTACAGCTACTGATAAAGCAGGAAACTCAACAATGTGTATGTGGACAATTACAGTTGTTGAAAACAATCCGCCTTCAAGAGCTCTGGCTTGTCACGATCAGATCAATTTCTCGCTTGATCCTAATTGTAGAGGAGTATTGACTGCTGATATGATTTTGTCTGGTGATGGATATGGATGTTATGACAGATACCAGATTATTATTGAAGATTGGGTTACAAGACAAACTCATATTAATCTATTCACCATTGCTGACGTGAATAAATACTTTAAAGTTACTATCGTAGATCCGGTTACAGGTAATAAATGCTGGAGTAAAGTACTTATAGAATACAAAGCTATTCCATTGATTAACTGTCCTCCGGATTTAACAGTAGAATGTAATGATCCATTAAGTCTTCAAACATTGGGAAATGTTAGTGTTGCTTCTTGTATTCTAAATTATACTACAGCTTACGAAGATTCAATTGTAAAAGCTAAGAATTGCGATACACCGTTTGTTTTTGTATTATATCGTACATTCTATTTAACCAATGAACTTGGAAATACTGCAACTTGTACACAAAAGGTTTCAGTGAGACCATTTGATTTAGCAAGAATTGAATGGCCAAGGCATTACGACAATCTGGATCTTCCTGCATTAAATTGTGATCAGAAAATTGATAAGAATAAAGATGTTACTCCTCATATGTCGGATTATCCTCAGTGTGTTGATGGCTATTTGCTTGACTCTGCATATTGGCTAGCTAGACCAAATCAACCTGATATTTATCCTGCAAGAAGAATACCAATGATTCTTGGTTGGAATTGTATCGACCTTGTTGGTGATCCAGCATTTGGTCATCCAAGTCCTGATCCGGTTTACTTCCCGCAACACAGACAGTGGACACCAGCAAATCCACTTTGTTGGGGACCTAATGAAAGAGTAATGTGGCATGGTACAGGTTGGCCTACATTAACAGGTCTTCCTCTAAGAAAAGATGCATATAATTGTAATCTTTCTATGAAATACGACGATGAGGTATTTGATATCTGTGATAACAGTTATGAAATCTTGCGTCACTGGAGAGTTAGAAATATGTGCTTACCTCCATTAGCAGGTGTCAATCCGGTTGAATTCATCCAGGTAATTAAAGTCTTAGATCAAAAAGGTCCAGAAATCGCTTATCCGGATACAGTTATTATTGGAACTCAGTCATATAGCTGCGATGGAATTTGGGAAGTACCAAAACCATGGATAAAGGATAATTGTTCTGATTCTGTAAGTTTTACAGTAAGTACATTAAATGGTAATCCAATACTTCAGAATGATGGAAGCTGGATCATATTCAATATGAAACCAGGTCTTTCAAATGTAAAAATTACTGCTCAGGATGTTTGTGGAAATAAAACTGTAAAAACAATTCATGCTAACGTAGTTGATAATACACCTCCACAAGCAGTTTGTAGAACTAGAACAACTGTAAGTATTACCGGAAATCAAACTCCTGGAGAAAACGTTGTAAAATTATTTGCTAATTCACTTGATGAAGGTTCTTATGATAATTGCCAGCCACACGTATGGTTTAAAGTAATCAGAATGGCAGAATTGTTAGGAACTAATAACGGATCTAATGCTAACAATACAATAGCATGTAACGGAATTAATGGTGATGATAATGCTGTACTCGCTGGAAATCAGGTTTACTTTGACGATTACACTTATTTCTGTTGTAATGATGTCAATAATCGTATCATGGTTGTTCTTAGAGTGTTTGATGTTGATCCGGGAGCAGGTCCAGTCACTCCAGCTAGAATGACAAATGCAAATTCTCCACTAAGAGGAAGATTTGCTGATTGTATGGTTGAAGTTGAGGTTCAGAATAAAACAGTTCCGACAGTTGTAGCTCCACCAAATATCGTTGTGAGCTGTTGGTTCTGGTTTGATATTAACAATATCACAGATCCATCTGATCCTACTTTTGGTAGAGTTGTTACAGATTTAACTTCGCGTAAGAAAGTAGTTACAAATGATATCGTATGTCATAAGTATTGTGAAAGGAATCAGCGTACCCAGTATCCTGGTTTTATTCAAACAAATACAGTTCCTAAGCCTGCACCAAATCAAGCCTGTGAATACTACTTCAATTATTTTGATACAGCTCATTGGGATCGTAAGTATGAATTGGTATGGGGATTTGATGGATATGTATTGAGTGGTTGTGGAACTAATCCAACAATTACAGTAAATGACTTAAGAGAGTGTGGACAAGGACAGATTCAAAGGGTAATTTCCGCAACTGGACCAAATAACTTGAACGTATCGGCAATCCAAACGATATGGGTAGTAGATTGTGATCCATTCTATGTTGATAATGCGACCTGTAATGATCCAAGATACACAGACTTAATGTGGCCAAACGGAGTGTGTACACAGACTCCTGTAACGGTTGACGGATGCGGCGGAGACGTAAGTCCTGACAATCCACAATTGGGTCGTCCGACAGTAGTAAACAATGCAGATGACAATTGCGCATTGATATCAATCGAGTACAGAGATGAGATCTTTACGATTGAACCGGATGCATGCTTCAAGATCTTAAGACATTGGATAGTAATAGACTGGTGTCAGTATGATCCATTCATTGATCCTGAATTTGGAAGATGGGAAGCAACTCAGGTTATCAAAGTCAGAGACCGGGATAAACCAGTGGTTACATGTAATGTAGGACCTTGTGAGCCTGCGAGCATCAGTACCCAATTGGGAGTATGCGTAGGACATATCTCATTAACAGCAGAAGCTACAGACAACTGTAGTCCGATAGACTGGTTGTTGTGGGAATATAAGATAGATGCGTACAATGACGGAAAAGGACAACACGGTGGATATGATTACCGGGTTGGATCATTGACAAAACTTTCTGCTTCAAGAGGTGATACTGTAGAATACAGCCATAATCCATTTGCTGATGACAGACATAATCCATTTGATGCATCAGGAACCTATCCAATAGGTGTACATAAGATCTGTTGGTTTGTTGAAGACGGTTGCGGTAATGTAGGAGTATGCTGTACCTTATTTGAAATTAAGGATTGCAAAGCACCAACACCATACTGTTTGACAGGAATTATCACAGTACCGATGCCGGTTAATGGATGCATAGACATCTGGGCAAAGGATTTGGATCATGGCTCATTTGACAATTGTACTTCTAAGGATAACTTGAAGTTTTACTTCAATGGTGATCCTAATCAACAAAGTATTCGAATCTGTTGCGACGATTTCGTTGCTAAGCAAGCAAATGATGAATTAGTTGTTGATGTCGAAATGTGGGTTGAAGATGAAGAAGGCAATAAAGACTATTGCAAAACAAGAGTAATTGTTCAAGATAATCTGAATATATGCCCAGACAACGGTAATGCAAAAGGAAAGATTCAAGGTATTATATCTAATGAGAAGAAAGTTGAAGCCGCATCAATTGATGTTTATTTATTCAATAATTCAAATATGATGAATCAAAGAATAGGTAGTCCATATCAATTTGGCGATCTTAACCTAGGCTTAGAGTATACAATTAAACCGGAAAGAAATGATGATCACTTAAATGGTGTGTCAACTGCTGATATCGTATTGATTCAGAAACACATTTTAGGCAAATCCTCAATTTCTTCACCTTACAAATTGCTAGCGGCAGATGTTAATGCCAGTGGAAATGTTTCTTCTGCAGATATTTCTGAAATCAGGAAACTAGTTCTTGGTATTACAACTCAGTTTTCAAAAGTACAGTCATGGACATTTGTTCCGGATGCATATCAATTTGTTGATCCGGCGAATCCATATAATGCGCCTAGAGAGTCTAACGTTAAGTTTGCTCAGACTGTTAATAACGAAACGGTAGAAGCTTCATTTATGGCAATCAAAATGGGTGATGTTAATGTTGATGCTGTTGCTAATGGAGTCGGTGTTCAGACTAGAACTTCAGGTACATTAAACTTGTTTGTTGATGAGCAACAATTGATTCCTGGTCAGTCATATAGTGTTGAATTTAAATCTTCTGATTTTGCCAATATTTCTGGTTATCAATTTACTCTAAGATTTGATCCTTCCGTAATGGTTTATGAAGGAATGGAATCCGGGGTATTGAATACTACAGATGCTAACTTTGGCTTAATGAAATTGAATGAAGGAATTATTACCACAAGCTGGAATTCGAGCAAAGCCGAGAGCTTCGCTTCTGAAGACAAGTTGTTTGTGTTGAAGTTTAAAGCAAACAAAGCGGCTAGTTTAGGTAAGGTATTAGCGATTACATCAGATATTACTAGAATTGAAGCTTATGACGTTAATTATAATATTAAAGATGTTAAGCTTAATGTAAGATCTAATGGTACCTTAACTGAGGCAAGTATCTTTGATCTTTATCAGAATGAACCAAATCCAGTAAGTAAATTTACCAATATTAGCTTTAGACTTCCTGAGGCAAGTCCTGCTACATTGACAATTTATGAACAAACTGGAAGAGTATTAAGAGTCTATAATATCAATGGAATTAAAGGGATGAATACAATCAGCATTAAAGCTGAAGAACTTAATTCAAGCAGTAATGTGTTATTCTATCAGCTTGATTCAGAAAAGAATTCAGCTACCCGTAAAATGTTGTTGATAAAGTAGTCAATATTTTTTGGACAATTAAAAGAAAAGGTCATCCTAAACAGGATGACCTTTTCTTTTTAGGCTAATATTGATAGAATTGAATAGAATCATACTTTTCTGATATTATTTTATCTTTATAATTTTGAAATAGAATTAATAATTCAAAATTTGTAACATTATTATTAAAAACTATTTTGTTTAATAAAAACTTGAATAATAATATAAGTTAACGAACTACTTTATTTGAGTTCTCATTTTGTTTTTAAAATAGAATATTGAAAGAACTATTACACAATTTTAAAAAACTACTTCTCTTGTCTCTACCAGTTATGCTGGGTAGCGCTGGACAAAATGTTATTGCACTGACTGATAGTATGTTTTTGTATCACTACAGTGAACATGATTTTGCGGCAATTGGTATTATTAGTGTTTTTTATTTGATTATTTCCTCTGTTGCATATGGTTTCTCCAAAGGAGGTCAAATTTTAATAGCTAGAAAATTTGGTGAGAGACAGAATGATTTGGTTAAAAAGTATTTCTTTACATTATGCATCTGCGAATTTTTGCTTGGTACAGTTTTGTTTGTTATATTGAGATCATTTCCCGAGGAGATCTTATCACTATTTATTAAATCTAGGATTATCTTAGATAAATCACTAGAGTTTCTTCATTACCGCTTATATGGTTTGTTCTTTTCTTATTTAGGTTTGGCTTTTTTTGCTTTATATATGGGAATCTCAAAATCGAAAATAATATTTATTAATACTCTGTTTTTAGGGATTACCAATATTATTTTATGCTTTATTCTTGTGTATGGAAAATTTGGTTTTCCATCTCTTGGTATTGGCGGAGCAGGTTTAGCAAGCTCAATTGCAGAAGCGGCGGCATTCTTGTTTTTCTTTGTTTATTTAGTGTTTGATAAACAATTAAAGTTTCTTAATCTTAATGAATTGCCGAAACTTGAAATACAGCATGTGTTTTCCTTAGTTAAAGTTAGCTTGCCTATTCTTTTGCAAACGATTATTGGAATCGCAAGTTGGTTTGGCTTCTTTGTGTTTATAGAAAAACTTGGAGAAAGGGCATTAAGTATAAGTAATTTGTTAAGAATTTTATATCTTGTATTTACAATTCCTAGCTGGGGCTTTGCATTGTCAATCAATACAATAATAAGTAAGACAATTGGCAGAAAAAAGGAGTATAGGGTTGTTAATCAAATAGTACATGGAGCCATACTTTCGTTAATTGCCACGGCTATTATTACTTTTCCATTTTTGTTTTTTCCAAATCAATTTTTAAGTATTTTTTTTGGAGGACCTGACAACGAGATATTTAAAGAATCGGTAGTCTATTTTTCTTTGCTATATCTTATTTTAATTGTGGCTTCTTTTTGTATTATTATTTTTAATGGTGTTAGCGGTACCGGAGAAACCTTAAAAGCAATGATAATTCAATGTATTGCATCATTTTTCTATTTGGTGGTTTGTTTTATTTCTGTCACTTACTCTGGGTCATTAGGTTTGTATTACGCTTGGTGCTCAGAAATCGTTTACTGGTTGTTGCAAGGTTGGTTTTCATGGAATGTAATAAAATCTGGTAAATGGTTGAGTTTAAAGCTATAATAGTTTGTAATTCACCCAAATAATAATTTGTATATATAGAAAATATATGTATCAAGAATTCCTTACTTTTGCGATCCTATGAAATTGAAGTCGCTTGAGATAAATGGTTTTAAAAGTTTTGCAAACCATACAATAATAAATTTTAACGAAGCTATTACTGGTATTGTTGGACCGAATGGTTCTGGTAAATCCAATGTGGTTGATGCAATACGATGGGTTTTAGGTGAACAAAAGGGTAGGGAGTTGCGACTTGAGGCGATGTCAGATGTGATCTTTAATGGCACAAAGAAAAGAAAAGTAGCACCTTTGGCTCAAGTAAGTCTTTCGTTTGAAAATACAAGAAATGTTATTCCGACAGATTATCAAAATGTGACTATTTCCAGATTGCTATATAGAAGTGGTGAATCGGAGTACAGATTGAACAATGTGCCTTGTAGGCTAAAAGATATTACCGGTTTGTTTTTAGATACCGGAATTGGATCTGACTCTTACGCAATTATTGCTCTGAATATGGTGGAAGATCTGCTTTCCAATAAGGAAAACGCAAGACGAAAAATGTTTGAACAAGCGGCAGGAATTTCAAAATATAAAACACGTAAAAGAGAATCAATTAATAAACTAAAATCTACCAATGAGGATTTGTCTAGAATTGAGGATTTGTTGTTTGAAATCAATAATAATTTAAATGAGTTAGAAAAACAGGCTAAGCGCGCAAAAAAGTATTATGAAATGCGAGATAAATTTCGCTCTGCAGGTCTATTACTTGCTCATATATCGATCAATAATCTTAAAAGTGCTGAAGCTGAGCTTGAAACTAAGATTACTTCAGAGCAAATAGCTTTGCAAGAATTAGAAATTAAATTATTGTCGCAAGAAGCCGAGTTAGAAAAATTTAAAAAAGATCACCTTGATCACGAAAAAAATTTGAGCGACTACCAGAAGAATGTAAATGTATTATTAGACACAATAAGAAATTATGAAACTGAAATACAGATTAAACAACAAAAAGTTTCACTTTTTGAATCGCAAGCCGCTCAATTAAAAGAATCAAGCAAAAGTTATGAACTTAAAATAAGTAATTTTGATGAAGAACTTAAAAATATTGAATCTGAAATAAAATCGCTTCAAGCTGAAGTAGAAAATGCGGAGAATAATTTTAACACTCATCATTCTAATCTAAAAAGGATACAGGAAGAATATGATGCTATTAAAGCTGAATCAGATATTAAAATCAAAGAGCGGCAAGATTTAGATAAACTTATTTTTGATAAAGAAAAAGAAAGTGCAATACTTTCAAATCAGATTGATAATTTGGATGCTGAAAACAATCGAGCCAATGATGAAATATTATCTAAATCAAAGGAGTTCGAAAATGCACAAGATCAAATTGGTGAATATCAAAATATAATTGATCAAGTACAAACAGAGCTTGCTAAACTATCCTCTCTTGAAGATGAAAGAAGAAGTGCCATTCTAATTCAACAGAATAAAATTGATAAACAATTGGGAATTGTTAATTCAATACATAGAGCTAAAGATGCTAAGCAAAATGAGTTAGAGCTACTACGTTCAATGATAGAACGGATGGAAGGATTTCCTGAATCTATGCAGTATTTAAATTCCAATTGGAGAAAAAATGTTCCAGTTCTCTCTGATATCATTGTTGTCCAGGATCAGTATAAATCCGCAATCGAATTGAGTCTTGAGCCTTATTTAAATTTCTTTTTAGTTGAAAATGAAGATGACGCAATTCAGGCAATCAAGCTCCTAAAAAAAGATGCTAAAGGAAAAGCAAATTTCTTTCTCCTCAATAAGTTGAAAAATTCTCCTCAATCATCTTTTGTTCCCAATAATACTTTCAAAGCAATTGATGTTGTTGAATGTGATAGTTTGTATAAACCATTATTAACTCATTTGTTGAATAACATTTTTATTGCAAATGATAATATAGAAGAGCTAGGTCCAGTTGGGGAAGAAGTTACAATAGTAAATGCTTCCGGAAACTACTTAAAACAATCGAATGCTATTTCTGGTGGATCAAGCGGTTTGTTCGAAGGTAAACGATTGGGGCGAAAGAAAAATTTTGAAAAACTTGAATTAGATTTAAAAGACCTATCATTGAATCTGAGTGAAGCGGATAGTAGTTTAGGTAGCTATCGTCAAGAACTAAAACTGTTGGAAGAAAAGTCTTATGCCAAGGAGACTAATGAATTGAGAATTAAAGAATCTCATGCTCGTCAAAAATTTACTGAAATTTCAACTAAGTACAATTCCTTTATTGAAGTTAAGGCGCAAATTGAGACTAGAATTGCTTATAACCAAGATCAAATTTTGAAATGTAAGTCAGAAATAGAAACTCTATCTTTTGATTTGGTAAAGTATAAATTAGCTTTGGAAGATATTATTTCTGTTATTGGCAATAGTGATTCAAATGTTAATTATACATCTGCAGAATTGTCATCAAAATCAGCCTTAGCAAATCAAGCTAATTTAGAATTGTTAAAAACCAGAAATAAATTTGATAATATCCTAAAAGATAAAGAATACCGTATCAGCCAGAGAAATGAACTAATGGTTGAAATTGATATAAGCAATTTGAAATTGAGTGAATTGGAAGACGGCATTGCAAGTTTAGATTTGGTGATTAAGGAATCAGTTAGCAAACTTGAACTTGCTTATTCTGACAGAAAAGATCTTCAAAACAACTTAAGTATTCTTGAGCAGGAATATTATGAAATCAGGAATTATATTAGCCTTTCAGAGCAGTCTATCAAAGATTCTCAAAGACATACATTTGAAAGTCGATCAACTATAAATACACTTAAAGAAAAGAAAAATGAAACCTTGTATCGAGTTGATTCTATAAGAGAAAGAGCAGAGTTAGAATTTGGTACTAAGTTTGAAAATTTCGAACCTGATCAGGAAACACTGAATTTGGATGAATTACAACTGGCTGAACGGGTTAATTATTATAAAGTTCGGCTTGATAATTATGGTGAAGTCAATCCATTAGCTATGGAGGCTTATGATGAAATGAAGGAGAGATACGATGTAATACAAGTTCAAAGAGAAGATATTTTAAAAGCAAAGGAGAGCTTACTCGAAACCATAAAGGAAATTGAAGAGAAGGCTACTTCAAGTTTTATGGACTCATTTAATAAAGTTAGAGGTCATTTTCAAACAGTTTTTCGTTCGTTATTTACAGAAGATGATGATTGTGACTTAATTTTATTGGACGAAATGGATCCATTGGAGTGTGATATTGATATTGTTGCTAAGCCTAAAGGTAAAAAGCCAAAATCTATAAGTCAATTATCTGGTGGAGAGAAGACGCTAACAGCTATTGCTTTGTTATTCTCATTGTATTTATTAAAACCGGCACCATTTTGTATTTTTGACGAAGTTGATGCTCCGTTGGATGACGTTAATATTGAGAAATTTAATCGCATTGTCAGGAAATTTTCAACAGATTCCCAGTTTATTATTATCACGCATAATAAATTAACCATGGCGGAGGTTGATGTTCTTTATGGGGTTTACATGGAAGAACAAGGAGTGTCTGGAGTCACAGCTGTTGACTTTCGTAAGTATGATTATGACAACATATTAACTGAAATGCAAGGTTAGGATCAATTTGTATTTATCAATAGCTTTTTACCGGAATTAAAATTTGATTTTTTAAGATTTAAATAAATTATTCCATTAAGACCAATTTCTGGAATATATATCCTGTTCATATTTTCAGAAAGTGTATAATTGCAAATAAAGTTTCCTGAAGAATTATATAACGTCAAAAGTGATCCTTTAAGATAGTCACTTATTTCTACTTCGACAATATTCATGTAGCTTCTTTTTACAGACCATTCTGAATCAGAATTTTCAATAATACTCAAACTAGAATTTAAAAAACTACTATCAACTATTATATTCTCATCTCCGCTCTGATATAATAGAAATGTAAAATAAACCAAGAGCATCTCATCAGTTGTTTTTTCGCCAAGAGTAACCAATTTAGGAGGGTTGTTTGGATTGTTAAGATTGTTTGAAGTATTGTCATAAGTTGCGTGTGCGGTTAACTTAGTTCCAGGGTTAAAGACTATAGGTTTTGGATAACTATATGCGCCCTGCCAATGAAAATCCCAATCATTAATTTTGATTAGATTTTTCTTAGTGCCATTCGGATCTTGAGCAAAAACCTCAATACTTTTTCCGATTAGGTGCATATGTGGAGCAACACTTAATACCGTTGTTTTAAAGCTATTAATTTTGTATTCAGAAGTAAATGTCTTAACTGAATTGGCGGGAATAATAAGTGGACCATTTATCAAAGTACCAAGATGATCGAGAATTGGACTTATAAAAACTTGTCTTACATTAGCTTCCTTTGAATAATATAGTTTTAGTAAGGTCTGGTCCATTTGTCCATTCGCACTTCCTGGATAGTGGATCTGCATTACAATATCGCCACCAGCAGGAAGCTTAACTCCCATTCCTGAAGGGTATTGAGTTGGGAAAGAACCGGGAACCCAGGCTCCAATTAATTCAGCACTACTTACACCAATTCCTCCAAAGGATAAATATCCAGGCTCTTGACTCGCATCATCATGCTTTTTTGCTTGTCCCGATTTGTCATAATAAACCAGCACATGATGAACTGCATTTCTATTGCCGGGTATAACTTCCATTGCATTAATATATCTATCAATGTTTTCAGTATTTTTAATGACAAAACATTGGTAAATATCCGCAGTAGCTTTAACGGTAAATAGCGGTGCTAGATATTTGGCATCAGGAGTTCCATTTAAATCTCCATTTGAGGGAAATACAGGTAAAGAAGGTTCTTTAGTTATATCCCCTCTATCACTTCCATTATTAATCCAGTTTAGTAATTTTGTTTTTTGATCTGCGGTTAGGCTTCTTTCGTGCGCAAACCTTGAATAAGCTTGATCAGGAGGCCAGGGTGGCATTATTCCTTTCTCAACAACTCTTTTAATATCTGTCAAATTATCTATACATTCCTGATAGTTTTCTAATGTGAAAGGTGCGATACCGCCCGAACGGTGACAACTGGTGCATTTAGTATAGATTATATCAGCAATGTCATTCGACCAATTGCTGGATTGAGATATTGCTATATAATTACTGAAAATTACTAATAAGCAAATAAAATACTTTCTTACATTCATAATTAATATTGGACTATAAAAGTAGATAAATGTTTACTAATTTGGTTAAATTTAAAAATCTTTTATCAGATTGACAGGTAAACTATCAATAATATCAACACTGTTTTCTAAAAAACTTACTTTAGCTGTAAGTGCTTGAATACCATTGGTGACACATAGGTATGGTGCATTTAATGCTAGGTTATATCGGGCAATTTGGTGCATTGCTTCATTAGTAATATTTTTTTCATAAGATTTACATTCGATTAATATATAAGGTTTTATAAATTGATCGTAAATTACAATATCGAATCTTTTAGTTTGCTTTCTAAGCAAAATTGTTTTTTCGATAGCAATTCTTCCTTTACCATATTTTAATTCGTTAATCAAATATTGTATTACTAACTGACGCACAATCTCTTCTTTAGTTTCAAAAAGCCATTTTTTTCTAATAGGATCAAAAATCTTTCCTTCAACTCTTTGAAGTGAGTTAAAATAGTGTTCAAGCTTCATGTGGTTTCAGCAGATACAATATGAATTTGTTTACTTACTTTAAATAAATCCTGCATTTCAAAATCACTCCAATGATATCTTGAATTCAAAAGACAATTTAAGCTAATGCTTTCAATCTCAAATCCAGCTAAAGATAAGCTTTTCAAAAAATGCTTCTGCCAATAAAGTTGTTGGATGCTATTCGAGTAAGGATTAATCAGGTTTTCCAATACTAATATTTTCTTTCGAGTAGTAGTGAAATTGAGCCAGTTTTGTAATTTTTCAAAATCTTTATCAATATCTATTTTAAAGCAATTATATTGAGAAAGCAAAGTTGAGGTAAAAATTTGATTCAACTCTAGAGGTAAAAAACTTATTACTAAGTCAGTTGAATTGATCCAAACAAAAAGTTCCAGTACGTTGCTGGTAATAAATGTTGTCAGATGCAATATTGGACGATTTGATTCTCTGGTCGAATGGGGCTTTAACGCATTAATAATATCGATAGGTGTAGGCTGTATCAATGCGATATTAAAAACTGAATCGGCGCTCTGAGTTTCATGAATATGAATGATTCTTTTACATGCGGGTTTAAGCTTGTTTATGCATTCCTGCTCAGTAAGCTGATTTAAATTAATTAATTCATCCCAAATCTCTTTTGGATAAACCGGCAAATATTCTGGTCGGATATTTTCAAGAATTATTATTGGAAATATATTTGAAAGCTTGTCTAATTTTTCATAATATCCTGACAAGGTAAGTTCTGAGCTGGTGTTCTGACCAATCATTTTATCTAATTGATCTTCTGTTAAACTAATTTTTTTTATTGCATGATGCTGCAATTCTTCATGAATGTAGTTAATATACGGAATAATTTCTGTCTTGTAGGATTCAAGCGAGGAGTAACAGGTATTTAGTTTTACCTGGAACTGTTCAAAATCTAAGACATTACATAAAGCAATTTGTTTTTCCAGAATCGCTAATTCTATAACATGGTCCCAATGATCTGTCGGAATCAGGTTCAATGAATCAAAATAAGCAAAGATATTTTCTGGAAGATTTGAAAAATAGCTTATCCAATCATAATAAAGTGCAAAATAATTTTCTAATTTTCGAATAGTTTGGATAAGATCAAGTTCTTTAGTTAAATGCAGGTAGAGCTGATTTGTGTTGGAAATGTCATTAAGCTCACTTCGGAATATTTTCGAGTTAGTAATATAATGTTTAAAATCTTTTAAAATTTTAATTCCCAAGATATCCCATTCTTCTGGTTCATCAAGAAATGATTTGTTATTCTGTTTGTGCCATGCAGATTCAGATTTTTTATAAATCAATCCAAGAATTGTATCATCCTCAATATAATAAGTTATGTTTTCAATTTCAATTGTCTCTGAAATTTTACTAATCTGAGACTGGAATTCTTTTCTTAGAAGATCCATCTTTAAAAGATCTTCATCAGTCAATTCTTGTTTCGAATTGTAATATTTCTTTAATTTTTCACAAAATGGATTCAGCAATCCAAATATTGATGCACTATTTTGATAGATAAACTTATCTTTTAAAATTTGAAGATTTTTTAAAGTATTTAAAATTGTACTTTCATAAAGCTTTAATTCATGGCAGATCGCGGTCCACGATTCCTCTTTAGTGTATAAATTGAAAACTTCAGGATTAATCAATCTGAATGGACTTAAGAAATAATTTTTCCCTTTAGATATTGGTATTGCTTCGGGAATTAATTTTTTGATTCTTAGTAATTCTTTGATACTATATTTTGTAGTATCTGGAATTAAATTTGAATAATTTTTTAACAACCTTCTAAGTTTAATCGAATTGCAGATTAACTGAATGAAAGATGATTGGGTATGGGTTCTTGGTTTGGTAATTGATTGAAAATATATTTCAAATTCTTCATGAGATTTATAAAGACTTAATAATGCTTCATTTAGTTTTTTGGGTTTAACACTGCCTTCAACAATTATAGGCTGAAAATCAATCAAGCTGTTCTCAAGATTACTTCTGGAATGAGTAAAGTTAAATACTAATTTTTCAAAATTATGTTCATTGACAAAGTCTCTAATTAATTCATAATCTGATTGTTGGTCAAGCTTGATGATAGTTTTTTTGCCTGTTAATAAGTTTTTGATTAACTTATTAAACAACCATAATTTTTTTGCATTGAGATGGGTCGGGCGTAAATAAATATTATGTTCTGTTTCGGAAATGAGAATGGATTGAGCGATATCATCGGGCATCGCATAATAATGTTGATATAAATCATTAATCATGAGTGAGCATCAAATTAGATTTACAAATATATATATAATATATTAATATAAATAAAGTCTTTAAAGGTAAATTAAATGTAAGAATATCAATATTATATACATGTTAATAATATATTATATATTATTAAACTCCAACCGACTTCCAATTGAATTACTATTCACTTGAGAATTATCAAAGACTAGATTGCCGTTCACCCAGGTCTTGTTGATTAAGCCTTTTAATGATCTGTTCGTCAACGGACTCCATTGGCATTTATAGAGAAGTGAACCTTCTTCTATTATTTGCCAACGACTACTATCCAGCAATACAAGATCAGCAAAATATCCTTCTCGTATGTATCCTCTTTCTTTAATTTTAAAACACTCGGCAACACTATGGGACATTTTGTCAATGACAAAAGTTAGAGGCCATTTATTTTCTTCTGCAATAGTTAAACAAACTTGTAAACTATGTTGTACTAATGGCAAGCCTGATGGTGCATTGTTGTAAGGGTTATTCTTTTCTGCTAATGTATGAGGTGCGTGATCAGTCGCAATTACGTCTATAAAACCATTTTCAACGGCCTTTCTTAATGCTGCTCTGTCTGCATTGGTTTTAATAGCCGGATTGCATTTAATCAAATTTCCCAATGCGTTATAATCATCATCGCTGAAATACAGATGATGAACACAAGCTTCGGAGGTAATTCGTTTATCAATTAATTTAGATTTATTTTCAAATAACTCCAACTCCTCCATAGAAGAAATGTGCAAAATGTGTAATCGGGTTCCGTGCTTTTTAGCTAATTGAACGGCGTAGGAAGAAGATTTAAAGCAAGCTTCTCTGGATCTAATAAGCGGATGATGTGATGAACTGAGTTTGTTGCCATATTTTTCATTAAAAGCCAATTGATTGAATTTGATGGTTTTTTCATCTTCACAGTGCACAGCAATAAGAGAATTGCTTTTGGCAAAAAGTTGATTAAGAGTATGTTCATCATCAACCAGCATATTCCCTGTTGAGGAACCCATAAATACTTTAACGCCACACACTTTTTTATTATCAATTTTGAGAATTTCATCCAGATTAGAATTAGAAGTTCCCATATAGAATGAATAATTAGCAAGTGAGTGTTCAGAAGCTATACTATATTTAGATTCTAATAAATCAATGGTTAATGCATTGGGAATGGTGTTTGGCATTTCCATAAAGCTTGTTACTCCTCCTGCAACAGCTGCTCTTGATTCAGAATAAATATCTCCTTTGTGTGTCAATCCTGGTTCTCTGAAATGAACCTGGTCATCAATACAGCCTGGAATTAAAAACAGTCCGTTCCCTTCAATAATGTCAGCTTCCTTATGTGAAATTGAACTTGAAATTTTTTCAATTCTACTATTTTTTATTAAAAGATCACTATCAAATATTTTGCCTTCATTTACAATCTGTACATTCTTTATTAATTGAACTTTAGACATTTGCTTATTTTTGTTGCATCAAAATTAATGTCAATTGACTAATTTAAAACCATATATACCTCAAGATTTAAAAATTGGCGTATTGGGAGGAGGGCAGCTGGGTAAAATGTTAATGCAAGAAGCTCTCCCTTTGGATTTGAATATTTCGTTTTTGGATTCAGATAAATCCTGTTCTGTTGGAAAGATTTCCGGAAATTTCTTTATAGGTGACATCACATCCTATAATGATGTTCTCGAATTTGGAAGAAAAATGGATATCGTAACCATTGAAATAGAGAATGTTAATACACAGGCGTTAGAAGAATTGGAAAGTTCAGGAATTTGTGTATATCCACAATCAGGTATAATTAAAATTATTAAAGATAAAGGGCTTCAAAAAGAATTTTTGAAAAATAATGAATTTCCCAGCTCTGAATTTGAACTTTGTGAATCTGTTGGTGATATCCTTCAAAAAATTAAGTCCAATACGCTTTCATTTCCCTTTGTACAAAAATTAAGGACCGGCGGATATGACGGTAAAGGTGTTTGCATAATTCGATCCTTTCAGGATATTGATAAGTTGTTGCAAGGACCGTCTATTGTAGAGAAATTAGCAGATATAGATAAAGAGCTTAGTGTTATAGCTGTTCGATCCTCAGTCGGAGAAGTTACTTGTTACCCTTCTGTTAGTATGGATTTTCATCCTACTGCAAATCTGGTTCAATACTTAATCTGTCCTTCTGGAATTAGTGAGGAGCTCGAATTACTAGTACAACAATTAGCCAAAAACATTGTGAATAAATTACAAATTGTTGGATTGTTGGCGATTGAGCTTTTTTTAAACAAAGACGGTTCTATTTGGGTTAATGAGTTAGCGCCACGGCCGCATAACAGTGGACACCATACCTTGGTTAATGGATCTGTAAGTCAATATGAAAACCATTTACGCGCTATATTGGGCTTGCCATTGGGAAATACCTCAGGAAAGGTCAGAGCTTTAATGATGAATGTATTAGGTGAAGAAGGATTTTTTGGGAAAGCAGTATATTCAGGTTTTGAAGAATTGCTAAAAACAAAAGGAGTACATCCATACCTGTATGGAAAACTTGAAACGAAGCCTTTTCGAAAAATGGGACATATTACAATTACTGACTCTTCAATAGAAGAGTGTATTCGTAAGTATTATATATTAAAAGAAAAATTTAAAATTGTCAGTTTGCAATGAAAGTTGGTATTATTATGGGATCCGATTCGGATCTCCAAGTCATGAAAGAAGCTTCTGAGATCTTGAATGAGTTTGGCGTTGAGCATGAAATTAGAATTGTATCTGCTCATAGAACTCCTGAGCATATGATCGATTATGCTCAATCTGCTAAATCAAGAGGCTTAAAGGTTATCATTGCCGGGGCAGGTGGAGCAGCACATTTACCGGGTATGATCGCATCAATTACTACTATTCCTGTTATTGGGGTCCCAATTAAGTCATCAAACTCGTTAGAAGGTTGGGATTCTATATTATCTATTCTTCAAATGCCTAATGGGATACCTGTTGCTACGGTGGCCTTAAATGCTTCAAAAAATGCCGGAATCCTAGCAGTTTCCATTTTAGCTATTCAAGAAGAAGGACTTTCACTAAAGCTTCAGGAATACAAAAACCATTTAAAAAAACTAGTATTAGAAAAAGATCAAATTCTATCAAAAAAATAAAAAGCCGACAGTGTTACTATCGGCTTTAATTAATTAATGTAGTCCTACTTATTCTGAGATAAACATTTTTCCAGAAACACTATTTTTTCCATTTCTTACTATATAAGTATAAATACCTTTTGTGAGGTAATAAGGTAGTTCAATCTGTTCAGATCCGTTAATTTGATGGTTAGCGATAGACCGATTAAAGACTGCCTTGCCCATAATATTGTAGAGCGTAAAGTCGATGTTTTCAAAGTTCTTTCCAATATAACTCAAATTAAATGAAGTATTGAGATGGACTAAATTCGGCAATATAGAAGCATTAAAACTACTACTTTTTGAAATCAGTTTTATATTCCCTTCATCAATCGATTTAAGAAAGTTTAAATCTGATAGTTCATTGATTGATAAATTTTTATAAGTTCTAAAATTCAAAGAAATCCTGTTGATAGGAGATCCGTCTTTCATAAGAATAATTTTAGAAATTGGATCAAAGATTAAATTGTCATCATTTATTATACAGTTAATAAATTCAGGTGTATTTATAATTAATGCTTCGACAGGAGAATTTAATTCAAGTAAGAAGTTATAATCCTTATTAGCTATGAAATTAACTTCCGGGCTAAATGCAAAGACTTCATCATTCTTGGATCTGATAATTGTAGATTTTAATTTTTTATTTCTGCTTAAATTTCCTGTTTTTACAACAACAAAGTTTTCATTTTTTAAATTCTGGCTTAAAGGTTTATATGTTAAATATTCGGCTAAGCCTAAAGGATAATTTTCAAGTTTATAACTATGCGGAATAAATCGCCACAATTTAGGAATATCATTTAAAGATTTTTTACCTTGAAGGATTCCATACAACAACTCGAAATCGGAATTATTTATTTTGCCATCGTTATTGATATCAGCCGCAATTTTAACCAATGGTTCAAATATTTTATTGATTCCCAATATATGGCGAAGTAAGACTATTGCATCTTCAATATCGATTCCATTTAAATTGTTCAATTCGATGCTTGGTAGCAATTTGTAATCTTTATCTTTTGCAATATCATTAATAATAAATTTGCTATTTAGTGTTGACGACTTTGAATTTGTCATTTTAAAACCAATTGTATCTTTGGCAATTGAAACTAGCGTATCATTTCGTTGTATATAAAGAGTAGTGCCACTTTGTGTCTTAATAGTATCATAGGAAATCAGAATTTTAGTTGTTATATTTTCCTTAATATCAAATGAATTAAGATCATACATTGACATTTGTATGTTTTCATTGAGTGTGCTGTCATCGGAAATAAGTTGGCCGGATAATTGAAGAAACGAATTCGAGCCGTTGTTAAAAGAATCTCTTTTACAATTAGGAATTTTTGCATTATTATTTTGTACTTCAATGTATGTTTTGCAAAATGATTGATTCCCATTTTGGTCTGTAACCCATAATTCAACATTGTTTTTTCCAAGATCAGCGCAGGTAAACACAAGAGATTTTAGTGTTGTGTCATTAGAAAATGAAAGTTTCAATCCTTTATTTCCGCATTTAGAAAAAGATCCATGATCAAGATCTTTTGCCCAAACTTCAACCATTCCATTCTCAGGCAATCCATCTCTGTTGCTATCAACAGGCATTAAAGCTATAATCAATCCATTTAAACAATAGGGTGTTGGACCTACCTTGTTTAATACTGTTACAGAAACTTTACATGAAATCTGATGGCCACATCCATATTCACCATAAAAATAGAAAGTAGTAGTACCTACAGGATATTTGCCACTTGCATCAGGACCTTTCGTGTTGGAAAAAGGGGAGTTGTTAGTAATATTTGAAAATTGCCCACATTTGCTAAATCCAAAAGCGGAATCCAATTTAACATATGCACTGTCACATTGAGTCCTTGACATAATTGTTGTATCCTTTGGACAAACTATTTTTGCTAACGAATCTTTTGCTGATACTTTAATAACCTGAGTATAGGTCCATAAACCGATATTTGACTTTGAATTAGGAATATACTGGCACCAATCGATTACTTTCCAGGTTCGTAATACTTTCATACAGCCTGTTGAAATGTTAAACTTCATATCTTGGAAAGAATACATAGGCTGGCTGCAAGATTTTGATTTGAAGCTAGGATAATTGTAAGCTTTAGGTAAACTCGAAGGATCTACATTGGCAGTACAACCATCAATTTCATAATTAATAGGCCATACAATATCAGATTCATTAAAAGGAATTCCTGCGCCAATTATTGTGATCACCTGTGTGCAGGTATGAATATTCCAATGTTTGTCTTCATATTCCCAGTTTCTGGTTATTTTACCAATTCCACATGAATTGAGTTCATAAAGAACTGTTTTTGGGATCAGAGATTGTTTCTTAACGTAATTCTCCCATAACCATGCCTTTCCCCATTTGTCTAGATCCGTATAGGAATCTTTGCATGTAATGGTAATGGAAGGAGGACACTCTATATAAACACTGGTTGGAGCAGCATTTAATATTAGTAAAGTTGATTGAATGAAAGCACAAAAGACTACTGCTTTCAACCCATTGAATTGAAAACTCATATAAATAAATAATTTGGTTACAGTCTAAATACTGAAATCGGGGTGTGAGTAATCAATTGCAAATATATAATATTTTTATAATATGTATTATTTTTAATAAAAAAAATAGACTTGATCAATTCGAGTTTATAATACAATACGATATTGAAATAGATTAATTGGATTCAGCTATTAATCTATTAAGACATGAAAAGGTGAAGAATTCTAAAAATAGAAATCCTGTCAAAAAGGATAATTCAAAGCAAGCTGAAAACTTGAATTTGCGTACATATTTTTAATTGTAATTGGATTTTTAGTGTATATCCCATACAAGCCATTTTCATCAGGATAGGGATTTCTCCACTTTATGCCATAATCCAGCCTTAAAACAAAATAATTAACATCCATTCGCAATCCGAGGCCGGAAGAAACTGCAATTTGTTTGTAAAACTTATTAATTTTAAAAACACCTAGCTCGTTCGCTAAATTGGAATTAGGTAATAACCAGAGATTGCCAATATCAGTAAAAAGAGCGCCTTCAAAGACCCAATAAATACGAAATCTAAATTCAGCATTAATTTCAAGTTTTAAATCACCCGAAGAGTAATAATTTCCATTTTGTTGATTTTTAGAAATGGTATCTGCGCCGGGTCCTAGCTCTCGCAGTCTCCAACCTCTCATACTTTGTGGGCCTCCCATAAAAAATTGTCTGATGTAAGGCACCGAATTTGACTTTTTAAAAGGTATTGCTGCACCATAATTTATTCTGAATACTAGCTCATTTTTATCTGGAAGACTATAATTCCATCGATGTTCTGATTCAAGTTTAATAAATTTTGAAAATTTAATCTTGCTATTCTTCGTCACAGCTTTATTTGAAATTAGCTCGCTTATACCGTCAATCAGGCTTGCTTCCAATCCACTGATTTCAAAATTAGCGATAAAGCTTTTAGACCAACGGGAACTTTTCTTTTGTTGTTCGAAGAATTGAACCTTACTTATAAAAAAGGAAGTAAACAATCTTTTTTCAGAAAAGCTTTTTTTTAGAAACTCATTGCTGGCTAATACATTTCTATTAAATTCAGGGAATGTATCCGGAAAATAAAGGCTTAAATCTATTGTGCCAATATTTAAATTTCTATTTTTGCCAAGAGGGATATTGTAATTGACACTATTGTTTATTGTAAAATATTCAAATAGATTGTTTAATTGAACATATTCTAAGCCTAATAAATTGATGTTTGTTTTAGTATATGGCTTTTTTAAATTGTAGCCTAACCACCGAGCACCTGTACTAGAAATCTTATAAACTCTGGTTAAGTCATAAAAATCAGGCAACTGCAATGTATTGTTGAAGTTCAAATTAAAAGCATTAATTACATTAGAAGTTGGTTTTGCGAAGAAATTGATTTCCATTCCAGCCTCAAGTTTTGTTTCAAAGCTTGAACCAGAATGGTTGATATTGCGATTTCTAAGTAGAGTGTATATTGAGGTTCCAAGCAAAGATGTGATTGAAGTTGCTTTAAGAGAGGTGTAGTTTGCTTCAGCTCCAATGTCTCTTAACCATTTATAATGTGGAGTCAAATTAATTGTTTGTATGATTTGATTTTTATTGGAACTATCAACCTTTGAATCAATATTAATAAATTTATAGTAATCCAAATTGCTTAATCTAAAATAGGTAGAATCAATTGCTGATTTTCTATAAAGATCACCGACTTTTAATAGAATTCTTTTTGTTAATTTCTCATTTGAAATGTAAAATGGACTTTCAGAATTAATAAAATTAATATTTTCTAGCTGAATTAAAGTGTCTCGAGAATTTGCCGTTGGGTTGTAATTGGTGTGAATATTAATTTTAGCAATGGTATATAACTTATGTCGGTTGTTGCTATCCGGATTGTTGATTTTTATGTTTACTATCGTTTTTTGCTTAGATGTATCAACATCTAAATTTTGTATATAGTAAGGAGCGAATTCTGCATAACCATTGTTTTTTAATAATTCAGAAATCCTGGATTTCTCAGCTTGAAAATTGAGATTATCAATGGGTGATCCTTTTTTGAGTATTGCGTCACTTCTATTTCTCTCAAGAATTAATCTAATAGCAGAATCTTCTGCAATATAATAAAGTGAATCAATGACAAACTGTCTTCCGGGATTTACCATATAATGAACATGAGATTTGGAGCCGCTGACCTTTATCTTCGATTCTACTTTTACATTAAAATAACCTTTATTGAAAAGATAATTACTCATGTTTTTTTGTGTTGCAGATACCAGAGAAGTATCTAATATTGACGGAGCTTCTGCAACTTTTTCTAATGTATTTCGTATTAGAATTTTTTTATATTTTTTCTTTTCAAGATAGCTGAATATTTTTTCTCGATCAAATATTAGCATCCAATTTCGGTTTGGTTTCTGTTTGTACAAAGTGCTCAATTCTGTTTTAAAATCGAATACCTGATTGCCATCGGCTTTGAAATTTTTTAGATCTATTCTATTGGCAACAAGCAGGCTTTGTGATTCTGATAACTTTAGCTTTGAGGTGCATTGAGTACTGATTAATATTGCATATATTATTGAGAATAAATAGAGTGTCAGGTCTTTGAAAGTCATTCTTATATTTGCCGTATTATTCAATGTTAGCTACCAAAGATATAAAATGGATAAAAAGGCTCCATGAGAAGGAAGCTAGATATGAACTTGGCTACTATCTCGCTGAGGGATCTAAACTTGTCTTGGATTTGATAAAACATAACCCTCGTACAATTTATAAGATATTTGGAACAACTTCATGGATTATTCAGAACGAGGCAAAAATAAGAGAAAATGAATTAAATTATAATATAATATCGGAATCGCAACTGTCTTCGATCACTTCTTTAAAATCTACAAAACATGTATTAGCGGTAGTGCAATTTAATCATATTGAACTTAGCTCGATTTCTCGATTGCCCAAGAACTTATATTATCTTTATCAGGTACAAGATCCTGGAAATCTAGGAACACTGATTAGAACTGCGGATTGGTTTGGTATAAACACTTTGTTATTATCGGAGCATTGTGCTGATCCTTACAATAATAAATGCGTTCAGGCCAGTATGAGTTCTATTGCAAGAGTGAATTTAATTCAAATGGATTTTAAACGAATTAAATCACATTTTACGGATTATACATTAGTTTCAACTACAACAACTGGTATGGATTACAAAGAGTTAAATAATGCAAGTAAGTTTATATTTTGCCTTGGAAATGAAGCTCACGGATTGCCTCCCGAACTTATAGAAGTTTGTGATTTTAATGTTTCCATTAAAAGCAACTCTTTGGGTTCTGAATCTTTAAATGTCAGTATTTGTGGCGGGATTTTAATGTCTTTTTTTAATATTTAATTGAATGAGAGCAGCTGTTTTATATGGAATAGATCAACTTATAAAAATTGAAGATTTCGAATTAGAATCATCAGTTCCCGGTAAATCTCTAATTCAGGTTCAATACTGTGCATTAAATCACAGAGATTTTTGGATTACTAAAGGTCAGTATTCCGGATTAAAATTTCCAATTATTTTAGGTTCAGATATTTGCGGGTATTATAAAGGGAAGGAAGTAATCGCAAATCCTTCAATGAGCTGGGGAGGCAATGAAAAGGTTCAAAGTAAAAGTTATTCGATTTTGGGATTACCCGAACATGGAGGTTTGGCGGAATTTGTATATTCTAATCCTGAATATATTTATAACAAACCAGCTCATCTCTCAGCAGCACAAGCTGCATCCTTACCATTGGCCGGATTAACAGCTTACCGATCATTAATTACAAGAGCTAAAGTTAATGCCGAGGATAAAGTATTCATCAGTGGAATTGGAGGAGGAGTTGCTCTGTTTGCTTTACAGTTTGCCGTCCAAAGTGGAGCAGAAGTGTACGTAAGTTCATCGGATGACCGTAAAATTGAAAAAGCCATAACTTTAGGTGCAAAAGATGGTTTCAATTATAAGCAGGAAGATTGGCCCAAAAGTTTTTTACAGAAGTATGATGGTGCTTCTGTAATAGTCGATGGTGCTGGTGGGCCTGACTTTGCTAAATTAGTTAAAATTGCTTACCCTGCAGCTCGTATTGTAGTCTATGGTGCTACGAATGGTGCCTGGTCAAATGTGGTAATTCAACAAGTATTTTGGAAGCAATTAAATATACTTGGCTCTACAATGGGTTCTGATCTGGATTTTTCCAACATGTTACAATTTGTTGAAGAAAAAAAAATTATTCCTGTTGTCGATCAAATTTTCAATTTAAGCCAGATAAACCAAGCTTTTGAATATATGAGCTCAGGTAAGCAATTCGGCAAGATAGTCATAGCTGTATCCAATTGAAAAAAATTGGTATATTTTCGGATACGCACAGTTATATTGATGATAAAATTATTCATTATTTAGAGGATAGAGATGAAATTTGGCATGCCGGAGATATTGGTAATGAAAAAGTTCTTGAACCATTTATTAATAATATTAATATGAGGGTAGTTTGGGGCAATATTGATAATCAGTCGTGTAGACTTACTTGGCCTGAAGTCGCTTGTTTTGAATGCGAGAAATTAAAAGTATTAATGATACACATTGCCGGAAAATTTGGATCTTATACCCTTCAAGTTAGAGAGCTTATTCAAAAATTTCACCCTGATTTATTAATATGCGGGCATTCGCACATATTAAAAATTGCTAAAGATAATAAATTCAATCTAACTTATATTAATCCCGGTGCAGCTGGTCTTCATGGATTTCATACCGTTAGGACTCTTCTAAAATTTACGGTAGAAATTGATCAACTCAAAGATTTTCAAATTATTGAAATGCCGAGATATTTGAAAATTTGATTCAAGTGACGAAGTGTTTTTTACTTTTGCCATTAATTAGCAAATCCGTATGTCAAAAAGCTCAGAAGTATTAATTAAAGTTGATTTAGATAAAGACAATATCCCTGAAAAAATAACTTGGAAGGCTTCGGAATCCAATGAGGGTTCTACTGCAATTGCAAAGGCTATCTTGGTTTCAATTTTTGAAGATGAGACAAAAGATACCCTAAAGTTAGATCTGTGGACTAAAGAAATGCAGGTTCAGGAAATGGATCGGTTTATGTATCATACAATAAAAGCAATGAGTGAAACTTATTCAAAAGCCACCAATAACCATGCTCTGGCAAATGATATGATGAAATTTGCACAGTATTTCGGTGAAAAAGTTGAGCTTATTCCACCCCAAACTTAATTTATTTTTTGTTAAAAAAACTTGAAAGTTTCAGGATTAAAATTGATTGGATTTTTTGTTTTGGAATCTAGTAAAATCTTCTATCGTATTTAAGCCACTCAGATTTGGACTATTATTCAGCACCTTAATGTCAGAAGATTCCAGAACTTTTTGAATAGATCGGGTTGAAGTATTGTATTCATGTATTAATTTCTCAAAAAGTTTAGTTTCAATTATGCTAAATAGGGGATAAATTTTATTTTGATTAGATTGAATAAAGCATGTTGCTGCTTTATCTTTATCGCGATTATCCAGTAATTTTTCGACATCTGATTTATTTATATATACTAAATCAGCCGCAACACATACTACCGGTGTTGACATATTATTTTGGATATAACTTAACATTCCACCTAGAGGACCAGTATATTCTTCAATATCAGTATAACAGCAATCAAGATTATACTTAGCCTGAATTTGTTTATTGCAAGAATAATAAAACGGAAGATTTAGTTCAGTAAAAAGTTTTTTCCACCATAAATATAAAGGTATAGAGTCCTTTAAAACACCAATCTTATCAAATCCTAAGCGGCTGCTTTTGCCTCCACAGAGTAAGAGTGCATTTAAGTCATTCATTGAGTAATTCTATATGAATGGGTATATACGTTTAGTTTGTTGCCCCTAAGAAAACCAATAAGAGTCATTCCAAAACTATCCGCTAATTGAACAGCCAGGCTACTTGGGGCGCCAACAGACACTACTATTGGAATTCCAGAAATGATTGCTTTTTGGATTAATTCAAAACTAGACCTGCCGCTTAAAACCAAAATATGATCCTGACAGGGTATATCATTACTGAGCAAGCATTTGCCGATAAGCTTATCCACTGCATTGTGTCTTCCTATGTCTTCTGTTAAGCATACAAAATTTGAATCAAAATCAAATAAGGCTGCTGCATGTATTCCTCCAGTTAAATGAAATATACTTTGGTGTGTATTTAATTTATCAGGCAAGGAATATATAAACGATACCGATATTTTCTTTTGATGCTTTTTTAATATGTATTTAGCTGCTTGAGCAGTGAGATCAATTGAAGTTTTGCCGCATACACCACAAGATGAATTCGTGTAAAAATGTCTTTCTAGATTCTGAATTCTAACCATCAGATCAGGGTTAACTTCTAACACTATGGTTTGTTGAGTTTCTTCATTGTTCTCCAAACTCATACGATAATCAACTGAAAGGATATCTGAATAAGAGTCAATAATCGATTCAGAAAAAAGGAATCCCAATGTTAATTCCAGGTCATTTCCTGGAGTTCTCATTGTTATTGCAATAGTTTTATAAATGGTTTGATTATTTTTGGTAAACTTAAGAACAATTTCCAAAGGTTCTTCTATTGCAAGTTGATCAAGGACTATAGATGAGTTTTCATGATCGTATTTGACTATTGAATGAATAAAGTTCTTTTTTTGCAAATCATTCATATGATCCTAATATACAAATTCCAATTTTTTATTGGGTTTTGGCTGAAAATTTAAATAAAAAAGTCCCAAAATTGGCAGATCCAACTTTGGGACTGTTGTAAATTAGTTGAGTTTTACTCTTTCTTTTCTTCTGCAGGAGCTGGTGCTACCTCAACAGGTGGAGCTTCAGCTGGCATTTCAGGCATTGCAATTACGGGTACAATACCATCCATTTCAATACTCCAATTGTTGCCATTTTTCTTTAAAACAGCAACACCGGTCATCTTGCCACCTACTTGGTTTCCTTTAACGAGAATATTTGAATTCACATCCCATGTAATCAAGGCAACATCTGACGTTATCATTCTTGAAGAAGTAAGTTTGTAATCAAAGCTTGGTTTAGAATCTAGCATTTGATCCATTTTTGGCCACATTTCTTTCAAAGATTTTAAGGAATATACTAAACTTCCATCGGGTCCAATTTCACATGCATTACCTCCGAAATACTTTGCAAAATTTTTGTAATTTTTTTTGTCGTATGCCTCATAATAAGCATTGTAGACGTCAGATAGAAATTTTTCCATAACCAGCTTGTTGTCAAAAGGTAATCTCGGCGCCTTTTTTTGTTGTGCTGAAAGAGAAGACAGACAAGCTAGAATGCTTAGAAAACTGATTAATAATTTCATTTGTTTTAATTTTTGACGAAGTTAGTATGTGATCCTCATATCATGGAATGATTTGTTCCAAAAATTTCTTTAGATTTAAATCGACTATTTATAAAACATTAACAAAATATATAAAGTACAGAAAATCAATTATTAATATATGTATTTTTTGTGTTTTATATCATTAAAAAATTATATTTATTACTATTATTTGTCAATGTTTGAAAAACATGTACCTTTGAATCACAGAGGCGAAGCAGTCTGGTTTAATCTCAATTCATACCGAATTCATTTCAGCAATCTTTTTAATTCATTAATTTTTGTTCATTATAATCATTCGAAATAATGTCGAAGAGAATAATTTTTACTTTATTTGGTGCATTCTGTTTGAAATTAGCATTCACACAGGATCTGCATTATTCACAATTTTATTACAACTACCATAATTTTAGTCCTTCATCAATCGGTAACTTCCAGGGAGATGACAGGCTAACGCTAAATTACCGGAATCAATGGTTGAGTATTCCTGTACCATACAATACCTTTAGTTTTTTATATGATGCAAATAGGTCTCTAAAGAACGGATCAAAGATTGGCTTTGGGATTGGTCTTGATTACGACAGGGCCGGAGATTCTAAGTTAAGCCTAACAAAAATTTTAGTTTCAGTAAATTATCTATATACCCTTAATAATCGAAATCAGCTTTCTTTAGGATTTATTCCATCTTTTGCTCAAAGGAGAATCAATACCGAAGGACTCAGATGGGACAGACAGTGGAATGGAGACCGTTATGATCCAAAAATTTCATCCAATGAAAATTTTGCATCATCGGGTGATTTCTTTTTAGATCTTGGAATAGGATTGGGTTATCAGTTTCAGTATACCGCTAGAACCAAATTCGCATTAAGTGGCTCTGCTTATCATCTTAATGAGCCCAATCAAACATTTTATGGATTGTCAAAGCAAGTTGCCAAACTACCATTGAGGTATAACGGTGGAATAGAAGTGAGTGTGGGTATCGGGCGATATTTTGATTTTTTAATAGGAGGAATGTATCAGGTTCAAGAGCAATATCAAGAAATTTTGGGATCTGCAAGGATTCGAATGAGACTTAATCAAACTCCAGGATCGGTACTAAATATGTTGCTGGGTTGCAATCTAAGATTAGAGGATGCAATTGTCCCGAACTTTGGAATTGAATACAAAAACTGGATGATTAGTGCTTCTTATGATATCAACACCTATTTTATAAAAACCATCACTAATAAAAGAGGCGGACCTGAAATTGCTCTTCAATATGTGTTTGCCAAAGTAAGAAGTTCCGGCATTTATAAAAAATGTCCTTTGTATTAATTAAGAATTTTAAATAATTTATCGTAGTCATTAAATATAATATTTTGCTAAAATTCATTCAAACTTTAAGTATTGTTTTGCTTAGCTTGCAGCTTAGTTTAAGTCAGAATTATCCATCTTTTGACAAGTATTGGGAACCTATTACAGAGTCAATTATCAAAGAAAATTATTTCGAAGCTTATGAATTAATTTCTCAGGCTTTGCAATATCGTAAAATGCAAGATACCTTAAATTATCTGGCGGCAGATTGTGCTTATAAATTAAATGCATATTCTAAAGCAGAATCACATCTCAGAGCCGTTTTGACAAATGACTTTGGAGAAAGACATCTTGAAAATTATAAACTTCTGGGTGAAATTCTAATGAACTTAGGTAGGTATGGAGAATCTTCCAATGCCTTTAAAACGTATTTGCCAACACTTAATGAAGGTACTTTAGAATATGACTATATTAATCAACGAATCAAACAAGCAATTTGGGCAAAAGAGAATAACAACAATAAAGATCCTTTGGTTAAAATTAGAAAAGTTGATAATGGAATAAATACTCCGGATAATGAATTCGGAGCGTTTCTCTATAATAATTCACTTTATTACAGCGGTCTTCGAAAAAATAATTACAAATCTAAGAATGAAGATGAATACAAGAGTTCAGTATTTAAGATTGATTTAACCAATAACCAAGAGCTAACTTTGGATTCAGGATTAGTGGAAATAAAAAATAAAGCAGGGAACCTTAGTTTTTCAAAGGATCATACAATGCTTGTATATACCTCTTGCAAACAATTACCTAATTCTACAAAACTGAATTGCTCAATATATTTAAAAAAATTTACTAACGGAAGATGGTCAAATTCAACCCTGTTGCCACAAGAAGTAAATCTAAGCGGTTACTCATCAACACAAGCTACAATAACAGAAGAGGGGGAGCTGTATAGAATATATTATTCAAGTAATAGACCCGGAGGAGTTGGCGGTTATGACATCTGGAGTTCTCTTTACGATGGAGATGGTAGTTGCTCTACTCCTGAAAATCTTAGTGAAATTAATAGCCCAGGGGATGAATACTCTCCTTATTATTCTGCTAAATCAAAATCTATTTTCTTCAGTAGTAATTATCATTTGGGTTTTGGTGGTTTAGATATTTTTAAATATAGCTGGAAAGGAAAAGATTCTTTGAAGATATTAAATGTTGGAAGAGCCATAAACTCTAGTTATGACGAAGTTGGTTATACAAGTTCTTCTGATGAATATGTCTCATTTGTTTCCAGTACCAGGCCGGGCTCTGAATATCTTGACCAGTCCATACAAGCCTGTTGTTATGATATCTATAAGATTAATACTACTCCAAAAACAGTTGATCTTATAATACGGATAAAAGACAGATATGATTCATTGGATATTACCGGTTCTCAATTGCAACTCTATGATATTACTGAAGGAGATAGCTTGTTGAGTGTAGTATCATTAAATGACAAAGCACTTCATACTTTTTCATTAATCGAAGGTCATAAATATAAAATTGTTGCTGCAAAAGGAAATTACATCGGAGACTCAACAATGATTAGCACAATCGACTTGTTGAGTTATGATCCTATAAAACGTGATCTATATCTGACTCAAGGTAAGCAATTGGAAATTACAACTTACGAAAGAACTACTAATTTTGTTTTAAAAGGCGCAACAGTTCAAGTATGGGATGTTGATAGAAACTTAGTTGTTGGTCAATTTACTAAAGTTGATACCAACCTTTTTAATTTCAGCATATACAAGGGTCGAAATTATCGATTAATCGCATCTAAACCAAAATATGAATCTGATACGATTGATTTATGGGCAAAAGATTTTTCGAATGAGAATCCTGTCCAAAGAAAAATGTTTTTAGAATTGAGTGCTATAGCTGAATTGAGAAGATTGCTTCCCATACGTTTATTCTTTGATAATGACTTACCTAATCCAAAATCTGAATCCGACACAACCGATGTCTTATTCTCTAAGATTTATAACGACTACACAGCTAAAAAAGGTATTTATATTACACAGTTTGCAAATATTTTAAAAGGTGCTGCCCGGGCAAATGCTATACTGGAAATAGATACATTTTTTGACAAAGAAGTGAAATGGAATGGGGATAAATTTTTAATCTTTTTGGATAAGCTTAGCATTATAATGGAAGAAGGCCATTCAATAGATATTTTTTTAAAGGGATATGCTTCTCCAAGAGCAAAGTCAGAGTATAATCAACATCTGTCTTCTAGAAGGGTGGTTAGTATAAGAAATGAGTTTGATTATTATCAAAATGGAATTTTCCATCCGTACATTGATAACCAAAGTTTAAAAATCAAGGAAATTCCATTTGGAGAGTCAAAGGCATCTACTGATGTCAGTGACAGTATTGAAGATACCCGAAATTCCATATACAGCTTAAAAGCTGCTTATGAAAGAAGGGTCGAAATATTAGAAATTTTAAAAGGAGTTGATGATGTCCATTAAAATATTAAACACTATACAAAATAATAAATATATGAAAATTGTAATTCAATTTATTGCAATTTATTTTCTGTTTGTTCTTCTGACTTCTGTCAATAGTTTAAAAGCTACACATATTGTTGGAGGTGAAATGACTTATCGTTGTCTTGGGTTAACAACCAATGGTGCAAATCTGGAAATACGATTAACACTTAGAAGAGATTGCTTCAATGGAAGTCCGGAAGCAGAATTTGACGATCCTGCGCATATTGGTATTTTTGACTCTGAAGGAAATATACTTAGAGAATTGGGTTTATATGGTGTTCTTCGGATCCCATTTAGTAAAGACGATACCTTAAATGAAATACTAAAAACAGAATGTGAGGTTATTGGTGGAGATGTATGCGTCCACACTACTACTTATGTTGGAAAAATTTTCTTACCTTTTAAAAGAGGTGGTTATCAGTTGGTTTACCAACGTTGTTGTAGAAATAAAACCATTACGAATATTATTGAGCCGGAGCTTGCAGGTGCAACATATACAATTGTAATCAGCGATGAAAGTATGAGAGCATGTAACAGCAGCCCTCGTTTCCTTGATTGGCCGCCGGTTTATATTTGCGGAGATCGGGCAATAAATTTTAGTCATGCTGTTTTTGATATTGAAGGTGATTCCGTCGTATATTCATTATGTGCGCCTTATATCGGAGCTGATACAGCAAATTCAAAACCTAGTACACCGAGAAAACCGCCTTATACACCTGTAGTCTATAAACCACCATTTTCCTTATTTAACTTATTAAATGGAAATCCTGTTTTAACTATAGATCGGAAGACCGGATTATTGACAGGGCAGCCTGAACCTAATGTAGTGGGACAATACTTGGTTGGTGTATGCGTCAGCGAATTTAGAAACGGAAAAATATTTTCTCAAACAAGGAGAGATTTTCAGTACAATATTAGAATCTGTACTACTAATCCAGTTTCCAATTTTGAGCCGGATCGAGATGTAATTTGTAATGAAGATCGTGAAGTTACTTTTACCAATAAATCCATTAATTCTAAAGAATTAACTTGGATTTTTGATTATCCAAGAACAAATTATATCAGTAAAGATACAAACCCTAGTTTTGTTTTTCCATCAAAAGGAATTTATAGAGTTGCTCTTGTTGCAAAACGGGCGAAAGACTGCATTGATACGACCTTTCAAAATATATATATCTATGACTCTACTTTGCTGGGTGCAGATTTTGATTTTAAAATCAATTCTTGCTCTGATTCAATAAAACTTAGTTTTAATGATAAATCTTTTGATTCTTTAGCTTCTATAAGGAATTGGAATTGGGAAATTCTTTTGAATGGAAATCCTTATAAATCTACTAAAAAGAATCCTGACTTTATTATACCTGATACGGGAAATGCTAGAATTCGCTTGGTTATTACATCTTCAAGAGGTTGTCAGGATACTATCGAACAAGATGTTTCTTTAAATAATCTAAAACCTAATTTTCCTATTACTGGAATACCCATATGTATTGGTGATTCTACAAAACTATTAACAAACCCTAACAATCGGTTTCAATATGAATGGTCACCACCTGCAAGCATATCGTGTGTCAACTGCCCTGATCCAAGTGTCTATCCCAAGTCAGATACCTGGTACAAGGTTCGTATAACCGATGGATTGTGTGAGTTAGAAGATTCGGTGTTGGTAAAAGTTTCTGATCTGCTCAATTTAGATATTAACGGTGATAAAATTATCTGTAGTGATTCAGTATTTTTAAATGCTGTCGGAGGTATTGAAAGTACAATTCAATGGTCTGATAAACAAAATTTCTCAAATATTTTATCAAGCGGTTCTTATAATCTTAATACAACAGTCAATAAAATCGGTACCTTCTATGTAAGAGGACGTTCTTCTGCAAATTGTCCTGGATTTGATAGCATTACAATTTCCAATGAGAAAGTTCAAATAGAGTTTTCTGGCAATAATTATCGTTTTTGTGAACAAGATACATTTTCTGTAAGTATCAATAATAAGGATACAGCACATAATCTTAATTATATCTGGTCTCCTTCGGATCGAATTATAAGCGGACAGGGAACTAAGACAATTACTGCGCTTGGGGACAGTTGTAAAAGTATTCGATTCTTAATCAGCGCTGAAAATCAATATAATTGCAAAGCTGATGCATCCGCTGTAGTCGAAATGATTTGTAAACCAAAAGTAGATTTTTCAGTCGAGAAGAATTGTGATAATACTTTTGTAAGTTTTATCAATAAAAGCGAATCTGGAAATTATACCTGGGAATTTGGAGACAGTACTAGTAGCACTGATAAAAGTCCGATACATGAATTTAAAAAAGTTGGGCGTTATACCATCAAACTAACTATTGCATCAGAGTGTCAAAATGAAATTTCGAAGACTATAGATGTGGGATTTATACCCGTTCAGTTGAATGATACAATTTTAAGCTGTAATGGAGAACCAGTACCCCTAAACCCAAGTCCGGATCTTAATTATAAATATGAATGGCTCCCAGCGGATAGAGTATCAGACCCCAACTCACCTAATCCATTAAGTAAATCGGATACAACCATTGTTTATAAAGTTAGAGTAATTGATCCGAATATTGAAAACTGTTTTATCGAAAGAACAGTAACTGTTTTTGTACCACCTCCTCTGAATTTAAGAATTAATAATGATACCTTGCTTTGTAATGCGGATACTGTTACGCTAAAGGCACAGACAGATATTATTGCAAAGATTGAATGGCTTGATGGTGTTGGATTATTTTTGGGAGATGGATACCAATTGAAAAGATTTTTTAGAGATTCTCAAAATATTCATGCTTTTGCAACGGATAAATTTGGATGCACATATCAAGATTCTTTTAAAATTATTCCAATTATTCCCAACTTTAAACTTATCGGGGATACCGCCATTTGTCCAAATGAAACAGGGAGAATTATCTTTGAGCAAAAAGATAAATATAAATACACTTTTTCATGGACACCTACTACTTTTATTACTGGTTCAAAAAATTCTGACCGTATTATAACCAAACCTACAGATACGACTATTTATTTTGTTGAAGTCGTCAATGAATACGGTTGTGTTTATTCTGATAGTTTTAAAGTAGATATCAGTAGATTTGAACCACCTTTAGAAGCCTGGGCTGATGATGATACCATATATTTTGGAAAATCAACTATACTGCATGTTACTCCCGGATATGAAAAATACAAATGGGTTAATCCAAGTAAGCTAAGTTGTGATACCTGCGAAGATCCAGTCGCTTCTCCTGAAGTTTCTACATTATATGAAGTCCATGCAACAAACAAAGGAGGATGTATTGGAGTCGCAACGGTAAGAGTTATCGTGATTAGACCACTTTGTAATGAAGAGGATGTGTACTTGCCAAATATCTTTAGTCCTAATAATGATTCAAACAATGACCAATGGAGAATTAGGAGTAATTTTGTTGAGACCTTGGAGTTATATGTATATGATCGCTGGGGAGAAAGAGTATTCGAGACCCGAGATCCAAACTTTCAATGGGATGGAACATATAAGGGAGCAGAACTAAAACCAGATGTATATGCTTATTATTTTAAAGTACAATGTGTTGATGGTCAATTCTATACAGAAAAAGGGAATGTGACCATTGTAAAATAAATATAGAATTAAATCGGACTTATTAACAATATATTGTTAATAATTATATATTTGTACGAGAAAAGACCAAAAGCAAATTTCCATAGTATAAAAACAAAAGTATTAGCTAAGGTTTTTTTGTAATAGCTTGATTAACAAGCTATTAAATTTAATAAAAAAAACTTCTGATGCTGAGAAAGTTATTAATTGCAGTACTTGGTTTTGTAATGTTGGGCAATATTCTTGCTCAGGATATACATCAATCCCAGTTTTATACTTCACCATTAAATCTAAATCCTGCACTAACCGGTAATTTTTTCGGTGATCAGAGGTTTGCCTTAAATTATAGAAACCAGTGGTTTGTTGACGATTTGGTGAAGTATTTAACTTTTACCGGGTCCTATGATCTCCGTTTATTTCCCAAAAAGTGGACACAAAGAGGTATTTGGAGTTTAGGTTTTTTAGTTAATTATGATAAAGCGGGAGATTCAAGATTAGGATTAACTCATTTAGGTGTAAGTGCTTCATTTGCTTATCCAATTAATAATAAAAATATTTTTAGTTTAGGAGCAATGATTGGAGGAACCAGCAGAAGGTTTAGTGTGGATAATTTGACTTGGGATGAACAATACAACAACGGTTCGTATGATCCAAACAGACCCAGTGGTGAAAATATAGGATCAAGTTCTAATTTCTTTATGGATGTATCTGCCGGTTTAAATTATAGATGGCAAAAATCCAAAAGAACCAAATTGGATTTAGGTCTAGGTGCGTATCATTTAAACAAGCCTGATCAGATTTTTTATTCTTCAAATCAAACTATTCAATTGCCTTATAGATTTACAATTTATGCATTACCAAGTTTAAATTTAAGCAAGCGTTTTGATTTATTATTTCATGTTTTATATCAGAATCAAAGACCTTATGAAGAAATTGTTTATGGTGGATATTTAAGAAGCTATTTAAGTAGGCAACGTGGAAGAGAATTTAATGTGTTACTGGGTATTGCAGTTAGAAATGCGGATGCGCTGATACCAAAAGTTGCTTTTGAATATAAAAATTGGTATTTGGGTGTTTCTTATGATATAAATAATTCCGATTTTAAAAAAGCTACTAACCGACGCGGAGGTCCTGAATTTTCCTTAATTCACGTTTTTGTGAAAGCGCGACCAATTGAAGTACTAAGAACCTGCCCAATTTTTTAATATCTTAATAAAGATAAATGCTAATAGAAAGAATAATTTTAACATTGTTTGTTGTCATTTCGTTAAATAGAATTGTCTGTAGTCAGACGGCATCACAAAAGTCAATATTAGAAGTTGCCCAACAATCAATGGCATCTAAGAATTATTATGACGCGCTATTTAAGTATCAGGAATTGCTTGAATTTGATAATAACAATATCAACTATTTATATAATGCAGCTGAAGCCGCCAGACTGAATGGGGCATATGATAAAGCCAAGGAATATTACGAATCTGTAATGAAACATCAAGAAAATAATCAGTTTCCATTAGCGTCATTTTTTCTGGCAAGAGTAAAACAATTAATGGGAGAATATCAATCTTCTAAAATGTCATACTTAATGTATCGCACAGAACATGGAATTGAAGGGGATTATTATAGTGTTCTTGCTGATAAAGAAATTAAGGCGTGTGAATGGGCGATCAATCAGTTAAATAAATGTAACACAGAAACAAAGTTGAAAAGATTAGGTGAAGCGATTAATTCAGATTTCTCGGATTTTGCGGCAACTGGAACAGAGGAACATCTCAATTTTTCTTCCAATAGATTTGAAAATTTGCAAAGGACTGAGAAGCCAAAAAGATTTGTTAGTAAATTATTGATGAGTAATAACGGATCTATTGGAGAGGCTTATCGGGGTCAGAATTCTGAGTTTAAAGGTAAGAATGTGTGTAATGCTACTTTTTTAAATACACATTCGTGGGTAATTTTTAATGTTTGTGAAGATCTCAATGATTATGATAAAAGATGTTTATTATACTCTGCCAAAATTGATACTGCAGGCAATTGGTATGATGTCAGTAAATTGCCAGATAACATTAATATAATTGAATACACTCAAACTCAACCATCTCTTAGCTTTGATTCACTGACCCAAAATATCACTTTGTACTTCTCCTCAGATCGACCAGGTGGTAGAGGTGGATTGGATATTTGGTCAACTGTTTTAGATAATGCAGGAAATTTTTCCGAGCCTGTTAATTTAAAGAATATAAATACGGCAGAAGACGAAATTACACCATTTTTCAATGCTTCGACTTCAATACTGTACTTTAGTTCAAGAGGTCATTTAGGATTTGGGGGATTTGATATTTATTCATCTAAGAAAAGTTCAAGTAATGTATATTCAGTTCCTTCAAATTTAAATTGCCCTATAAATTCTAGTTTTGATGATGTGTACTATTTTCTGAGTGATAATAATAAAGGATTGTTTTCCTCAAATCGCAAAGAATCTAAAGTTATAGATAACGTTAACAATGCATGTTGTCTGGATATTTATCTGGTCGAATTACCAAAATGTGATGTTAAATTAAAAGCACTTGTTTATGATCTTTTAACGAATCAAAACCTAAATGGTGCAACCCTTTCGCTATCTGAAATTGGAAACCCAAGCGCAACTCCGATTATTATTAAACAAGAAAACAGTAATGAGTTTTCTATTCCTTTAGATTGTGACAAAGAGTATAAGGTAGAAGCTAGTAAGCCAGGATATACAACTGAGTCAACAAGCTTCCTAAGTGGACGGCCTGGAGAATTTAAAGAGATTACGAAAAAATTATACCTAAAACAGGAGAAAGTACGATTGAATGTTTTAACATTTGACAAACAAACAGGACTGGATCTGACAGGATGCACTGTAAGGTTAATAGATCTGGATGATTCAACTTTCGCACCTATAGAATTGAATAATTTAAATTCGAATGTAACTGAGTTTCCGGAAATTAAAAATTGTCATCGTTATAAAATAATAGCCAGCAAAGACAAATATGGGATAGGGAGAGCAGAAATTAATATAGATTGTAATGCAAAAGGATTGATAGAACAAAAAATTTATCTCGATAAATATCTATATAGTTTGCTTCCAGTGAAGTTATACTTTGATAACGATAAGCCTATTAGAAGTACAAAATCGACCAGTACAAATCTGAGTTATATGCAAACATATAAAGCCTATTCGGCTAGAAAAAATATATTTGTTAAAAGATACTGTAGTTTAAAATCTACAGTAAATAAACTGAGTTGTAAAGCAGAGATGGATTCCTTTTTTAGAGATGAAGTAGATGCCGGCAAAGATCAATTTGATAAGTTTATGAACGAATTGCTTGCCGACCTTGTTAAAGGTAAAAAATATAAAATATTTGTAAAAGGATACGCTAGTCCGTTAGCTGCCAATCAGTACAATTTCAATCTTGGGAAAAGAAGAATTCACAGTATTACAAATGAATTTGAGAAATGGAACAAGGGTGTTCTGTTTAAGTATATTAAATCTGGTAAACTTATAATAACAGAATATTCATTTGGTGAAGAGACTTCTCCAGCTAATGTTCCTTGGGAGCCTAAGGATCCCGGTTCAATTTATACTATTGAAGCAAGTAAAGAAAGAAGAGTTGAAATTTTGGAAATTAGGGAGTAAATCACGGGTTGATTTTATGAAAAGCAGAAAAGCAATGAATTACTTGATTGATAAATTTTTAAAGACATTAAGCCTTATATTATTAATCTGCACAATGAATGTTGATGTTAAGGCAACACACATTGTTGGAGGCGAACTTACTTACAAGTCATTGGGTGGAGGTAGGTTTGAACTGAGGTTGGTTATTCGACGAGATTGTATTAATGGTGCTGATTCTGTTTATTTTGATAATCCTGCAGAGCTAGGAGTTTTTTATACTGATTATCAACCGGCATATCAAGTTGGAGACGACGGACGATTTACTTTGCCATTTATAAAAGAAGATACTCTTAAAGAAGGAATTAATTCCTCTTGCTTTGTAAAAGGCAACGAGGTATGTGTTCATGAAGCAATCTATCAAGGAATTATAACGCTACCTTATACTGAAAAAGGTTATATAATAGCATATCAACGATGTTGCAGAAATACAATATTAAGTAATATTGTTAATCCTCTTGAAACGGGTGCTACTTATTCGGTACGTATTACAGAATTTGAGATTCGAAACAATAATAGTAATCCACAATTTGCACCATTCCCGCCCATTTATATTTGTTTGAATAAGTCATTTAAGTTTGATCACTCGGCAATCGATGCTAATGGGGACAGTTTAGTGTATTCATTCTGTCGTCCTAATATTGGAAGGACAATAAGTGATCCTAAAGGTTTTCCCTCAAGGCCCCCTTATGATAGTGTTGTATTCAGCACAGGGTATTCATTAAATAGTCTGCTAAATCCTAATGGATCTGGAGTTCCTCTTCAAATTAATCCTAAAACTGGTGAAATAACGGGAATACCTAATACCTTGGGTACTTTTCTGGTAGGAGTTTGCGTAACTGAATATAAGAAAGGAGTTAAAGGATCTTATACAATTAGAGATTTTGAGCTAAACGTAGTTTCATGCGGTGTTGTGCCAACAGCTGATTTTGAACTGATTTCGAATATTTGTGATGGTCTGACACAATCCTTTTCCAGTAAATCAGTCAATGCGAATACTTTAAAATGGTTTTTCGATTTTCCAAATAATCTGAATGCGAGCTCTAATTCTCAAAATCCAACATTTACATATTCAACACCGGGGATATATACTATTGTTCTGGTAGCGGAAAATGGTGGTTGTACCGATACCCTTAAAAAAACCATCAAAGTAATAATGGATCCGGATTTGGATGCTGACTATAGCTTAAATACCCAATGCAATCCTGATCATCAGATTCTCGTCTCAAACCAATCTAAAGGATCAAACCTTAAAACATTTGAGTGGACACTAAGCAGTATCGGTCAAACTGATCAAATATCAACAGATAAAGATCCACTTTTTAAAGTAGATACTGGGGGAATTTATACAGTTAAATTAGTGATAACGGATGATAATGGTTGCCAGGACACTTTGGTAAAATCAATAGAAGTCAATGAAATAAAAGTATCATTGATTGGTGATAAATCCATATGTAAGGGGGATTCAGTTAGATTGGTAGATAATACGAATGGTAATTATGAGTTTAAATGGTCTCCAATAAACGGACTTAATTTATCTAATCCCAAAAATCCATTAGCTTCTCCTGATACTACAACTACTTATACTGTAGTTATAAGTGACACAGTAAGTGGTTGTACTTTAGAAAAGCAAATAACATTGAGTATTCTTAATCAGATTGATTTAGATCTCTCTGGAGATTCTGTAACATGTGATGGAAAAATTAATTTATTTGCTCGATCAGACTCAGTTAATATTTTTGATTGGTCTTTTGATTCAGATTTTGATTCAATTGTATTTAGAGGAAATTCATTTGATACAATTATTAAAGCTGATAGAACGATTTATGTTCGAGCTGGTTCAGGAGAATGTAGATTGGTTAGAGAAGTTAAACTGATTAATAATTCATTAAATTTAGATTATAATTCAATAATTTCAGCCTGTTTGGGTGACTCTGTTGATATTGATTTAAAAAATTTAAATTCTGGAGACACTGTCGATATTCAATGGTATCCAGATTCATTGTTCCTGAGTGGATCGAATACATTTAATCCAAAATTAATTTCTCTAAAATCCGGAGAATTTATAATATACTTTACAGTAAAAAATCAAAAATTATGTCAACTAGAAGATACAATCCGAATTCAGATTGCGGATACAATTACTCCGGATATTCAGGTTGTTGAAGAATGTGGAAGTCTTAAAGTGCTTGTTTCAACCAATTACAAAGGTAGAATCAGATGGGATTTTGGTGATGGAATAGGTTCTTCAGTAAATGTGAAAGATGAATATACTTATACGAAATCAGGGAAATATATCATTACACTTAATGCGGACACAGTATGTAGTAGATCTGCAAGATTTGAAGTTAATATAGTACAGTTGAATCAAACGCTTAAGGATTCTGTTACCATCTGTCCTGAAGATGCTTTAATAATTAACATTGGTGCTGATTCTAAATATAAATATCAATGGTTTCCTGATTCATCATTTATTGATCCTACATTACCCAATCCTGAACTAAAATTTAAAACTAGCGGTTGGTACAAGTTTACTTTTTTTGACCAACAAAATCCCAACTGCTCGTTTACGGATAGCGTATATGTAAATATACCTACAGGATTTGTATTAAAAATTGATACAATTCCTACTCAGGTAATTTGTGATCGGGACACTCTTCAATTTACCGTAACTTCCAATGTTGATAGTATTATCTGGTATGATGATTCAGGATTGATATTGGGAAAGGGAAAATCAGTTATTGTAATAGTTGACAAAGATGTAAAAATTACGGTAAAAGCATTCTACTTTGGTTGTGAACTTACAGATTCTGTTTTATTAAAATTTGTAAAAAATCCAAACTTTCAAATTGAAGGTTTGAGTAATGTATGTGTCAACGACACAATCCAATTAAGTGTCAAGCCTGATATTTCCGGCTTAATATATGATTGGACACCAAAGGAGGCAATAATTGGTGCATCAGATGGATCAACAATATTAGTTAATCCAAGTCAGACAACTACATATACTGTAACTATTAGAGATACAATTAATGGCTGTATCTGGCAATCGAATTCTCATGTTGTAAATGTTTCTGATATTCAAAACAAGATTTTTGCTAATGCTGAGCCTCCACTTATTATTATAGGAGCAAAATCACAACTCATAACCATTGAAAATACTAAGTATTCGTATGTATGGGAGCCTAATGATTCTTCCTTAAATTCGACTACTATTTTTAATCCTATAGCAATGCCTAATAAAACCACAACTTATACAGTTACTGTCACTGATGAAAATGGATGTACAGCTACTGCTTCTGTTAGAGTCATTGTTAATTCTTGTGAAGAGTCTGTATTTCTGCCAACTGCATTTTCTCCAAATGGTGATGGTAAGAATGATACCTTCCGAATCAGATTTATTGATTTAAAATCTATCGAATTAATTGTTTATAATCGATGGGGTCAAGAATTATTTAAATCAATTGATATTAATAGTGGTTGGGATGGAACGTTCAATGGCAGTAAGCTAAGTCCGGATGTGTTTGGTTGGCATTTGCGGTTTACATGTCCGGATCAGAAATCTTATTCAAGGAAAGGAAACGTAACGTTGTTAAAATAATTCATAGAATTAGTTCTGATTCGGAATCCGTTACTATTGTTTCTTTTATTTAATTTCAAGTGCTCATTTTTAAGCTATAATTTGAAACTAAGTGTAAACTATACCGTTAGAATATAAAACTATAAGAATTATTAATGAAATTAATATGAGTACCAGTGAGCCTAAAGTTATAAAAGGAGGAGAATTTATTGTTGCTGATACTCCTTTTGTTGACATTTTTATTCCGGAAGAAATGACAGAAGAGCAAATTATGATCAAGTCTTCTGTAAAAGGTTTTGTAGATTCTGAAATAAAAAATTATGGATCTAAAATTGAATATCAGACAAAATTAATGGATGAAGCCGCCGAATTGGGATTACTGGGCTCACATATTGTAGAAAAATATGGAGGGAATCCTCTTGATTATTATTCTAATACCATTATTCTAGAAGAAATGGGAAAAGGTGATGCATCTTTTAATACCACGTTTGCTGCACACACAGGAATTGGAATGTTGCCTATTTATTATTTTGGATCTGAGAGTATAAAGCTAAAATATTTACCTAAGCTTTGTAAAGGAACTTATAAAGCTGCGTATTGTTTAACTGAACCCGGAAGTGGATCAGATGCATTGAGTGCAAAAACGACTGCAATATTAAACCAAGAAAAGACACATTATATTATTAATGGACAGAAAATGTGGATTACTAATGCTGGATTCGCTGACTTGTTAATAGTTTTTGCTCAGGTTAATAATTCCGAATTTACAGGGTTTCTTGTCGAAAGAAATACTTCTGGAATTAGTATGGGAGAAGAAGAAAATAAATTAGGAATTAAAGGTTCTTCAACAAGACAGGTTTTTTTTGAAAATGTTGCTGTTCCTATAGAAAATGTTCTGGGAGAAATTGGAAAAGGACATTTAATTGCTTTTAACGTTCTAAATATTGGTAGATTTAAATTAGGTGCTTTAACGATGGGTGGTTGTAAAGCTTGTATTGATATTGCCGTCAAGTACGCAAATGATAGGATTCAATTTTCTCAAAATATTTCAAGTTTTGGCGCCATTCAATATAAAATTGCAGAATCATTAATTAGAACTTTTGCATCAGAATCAGCAGTATATAGGATTGCAGATCTTTTAGAAGACAAATACAGAGAAGAGATTGCCAAGTCTAATTCTGAAAGTATTGCTTTACTTAAATCAGCTGAAGAATATTCCATAGAATGCGCAATAATTAAAGTTTACAGTTCTGAAACTTTAAGTTATGTTGTTGATGAGTTGTTGCAAATTCATGGTGGTTATGGATATAGCGAAGAGTATTTACCGGCACGATTATATAGAGATTCAAGAATAAATAGAATTTACGAAGGTACAAACGAGATCAACAGAATGCTGATGATCAATATGCTTATTAAAAGAGCAATGAAAGGCACTCTTGATCTTGTTGGTCCAGCCTGGGAAGTACAAAAGGAGCTAACAGTTATGGCGGATAATTCTATACCTGACAATGCTTTTGGATTAGAGCAGAGAACGATCAAAGATTTTAAGAAAATTGGGCTCATGGTCGCAGGTGCTGCTGTGAAGTATCAAATCGATGGTAAACATGATCTCAAAGAGCAGCAAGAAATTCTTATGAATATTGCAGATATATTAATCGATATTTTTATTTGTGAATCAGTTTTATTGCGTATTCAGAAGCTTTCAATTAAACTTAATGAGCAGGAAATAAAAGATTATTCTTCCATTTTGAAAGTAATAATCTATGATGCACAATTTAGAATCAGCAAAGCGGCTCAGGATGCTCTTAATTCTTTTGCTGAAGGTGATGAACTCAAAATTATGTTGATGGGAATTAAAAGATTTACACGTTTTCCTTCTGTAAATATAAAGTCTTTGAGAAGGCAAATTGCAAAAAGAACAATAGATGCAAATGAATATGTATACTAGTATAAAATTTTTTAAATACTTCAGAGCAATTCAGAAGAATTATTTTAATAAGTATTTTAATCAATTGAATAATTCTTATTATACTAGATAGGTAGTTATAGATATCTTTATTTTATGAAAAAGTTAGACTTGATGTTGATTAAAGGCTTTGCAGGGCCATTCATCATTTCTTTTTCAATTGCTTTATTTGTTTTGGTCATGCAAACCTTGTGGCTTTATATTGATGATATCATAGGTAAAGGAGCAGGCTTTTTTGTAATTCTAGAATTTCTACTTTATCTTTCCATTTCATTGATCCCAATGGCTTTGCCAATAGGGGTCTTACTTGCAGGGGTCTTTCTTTTCGGAAATCTTGGTGAGAATTATGAGCTGTCAAGTATTAAATCAGCAGGAATATCCTTGTTTAGGGTTATGGTTCCGATAATTTTGCTTAGCTCTTTAATAGGATTTTCAAGTTGGTTTTTTTCAGATTATATTATTCCAAAATCCAATTTAAAATTTCTAAGTAGATTACATGATCTGAAAAAGCAAAAACCAACATTAAGCTTTACAGAAGGAGTTTACAATGAGGATTTTTATGGTTATGTAATTCGAATTGAGAAAAAGTCACCTGATGGAATGCATATTGAAAAAGTTCAGATCAGTGATCATAGTAATCCGAATTCTCAAAATAATATATTTGCAAAGAAAGGTATTATGTATGTCACAGAATCTGGAAAATATCTTGTTATGCAATTGGAAAATGGTGAAATGATCCAAATCCCTGATAAGAATTCTATTTCAAGTTCCAAATTTCCTTTTATCATCAGCAAGTTTGATACACTGACTAAAATTTTTAGTTTAAAAGAATTTGATTTGGAAAGATCTGATGAAGATATTTTTAAAGATAATCAAAGAATGAAGAATTCTGTTCAACTTCGCAAGGATATTGATAGTTTAAGAAAGGAGACAAAAAATTTAGTTAGACCGGTAATAAGAAAAATTTATCCAAAAATAGAACAACTCATATCTAATGTTATAAGGCCTTCATATGTAAATTCAGAATCGATGGATACCGCTTTAATCAGAAGAGATTCTACAATTGCATCAGATTTGTTATATCACTATTATTTTCCATCAAAAAGTGAAAAAGTAGAAAAGGGTCAAAAGGCACTAAGTGTTCTTGATCGCGACATACAGTCCAATTCAAATTATAAAGAAGCTTTACGTGGAATTGACGTACGTCGAAGTAAATATACATATGAGTTGATGATTAAATATTCTTTTGCACTCATATGTTTTATTTTTACTTTTGTTGGAGCACCACTGGGAGCAATTGTTAGAAAAGGTGGTTATGGATATCCATTATTGTTATGCATACTTGTTTTTGTGTCCTACATACTGCTGAACACTTTTTTCAAACGTTTTAGTGAAAGTTTAAGTATTGATACTTATTTAGGAATCTCTTTGCCGTGCATAATTATTGCGATTCCCGGGATTTTCTTAACTTGGAAAGCTTTACGAGATCGAAATTTTTTGGAAGATATTAAATTGTTTATTTCAAAGCAAGGAAAGAAATAGATAAAATTAATTCAAACTAGTATTTATGCTTGGCTAAGTAATATTCTTTATACGATTCAAATCTCATTGTCTTTTGATAATTTCCCGCATAATAACTTGAGATAATAATAATATCATTTGGAGATCTTAAGCCGGTAAAAGTTTGAATTACATTTAAATTTTCATCCATGTAAACCAATGTTGGATATGCAATTTCTGTTGACATATTTGCCTTCATTAAGTAAAGAGCAAACTCATTAATACCATTATTCCCTTGTCTTTTAAATTGATATATCTTATCTTTAAAAACAATTTCATTGCTTGATTGAGCATTAAATTTAACTGCATAATAGCTGTTATTCAAGGCAGAAATCGCATCAGAGTTTTTGAAGGTTGTAGCATCCATTCTCTTGCACCAACCACACCAATCTGCATAAATGTTAACAAAGACCTTTCTCTTTTCTTTTTTTTGAGCCAATTCCATTTGTTCCCAAGACATCCATTTAACTGTGGGGCATTGTCCATACAACAATGTTCCCATGAGAAAAAAATATGAGAAGGTGAGAATACTTATTAAACTAATTCTGAATCCTAACTTATTCATGCTAATAAAGCAATATTAAATTTATGCAAAGTAATGACAATATTCAGATATTTATTCTGTATTGTAGATTTTGCAACTAGATTTAAAAGAAATTTAACGATTTTAATTCATTGTGTTTGATACTATCTTAATTTCATCATTTCCAAGCATAAATTGTTGACTAATTCTTCCTTTAAAATATGGGGTTTGTAATCCTTTTTTAAGATAAAATTTTGTATTTGTAATTACTCTAGCTTCATCCCAAATATTTTCAGAAATAACTTTCGCAACAAAGGTTGGACCTGCTTCAATCATGAATCTTCCAATACGATGACTTTCGTACAAATTAATAAATACATCTCTCAGTGCAGTTTCCGGATCACTTTTAATTTGTATAAAGTTTTTAAAGGCATTGAGGTCATTTATAGACTCATTCCTAATTGATCCAATTAAAAATTTCAATGGATTTCTACCTGTCCAATATCGAACATTAAGGGATGGTTTATCAATTTCAAAAGTCTTCGAGGTTGTAAGGATTGCATCGCTTTCTGATCTCCATTTGTGTGTCAGGCAATCACTTTCTCTTCCTGAAATTTTTATCTCTTGGTTTTTTTGGCCCATAAAAAAGTCAGCAGTTTGTGCAATTTTCAATATAATGTAGGGACGCTTTTTAGTAATATTGATTCGAAAGTATTTAAGTATCTCTTCTTGGTAATCTATATTTAAAGGTCCTATACATTCAATACCTTTGTTTCTTAGCAATTCAATTGATTTTCCTGACATCAATGGGTTTGGATCATATGCACCAAAGACTACTTTTCGAATTCCAGATTGAAGTATTAAATCTGTACAGGCTTCTGTTTTTCCTTGATGATTACAGGGTTCAAGACTAACAAATAGTGTTGATTCTTTTAATAAATTACTATACTGAGGTGGAAGATTTTGAATCGCCAACTTTTCGGCGTGTTTTTCTCCAAAGGCTTTATGCCAGGCTTCTGAAATGATCTTATCTTTATACACCAACAGAGCGCCAACCATTGGATTTGGAGAGGTCTTCTCATTACCATTTTTTGCTATTTTTATCGCATAATGAATATATTCTTCGAAAGACACCTTAATTTAGCAACTTCTTATCGAACAAAATTAAAAACCTCTTGGATAATGAACAAGAAATTACTTGTTGAGTTTATTGGAACTTTTTTTCTTTGTTTTATAACCAATATGAGTTTATATGGCCCAAGACCTGAATATACCCCCTTTGTGTCTGGCTTAATGTTGATAGGATTAGTATATGCATCGGGTCATCTTTCAGGAGCGCATTTTAATCCAGCGGTAACTATTGCAGTTTTCCTGAGAGGAAGAATTTCTCTTAATTCCGTCCCCTTATATATTTTATCACAACTATTAGCTGCGGGCATGGCTTCTTTTATCTGTATTCTTCTTTGCGGTAATAAAACGATTCCCATAATAGAAATTAGCAATTTAACTTTGGAAGCTATCCTGGCGGAATTTTTTGGGGTTTTCGTTATTGTTTATGTGTTTCTTAATGTTGCAACTTCAAAAAACACCATGGGTAATGATTTCTATGGGATTTCATATGGTTTAACATTGACGGCATGTATGCTGGCTTTAAATCAAATAAGTGGAGCTGCCTTTAATCCTGCTGTTTCAATATCCTTTAGTGTAGTTAAAATCGCTAGTTTCTCTAACTTATGGATTTATTGGTTAGGTGAAATTTCAGGTGCATGTCTCGCTGCTTTGGTTTTCTTGTTTTTGAATGGTAAAAATTAATTAAGATTATTAAGGTTTTTTATTAAAGTTTTTAATCCTAAAGTAGCACACACAGGTATTATTTTAGCATTGCTGAATTTTCTAAATGCCGGCACAATTTCAGGGTTTGGATCAATGTAAAATACTGGATGATTTTTGGGTAAATATTCTAAAATTCCAGCTGCAGGATAAACTTGTAATGAAGTTCCTACTACAACAAATATATCAGAAGTTATGGCAATTTCAATAGACTCTTCCATTAAAGGAACTTTTTCTCCAAACCAAACAATATGAGGTCTTAGTTGATGGTTGAACTCGTTTACATCCCCTAGTCTTAGATCTGAAGTACAAGAATAAATTAAGCTTGAATCAATTACTGATCTCGATTTTAACAGTTCACCATGTAAATGAATAACAGAGCTGCTTCCAGCTCTTTCGTGCAGGTCATCTACATTTTGAGTAATTATATTTATATTAAATTTTTCTTCAAGGCACGCAATATCAATATGTGCGCTATTCGGTTTAGCTTGTAAGAGTTGATTTCTCCTTTCATTGTAGAAATCCAAAACCAAAGCAGGATTTTTATTCCAACCCTCTAAAGATGCTACTTCCATTATTGGATAACTTTCCCAGAGTCCGTCAGAGTCTCGAAAAGTTTTAAGTCCACTTTCTTTGCTAATTCCTGAACCTGTAAAAAAAACTAAATTCTTCAAAATCGAGACGCAAATCCAATATAATTGAATGGAGTTAACTTAAGCATTTCTTGTTTACTGTTCTCATTTACTTTTAAACTTTTGATAAAACGATGAATATCCTCTTTTGATAATTCTGACTGTCCTCGAGTTAAATCTTTTAAAAGCTCATAGGCTCCTTTTACTTTTTCCCTTCTTAAAATTGTCTGTATGGCTTCAGCAAGCACTACCCAGTTTTTATTGAGATCCTCTTTGATTTTAATATGGTTAACGCTGATTTTTTCTAATCCATTTTGAATAGCCAATAAAGCGATAAATGTATGAGCAATAGGGGTTCCTATGTTTCGAATAACAGTGCTATCTGTAAGGTCTCTTTGCAGTCTTGAAATAGGTAATTTTTCAGCAAAATGAGTAAATAAAGCATTGGCAATACCCAGGTTGCCTTCTGCATTTTCAAAATCAATAGGATTCACTTTGTGAGGCATCGCAGAAGATCCTACTTCTTCTGCTTTAACCTGCTGTTTGAAATATTCCATTGAAATATAAGTCCAAAGATCTTTGCAAAAATCAAGAAGGATAGTATTGATGCGAATTAATACATGACAAAATTCGGCAATCTCGTCATAATGAGCTATTTGTGTGGTTGTTTTTTGTCGTTTTATATGTAGCTTTTTAATTAAAAACTGATCAGCCCATAATGGCCAATTAATCTTAGGAAATGCAAGCTTATGAGCATTGAAATTACCCGTTGCTCCACCAAACTTTCCACTTATTTTGATTTTTTTTAATTGATCGATTTGAATTTTTAATCGTTCTGCAAACACAAAAATTTCTTTGCCTAATGTAGTAGGAGAGGCTGCTTGTCCATGAGTACGAGATAACATGGATACCTTTCTATTTTGCTTCGCTAATTGTGTGATTTTATAAAGAATATTTGATAGTAATGGAATGATTTCCTGTTGATTTGCATGATTCATCAATAGAGGAACAGAGGTGTTATTGATGTCTTGAGAAGTAAGTCCGAAATGAACAAATTCAGAGTACTTGTTCAATTTAGTCTTCTCTATTTTATGCTTAATAAAATATTCTACAGCTTTAACATCATGTTTCGTAACTTTCTCTATTTCTTTAATTTGTATGAAATCTTTATCCTGAAAATCGATATATAAACTATGTAAGTAATTCAGTTGATTTTTACTTATTTTAATCTTTAATACTTTCTGAAGGAAGTCGATAAAATAAAGTATTTCGACTTTAATTCGATATTGAAACAAGGCATGCTCAGAAAAAAAATTTGAAAGCCTTTGAACCTTTTCCCGATATCTGCCATCAATTGGGCTTATTGCTCTGTTCATTACTTCTATGCTTCAGATTTTTCACCAATAAAATTATGTTCCTTATACTTGAATAATATATTAAAAGTTGTTAAGCTTCCATATATTCGTGTCAAATACTGTTGCAAATTTATTTTTTCTTCTTCTGAAATATTGCTGGCATTTATCTTTTGTTCCATTACTCTCAAACGATCTCGTGTCATGATAATTTTGTGAAAAAATGTTTCGATTGGAATTTCTTTTTCTTTCAATGAAGCATCATCAGGTTTTAATATCATTTTACCATTTTTCCATTTGTCATTTAAGGGAATAATCTCAGATATATCTGACCAAGCCTTTAGAATCTTAGCAAGGCTTTTTTCCGCTTCTGTAAATGAAACAGTTTCTGAAGGGGCAATAGCTTCAATAATTTCCCATTGATTATATTCTTTGCCAACAGATTTAATTCCAAATTGTGTATAACACACTTTATATGCAGCTACATCAATTTCAATAATAACACCATCTCCAAAGGCAGGATGCTTAATCCTGGAACCAACACCTAATATCATAACTAATTATTGAGTTTAATATACTGCAAATATATTATTAATAATTAATATGCTTTAGAGTTCATAATCATTTCTAATCAATAAAAAGAATAGTTAAAAAATCAATTTTTTATTGCTCTGGTCATCTCCCTTTTTCCAGGAGGTCCTGGTAGTTTCTCAACATAAAATCCTGCTTTCTTCAGATCTCTTCTGAACTGGCCTTGGGCACAAAAGGTTACAAGGCGTCCATTTGCTTCAAGTAAATTATAAAGTTTATTTAATGAATCTAAATTCCATAATTCCGATTGAGCTTGCGGTCCAAATGCGTCAAAATATATTAAATCAAATTTTTCATTCGTTGAATAGTCACTCCAATTACAATGCCTCTTAAGTAAATTAAAATAGGGTGTAATTGATACTATTTTATCCCATTCTGATTTCTGAATAATATGAAGTATCTCCTTGGAATTCGGGAAATAATATTGCTCGGTATAGTTTAGTTTTGAGAAAATTTGATCTGAAATTATAAAATTGTCAATCGAAGTGTATTGTATCTTTTTAAAATATTCTTCAGCAAGCTTTGAACTAAGCCAGGTATTTAATCCTGTGCCGAAACCAAATTCAAAAATTTTTATAGTTTCTGAAGTTTCTATTAAGGGTAATAGCCCATTCCGAATATAAATAAAGAGACTTTCCTGAATTGCACCATGTTGAGAATGATAAGTAGTTTGTAATTTATCATTAAGCAAGGTGCTTGAACCATCGGAAGTAATAATATGCTTAAGCAAGGTCAATAAAAAAGCCGATTCGAATTGAATCGGCTCATAATAATATTTCGAATAATTATTTAAAATAAAAGACTAAAGAAGGATAGAGCATTCTTGAATAAGATAGTAAGATTATCCATTATGCTAAAATCGTAAGGACATCCGTACCCTCTGTTACAAGAACTTAAACCAACCAAAACAAAGAATAACAAAACCAACTCTGAAGGAGAAATTTTTCTATTTTTCATATTACCTACGTTTTATTATTTATAAAACGGCGACAAATATACATTATTTTATCATTTTCAAGTATGTTTGTTTACAAATTATTATATATACTAATATGAATCAAAGAGTTCATCTTATTGCGATTGGAGGAAGTATTATGCATAATCTAGCCTTAGCGCTTCATTCTCAGGGTTTTATAGTAAGTGGCTCTGATGATCAGATCTATGAGCCTGCCAGATCAAGACTGCAAAACAGAGGAATTTGTCCTGAAAAAGAAGGTTGGTATCCTGATAAAATTAACAATGACTTAAGTTTTGTGGTATTGGGGATGCACGCAAAGTCTGATAATCCTGAGCTGATTCGAGCCCAAGAAATCGGATTAAAATTGTACTCTTTCCCTGAATTTGTAGCAATTCTGTATAGAGATTCATTCAAGATTGTTGTAGCTGGATCACACGGAAAGACAACGACTACATCAATGTTAATGCATGTATTTAAGTCACTGCAAATTGAATTTGATTATTTGGTAGGAGCACAGCTTGAAGGCTTTAATGAGATGGTAAGTATTAATCATGCAAAATATACTATTATAGAAGGAGATGAATATCTGAGTAGCTGTCTTGATTCCAGACCAAAATTTCTTCATTATAATCCTGAACTTGTTATTATTACGGGAATTGCATGGGATCACTATAATGTCTTTCCAACTTTTGAATTGTATAAAGAATCATTTGTCTCACTACTTCAATCAATGAGACAAAACTCAGTTCTAATTTGGTACTCTGGCGATCCTGATTTAGAAGAAATTGTAAGTAAGCATGGTTCTCATTTGAATTGTATTTCATACCAAGAACCGGAATATATTATTCGACAGAACAAAAGTTTTTTAGTAAACGAAGAGGCATGTTATTCACTTGAAATATTTGGAAAGCATAACCTTCAGAATATGAATTCAGTTATACAAGTTTGTAAATATCTGCAACTTGATCTTATTCAGACCTGTCTTTCTTTATCAAGTTTTAAAGGTGCTGCAAAACGATTACAAATATTGTTTAAAAATGATCAAATTACGATATTTCAGGATTTTGCCCATGCTCCATCAAAGGTCAAAGCAACTATACAAGCCTTACGGGAGACGTTTAAAAATCAGACCATAAAGTGTTTTTTAGAATTGCACACTTACAGCAGTCTAAATCATAATTTCTTACCACAATACTATAACACTTGTGGAGATTGTAACACTTTAAATATTTATTATGATCCAAAAGCCTTGGAAATAAAGGGCATGCAGGCATTAGACGAAAATTTTATTAAACAATGCTTTGGAAGATCTGATATTAATATAATTACAAATTCTCATCAATTAGAACATGAAATCCAGGAGTCTTTAAAAGAAGAAGGTATAATAGCGTTTTTAGGATCTGGTAATTGGGGTGGGGTAAGTCTTTATTAAAAAGTTATATTTTGGAAGGAATAAATTATACTTATGTAGGCGTTTGTATTGTCTAAAGTTGAGTATATTCAATTTCAGAAGTTTCCAGTATTTTTTGAGTTGAGTCTGCATGATTAATCAAAAAGTATAAGTTTTTTATATCTTCTGAATTGTTCGGGTCCGTTTTTTTAAATTGACATAGGTCGTTAATCAACAACAATAGTAATTCTTTATAATAAGATTTATCGGATTCTTCTGAAACTATCTTTTCAAAATTGTCCATCCGAATAACAATATGATTATTTTCAATCCATTCCAGATCTAATAGACAATCAAACAATGAATCCAAATTTCGACCATAGTATTGGGGAAAATTCAATGCGTTGGTTACTTCTGTATGAAAATCATATTCTGTTGTGCAACACTCTCCATTTATGTTTGCAATAAAGTAATTGTCAAGTTTGATCTGAACATCGGCATTAAATAAATATATTGTAAATGGACTCATAGGTCTTTCCTGATTTTAATAAAAGTTTTATAATGATCTTTTGTATAGTATGCGGAAGAATCTGATCCTGTAATTAGTCTTTCTGCTCCGCGACTCTTTCCTGAAACTTTGGGATGTACGTCCCATTCCCTGTATTTTATTCTTCTATTGTAATCATCAAATTGGATTAATCGTTTTTCACGATTACTGAATATCCGACCACCGATAAATCCATTCGGTGCCTTATTGTTTTTAGAAATGTATTCAAATGTTTTATAGACATATTCCGGAATTGCATTGTTTTTTACCGCATTTTTATCTCCAAAAATGTTAGTTGTTGCCGTATCAAATCTTCCCTTATACTTTTCTTCATTCCTGGAATCAGAAGCTTTTTTTTCTTGTCTGTTTTGATAAAGTTTTAAACCAATAAGTCCTACCACCATCAAAGCGAGTAATACAAAATGTATCCATGCTCTTGATGTTTTGGAATTCATACTTATTTCGAAATCAATTTATTAACAAAAGCACGTGTATTATAACCAAGCATATACATAGCCGGCACGGCTAGAAGAGTAAGGAAAGTTGAAACAATCAATCCGAAAATTATAGTCCAAGCCAAGGGACCCCAAAATGCAACATTGTCTCCACCAAGATAGAACTTAGCATCGAAATGAGTCAATAAGCTTTCAAAATCCATATTTAGCCCGATTGCCAATGGAATCAATCCAAGTATTGCGGATATTGCAGTTAGTATTACTGGGGTAATTCTGGTAGCACCTCCTTCCACTACCGCATCTTTTAAACCTAGTCCTCGTTCTCTTAATTCATCAATAAACTCTATCAGCAATATACCATTTCTGACAACAATTCCTGCTAAAGAAAATATTCCAACTCCGGTCATTACAACACTAAATTTCATACTAAACAATCCAAATCCTAAAGCGATACCTATGAGTGAGAATAACACGGTGCTAAAAATAATCAGTGGTTTAACCATTGAATTAAACTGAATTACCATGATTAGCAGCATGAGTGCCAAAGCGGCTCCGAAGGCTAGGCTAAGAAAATTGGCTGTTTCCTGTTGCTGTTCGAGTTCTCCGGTAAAAGAAATTTCGTATCCTTCCGGTAAATCAATTTTTGAAACTTCGTTTTTAATTTCCTCCACCACAGCATTTGGACTAAAACCAACGGAAACATCTGAAGAAAGAGTAATTAATCTTTTTTGATTTTTTCGATTGATGCTGCTGATAGAATTACCATTTCTGATCTTGGCGAATGCAGAAAGTGGAATTGATTTAAATTGTTGAGAAGCCATGTCCATGAATGAAACATTGAGGGACAATATTCTTTCCAATTCTGATCGATCATTTTCATTAAGTCTTAACTGAATTGGATATTCATCTTTTGAATCTCTATATTTTGATACTTCTTTTCCAAACAATGCTGTTCTTATTTCTGTACCGATTTGAGCCAGACTTACCCCTTCACGTTGAGCTTTTTCTTCATCCAGGTCAATGATAATTTCTGGTTTGCTGATTTGAAAATCTGAACTTAACCCAGCAACTCCTTTAATGTCTGAATTATTAATTGTGAATTCAATCTTTTTGACCAATTGATCCAATTCGTCAAAATCATCACCACTTACTTCCATGTTTATAGCTTTACCAACCGGTGGTCCATGATTTTCCTTTTCAACTTTAATTTCAGCTCCGGCGATTCCATCTTTAAATTCTGTTTTAAGATCTTCTAGAATTTTGGATGTTGAATGACCGTTTCGATCCGCAAACTTTTTAAACGCAACAGTTACTTTGCTTTTGTTGGGAGTTGGTACTCGATCGGGATTGTCTTGAGTTCCGGCACCTAATCCTATATTTGAAATTACAGAAGTAACAATTGGGTTATCTTTTCCAATTACTTTATAGACCTTATTTTCAATTTCTCGTGTTACAGAATCCGTCAGAAGAGCATCAGTGCCCATTGGTAATTTGCAATATACAAATGCAAAATTAGGATCGCCTTCCGGAAAGGTTTCAATTCTTGGATTCGTACTAAAATACCAGATCCAAGAGAATATTAATATAAGAAAAGAGGAAATAATTACCACAACAGGTTTTAATCCTCCCAGTAAATAGTTTAACAGTCTCCTGTAACCCAACAAAAAGTTTGCCCAAACAATATTTTGAAATGAATGGATGAGCTTTTCGAAAATAAAATGATACAATAAAATTAGAATAATACATAGAACTGAAAAATTACCCAAACCCTTACCCGTTCCGAAGTATCCGACCAGTGCTAAAAATAGAAAGAAGATAAAGATTTTATAATAATCTTTAATAGACGATGAATTATTCGCGTGATCTTTTTTCATAAAAGAAACGGCAAAAACTGGATTCATAACAAAAGCTACGAATAAAGATGCTCCTAAAGTAACAATTAATGTGACCGGTAAATTAGACATAAACTTTCCAATTATTCCGGGCCAGAATAATAAGGGAACAAAAGGCATTAAAGTAGTCAAAGTGCCTGTTAATACCGGAAGAAAAACTTCGCCAGCAGCTTCTTTTGCTGCTTGTACAATACTTATGCCTGGTGTTTTAGTAAAAATACGATGTGTATTTTCAATAACTACAATTGCATCGTCCACAATAATACCCAATGCTAACAATAATGAAAACAAGACAATAACATTCATAGTTAAACCCATTGTTGGAAGAATTATAAAAGCTACCAAGCAAGAAAGAGGAACAGCAAGTCCTACAAAAAAAGCATTGGTAAATCCCATAAAAAACATCAATACAAATACAACAAAAATAAATCCAAGTATTACAGTATTAAACAAATCATGCAATTGAACTCTGGTGTTATCTGAAGTGTCTCCCGTTGTTTTGATGGTTATTCCTTCCGGAAATTTATGAGTTTTGTATTCGTCAATAATTTTATAAATTTTGTCAGTGGCTTCGATAAGATTTTCGCCGCTTCTTTTAATAACATTGAGTGTTACAACAGGTTTATTGTCTAATCTTGCAAAATCTTGCTTTTCTTTAAATGCATCTTTGACTTCTGCAATATCTTTAAGAAAGACTTCATTTCCTTGAAAAGTTCTAACAATAATATTACCAATTTCTTCGGGTTTGTGAAATTCGCCTGTAACTCTAACGTTTCTTCTTAAATTCTGAATATTTAATTCTCCACCTGAAATGTTCAGATTTTGTCTCTGAATTGCACCTTCAATATCATTGAAAGTCAAGTTGAGTAAATTCATTTTAGCAAGGTCAACATTAATTTGTATTTCTCTTTCGACTCCACCAATAATATCAACACGCGTTATTTCTTTTAAAGTTTCAATTTTGTCTTGAAGTTGTTCCGCATAAGCTTTAATTCGATCTAAAGGAAAATCACCTGCAATATTGATATTCATTATCGGCATTTCTGAAAAATCGAATTCTTGAACCTGAGGATCAGTCTTCAAGTCATTAGGAAGGTCTTTCTTGGCTTTGTCAACAGCATCGGAAACGCGTTGTTTGCAAAGCTTAGGGTCCATATTGGTATTAAATTCTGCAATAACCATAGAGAAATCAGAAATCGAACTACTGGTTACTTTTTTAATGCCATTAATAGATTTTAATTGCTTTTCGATTTGCTTTGAAATAAGATTTTCAACATCCTGTGGTGTTGCTCCGGGATAAACAGTAGCAATGGAAACTGTTGGAATAACAATATCTGGAAATAACTCTTTAGGGGTTTGTTGATAAGCTACATAGCCGGTTATACAGATCAGGATTGTAAAAATATAAACAGCAGTTGCGTTTTTTATACACCAATTGGTAAATCCCAATTGCTTTGTTTTAATTGGATTCATTGTGCTTCAAGTAAAAAATTATAATTGAATTGCTTGTCCATCAACAATTTCGGAGTAACCTGTAGTTATTATAATATCTCCTTTTGATAAACCTTTTTCTACAACGATATTTCCGTCATAGCTTGATCCTGTTTGGATAACTCGTTTTTTAGCTCTAAGCTGTCCATCAACATTTACTGCGACAAGAATATAGTCCTCTCCACTGACACTTCTTTGTATATAATTGGAATTAACTGTAATTACATTGCTGTAGTTCGCGTCATTAATTTTTAGTTTTGCAGTTTGATTTGCTTTAAAACTATTTGAGCCTGGCAAGGGTGCTTCTATCAGAATTGTACGGCTTGAAGTATTAACGGATTGAGCTGTAAAGTTTAAAGTGGTTTCAATCTCCTTATCTATATCCGGAAAATACACTGTAACCTTATCTCCTTTCTTAACTTTTCCAATATAAATATCACTCAGTTTTGCTTTAACCTTAAGTTTAGAATTATTTACTACTCTAATGCCATTAAAGCCTGGAGCAGCATTTTCACCAATTCTGACCTTTATTTCGTCAATAGTTCCATTCACTGGTGACTTAATATTGGTCATGTCTAGTTGAGAATGTAAGGTTGCTAATTTCTTTTCAAGTTGATCTTTTTGATTTTTAGCCATTAGATACTGTGCTTCTGATCCAATGTTTTGTTCCCATAGAGATTTCTGCTTGTCATACATTGTATGTGCTAAGGCAATGCTAGTTTTAAGTTCTTCAATTCCTTGATAAATAATATTGGCATCAAGCTTAGCAAGGGTCTGACCTGATCTAACATAATCTCCCTCTTTAACCAATATTTTCTTTACAACTCCTGGCATTTGAGGTGCTGCTAATACATTAAGTTCTGCATCAACCATTCCTTGTGCTTCAATAAAATGTTTGAAATTTTGCAGGATCAAGGTATCTAAAGTAACTTTCTTTGATTTTATAACCCTTTGGTTTGTATCCGATTTCGAAATTATCAACTCCAAATCATTAATTCGTTCATTGGATTTTTTGACAAGTTCTTTAAGAGCTAGAATTTCATCCTGTGGGGACTGCTGTTTCTTGCTACAAGAAGCAGACAGACATAGTATTGGCAAGATTAATAATATTGATCTAAGTAATGACATAATAATTTGTAGGTATTAGCTTCGAAAGCAACAATAAAATTTTTAATAGGTTGAAATAAGTATTTAACTACAGCGTAGCGTTCACATTTTATTAATAAAAAAATAAAACCTAATGGTTTTCTCTTAATTTTGTCTGAAGTTCATGGATTTTTAGAAGTGCTTCTATTGGACTTAGGCTTTGAGTATCAATGGACAAAATTTCTAATGTAATAAAACTATCTCTTGAGTCAACTTCTTCCTGAGGTATGGAATCAATCTGCAATTGAATACGATTGTCCCTTTGAGCTTCTAGAAATTTTAATTTATGTTGTGCATTTTTAACAATTGAATCTGGCATTCCAGCCATTATTGCAACATGTATTCCAAAGGAATGCTCACTACCGCCCCTCATTAATTTACGTAGAAAAACAACAGACTTATCTAATTCTTTGGTGGCAACATGAAAATTTTTTATTCGAACATGTTTCTTTTCGAGTTCGTTTAATTCATGATAGTGAGTAGCAAATAATGTTTTAGGTCTTTCATTTGCATTGTGTAAGTATTCGGCTATTGACCAGGCAATTGAAATTCCATCATAGGTACTCGTTCCTCTTCCAATTTCATCCAATAGTATTAATGACCTTGCAGATAAGTTATTAAGAATTGATGCAGTTTCGTTCATTTCAACCATAAATGTTGATTCGCCGGAAGAAATATTATCACTGGCTCCAACACGTGTATAGATTCGATCTAAATATCCAATGGATGCGCCTTCAGCAGGTACAAAGGAACCTATTTGCGACATTAGACAGATTATAGCGGTCTGCCGTAATATTGCAGACTTTCCACTCATATTGGGTCCTGTAATCATTAAGATTTGCTGATTTTCAATGTTAAGCTCAACATCATTTGGAATATATGGATCAGAGACAGGAAGCTGAGTTTCAATAACGGGATGTCTCCCATTTTTTATGCTTAAATTATAGGATTCATCTACTTCTGGTTTGCTGTAATTATATATTTTGGCAGCATTGGCAAGACTTACCAGACAATCTATTCTTGATAGGTTTTGAGCATTATTTTGCAATGAAGTTAAGTATTCCTGGATATCCAGAACAAAGCTTTTATACAACTCTTCTTCGAGAATAATTAACCTTTCTTCTGCTCCAAGAATCTTAGATTCAAGATTCTTCAACTCTTCAGTTACGAATCGCTCGCCGGTTGACATAGTTTGCTTCCGAATCCAATGAGAAGGAACCAGGTCAGAATTTTTATATTTGTTGGTTACTTCTAAAAAATATCCAAAAACTGAATTAAATCCAATTTTTAAATTTGGTATTCCTGTTTTTAATACTTCCTCTTTCTGAATTTCAATGAGCAAATCTTTACTATGGTTAAGGATATATTTTAATTCGTCTATTTCATTGTGAAATCCATTTTTGAATATTCCCCCTTTATTGATTGCATTAGGTGGGGTATCATCAATTTCATTGTATATTCTCTTAATGAGTTCTTCACAAGGATTAAGAACATCGCAAAGATTCAATAAATACGAAGAATCAGATAAATTCAGAAGTATTTTAATATCTTTTATTCTTTCAAGAGCTTTTCCAAGCTGTTTTATTTCTCTAGGATTTACTCTTAGTAAGGGTATTTTTGAAACGAGTCTTTCAAGGTCGCCAATAATCTTTAAATGTTCTGAAAGCTCCTGAATAATATGCGAATTTTGATAGAAATATTCAACAGCATTTTGTCTTTGTTGAATTTTTGTGATCGAAATCAAGGGCATGAGAATCCACTTTCTTAACAACCTGGACCCCATCGGAGTGTTACAAAAATCAAGAACATTAAGTAAAGACTTGCCATCAGGATGAATCGAATCGATCAATTCTAAATTTCGAATAGTGAAACGGTCCATCCATAAAAATTCTTCATTAGTTAGTCTGGATATTTGGTTCAGATGATTGGAATTATAATTTTCAGTGCTTTCGAGATAGTACAAAATTGAACCTGCAGCAATTAAGCCACACTTATAATCCTGAACGCCAAACCCTTTTAGGTTAAGTACGTTAAAATGGCCTAGCAACTTTTTATTGGTATAGGTTTCGGTATAAATCCAATCTTCTAAATAATAGGTATAATATTGCTCGCCAAAAAGTTCATTAAACTGATTCTTGCGTGATCTAGGTAGAAGAATTTCTGAGGGAGACAAACTTTGCAATACCTTATTTATATATTCAAATGTTCCTTCAGTAACATAAAATTCGCACGTTGACACATCTGCCAACGAGATACCTATTAAGTTATTCTCACTGAAAAAAACAGAGGCAAGAAAATTATTTTTTTTATGATCCAATAAATGTGAATCCAAGGTCAAGCCTGGAGTAATTACATCTGTAATTCCTCTTTTGACTACCTTTTTACCCTTCATTGGTTTTTCTAATTGTTCACAAATTGCAACTCTGTAACCGGCTCTTACTAATTTTGGTAAATATGCGTCAACGGAATGATGCGGGAAGCCGGCTAATTCAATATTGTTGCCTCCATTGTTTCGGCTAGTCAATGTAATTCCAAGTACATTAGAGGTTTTTATAGCATCCTCTCCAAACGTTTCATAGAAATCCCCAACACGATAAAGCAATATAGCATCCGGGTGCTTTGCCTTCATCTCATAATATTGTTCCATTAAAGGCGTAAGTGACTTTACTTCAAACAATAGATTTGGGCCTGACACCATCTTGGTTTTCGCAAAGGTAGAAACATCTTCCTGTTTTTCTTACTCATTTTAAGCTTTTTAGTATTGCACTAAAAGATTTAGTTTAATAAATAAAATTAAATTTCTTTTTTGGAAATATTTATTGACTTTTATAATAAATTTGAGACTTAAACTTTTGCCATGTCAAATGTATATTTATCTTTAAGTAATGAAGAATATCAACAAATCATTGATGCGGTTCCTCTGATCGCAATTCTTGTTGGTGGTTCAGATGGTAATTTTGACCAACACGAGAAAGAATGGGCGAAAAAAATTGTTCATATAAGAACATTTGCACATGATATAGATCTAAAACCAATATATCAGGAACTTGAGCCTGTATTTGAAAAGAAATTGTCAGAATTCATTCGGACCCTGCCTGATAATTCATCAGCCAGAAACAAAATTATCAGTTCCAAACTTTCTGGACTAAACGTAATATTGCCTAAACTTAAGATTAAAATTGCTTCCAGAATTTATGAAGGTTACATAGATTTTGCAGAGCAAGTAGCAAAGGCTAGTGGTGGATTTCTAAGGATGTTGGCTGTTTCTGAGGAAGAAAATGAATGGATAGGCTTGCCTATGCTAGATCCGATTTTTAATGTAGATGAAGATGAAGAAGAATAATCGGATAATTGATTTGTGGTTAATAAATTTTTTAAATGAATATTCAAATTAAACTTTATTCTTAACGGAGTCCTATTCCAAATTTAAAATAATTAAAAGACTTATCTGAATTGGAATTAAGAATACTATTCAGAGAATGTTCAGCAAATATGAAAAACCTTTTAGTTCCAATCTGATAATTCATTCCAATTAAATTCTTATTCATTCCTAAATTTTGTTTGATCGTTGTTTTTGAAGAGATTTCACCATCATCTACTTTGTATATCTGTTTTTGAGTTAGCAAAATATTATAAAAACCATTGACCTGAATATCCCAATTTTTGAAAAATTTAAAGTTCAAACCTAAAGGGATTCGTAAGTAGTTCATTTTTAATTTTATGGATTTGAATTTACCGCTTATGGGTACAGCATCACTGAAAACGGGTTTGTCATTAATCAAATTAAGGGCTTTAAAATCTTTGGTCTGCTTAAGGCTTAGAAAGTCTAATGAAATTCCATATACCAATCCTAATTTACTTTTTTGCCCACCTAATCGGGTTTTAAAATTTACAATTCCCCAGTTTTGACAATAGAAATTATTGAATAATGGATATGAGGGACTAAGATTGCCATTTAGGTAATTGCCTGAAGTAAATCCAAAAGATAAGCTCATTCCAAATTTGGTACGTTTCTCTGAGCCAGAAACGATTGCGCTTGCAATTTTAGCAGACAATGGCATTTTAATATCCGGTGAATGATCTTCAGTCGAAATGTCATTATACATACTGTCATTTGGATGATTAAATTGATGATAAGATGAATCTGTTTGACTATTCTGAAAATCAGAAATATCGCCCTCAGTCATTCCAGCAGATAATACTGAATCTACAAGAGAATAAGTTGCGCCTAAGCTATAACCTACGATGTTAGATAATTCTGAAGCAATTCTGTTAGTTGCGATTTGAAATTCCGTATCGGTTATTTTTTTATCTAAATAAATATTTTGAAAGTACTCAAGACTATCATACCAATAACGGATCAGTTTATTGTTTTCGATTAGGTATTCAGATGTTCCCTGACTTCTTACTGAACAAAAGCTAAAAGTCAGGATAAGTAGGAGAATTTGTTTGATTTTCATTTTGAATTATAGAAACAAATGTAAATGGATTTAGTCCGCTAAAGTAATAAATCTATTTTTTATATTAGAATATTTGTAATATGTATTTACATTTGTGCTGTATAAAATGAAAGCCTATCTTGATTTATTACAACATGTGTATGATAATGGTGTGCTAAAATCTGACCGAACAGGGGTTGGTACCAAATCTGTGTTTGGTTATCAATTTAGACATAAGCTCACAGATGGTTTTCCGCTTTTAACTACAAAAAAGCTTCATACAAAATCTATTATTCACGAATTGCTTTGGTTTATTAAAGGCGATACGAATATACAATATCTTAAAGATCATGGCGTGAGTATTTGGGATGAATGGGCGGATTCTAATGGCGACCTTGGTCCCGTTTATGGCAAACAATGGAGATCGTGGTCAAGTCCCAGAGGAGAAACCATTGACCAACTTTTACAATTAATACAACAAATAAAATCCCATCCTGACTCAAGACGATTAATTATTTCTGCTTGGAATGTTGCCGATTTACCTAAAATGGCCTTAAGCCCATGTCATTGTTTATTCCAATTTTATGTTTTGAATGGTAAGCTTAGCTGTCAACTTTACCAAAGGAGCGCAGATGTGTTTTTAGGAGTACCCTTTAATATTGCTTCTTATGCACTCTTTACCCACATGATTGCACAGGTTTGTGGACTTGAAGTAGGTGATTTTGTACATACATTCGGTGATGTGCACTTGTATTTGAATCACGAGGAACAAGCGAAAGAGCAACTTAAAAGAACTCCATTAAGTTTAGCTAAATTGTTGCTCAATCCGGAAATAAAGAACATCGAAGAATTTGGTTTTAATGATATTAATATTATTGATTATCAAGCACTTCCAACAATAAAAGCGCCAATAGCAATCTAATTCATTTATATGTTTTTAACTTGTATACTTATTGATTGAATCCTAAATCTTAAAAAATGTTTAAAGTTTTTAATAAATACTATCTTCAAAATGAAGAGGTTTTCAGGATTACTTATAATTTTGCGGCAACCAATTTGTCTTCTTTCAAATAAAACAAATCTAAATTTGTATTTCACTTTATATCAATTAGTTATGTTAAGGATTCGCATAAACAGTTCGTTTTTGTTGATTCTGCTTACCGGCTTTATACTTCAGGCAGCCCCAAGCATTGAATCTGGAAAAACTCTTTTCAAAAATAATTGTGCCAGTTGTCATAACAAAAATATGAAAGATAAGCTTACTGGTCCGGCACTCGGAGGAGTTCAAGATCGTTGGGCAGCTTATCCTAAAGAAGATTTAGTCAAATGGATACAAAACTCTCAGAGTCTAATAGCTGCGGGACATCCTGAAGCAACTAAACTATGGGCTGAATGGAAGCCTACACAAATGCAAGCATTCCCTAGTTTAACCGATGAAAATGTTGAAAGTATTTTAATGTATATTGATTGTACTTTCAAGGGGACTTGTGGTGGAGCAAGTGTTGCCGTTGTTCCAGGTGCTAATGCCGCCGGTTCTAAAAATGAAGGAATTTCACCAATTTGGATATATGTAGCTTTTGGAATTCTACTAATGCTTGCACTTTTTCTGTGGAATGTCATGTCAGACATGAGCTATACCAGAAAACTTGCACTAGGTGAGAAAAATGCGGTTAGACAAAGCATTTGGGACAAACTTTCAAGCAAAGGAGTGATCAGTCTAGTCCTATTTGGCTTGATATTATTTGGAGGGTATACTACAGTAAATAATGCTATTTCTTTAGGGCGACAACAAAATTATGCACCTGATCAACCCATAAAATTTAGTCATGAAATTCATGCTGGAGTAAATAAGATAGATTGTAATTATTGTCATGATGGCGCAAGAAGATCAAAGCAATCCATAATTCCCGGGGCATCTACATGTATGAACTGTCACACTGCAGTTAAAAAAGGTACACAGACAGGAACTTCTGAGATTACTAAAATATATACATCTATAGGATTTAATCCAATTACGGGTAAGTATATCGAGAATTACGATCAACTCGAAGCTTCTGATATAGAGAAAATTTTTAAAAAATGGATTGAATTTAATTATAAGGAAGATAATGAGCTAAAAGAATTATCAAACGAAGCACAAACTATAGTTGATAATCAATGGAAGGATATTGTTTCAAGTATGACAGGCCCAAACAAGCCTAAAATACAGGGGCCTATCGAATGGATTAGGATTCATAATTTACCGGATCATGTTTATTTTAATCACTCTCAACACGTTACAGTAGGAAAAATTGCTTGTCAAAAATGTCACGGAAACGTTGAGGAAATGGCAACCGTTCGGCAATATGCACCATTATCTATGGGCTGGTGTATCAACTGTCATCGTCAGACTGATGTAAAATTTGCGGACAATAAGTATTATGATAGCTATAAGATTTATCATGATGAACTTAAAGCAGGAACCCGAACAAGCGTAAAAGTAGCCGATATTGGAGGTTTAGAATGTCAAAAATGTCATTATTGATTTTTTAATAGAAATAGAAAATGAGAAAAATAGATCAACAAGTTTGGATTAGTCAAGAAGACCTTACCAATGATCCTGCATTAATAAATCAATTAGATTCAGAAAGATCTGATATTAATATCTCTTCTCTTTTAGAAGATGATCAAACAGTAGGAGTTCAAGCTAATCGTAGAGATTTCCTAAAATTATTAGGCTTTGGATTTACAGCTGCTACTTTAGCGTCTTGTGAAACACCTATAAAAAAGGCTATTCCGTACACAGTAGCAACAGATGAAATTATCCCGGGGATCGCTAATTATTACGCTTCAACATTTGTAAATGGAGGAGATGTATGTCCGGTTCTGGTAAAAACCAGAGAAGGAAGACCTATAAAGATTGAAGGAAATTCACTTTCCTCTATGACTCAGGGGGGTACCTCTTCGAGAGCACAGGCATCAGTACTTAGTTTATATGATATTAGCAGACTAAAAAATCCAGGAACGATATCTGGAGATTCAATAACAGAAATGTCATGGGCTGATCTTGATGCAACTTTAGGATCAAAATTAAACACAGGTTCAAGAATTCGAATTGTCAGCTCAACGATTATGAGCCCATCAGCTAAGAAGACATTGCGCGAGTTTACAACTCAATTTCCAAATACAAAACATTTAATGTATGATCCGATCTCAAGTGCGGCTTTATTACAGGCAACTCAAAATTGTTTTGGAATAAAGGCAATTCCGGATTACAAATTTGATCAAGCGGAGACTATTGTAAGTTTTAATGCGGACTTTCTCGGAACATGGATTTCTCCAGTAGAGTATGCAGCTCAATTTGTTAAAGGAAGAAAGGTTAATCCTCAGAATCCGAAAATGAATCGTCTTTTCCAAGTTGAGTCTCAGATGTCACTTACAGGATCCAACGCAGATCACAGAATATTGGTCAAACCATCTGAACAAGGTTCCTCAATTATAGCTCTGTACAATTTAATTGCATCTAAAACTGGTGCATCAAGTATTTCTGGAGGAGAGGTCAATGAAAAAGCAAAAGCAATGCTTTCCAAAGCTTCCGATATGTTAATTGCTAATAAAGGAAAATCCTTGGTTGTTTGCGGAAATAATAATCTTGACCAACAAGTTATAGTATATGGAATTAATCAGCTATTAGGTAATATTGGTACAACCGTAAACTTTAACAGAGTATCCTATCAAAGACAAGGAAACGAAACTGAAATCAACGGTTTGATTAGCGAAATGTCTTCCGGTCAGGTTGATGTTTTAATTATTTGGAATGCAAATCCTTGTTATGATCTTCCAATGGCAAATGCATTTAAGGATGCAATGTCGAAAGTGAGCACTCGAATCAGTTTAAATTATATTATGGATGAGACAACGACAAATTGCTCTCATTCTGCACCCGTTCATCATTATTTGGAGTCTTGGGGTGATGTTGAAGCTAAAACCGGGATTTTTTCATTAATTCAACCTACCATAAATCCAATTTTTAATACCCGACAAGCGGAGCATTCTATTTTGACCTGGTGTAAATCACAAAAACTGGATACAAAAGCAGAACAGCCATATTATGAATATTTAAAATCATCTTGGAAAGAAATGTTTCCTTCACTAAGTTGGGATGAAACATTGCACAATGGGGTATATGAAGTACCTAGTGGTAATGCACTTAATTCCAACTTTAATGGTAATCCTGCTTCGAGCGCATCTAAAATTAATTCAACTTCGAACTCAGGACTAGAGTTAAGTTTTACTGAATCAGTTAATATTGGTGGTGGTCAATATGCTAACAATCCATGGCTTCAAGAAATCCCTGATCCAATTTCAAGATGTTCTTGGGGAAATCATGTAGGAATACCAATCACATTTGATGGCGACAGAAGATTTATAGCTTTAGAAAATATTGAAACAGATGGTACGATCGTAAATCTTGTCATAAATGGACAGAACACTGGTATTTCATCTATTAGACAATTTGGACAAATGCAAGGTACACTTTCAGCAGCGTTAGGGTATGGAAGAATTCAAGGAGGCGTTTGTGGAACGGGTATTGGAGTTAACCTTTACCCTTATTTAAAAACTGATGAGAATGGATTTACACAATATTACATTGATGGGATTGACTTAAAAAATGCACAAGAAGGAATTGAAAAATCTTTTGCCTGCGTTCAGCATCATCACACTATCGGCGTTACTGCAATTGAAAAATCATCAGGTAGCAAGATAAATGCAGATGAAGCTGCACTTGTTGATGACTTTTTCAAACCTATTATTAAAGGATATCAAGGCTCGTTGACAGATAGATCTATTTTGAGAACTTCAAATCTTTCTAATCTGAAGGAAAATTTAGAGCATAATAAAGAGAAAAGAGAAGAAGCACAGAATTTAAATTCAAAGTCATTATATCCAGGTTTTGATTATAATTATAATTCTGGACATCATTGGGGACTACACATCGATATGAATTCATGTATTGGATGTAGTTCATGTGCAGTGGCTTGTATGTCCGAAAATAATGTACCAGTTGTGGGCAAACATGAAGTTGCAAGACATCATGAAATGACATGGTTGAGAATTGATCGTTATTATTATGGAGATGTAGAAAATCCAAGTGTTGCTTATCAACCAATGATGTGTCAACATTGCAATAGTGCACCCTGTGAAAACGTTTGCCCGGTAAATGCAACTAATCACTCTTCGGACGGATTGAACCAAATGGCTTATAATCGTTGTGTCGGAACACGATATTGTGCAAACAACTGCCCTTATAAGGTTAGGAGATTCAATTGGTATGACTATACCGAATCTGATCTTTTTCCTTGGAATTCAAGAATGATGGCTTCTGAAAAGGATAAGCCATATTATGCGGAAAATCTTGTTAGAATGGTATTAAATCCAGACGTTACGGTTAGGTCCAGAGGAGTTATTGAAAAGTGTTCTTTTTGTATTCAAAGAATTCAGGAAGGCAAGTTAAATGCTAAAAAAGAAAATCGCCAATTACATGCTAATGAGGTAAAATCTGCTTGTCAAACAGCTTGTCCGACCGGAGCAATCACATTTGGAGATATGAATAATCCTGAAAGTGATCTAAGTAAAAAATTAAATAATCCATTGAATTATATTGTACTGGAGGAAATCGGTGTAAAGTCTGTGGTTAATTATTCCATGAGAGTAACAAACAAAGATGAATCCATTGAATCTTAATTAATTTAAAAAAGGAAAAAAATGTCAGGAGGAGTTGTTGCGCCGGTAAGAAGACCTTTAATCGAAGGGCATAAGACCTATCACCAGATAACTGAAGATTTATGTTCTCCAACAGAGAAGGCACCTTCAAAAGCTTGGATTATAGCTTTCATCATATCTGTTTCTGTACTTGCATTTGGATTGTTCTGTATTTTCTGGACTATCTGGATGGGAATTGGAACTTGGGGATCTAACAGAACGATTGGTTGGGCATACGATATTACCAATTTCGTATGGTGGATTGGTATTGGACATGCAGGAACACTTATTTCTGCAATCTTACTTCTATTTAGGCAACGCTGGCGAACCGGTGTTAACCGTGCAGCGGAAGCCATGACCATATTTGCGGTAATTTGTGCTGCTTTATTCCCTGCTATTCACGTAGGAAGAATTTGGGTTGTATTTTACTTTTTTCCATATCCCAATACAAGAGGTTCGATTTGGCCTAATTTTAATTCGCCTTTGTTATGGGACGTTTTTGCCATATCAACCTATTTCTCAGTTTCACTTTTATTCTGGTACACAGGATTGGTTCCCGACTTTGCCAGTATTAGAAACAGAGCCAGCGGTCTAAGAAAAAAAATATACAATTCCTTATCATTCGGTTGGACTGGTTCGGCTAAACATTGGCAACGTTGGGAATCTCTTTCTTTAGTTTTGGCAGGATTATCCACACCCTTAGTTCTGTCAGTTCACACTATAGTTAGTTTTGATTTTGCTACTTCTGTCATTCCAGGCTGGCATACAACAATCTTTCCTCCATACTTTGTTGCTGGTGCGATATTTTCAGGTTTTGCTATGGTTCAGACCCTTATGGTAATGACCCGAAAAATTCTAAAACTACAAGAGTATATTACGATTGAGCATATTGAATCCATGAATAAAGTTATTCTTGTAACCGGTACTATAGTTGGTGTTGCTTATTTGACCGAACTTTTCATAGCATGGTACTCAGGTTATGTTTATGAGCAATTTGCTTTTTTCAATCGAGCTACAGGAATATATTGGTGGTCCTATTTTGGGATGATGACTTGTAATGTAATATCTCCTCAAATTTTTTGGGTTAAGAAACTCAGGAGGAGTGTTTTTGTAACATTCTTTATGAGTATATTTGTAAATATCGGAATGTGGTTTGAAAGATTTGTAATCATTGCGACAACTTTAGCAAGAGATTATCTTCCTTCATCCTGGTCATACTATCGACCTACCTGGGTTGAAATTGGAATTTTTATAGGTACAATTGGTCTTTTCTTTACATTTTATATGATTTTTACCAGAGTAGCTCCCGTAGTTGCTATTGCAGAAATCAAACACATCTTAAAAGTCGGAGGAGATCAATATATTGGCGAGAACGCTACTCATAAAAATCAACACGATACTCATTCATTATCATCAACTAATCATCATTAATAAATTTTACTTCAAAGAAGATCATGAGAAAATATAATGTAGATGTTGTTTATGGAATTTATGATGACGAAGAGAAATTGCTTCATGCAGTCCGTCAAGCCAAAAGCAAGCATTTAGAAATATTTGATGTTTACTCTCCGTTCCCTGTTCATGGAATGGATAATGCATTGGGTCTGAGTGAATCAAGATTGCATATTGCCGGCTTCGTGTATGGTGCCATTGGAACACTTGTTGCTTTTCTAGGGATGACCTGGATATTTACAAGGGATTGGCCAATAATTTTCGGAGGTAAACCTTATTGGGCAGTTCCTTCCTTTATTCCAATTACCTTTGAATTGACTGTTCTTTTTTCTGCCTGGGGCATGACCCTAACTTTTTATACTATTTGTGGATTGTGGCCGGGTGTTGAAAATCCACAATTAGATTTACGAACTACAGATGATAAATTTTGTCTGGCTTTTAATACTAAAGATGTAAGTATTTCCGATGCAAATAGTTTTTTTTCTGAGTCAGGAGCTGAAGAAGTTAACACAAAATCCATCTAACCATGAATTACCAATTTCTTTTTTTAATAACCATAGCAATTCTTTCGAAATCTTGTTCTCCAGCGGAAGGCAATTTTCCCGGAAGCGAGTACATGATGGATATGGGACATGCAGTGTCTTATGAAGCTAACTCTCAACAATACTATTCATACCATCATTGGGACGGAATAGATGATTATCGAAAGTATGCAATTCCTAGAAATGCTGTGAAAGGCACGATTGCTCGTGGAGCAGTTATTTCTAAGCTGACTGATTCATTAAATACAATTTCATACACTCCAAGTGGACATAGAGATTATCTCTATTCTAACACAGAAGAAGAAAGAATCAGAGCAAGCAAAGAAATCACTACAAATCCTATTGCTTTATCAAAAGAAGCTCTGGATCATGGTAAGTCCAATTATATGATTTACTGTGGAATCTGTCATGGTGAAAAAGGGGATGGATCTGGATATTTAGTAAGAGATGAGGGTGGAAAATACCCTGCACAACCCGCTAATTTTTTGACTGACGAATTTATTTCAGCCACTGAAGGTCGATTTTATCATGGAATAATGTATGGTAAAAATGTTATGAACGGCTATAGTAATAAGTTATCATATTCTGAAAGATGGGAAGTTATTCATTTTATAAGATCTCTACAGGCAGCATCAAAAAATTTGAAATATACGGAAACTGAAAATACATTTTCTGCTTCTAGAGCTGCAGTAAATTCAAATACTACACAAGCTTCCGAAACGAGTACTATCAAAAAATAAAGATTGTTGGTTATAAAATAAAAAAGGATGAATTCTGAACACATTCAATTACCAAATAAAGACAAAATAATTCTTTCCATATTGGGAATTATCGGTTTAATTTCATTACTTTATATTGGAGCTAATGATGATCTTGGGCACACAAGACTTTGGACAAACCTGCTTCATAATAGTGTCTACTTTACCTTAGTAGCCCTTATGGCTATATTCTTCTTGTGTGTAAATGTCACAGCCTATGCAGGTTGGGATGTTGTATTTAGAAGAGTCTGGGGCAGTATGTCTTATTTTCTAATAGTTGGTCTGTTGTTGATGGGAATTATTGCGTTGGGAGTTTATTTTGGATGGCACAATCTTTATCATTGGGCAGATCAACACACTGCTGAAACCGATACAATAATAAAAGGAAAATCAGGATTCCTTAATAAAAATTTTTACACAATAGGGGGATTGGGCTTTATCGTTCTATGGTTCTTTTTTGCTAAGAAAATGAGAGATTACACAATTGCAGAGGATGATCATGGAGATGGACGATGGGCTCATTATAAATCTATGAAGTTCTATGCTGCACTGTTTTTACCTATCGCTGGATTTACCAGTGCCGCTGCAGTATGGTTGTGGATTATGTCTGTCGATCCGCATTGGTATAGCACAATGTTTGCATGGTATGCAACTGCTTCTTGTTTTGTAAGCATGATTGCATTAACTATTCTTATTTTAATTTATCTTAAGAGCAGAGGGTATTATCATGGAGTAACTTCGGAACACTTTCACGATTTAGGTAAATATATGTTTGCCTTTACTATTTTTTGGACTTATCTGTGGTTTGATCAGTATATGTTAATATGGTATGGAAACATTGGTGAGGAGACCATATATTTTCAGACTAGAATCCAAGAATATCCAATCTTGTTTTATGGCAATCTAGTTATTAACTTTGTTTTGCCTTTTTTAATTTTAATGAGAAATGACACTAAAAGAAAATATGGAACTTTAATTATTGTAGGTATTCTTGTTTTTGTGGGTCACTGGATCGATCTTTTTCAAATGATTAAGCCCGGAACTTTACATACTGCCATGGAATTGGGTGATCATGCATCAGCAGCAGCAACACATGGACATGAGGCAGGAACACATGGAGCTCATGGCCATGAGTTTAAAATGGGCTTTACTATTCCCGGGATACCAGAAATTGGGTTAATGTTAGGATTTGTAGCATTATTTGTAGCAACAACCTTGCATTTTCTATCTAAAGCGTCATTAACTCCGAAACAAGATCCATTCTTACAGGAAAGTTTACATCATCATGTTTAATTTATTATTTAAAAAACTATAGACGTAATGACTTCATTAATTATAATTCTATCTGTAATACTACTTTTTGTAGTTCTTATTCAGATTGCGAAGATTTACGAAATTGCAGAAGAAATAAAAGGAGAAGAATATTCTGAAATTACCTCAGCAGATTCCAATTCAAAGGGATTACTAATATTTTGCGTTGTATTTTTTGCTTCTTTTATCTGGGGCTGTTTGTATTATGCAAATTATATGTTGGGATATGGGCCTTTGAAATCTGCTTCTGCACATGGAGGAGCAATTGACTCCATGTTTAATGTTACAGCATTTTTTACAATAATTGTATTTGTCATTTGTCATATAGCATTATTTTGGTTTGCCTATCAATTTAGATATAGACCGGGAAGAAAAACACTTTTTATTCCTCATAATGATAAATTAGAGTTAATCTGGACAGGAGTTCCGGCCTTCGTTATGGTTATTCTGGTTGTAAAGGGATTAATAGCCTGGAATGAGATTATGGCCGACACAAAAAAAGGAGAAGAACATATATCCATTGAAGCAACTGCTTGGCAATTTGCATGGAATTTAAGATATCCCGGAGCTGATAGCGAACTTGGGGTAAAAGATTTTAGGTTAATCAAACCTGGAATTAATGAGTTAGGGCAGGATTGGAATGATGAAAGAAATTTAGATGATTTCAATGCGGATGAATTAGTATTACCTAAAGGGAAAAAAGTTAGAATCAGTATTGTAGCCAGAGATGTTTTACACGCATTTTATCTCCCTCATTTCAGAGTAAAAATGGATGCTGTTCCGGGGATTCCAACCTATTTTGTTTTTACTCCTACTAAGACTACTGAAGAATTCAGACAAGAACTTAAAAAATATAAAGAATATCAAGGTCCGTCGGATCCTTCTGATCCAAATAGTCCTCCTAAATGGAAAGCTTTTAATTATGAATTGGCGTGTGCAGAATTATGTGGAAAAGGACATTATAGTATGCGAAGATTGGTTAAAGTAGTTAGCCCTGAAGAATATGAAAAATGGTTAACAACTCAAAAATCTTATTATTTAAGCAGCATACGAAATACTGAAGAAGACCCGTTCAAAGGCAAACCAATTGGAATTGAATTGAAATCAGAAGCAATAAAACTTGAGAGTGCGCTTGCCAAAGCTTTGGATACAAGCAACACCAACTTGGCTGACAGGACTTTAAATCTTAATAATATTTATTTTGAAACCGGATCTGCGACTTTATCGAAAGAATCAGAGATGGCTTTAAATATTCTTAAAAATGCTTTTGAAAAATATCCAAAATTAAAAGTTGAGATTTCTGGACATTCAGACAATGTAGGTGATGCAAATGTAAATCTGATCTTGTCGCAACAAAGAGCAGCAGCTGTTAAAACCTATTTGAAGAATAATGGAATTGATGAATCAAAGATTTCAACCAATGGATATGGAATGAGCAAACCGATCGAGTCCAATGAAAAAGAAGAGGGGAGAGCTAAAAACAGAAGAATAGAATTCAAAATATTATCATTTTAATATTTAAAAAGTAAAAACATATGTCATCAGTACATCATCAAGAACAAGATCAACTAATTGAGAAGTATGGTTATGATGATCATTTTCATGAACATCATGAAGGTGATAAGTTTCAATTTAACTTTCTAACAAAATATATTTTTAGCATGGATCATAAGATTATTGCTAGACAGTTCCTGTTTACAGGAATTTTCTGGGCAATAATTGGTTCGGCTATGTCAATTATTTTTAGATTGCAATTGGGCTTTCCTGACGCTAGCATTGCATGGCTAAAACCACTATTGGGGAAATGGATAGTGTTAAACGATGCCGGTGTAGGAACTTTAGAACCAGAATTTTATTATGCTCTCGTAACTATGCATGGGACCATAATTGTATTTTTTGTTCTTACAGCCGGATTAAGTGGTACATTTAGTAATTTTCTGATCCCTCTGCAAATTGGTGCTAGAGATATGGCTTCGCCATTTTTGAACATGCTTTCCTATTGGTTTTTCTTCTTGTCGAGTGTAGTTATGTTTTATTCGTTATTTCTAAGTACAGGACCCTTTTCAGGAGGCTGGACTGCATATCCTCCATTAAGTGCCTTGCCACAAGCTTCCATAGGATCAGGTGCCGGAATGACTTTATGGCTGGTTTCTTTAGCGTTATTTGTTGTTTCTGTTCTACTCGGTGGTATGAACTATATCACTACAGTTTTAAATCTTAGAACAAAGGGAATGAGTTTGTGGAGAATGCCTTTAACCATTTGGGCATTTTTAGTTACAGCTATTATTGGACTACTTTCATTTCCTGTACTATTCTCAGGATTTTTACTTCTTATTTTTGACAGAAGCATGGGGACAAGTTTTTATTTGTCTGACATTTTTGTAAATGGAATGGCGCTTGACAGAATAGGAGGTTCGCCAATACTTTATCAGCACATTTTTTGGTTTCTTGGACATCCGGAGGTTTACATTATAATTTTACCTGCTATGGGAATTGTATCAGAGGTGTTATCTGTACATGCCAGAAAACCCATATTTGGTTATAGAGCAATGGTTTATTCAATTCTTGCCATCGCCTTCCTATCCTTTATTGTTTGGGCTCACCACATGTTTATGTCTGGTGTAAATCCATTTCTATCTAATTTCTTTGTTGTATTTACTTTGATTATTGCTGTTCCCTCAGCGGTTAAAGTATTCAATTGGATTAGTACCTTGTATGGGGGAAACATTAGGTTGAACACTCCAATGTTATTTTGTATAGGTTTTATTTCGATGTTTATTTCTGGAGGACTTACAGGAATATTTTTAGGAAATTCAGCAATTGATATTCAGCAACACGATACTTATTTCGTGGTTGCCCATTTTCATATTGTAATGGGTGTAGCTGCATTCTTTGGAATGTTTGCAGGAGTATATAATTGGTTTCCAAAAATGTTTGGAAGATACATGAATGACACATTAGGCAAAATACATTTCTGGGTTACTCTGATTGGTGCGTACGCAATTTTTGGCCCAATGCACTTCTTAGGTATGGCTGGAGTTCCCAGACGATATTATTTATTTGACAAATTTGATGCCTTTAGTGGTTTCGATACTATGAATAAATTTATTACGATCGCAGCGATCATCAGTTTCTTTGCGCAAATTGTTTTTGTGATTAATTTCTTCTGGTCAATGTATAAAGGCAAACGGGTGACTTCTCAAAATCCTTATGGATCGAATTCATTGGAATGGACCACACCAATAGATGCTGGACATGGAAACTGGCCTGGAAAAATTCCAACGGTACAAAGATGGTCTTATGATTACGGGAAAGACGGAATTGAATTTACTCAGCAGCATGTTCCCTTACGCGAAGGTGAAACTCCAAGTGATCATTAAGTTATAAAATTTATTTTGAATACACAAACAAAATCTATAGCCCTTAAGACCAATTCCTTTATTAAGGATTTTGGAATGTTGATTAAGTTCAAGCTTAGCTTAATGGTAGTATTTAGTTCTATGGCGACTTATTTTATTTTTTCAGCACAGAACTTTAATACTTCTGTTTTTGTATTTCTAACATTTGGTGGAATGTTAATAACTTTTGCTGCCAATTCGTTAAATCAAGCCTTAGAAAGAGATTATGATAAGCTAATGGAACGGACATCCAATCGTCCTTTAGCATCGGGAAGAATGAATCTCTCGACTGCGGTATTAATTGCGGGTATTTGCATGATACTTGGTATTTTTCTCTTACTTGCTATAAGTCCGATTTGCGCAACTCTTGGAATGTTGAGTCTCGTGCTTTACTCTTTTATCTATACACCGGTTAAGCGATTTTCAACTCTTGCAGTTCCAATCGGAGCTATACCGGGCGCATTACCAACACTAATAGCAGCAGTTGCTGCTCAGCAAACTATAACTTTGGAAGCATTATGTTTTTTTGGAATTCAATATCTATGGCAATTTCCGCATTTTTGGGCCATTGCATTTTTAGGGCATAAAGATTACATCAATGCAGGGTTCAAACTTATTAATGATATAGATGGGAACCCAGATCCTAAGTTTGGAGTATATTCTTCTATTTACGCCTTAATTGGAATATTTTTTTTAATACCTCTTATCCAAATATTGACTATTAATCCAATGGTTATTGCTTTACTAATAGTTAGTATGATGCTTTTTGCTTACTATGGATGGAATTTATATCGAGTTAATAACAGAAATGCAGCAAAGAAATTGATGTACTATTCAATAATATACTTGCCTTGGATTTTTTTCTTATTCATTCTTAACAATCATTTGAATTAAAATGCCATTTGTTCAAATTTTTAATAAGGAACTTGCACCCAATAAAGCACAAGCATTGAGGTTTGCGCTTTGGATTGGAATGGCAACAATTGTGATGTTTTTCGCAGCAATTACAAGTGCCTATTTAGTTAGAAAACCAGCAGGTAATTGGTATGAATTTAAATTACCTATTCAGTTTTTTTATAGTACAATAATTATATTTAGTTCATCCTTGTTTTTAGAATTATGTTACAGAAGCCTTAAAGGAAAAAATGAATCTAAATACAAACTATACTTATTATTAGCGTTTCTAACTGGAATTGGTTTTGTCATCAGTCAGATATTTGCATTTAAAAACATGGTGAATCAGGGTCTATTTATTGATCTCAATGTTTCAGTGTCATTCATTTTTGTAATTGCGGGTATGCATATATTACACATCTTGGGTGGACTAATTGCATATTTAATAAGTATTACAATTGCGTTTACAACTTTGTTTAAAATTGATGAATTGCGAATTTTAAAATTTGATCTATTAAGGCAGTATTGGCATTTTATTGGAATACTGTGGATTTATTTATTAGTATTTTTAATCTTACAATAAGAAATAATTAGAGTTATGTCTTCAGAACATACAGCACAGATACATCATTCGGAAGGAAATCATTGGAATGGAGCCAGCGAGCCTTTTAAGGCAAGTTACGGTAAACTTATGATGTGGTATTTTCTTCTATCAGATGCTTTTACTTTTTCTGCATTTTTAATTGCTTACGGGACCTTGAGATTTAGTATGCCTACCTGGCCGGTTCCCGACTTTGTGTTTTCAGGATTACCTGGAGGCATTCATCATAAACCATTGATTTTCGTTACAATCATGACTTTTGTTTTGATAGCCAGTTCAGTGACAATGGTAAGAGCAGTACAGGAAGGTCATCGCGAAAACAAGAAAGGAGTTGTATTCTGGATGGTATTGACAATTCTAGGTGGACTAGGGTTCTTAGGTTGTCAAGCATGGGAATGGACAACTCTGATTGGAGAGGAAAAAATGTCAATTACTCGTAATCCTTTTGGGACACATACCGAAAATGGGACTTATTTGGATGGAGACGGTCATGATATAAAAGCAGGTGACTCTTTTAAAGCCGGACAATCGTATCTTATACATTATCATGACGGACAGTTCCATCCCTTAAAATTTAAAACTGAATCCGGTGATGTAAAAACGCAACAAATGGGGCCAAAATCTTTTGGCGCATTATTCTTTTTTATTACGGGATTTCATGGTTTTCACGTTTTTAGTGGAGTTTTATTTTTAATTATTATCGCTCTAAATGTGGCCAGCGGATTGTATGCAAGAAGAAATAATCATTACGAAATGGTTGAGAAAATAGGATTGTATTGGCACTTTGTCGACTTAGTGTGGGTATTTGTATTCTTGGTATTTTATTTATTATAAACATCGATTTGAATTTTATTAATTATGGGTCATTTATCTTACGAAGAAAGTAAAAAGGTTGTTTTACGCGGGTTGTTAATTCTTGCAATTGTTACCTTGTTAGAAGTTTTTGTAGCCTTAATTGGAAAAGGATATATTATAAATGGATTCCATCTGCCTATATGGATAATGTATGGAGCTATGATCAGTATGAGTTTATACAAAGCATATTTCATTGTGTATTATTTTATGCATATGAAATATGAAGTTCCAGGCTTGGTTAAATCGGTTCTATTACCAACGATGTTATTGCTTTGGGCGGTCATTGCTTTTTTTACAGAAGGTAGATCATGGCATGACTGGAGAGCGCAAAAAAATGATAGACCAATTGCTTCTCTAACGGGTGTTGTAAACGAAAAAGAATCTAAAATGGAGACTAAGCATGGTCAAGTGGAAGAACAAAAAAATGAACAGATGACTAAGGATTCCACCTTGCAAACTGATGGAAATACTCATGATGAGGAATCTACATCTGAAGAGACTCAACATCATTAATACCTTTCGTTTTTGGTATTTGGATGAGAAATAAACTTCGAGTATTTGTTGTATTTGTTATACTTATTGGACTTCCAATTTTTGCTTGGTATTTTCTGCAGAAAGGTTCCACGATGAGAAAAGATGCTTTGTTTCAATTACAAGCTAAGGATGTAATTGATGAGTTTGAAACATCTACAGAAAATGATATCATTGTAAGACAGAGTTTTCTAAAAGGGAAGAGATGGCTCATTTCAATACTTGGAAATGATGAAAGAAGATTTTTGAATTCTGCAACAGTTCTTAATCTATATCATCAAAGTAAGCAAGAATTTAAACCATTTGTAATGAATATTACCGGACTGGTTGCCGGAGAATCCATGCCCCAGATAACTCAATTGCTTAAGTTTAAATCATCCGATTCTACCTGGCTAAATTGTTATATGGCAGATAATCATTTGTTTCCCTTTACTCAGGAAGTATTTAATATTCCGGATCACTTTAGAAATCATCCGTGCGTAATCCTATTAGATGAAAATTTACAGATTAGAAATTATTACAACCTGGACAGCAAAGATGAAATTCAAAAATTGGTTTGGCAATATCCAGTGTTCTTAAGCTTAAAAAAATAATATGCAGACTTCTATTGAGAAGAAGTTAAATCTATCCGCAAGTATTTTAAGTATTCTTGGTTTGTTAATTATAGGAGGAATGCGAAAAATTAAAATTGAAACAGACCTCGATTTTTCCTTTTTACCGGCTGTATATTCAAGTTTGAATGCTATTTGTGCAATAGTACTTATTATTGCATATATACATATCAAAAACAAAAGGGTAGCACAACATCGAAAATGCATGATAAGTGCTATGGTGATTTGCATGCTGTTTTTAATAGGTTATGTGATTTATCATGTTACAACTTCTGAAACTAAATACTGTGGAGTCGGAATTCTAAGAACAATTTATTTCCTTTTATTAATCTCTCATGTTGTATTAGCAGCTATTAGTTTTCCATTTATTTTATTTACATTTGTAAGAGGGTATCTCTTAAAAGTAGAACAACACAGGAGGTTAGCAAAATGGATATTTCCGATTTGGTTATATGTCTGTATCAGTGGACCTTTATGCTATTTAATGTTGTACCCATGTTATCCTAAATAATTTAAAATATGAATTCCTTTTTTCATTATAAATTTTTGGTAAAACTCACTTTAAATGTTTTTCTTATTTTTTTTGTAATTGGATTCAGTTCTGTGATAGCTCAATGTCCAATGTGTCGAATGTCTGCTGAGTCCAATATGGCTAATGGGGGGAATGCAGGGCAGGGTCTTAATTCTGGAATACTATACTTATTGGCGTTTCCATATCTTATTGCAATGATCATGATTTATTTGTATCGAAAAAACAGGAATAAATTGGAACAAGGCTAAACTTGAATTTATAAAATACTACTTTAATCCATTTAGCCATTTTTGATACTTTCTGGCATTCTCTGAGTGTTGTTTAAGTGTACTTGCAAAAGAGTGTGAACCGTCTTGTCCTTCTTTAGCACAAAAGAATAAGTAATCGTGTTTTTCTGGATTTAAAACGGCATCAATGCTATTTATACTTGGCATATAAATCGGTCCGGGCGGTAATCCTTCAACCATATATGTGTTATATGGTGATTCATAAGCCAGATGCGCTAATAATACTCTTCTTAAGCCGGTAACCCCTAAAGCAAATACTACTGTTGGGTCAGCTTGTAGCTTCATATTCTGGTTCAGACGGTTTAGGTAAACTCCTGCGATTATCGGTCTTTCGGCTTCATAATTGGTTTCCTTCTCAACTATTGAAGCTAAAATGTAAACTTGTTTCTCTGTTAAATGCTGTTCTTTTGCCTTAATGTTTCTTTCGTTTTGTGACCAAAACTTGTTGTTTTCTGACTGCATTCTCTGGATGAATTTTTCAAATTTTATATTCCAATACATTTCATAAGTATTGGGAATAAACAAGGTCATAATATTATCTCGATTATAACCAAGTTGTGCTAAGTAGTTACTATCAGAAAGCATTTCAAAAGTCTTAGTTGAATCTAACAAAAGATATTCTGAAAGTTTTGAGCACATCTGCTGTATATTCCTGACATTATTTATTGTTACTTTAATTGCATCCTGATTACCAGACCTGAGTTTTTTAACAATTGAATAATTGTTCATTCCGGCTTTAAAAAGATATCTTCCTTCCTTTACTGTTTGATCATTGTATCCAAGAATTTTACAGATATTGGCTAAATTAGCTTTTGTAATCAATATTTTCTTTTCTGCTAGGGAATCTATAACTTGATTTACAGAATATCCTTGTCGTATGTATAATTCATTTGTTTTTGTTTCAGGATTGACATTATCTAAAAATACACCTTGATATATCAAAAAGCATATCAATAGAACAATGCCACAAAAAACTGATAGTAGAATCCAGTACTTCTTTCGCATCAATACTGCTCCGAATTATTTGGAAAATCTTTGGATTTAACGTCTAGCGAATATTTTTTCACAGCATCCAGAATCATATCGTGAAGATGCAAATATCTTCTTAAAAAGCGTGGTGAAAATTCATTATTTAAACCTAAAAAATCGTGAGTAACTAAAACTTGTCCGTCTGCTAAAGCTCCGGCACCAATACCGATTGTAGGAATTGTAAGTCTCTGACTTACTTCTCCTGCCAGTTGAGCAGGTATTTTCTCCAGGACAATGGCAAAACATCCTGCTTGTTCAAGCTTAATAGCATCTTTTCGCAATTTATCAGCTTCTTCTTCGTCCTTCGCCCGAACGGTATATGTTCCAAATTTATAGATAGATTGCGGTGTAAGTCCAAGATGTCCCATAACCGGTATTCCAGCGGAAGTAATCCTCTTTATTGAATCAGATACTTCTGAGCCACCTTCAAGTTTAACAGCATGGGCACCACTTTCTTTCATTATTCTTATAGAAGACTCAAGCGCTCTTTTGGAATTTCCTTGATAAGATCCAAAGGGCAGATCGACAACAACTAAAGCATGATTAACTCCTCTAACAACTGACTGGGCATGATAAATCATCTGATCCAGTGTTATTGGAAGCGTGGTCTCATGACCGGCCATAACATTAGAAGCAGAATCACCTACTAACAGGACATCAATTCCAGCTTTGTCGAGAATACTGGCAATCGTAAAGTCATAAGCTGTTAACATGGCGATTTTTTCGCCTTTCTGCTTCATGTCCAATAAAGTCCGTGTTGTCGTTTTTTTGATTTCTTTTTGTACAGACATAGTGTAAAATTAGAAAATCAACTGAATAATCAGACAACAGTTTTTATTTCTTGTGCGTTATATTCAATATTTTTTATAACAAGCTTACTATCTTTGCTTTATGAAAGCTGTTCTTTATTCTATATTATTGTTAATCTTCTTGATATTTATTAAATGTTCTGAAGATTTCCAACTTACTGAACCCTATAAAGATGTTCCGGTAATCTATGGTTTTATAAAAGATGCAGATACTGCACAGTATATACGTGTTGAAAAATTATTTGTTGATGAGAATGTTTCTGCCGTTGAACTCGCCAAAAATCCGGATTCCATTTATTATAAAAATGCCGTTGTAAAATTTATAAATCTTACTACAAACAAGACTTTTAATCTTCATAAAGTTAATATGGTTGATGAGGGCTACATTAGAGATACCGGAAATTTTGCAACAAGCCCCAATTATATGTATAAAATAAAGACAGTCGATTTTAAATACACTCCTGGCGATCGCATTATGCTTACGGTCAACAGAGGGGATGGAAGTGCTGATGTTACTTCTACAATAAAATTAATAAGCAGCTTTGGTTTTACTTCTCCGCCCGATGATTTTAGAGAATTGGAAATATTGCCAGCCAGTGTTACCGGTTATTCCTGGAAAAAAACCAATGACGTTGGAATTTATAATTTCGAAATGAACATTCTCTTGAATGAAAAAGATAAATCGACGAATAAATTAATTTCAAAGAAATTAAATTGGAAGTTGGGCAAAGATTTAACAGGTTCCATTCAGTCATTTAAAACTGACGAATTCTATCTTTTTTTAAAAGAAAATTTAGAAGAAGATATAAAATATGAACGAGAGATTACCGGAATTGAACTTATTGTGCTTGCTGCCGGATTAGAATTAAAATCATTTAATGATATTCGTAATGCTAATCTTGGAATTACAGCCTCTCAAGAAATACCCAGATATACAAACTTGTCCGAAGGATTTGGACTTTTCACACATATTCATGAGTTGAAAAAGTTTTTCTTCCTAGGACCTAAAACCAGAAAAGCTTTATCCGAAAATGAATTTACAAGGCTATTGGGTTTTATTTAAGCTATTTCTATAGATCTAAATATTTGAGTCTTAAAACCTAAATAATGCAAGCTACTTAAAGTGTAATCAGTACACTTTTCGAATAAATTAGAGTTATGCATTTTTCTATTTAAAATTGACGCTATAATGACATTGTGTCAGTATGTCTTATAAAAAATTGTCATATTTACTCATAAATACTTGGATTTAATAACATTTGTCAGGTTTTATGCAGTGGCACAAGTATTGATAAATGCTTACTATAAATAATTAAAAAATTATGGGCAAAATAATCGGAATAGACTTAGGAACAACCAATTCATGTGTAGCGGTCATGGAAGGAAATGAACCAACTGTAATTGCAAATGATGAGGGAAGAAGAACAACACCTTCCATTGTCGCATTTTTAAGTAATGGGGAGATAAAAGTTGGTGACCCTGCAAAAAGACAGGCTATTACAAATCCTAAAAACACGGTTTACTCTATTAAGAGATTTATGGGTCATCGTTTTGATGAAGCAGGTTCAGAAGTATCTAAAACTCCCTACACCGTAATAAAAGGAGACAACAACACTTGTCGTGTTGATATCAACGGAAGATTATATACACCTCAAGAAATTTCAGCAATGGTTCTTCAAAAAATGAAGAAGACTGCAGAAGACTTTTTAGGTCAAGAAGTTACCGAAGCTGTTATTACAGTTCCTGCATACTTTAATGATTCACAAAGACAAGCAACAAAAGAAGCAGGAGAGATCGCAGGACTTACTGTTAAACGAATTATCAATGAACCGACAGCAGCTGCGTTAGCTTATGGTCTTGATAAAAAACATAAAGACAGTACCATCGCAGTTTTTGACCTGGGAGGTGGAACTTTTGATATCTCAATTCTCGAATTAGGAGACGGTGTATTTGAAGTAAAATCTACTAATGGGGATACGCACCTAGGTGGCGATGATTTTGATCAGGTATTAATCGACTATCTGGCGGAAACTTTTAAATCTCAAGAAAACATCGATCTTAGAAAGGATCCGATGGCTCTTCAACGACTTAAAGAATCTTCTGAAAAAGCAAAAATAGAATTGTCTTCTTCAAATGAGACAGAGATAAATCTTCCGTATATTACAGCAGTAGATGGTGTTCCAAAGCATTTAGTATTAAAGCTTACTAGAGCAAAATTCGAACAATTATCTGATCAACTTATACAGCGAACACTAAAACCTTGTGAAGCAGCTTTAAAGGATGCGGGTTTGAATAAATCTGATATTGATGAAATAATCATGGTTGGAGGCTCTACCAGAATTCCAAAAATCCAACAAATTGTTGAGGATTTCTTTGGTAAAAAACCAAATAGAGGAGTTAATCCTGACGAAGTTGTTGCAATCGGCGCATCCATTCAGGGAGGAGTTTTAACTGGAGAAGTGAAAGATGTTCTACTTCTTGATGTTACTCCTTTATCAATGGGAATCGAAACAATGGGTGGAGTATATGATGTTGTGATTGAGTCAAACTCTACAATTCCTACTAAAAAATCAAAAGTATATTCTACAGCAGCCGACAGCCAGCCTTCAGTTGAGATACATATTCTTCAGGGGGAAAGACCAATGGCAAAAGATAATCGAACGGTAGGTAGATTTATTCTAGATGGAATACCACCTGCACCCAGAGGTGTGCCTCAAATTGAAGTTTCTTTTGATATTGATGCAAACGGAATTTTAAATGTAAGTGCTCTTGATAAAGGTACTGGTAAAAAGCAAAATGTAAGAATAGAAGCTTCTACAGGCTTGAGTAAAGAGGAAATTGAAAAAATGAAAAATGAAGCATCTGCCAATGCAGAAATGGATAAAAAGACAAGAGAGAGAGTAGATGCTTTGAACGAAGCAGATTCACTGATCTTTCAGACAGAAAAACAGATGAAGGAATTTGGAGATAAAATACCTGCTGAGAAAAAATCTGCAATAGAAACAGAGTTGACTAATTTAAAAAATGCACATCAGTCACAAGATATGGATGCTATATCCAAGTATAAAGAAACATTAAATTCAGCATGGATGGCTGCATCACAAGATATGTACAGCGCAACACAAAACTCGGGTTCTTCAGAACAACATAATACAGAATCAAATAATGGCTCTTCACAATCAAATGGAAATTCTGAAAATGTAACAGATGTTGAATTTGAAGAAGTAAATAAAAATTAATCGGATATCTATAAAACTTGTTAAAAATAGAGGGCAGAATATTTTCTGCCCTCTATTTTTAATTGAAAAAATCATGTTGCAAATATTGCGCATGATTATTTTGAATTTCATTAAAACAATCCATCAATTTTACCAAAATTATCAATGTCAATATTCTCTGAAGCTGGGGAGTCCGGTAATCCGGGCATTCTCATCATCTCGCCGGTAATTGGAATTATAAAACCAGCACCGGCAGCAATTTCTATTTCACGAACCTTTAAAGTAAAATCTTTTGGTCGTCCAATTAATTCCGGATTATCGGATAGAGACTTTTGTGTTTTAGCTACACAAATTGGCAAGTGAGACAGACCCAAAGTATTAATTCTCTTGATATCAGCTTTAGCGTCAACTGTGTATTCTACATTTTTAGCCCCATAGATGTTAGTTGCAATTGCATTAATTTTCTCCTCAACACCCCAGTTCCACTCATAAGTTGGAACAAAAGGTTTGTTCCAGTTATCTGCAAGACTTGCTACTGTTTCAGCCAATTGCAAAGCACCCTCGCCTCCTTTCGCCCAAACATCTGAATCAATTGCAGATACTCCTAATGTTTTACATTTATCTCTTATGATTTGTAATTCCTCTTCCGTATCGGCTACAAATCGATTTATAGCCACGACAGCCGGAAGTCCGAAGTGTTGAGCATTTTCCAAATGCTTTTCAAGATTTGAACAACCTTTGGCTACCGCTTTTGGATTGGGTTCTCCCAGTGCTTTTAGTGATTGACCTCCATGATATTTTAATGCTCTTACCGTTGCCACAATAACAACTGCATTTGGTGAAATTCCTGCAGTTCGACACTTAATGTTTAAAAATTTTTCTGCTCCTAGATCAAAGCCAAACCCTGCTTCAGTAACAACATAATTAGAAAGCGACATCCCCATCTTAGTTGCAAGAATGGTATTGGTTCCCTGGGCTATGTTTGCAAATGGACCTCCATGAATAATAGCTGGATTACCTTCAATCGTTTGAACCAAATTGGGTCTAATGGCATCCTTGAGTAAGGCTGCCATGGCTCCCTGAGCTTTTAAATCTCGTGCATATATCGGTTTTTTATCCATCGTGTACCCGATAAAAATATTACCCATTCTATTTTTAAGATCTTCTAAATCTTTGGATAAACAGAGAATAGCCATAATCTCTGATGCTGCAGTAATATCAAATCCTGTCTCTCTGGGTATCCCATTAGCAGTTCCACCAAGACCAACAACAATTTTTCGAAGGGAACGATCATTCATATCCATTACCCTTTTCCATTCAATAGTTCTTGGATCCAGATTTAGACTGAATTTTTTGTTTTGAAGGTTATTGTCAATTAATGCCGATAAAAGATTGTTTGCTTTTTCAACTGCCGAAAAATCACCCGTGAAATGCAAATTGATTTCTTCCATGGGTAGAACCTGAGACCATCCTCCACCGGCAGCACCTCCCTTAATACCAAAAATAGGACCGAGAGAAGGCTCTCTAAGTACTACAGTAGTTTTTTTACCAATTCTGTTTAATCCTTCTGACAGCCCAATAGATGTTGTTGTTTTACCTTCACCCGCAGGAGTAGGGGATATAGCCGACACAAGAATTAGTTTACATTTTGCAATCTTTTCCTCATTAATAAGTTCCAAAGGAAGCTTCGCTTTATATTTCCCATATAAATCAAGTGAATCCAGATTGATATTAAGCTTTTCTGCAACCTTAGTAATTGGTTGTTGTTTAACTGATTGTGCGATTTGAATATCCGATTTCATTCTTTAAAATTACTATTTTGAATCTAACAAAAATTAATCCAGTTTTGATAATAGGCCTTTGTTTGATGGCCTGTAATCAAAAATTGTCCAAAAGTAATACTCTGAAGCCTATTCATGATACTCTAAAAATTGAGGGGGAAAAACATCTTAAAAACATAAAACAATTGAGCTTTGGGGGCAATAATGCTGAGGCCTATTGGAGTTTTGATGGGCGCAAATTATCTTTTCAATCTGACAATCCGGCTTGGGGAAACAGTTGTGATCAAATTTATTATTTTGATATAGAAAAAGATAATCTTCAAAAAAAACCTCCACATTTAATTTCTAAAAATCAAGGAAGAAACACTTGCTCTTATTTTATGCCTGGGAACAAACAGATTATATTTGCTTCTACCTGTGGAAATTCAAAGAACTGTCCTTTGGTGCCGGAAAGAAAGCCGGGTGGAAAGTATGTGTGGCCTATTTACGATACCTATGAAATTTACATTTCAGACCTGAATGGTAAAGTACTAAGACAATTGACAAATAATCATTACTACGATGCAGAAGCTACTGTTTCTCCACGGATGGATAAAATTGTTTATACTTCAACAAAATCAGGTGATCTTGAATTGTATGTTTGCGATTTGGATGGGAAAAATGAAAAACAGGTAACGAATCAGTTGGGATATGATGGTGGTGCATTTTTTTCACCTGATGGGAATAAATTGGTGTTTAGAGCTTCCAGACCAACCACAGAAAATGAAATTTTGGAATACAAACAATTATTAGCCCAGGGTTTGGTTCAGCCTACAAATATGGAAATTTATACCTGTAATATTGATGGGTCTGATCTCAAGCAAATTACGCATTTAGGTAAAGCAAATTGGGCCCCATTTTATCATCCGTCTGGTAAAAAAATAATATTCTCTTCGAATCACCAGAGTTCAAGAGGCTTTCAGTTTAATCTTTATATGATTGAAGCTGACGGAACATCTTTAGAGCAAATTACTTTTGACAAAGTGTTTGCTTCGTTTCCAATGTTTTCGCCCAACGGCAAGCAACTTGTTTTCTCTTCAAACAGAAATAATGGAGGAACACATGATACCAATCTTTTTGTAGCTGACTGGATTGATTAGAATTGAAGGATTAGTTTAATATATTATCGTAGAAAAGTATTCCTTTTTTTGCATCGTAGCTCGCGACTTTAGAGTGCAAATACAGATCTTTTTTATAATTATATTTTCTTGCATCTATGATGTAAACTTTGCAACCTAGTGCATCTGATAATTCTTTATTGCTATTTTTCCAACATTTTGCAATTTCTTCAGTAGTCTGGTCATAATTTTTAGTCCATTTTCCAGTAAACATCACTTCAATATACAATATTCCATTCTTGTAATTAACAAGCTTGCTGCACAATCCGTGATTTACTCTATATACGACATCTGAGTTGAGTAAGTGTTTCCTATTGATTTCCTGCAAATTGATTCCCATACTTTATCCGATGCAGAAATTGTGCCAGTATTTGAAAGCATTGAAATATTATATATTTTTATATTCTTTCATTGTAAAATTCTTAAATATAAAATATCATAATTATATATTATTACGAACTATAATATTGAAATATTTAATATATTCAAATTATATAATTATTAAATCATATTATAAAATATTGTAATATGAAGATTGCTGCGAGCGATGTGCAAGAGGGTAGTAGTCCCGACAGGAATCGAACCTGTATCAAAAGTTTAGGAAACTTCTATTCTATCCATTGAACTACGGGACCAAGGTTTTTCAAAATTTTATCCAAGATTATTAATCTGTGAATATTTTGAACTTGTCAATTCGAAAATTTTATCAACAAAGAATAGAAGTAGCAAAAATAAAGGAATTCAGATACTTTTTAGAATTGATTTTTTCTTTCTCCTATACTCAAAATAATTTACTAAGAATATTCCAATGAGTGTTATGAATCCGCCAAAATAAATTTTAGAACTTAATTTTTCATTCAATAAAATATATCCTAACAATACGGCAATGATTGGATTTGCATATGATTGAATACTTACAATTGGTGCAGGCAAATGTTTAAGTGCATAAATATAAGCAGAGTAGGCAATCAAAGATCCAAAAACAATAACATATAACCATATAGCAATAGATTTTATATCCACACGATAAGAGTTATAATCTTCAAACATTAAACAATAAGCAGCTAGTGGAATACTTGCAAATATCATTTGAAACCCTGCTGCCATTAAGGGTGTATTGGAAAATTTTTTAGTCTTTGAGAAGACAGAGCCAATTGCCCACGCCATGATAGAAATTAGAGTGAGAAAAATTCCCTTGAAGTTATTATCAAAATTAAAAGGTAAATTGATCTTGTCAGAACAGATGATTAAAAGACCTATAAAACCAAACAAAATTCCCAGCCAGGCCATCTTTCCTATCTTGTCCTGCGGATGGTAAAGATGGGTTAGAAAAGATATAACAATGGGAGAGGCTGCTGCAAGAATTGCGCTTAGACCGCTATCAATATATTTCAGTCCCAATACTCCGATTCCATTTCCTATACTTAACAACAGCAGGCCCAGAACTGCCTGAAAAAGCAAAAACTGTTTATCCGGAAATTTTTCTTTCCTAATCACAAAAAGATAAAACAATAAAATGATACCGGCTACAAGATGTCTTATAGTTGCAAATAGCATCGCTGGGATATGGCTGACTCCGATTTTATTAACTAAATAAGTAGTGCCCCAAATAAGACAGGTTAGACTTAATGCTATATATGGTCGCGAAATCGAATTCATTGATCAGGAGCTATTCTCACCTTTAATCCATTCAATTTATTATTAAGTTTAATCTGACATGCTAAACGGCTATTTGATTTAACATACATCAAGTTGTCTAACATGCTTAGTTCATCATTTGAGCAATCCGTCAATTCATGATCAGATTCAATATACACCTGGCAGGATCCGCATAAGGCAATTCCACCACATATACCCATTTTGGAAATTTCAGAAGAATTACAAAGCTCCATTAAATTCATTCCAATATCAGAAGGAACTTCTAACATATGTGTCTTATCGTTACGATCCGTAATCGATATTTGAATATCGCTGTCCATTGAACTTAATTAATGCCTTTAATTCCTGTGACGGTAGTATACTTAAAACTTGGATCTTTCCCTTCGTGAATAATCCGATATGCAGATTGAACCATAAGTGTTGCTTCATGAAATCCACAAAGAATCAATTTTAATTTACCGGGATAAGTATTAATATCTCCTATGGCAAAAATTCCTTTAGAGTTTGTAGAATAATCCAAAGTATTGACCTCAATTGCCTGTTTATCGATGTTCAAGCCCCAGGTAGCTATCGGACCTAATTTTGGTACCAGTCCAAACAGTGGAATAAAAAAGTCCAAGGATTTTGAGATCGTTTCTGAATTATCGATTTTAATTTCAATGTTTGTTAAATGTGAATTTCCAATCAATTTATTAACTTCTGCATTGGTAATGAGATCAATTTTCTTCTGTTGAACGAGTCTCATAACCTTACTTACTGATTCAGGCGCTCCGCGAAATCCTGTCCTCCTGTGAATCAATGTAACTTGATTTGCTACTTCAGTAAGGTAAATTGCCCAATCCAAGGCAGAGTCACCTCCTCCGGATATTACTACTTTCTTATTTCTGTATTTTTCGGGATCTTTTATAATGTAATCAACACCACAATTTTCATACTGTATCAAATTTTCAATTTGTGGTTTTCGAGGCTCAAAATTTCCTAGACCTCCTGCGATAGCAACTACTTTTGATCGGATCACACTATTTTGGTTAGTTTCCAATTCAAATTTTCCATCTTCTTTTTTAGAAAGTCCAATCACGGTCTCGCCAAGGGTAAACGATGGATTGAAAGGAGCAATTTGTAGCATTAGATTCTTAATAAGATCTCCGGCTAATATTTCTGGTATTCCAGGAATATCGTAAATTGGTTTTTTTGGATATATCTCGGAAAGTTGTCCTCCTGCCACAGGAAGGGAGTCAATTAAATGACATTTCAATCCTAATAAACCGGCTTCAAATACAGAAAACAAGCCACAGGGTCCAGCCCCAACAATAGCTATGTCTGTATTAAAAATTTTCATACTGTAAAGATAATGCTTAAAAGATTATTTTGTTTTATATAATGAATAAAAGAATATTAAAATTATATTACGCTAATTAATACATTATATCATTTATATTTTGATGATTATGATGAAACCAAAAGGGCTGTTGCCTTAAACTTGTGACTGTAATTTTTAATTAGAAAATCTACAAAAGCTGAACCATAAGTCAAATAGAATTGGACGCCGGAATCAACTCTTTCTTGCAAATTGTTCTGAGGAAATAACTGCTCTTTGAGTTTTTGAATTTTTACAATAGACTGGTCGTGTCTGTTCCGATCTGTTTTTAGAACTTTCGCATGAAGATGGTTAAGTTGTGCTTTCAATTTGTTCATTTCGGACAATATAGAATTATAAAAGGATTGCTCTAGCTCCGAGGCTAAATCTGAATAATCATCTAAGCTTTTTGTAATATTACTTAAAGCTGAATTGATAGTTGAATCAAACACGGAATGAGTTGAAATGAATTTGTGTATAATATCTTCTATGGGTCTTATAAATTCTATTGCCGATAAATTCAATTCAGTGATCTTTCTTAAAGTCTGAGCTGTGTAAATTATTGATGAAAATCTTCTCCACAAAATAGGATAGGGCAAATTGCATTGCTCAAACACTTTCTTTAATTGCATCCAATAGGCGATTTCTGCGCCTCCACCAACAAAAATAATATTTGGGAAAAGTAACTCTTGATACATTGGTCGCAATACTACATTTGGGCTAAATCTCTCAGGATGTGAATAAACTTCTTCTTTTAGTGATGCACTCGTCCAGCTGTATAAATTATCTTTTGTAATAAACTGATCATCCTTTTTCTGAATTAGTGTCCTATAGTGATCAACTAAATAAAACAGATTGATATCATGTACATAAGCCTGTGGTTTATAACCTAATTGAATCAAATGACTTATGGTATTAGCGCTTGCTACTTTAACAATCTGGCTATTAATTTCTTTAAGTATGTATGGAATAAATAGTTCTTTAGCTTGACTATCATCAGGGTTAAAATATACGATATTATAGTCTTTAAAAATGCTGTAAAAAAATTTGAAATAAAAGTCCCCATAATCAGAGGAGTCTTGTAATAAATCTTCCCAACGAGAAATTATATTCTGCGATTCCGAATCATTAGTGAATGTTTTTTTTAAGTCAATAAACACCTCCTTTAGTCCCAATGTAGACCTTCTTCCATTTGCGCCAGAGGATTGTTCTGAAGAATTATTCCATTCAACATTTTTATTAAAAATCTGAAAATGATTTATTTCTTCAAAGTCGTGATCCTCTGAGCCTGAATAATAAATTGCAACGAAATTAAATTCAGGGAAAAGTAAATTTAGTTCATTACACAATCCTATGGTATGAGCTATTTTATACCACCAATACAATGGGCCTCCAAGCAATAAAGGTTGATGTGCGCAAATTATTGTATAGGTGTTATCATTAAGTAAACATCTTATTCGTGAGTTAACAATTTCAGAATTGAGAGGAATATGCTGATTTAATAAAATATCAACCAACTTTGTTCTATCAATTGATGTCGATTTTCGACTTTCGATATGATTCTTAATCTGATCTATCGTTGGTAAGTGAGAAATAAATTCCTGAAAATCTTTTGTTCTTAACCAATAATCTAGATCTATACTTTTAAATCCTTTTATTAATTCGGGATTTAATTGCTGAATTTCCGCTTGAAATAATTTCAAACCATTTATTTTTACAGCTATTAAATGATTTTTATAAGAAATTGTTTAATTATTTGTCAATTGGATTATTTATGATTTGGTTCATTTTAAAAAAGTTAACTCATGGTTTAGGGTCAATTATTCTCATCATTCTGGTTCTCTCTTTTATACTTTTTTATGCTCCAATTGATCCTGTAAGAATGAGTTTTGGACAAAGGAGTGATGAGGAAACGATTAACTTATTTAAGCAAAAGTATTATCTGGACAAAAGTTTAGGCATTCAGATTTTTCATTTTTTTGAAGACTTAAGTCCTTTGCAATGGGTTAAAAATAACGACCTAAGACTTGAGGACTATAAGAAGCAATTTATTTTCAAAGGAGAATTCTCGTCTTTAATCATTAAAAAACCTTATTTTAGAAAATCGTTTGCTAATGGAAGGCCAGCTTGGGATTTGTTAATTGAAGCTTTTCCCAGCACCTTAGTTTTAGCCATCTCGAGTATACTTATTGCAATAATTCTTGGTCTGTGCCTGGGGTTTATTGCAAGCATACATGTTAATTCGATTTGGGATCGTCTAATTCTGGCTTTTTGCTCTATAAGCTATTCTATTCCGAGCTATGTGAGCTCATTGTTGGTTGTTGTATTTTTCGCATATTGGTTAGGTGATTATACCGGCTTGCCGATTCAAGGTAGTCTTTATGAATTTAATGATGAGGGAGACCTCCGATTAGAATTAAAAAATCTAATACTTCCGGTAGTAGCGCTAGGAATAAGACCAGTAAGTATGATCGCTCAGATGACACGCGTATCTTGTCTTGATGTTTTAAGTTCTGATTTTATTCGAACTGCACGTTCAAAAGGTATTACTAATATCAGATTAGTTCAAAAACATTTAATTCCTAACTGTATTAATCCCATTCTAACCACGATAAGTTCGTGGTTCGCTTCATTACTTGCAGGGTCGTTTTTTGTTGAGTTTGTTTTTAATTACAAAGGCCTGGGTTTGCTTACCATCACTTCGCTCAATCAATTTGATATACCCTTAATAATGGCATGTTGTGTTATGATAGTTATTCTGTTTGTAATTGTTAACTTAATAACTGATTTTCTATACAGTTTTTTTGATCCAAGAATAAAGTTTTACGATTAGAATTTCAATCCAACAGTTCCAAGAAGCCGGTTTTCTGCTTTATCAAAATTTACCTTGTGATTAAAAAAGTAGATATGATCACCAAATTTTGTAAAATTGCCTTCATGTCTAAGATCAAATGTCAATAAACCAAAATCAAATCCCAATCCTAGTTGATATCCATAGGTTGCTGATTTGAATTTATCAGAATAACCGCTTACGTTAAAAAGATCTGACTTGTTATTTAGAAAAATATGCGCAACTGGTCCTGCATTAATTCTGAAAATACCAAATTTAACTCCTAGCATTAAAGGAATATCAAGCTTTTGATATCTTTCATCAAGTAAAGAGTCTGAGGTTTGGAATTGTCCAAATTGTTTAAGTTTAAAAGTTGTTTTATTGGAATTAAAAACCAATTCTGGTTGTAAATAAAATTTATTCATGGAAAGTCTGACAAATCCACCTATGTGAAATCCATAATTAGCTTCTTTAAAAGATAAGTTGAAAGAATCTAATTGATTATCATTTTTGATAATAAATGATTTGGGTTCAATATCCACACTCGAACCACCAATTATAATTCCCCATTCGAATTGTGCATTCAATGAAGAAAAACTCGAAACCCATACAAAAATTGCGAGATAAATATACTTCATATTAAAAATTTTCACAAAATAACGATGCAATTTAATGAGAAGTTATAACTTACGCTCTTGTTAGCAGAATCTTAACGTCTTTATATGATTATCCGTTCAGCCGAATACATTGGATCATTTCCCAAATTTTCCTCTCTACCAAATGAAAACATTGCCGAATTCTGTTTTTGGGGAAGGTCAAATGTTGGGAAAAGCTCGTTAATCAATTCGATTTGCAACAGAAAAGAACTTGCATTGATTTCTTCAACGCCTGGAAAAACAGTAAACTTCAATTTCTTCAAAATCAATGGTGAATTCAATATTATTGATTTACCGGGATATGGATATGCTCAAGTATCTAAAAAGCAAAGAGCGTTTTGGAGTGTTGAAATCAATAAATATTTACTTGAGCGAAACCAATTGATATGCATTTTTCTTCTGGTAGATATTTCAATTTCTATTCAAAAGGCTGATCTTGAAAAAATACTATTTATGGGGAATAATGAAATCCCATTTATGATTGTTTGTACTAAATCTGATAAAATAAAAAAAACAGAACTTAATCATAATATTCAAAAATATAAATATGCATTAAAAGAATATTGGGAAGAGTTTCCAGAGTTTATTATTACATCTTCTATTGAAAATACAGGTAAGTCAGATCTGTTAAATTGTATATCTTCGCAACTCAATACCATTCAGAAATAATACAACCAAAAGGATGAAGCTTCCATTGATTGAAGACCTGCGCAATTGGCCTGTGTTTAAGCTTAGTGAGCATAGAAAATCTTTTGTTAATGAGGTTATTAAAGATGTAGAATCTCAATACGAACAACTGGGATCCATGGAATTGGATCAAGCATTATCCAAAACTATTTTTCAAGAAAGACAAAGAGTAAAGTCAAATCCTTGGAAAGCGGATCCGCCTAATGAAAATATATTCTTTAAAAAATTATTGAAAGAATATAATGAAAATAAGGAATCTTCTATTAGTTTCCAAAAAAATAAAGAATCTGTACATCGCCTTATTCATAGATATGTTGAAGAAATTTCAGGGTCATTCAATATTGCTACTTTTCTTTTTGCAAGAAGAATTTTAACGCGTTTCTTTTATGTGCTTTTTTATAAGTTGAATTTCAATTTATTATTGCGAACCAAAAACTTGCAGTCTAAACTTGCCAAAAGAATGGTTGTTAACGGAGAAATTGATCTTGTTCGAAAAATATTTCCAAACAATACCGTTATTCTTGTTCCTACACATTCCAGCAATCTGGATTCTATATTAGTGGGCTATATGGCTGATGCTTTTGCCGGATTGCCTGCTTTTACTTATGGAGCCGGACTGAACCTTTATGATTCAGAATTTTTTGCATTCTTTATGAATAGATTAGGAGCTTACCGTGTTGATCGACGTAAGAAAAGTCCAATTTATTTGCATACACTTAGTACTTATTCAAGATTAGTGGCTGAAAAAGGAGTAAATACAATATTTTTTCCGGGTGGAACCAGATCAAGATCCGGACAAGTTGAAACTAAATTAAAACTAGGTTTGCTCAACTCCGTTCTATTAGCGCAAAGGAATCTATTAATGAGAAATGAACCTAGAAAAATAGTAATAGTTCCGGTGGTTATTGGTTATGAATCTGTCTTAGAAGCCAGAAGTCTTATATTTCAGCATCTGAAACTTACAGGTCAGGAAAAATTTATCGTTAGAGAAAGAACTTCGTCATTTAATGAATATGTGAAATTTATTTTTGGAATTGCTAGAAAGGAATCCAAAGTATATTTGACTTTTGGTACTCCGATGGATGTATTTGGAAACCGATTAAATGAAAATTGTGAGAGCTTAAACCATCTTGGATCATTGGTTCAATTAAAAGATTATTTTATAAGAGAAGGTAATTTTATTCTTGATTCTCAAAGAGAAAGTATTTATACGAAGGAGTTGGCAGATGCCATTATTGCTCAGTATAAGAGATATAATCTGATTTTGCCTAGTCACTTAACGGCTTATTGCGCTTTTAATCATTTTAAATTAACTCATCCAGGAATTGATGATATTGCTTTAGTACAGTTGCCTGAAGAAGAATTTTTTATTCCTTTAAGCCAATTTAAGGATATTTTTACCAAAACACTGAAAAGATTAATTGATCTCCATAACGAAAATAAAGTGATGCTTTCTGATTATCTTTTAGGAGCCTCATTTGATAATTTGATTGAAGAATCAGTAAAAGCAGTTGGAGCATTTCATAATAAAAAAATCTTGGCTATTGAAAACGGCAATTTAGTGTCTGACGATTTATTTGGTTTGTATTTCTATTATAACAAATTGGTAAATCTTGAATCTGAAATTATTGAAAGATAGATTCATTTTGCAATAATTTTTATGAAATTTTTTGTATTTGATTTAGAAGCAACTTGTTGGGAGTATCAAACAAACAATCAACAAGAAATTATTGAAATTGGAATATGTATTGTTGATGAATATGGAAGGCTATCGAAATCATTTTCATCATTTATTAAACCTGTTTTGAATCCAAGTTTAAGTAATTATTGTAAAAATCTTACCGGGATTAATCAAAGTGACGTTGAGAAGGCAAAAATATTTCCGATAGTAATTGAGCAAATTTTGGATTGGGCAGAAATACCTGATGAAGAATATGTATTTTGTGCATGGGGCACAAAAGATTACAAATTAATTGAAAGCGACGCCCGGTTACATCGTATTGATATTGATTGGTTAAGTCCATATATTGACGCCAAGTCACAATATCATCAAAACCGAGAATTGGAAAATAAGAGTGGATTATATAAAGTATTAAAAAAAAATGGGTTCGAATTCGATGGTCCTCAGCACAGAGCGCTTTCTGATGCTTCCAACCTCGCAAAAATTATCTCTAAGTATATAGACGAATGGGTTTTTTAATGTCAAAATAAGATCTCATTCTGATGGAAAGAATTTCTATTGAAAATTTTATATCAAAAACATTAACCGGGACTGAAATTATAGATGTTCGTTCGCCGGCTGAATTTGACAACGGACATATTCCTCGGGCTCTGAATCTCCCATTGTTTAATGATGAAGAACGTGCCAAAATAGGAATAATATACAAGCAGCTTGGTAAGCATCAGGCAATTGACTTAGGTATTGATATAGTAGGATTAAAGCTTTCGATGTTTAAAGATTCCATTCGTCAAAAATTTAGTAATCCTGAGCTATTAGTTTATTGTTGGAGAGGAGGAATGCGCAGTGCAAGTATGGGATGGCTAATAGAAATATTAGGTAAAAAAGTTTATGTATTAGAAAATGGTTATAAATCTTTTCGAAATTATATTAAGAATTATTTGAATACGATCCAATTAAATCTTTTAGTTCTCGGAGGAAAAACGGGGACAGGAAAAACTACGATTTTAAATTTATTAAAAGATAAAGGAGAACAAATAATAGATTTTGAAAAACTTGCTGACCACAAAGGCTCTGCATTCGGAAATATTACCTCAATGAAAAGAGTCGGAACAGAAGAGTTTGAGAATAACTTATTCTCAGAGCTAATTCGTTTGGATTTAAGTAAACCAATTTGGGTAGAAAATGAAAGTAGGGGAGTAGGTCTTGCTCAAATTCCGGAAAATATTTGGACCCAAATGCGTGCTGCTCAAGTTTTTCAAATCGAAATTGGATTAGAAAACAGATTAAAAAATTTGCTGACTGATTATTCTACTGATCAAGTTCAAAAATTAATTTTAGGATTCGAAAAAATCAGAAAAAGATTAGGGCATAAAAATACGGATTGTGCAATTGATTTCATTCAAAATGGTAATTTGAAAGAAGCTGCAAAAATTGCATTGTTGTATTATGATAAAACATACCTATATGGATCATTGCTTAGAGAACCACATAAAATATTAACTTTAGAATTTGAACATCGGGATTTTGAAATAATAACTGAAAAGATTATAAAATTGAAAAATGAATGGGAAAGGTAAGATTAACTCAATATAGTCACGGCGCCGGTTGTGGTTGTAAGATAAGTCCAGCTGTTTTAGATGAAATATTAAAAACAGATGTCAAAAATACATTTCCGGGCTTACTTGTTGGATATGACCATAAGGATGATGCTGCAGTATTAGATCTTGGAAATGGATCTGCATTAATAAGTACAACTGATTTTTTTATGCCAATAGTTGATGATGCTTTTGATTTTGGAAGAATTGCATCCGTAAACGCAATAAGTGATGTTTATGCAATGGGTGGAAAACCACTTATGGCTATCGCTATTCTTGGTTGGCCGATAGATAAACTTTCAGCATCTGAAGCTGCAAGTGTTATTCAAGGCGCACGTTCTGTCTGCAAGGAAGCCAATATTCCATTAGCAGGAGGTCATAGTATTGATAGTCCAGAACCTGTTTTTGGATTAGCAGTTAGCGGAATGGTAGAAACTAAACATTTGAAAACTAATGCGAATGCAAGGTCCGGTGATTTAATATACCTAACTAAACCCTTAGGTGTAGGTATATTAACAACCGCGGAAAAAAAAGGATTACTCAAAGAAGAGCATCGAAACTTGGCTAAAGAAAGCATGCTTAAATTAAATGTAATTGGTTCATTAATTTCAAATTACTCATTCGTACATTCTATAACTGATGTTACCGGCTTTGGGCTTGCAGGGCATCTTTTAGAAATGGCTGAAGCATCTAATCTTAACTCATTATTACATTATGTTAAGTTGCCGCTTATTGATAAATCTGTTTTAAATTACATTCAAGATAAATGTGTTCCGGGAGGAATGCTTAGGAATTGGAAATCTTATGGTCACAAAGTATTAATGAATTCTAATATGGATCATACAATTATAGCGGATCCTCAGACCAGCGGTGGACTATTAATTGCAATAGATCCAAATCACCAAGTAGAATTTGAAAATATACTGAGAGCCTATAACTGTCCTGTATTCTGTATAGGAAGTTTTATAGATAGGGAATCAGGAGCTAATTCGAATCAAAGATTAATAGTTCAAGAGTTTGGAGGCTAATGTTGAAAAGATTCAACTTAACATAATATAAATTATCGGAAACATTAAGATCGTGCAAAGACCTAAAATATTGATTTTTAATTAACTTTGCCATAAATAATAAAAGATGTCTATTCTAAATTGGTTAAAGTCGTTGATTTCTTCTAATGATAAGGAGAATGAGAAAAAGGAGCCAGTTCTCGACTTTGAAATTTCAAATACAAATAACAGTTTGCCAAAAACCGAAAAAGCTCAAGCAGAAATTTCGAATAACCATTCAGAATCATCTGCAAGAGTAAAGTTGGAGGAAATTAAAGATCAAGCAGTTGAGTTTGCTAAAAATACTGCTGATGAAGTTAAAACTCAAGGGCAGGCAGTATGGGATTCTGTAATCGAGAAGGTTGATGAACTTAATGAAAGTACAAAATCATTGCGGGAAAATATCAAAAATAAAGCTAGTGAGACTTTAGAATCAATAAATCAAACGGTTGATGATTTTATTGAAAAAGAGAAGTCAATTGAAGAGAAAGAATCACAAGTGGATGTTAATAATGATGGTTATACAGATTCAAAAATTGACTTCGGGAAACCAGTTCAAGAGGCCCATTCTGATTTTTTCCAAAAAGCAGAAAAATGGTTAGATAAAAATGAAAATACCACTTCTCATGTAGAGTCTGACAACAAAAGTCAAGAAAATATTACACCAACATTGGAACTTCCTAAGGAATAATCGAGTTATAAATATTTATTCATTTAGCAAATACATACACATATGTCTAGTATAAAAAATTTCTTTAATAATCTTTTTTTCAAAACAAAAACAGAAGCAATTGAATTAAAAGAAAAAGCACAAAAGCTTTCTGTCGAAGCTAAAGAAGAGTTCAAAGAGTCAACGTCAGAACTACAAGAAGAAGCAGCTGAAGCTATTCAAAAGGCTAAGGCTTTTAGTCAATCTGCTATTCAGGAAATTAAAGAAACAGCTTCAGAATTAAAAGAAGATGCTGAAGAAGGTCTTGCTAAAATGAAAGAATTTGGATCTCACCTCGTAAATGAAGTTAAAGAAATAAAGAATGAAGTAATTGAAGAAGCTAAAGAAACTTTGGAAGAGATCAAGCAATCAGATTTAGTAAAAAAAATCAACGAGGTTAAGGAATCGTTTGGTAATAAAGATCAAGATTCAAGGTCGAATAGCGATTCAAATGTTGTCAAGGATGGGATAGTTGATATTGACAAACCTGATGCAGATGACAACAATTCTAATAAACCTAATTAGAAGTTCGGGTCTCTCCCCTATTATGGTCATTAAAAACTCTTAGTTCGAATTTCTTTCAGGGCTTGAAATACCTATCTCTGCTGCTTTCTCCATCATAAGTTCATAAGCAGCCTGATAATCATTCGGGATTTTGCCGTCAAGGATTGCTTCTTTAATTGCATTTTTAATGATGCCAATTTTTGGGGAAGGTTTAAGTTGAAAAATCTTCATAATTTCTTCGCCTGAAATGGGAGGTTGCCAATTTTTTAAACGATCACTTTCTTCAACCTCTTGAAGTTTTTGTCGCACAGTATTATAATTATCAAGATACTTTCTAACCTTTTCCGGATTCTTCGAAGTGATATCAGCTTCGCACAACAAAAGTAAATCTTCGATGTCATCACCGGCTTCAAACAACAATCTCCTTAACGCTGAATCAGTGATGACTTCTTGAGTAAGTGCAATTGGTCGAAGGTGAAGTTTAACTAATTTTTGAACATACTTCATCTTATGATCTAGAGGTAAACGTAAGTTTTTAAATATCCTTGGTACCATCGCAGCTCCAAGGGCTTCATGTCCATGAAATGTCCAGCCTTGTTCTGGAATATACTTCTTTGTCTGAGGTTTAGCAATATCATGTAACAAAGCCGACCACAACAACCAAATATTGTTAGTCTTCATGGCGAGATTATCTAATACTTGCAAGGTATGATAAAAATTATCTTTGTGTGACTGTCCCTCCTGATGTTCTACACCATGCAGAGCGCATAGATCCGGAAATATAATTTGTAAAATTCCACTTTGAAAAAGCAATTTAAACCCATGCGAAGGAATGGGACTTAGAATTATTTTTTCAAGTTCAGAAGTGATTCTCTCTTTCGATACAATTCTAATCCTATCTTTATTATTGCAAATACCAATCCAGGTTGGATCATCGATATCATAATCAAGTTGGCTTGAGAATCTTATTGCACGCATCATTCTTAAAGGATCATCAGAAAAAGTAATATCTGGATCATTATGAGTTCGAATTATCTTTAAATTCAAATCATTTAATCCATCAAAAGGATCAATTACTTCGCCATAATTTTGCTTATTAAGACTTATTGATATAGCATTTATAGAGAAATCTCTTCTCAGCTGATCATCTTCAAGAGTACCTGGACTTATTTCGGGTTTTCTCGAATCCAGTATATAAGATTCTTTTCGCGCACCTACAAATTCAATATCCCAATCTCTGTGCCGGATCATAGCAGTACCAAACCTTTGAAAAAAATTGACTTGAGGAATAGGCCGAAAGTCAGAAGCTACTTCATGGGCTAAAGTAATGGCATCCCCAATACAGACTATATCAATGTCCTTACAATTTCTTCCGATTAACTTATCCCTTACATAACCTCCAACCGCATATACCGGATAATTCAATCGAAGTGCTGCGTCAGATATAATTTCAAATATTTTCCTTTCGGATTCATTTAGACTAAAAAGTAATCCACTCATTCAACGGTGTCTAAAACATTATTATTAATCTCAGCTTTAATTCTTTCTAGAATTTCAAACAAAACTGAAGGATTTGATTCTGTAACTAAAAGGGTTCTGAAATCTTTAATTCCAGGATAGCTCTTAAAATAATTGGTATAATGTCTTCTCATTTCTAAGACTCCAAGTTTTTCTCCTTTCCATTTAATAGAATTTAGAAGATGAATTGAAGCTGCTTCTACTCTTTCTTCAATAGTAGGAGGATCAAGTTTCACTCCAGTATTAAAAAAATGCTTGATCTCTCTAAAGATCCAAGGATTGCCAATACTAGCTCTTCCAATCATTATTCCATCTACTTTATATAAATTTTTATATTCCAGAGCTTTTTCCGGAGAGTCAATATCTCCATTTCCGAAAATAGGAATTTTAATTCGTGGATTTTCTTTTACTTTACGAATCCATTCCCAATCAGAATGACCCTTATACATCTGAGCCCTCGTTCTTGCATGAATGCTAAGAGCTTTGATTCCTACATCTTGAAGTCTTTCCGCCACTTCTTCTATGTAAATTGAATTTTCATCCCATCCTAATCTTGTCTTAACCGTTACCGGTAATTTTGTGCTTTTTACTACTGCTTCAGTTAAAGAAATCATTTTGGGAATATCTTTGAGTATGCCTGCACCGGCCATCTTACATACAACTTTTTGAACAGGACAGCCATAATTGATATCAAGAATTTCAGGAGCTGCTCTTTCGACGATTTCAGAAGCTTTCATCATGGATGAATACTCAGCTCCAAAAATTTGAACTCCTATAGGTCTTTCTTCATCATAGATATCCAGTTTTTGAACACTCTTGGTTGCATCACGAATCAAACCTTCAACTGAGATGAACTCTGTATAGAGAAGGTCGCAACCAAAGCTTTTGCACAAGGCTCTGAAAGGAGGATCGCTAACGTCTTCCATTGGTGCTAAAATCAATGGAAAGGATTTTAGTTTTACATTGCCGATCTCAATACTATTCACGCCGCAAAATTAATAAAATAACACATTAAATTTATAGATCAGCTTTTAGTTAAGTTTCTTAGAATAAATTCAATAAACGTATTTTTGTATTGTGTCAAAACATTATTACATAGTTCATAAGCCTTATGGTTATTTATCTCAGTTTACAAAAGAGCAAGATTCAGATTTGACCTTAAAAGATTTGGTTAAAGTTGAAAAGGATGTTTATCCGGTTGGAAGGTTAGATAAAGATAGTGAAGGAATTCTTCTACTAACTAATGATAAGAGATTGAATTTTAGATTGCTTGATCCTTCTAATCATATTCAAAAAACATATTGGGTACAAATAGAAGGTGTAATATCAAATGATGCAATTCAATCACTTACAAGTGGAGTTGTTATCCTAATCAATAAGAAAGAATTTCGAACTGCCCCTGCTCGATTAAAACTATTATTACATCCGAATATTGAAGATCGAAGTCCGCCAATTCGTTTTCGGAACCAGATTCCAACATCATGGGTTCAAATAATAATTCATGAAGGGAAGAATCGCCAAATTCGTAAGATGTTTTCAAAAGTAGGCTACCCGGTGTTGCGATTAATCCGAATGGGAATAGGAAAATACTTGATCAATGAATTTGTGCCTGGTAAATTTTATAAAATTATGATAGAAGAAATTATCAAATAATAACAAAATATTAGCATAAATTTATTTTATAGTTTAATTTGTGAATTTAATCTGGAAAGATTCACTGTTCATAGAATTTATATACTTCCATGTTTGATTTAGTTATCTTTGCCGCGGAATTTAAAGCAAGTCTATGTGGTTATTATATTTTATCATTTTTGAATATCTTTTACTTTGTCTTAGCTTAAGTTGGTTATTCCCAAAGATGGGAATTGATTCAACCAAAGCTTGGATTCCTGGAGTAAATTTCAAAGAATGGGCTGTTGCCATTGGTCATCATAAATATCACTGGTTATGGATTCTGTTTCCAATAGTTAATATATTTATAATTGCTGCTATGTCGGTTGATTTAGTTAGGTCATTTGGCAAAATGCAATTCTGGCATTCCGCATTGGCTGTTATTTTTCCTCCTGCAATATTTGCAATTATTGCTAAGAGCAAGGATGACAAGTGGATTGAACCCGCCTATATAAATGAAAAAAAATATCTTGAAGAATTATTAAGTGCCCGAAAATCTAAAGATGCAAAGAAACTAAAAAGATTGGGCGAGTCTAGTCGCTATGCCAAATCTAGTGTCAGGGAATGGGCTGAGTCGTTGATTTTTGCAATTTTTGCAGCCTCTTTCTTGAGAATGTTTTTGCTCGAAGCATTTATTATTCCAACACCAAGTATGGAAGGTACTTTAAAAGTTGGAGATTTTTTATTAGTTAGTAAAATACATTATGGGATTCGAACTCCGATGACTGTAATTATGCTTCCCTTATTGCATAATACTATTCCTAAAATAGGTAATGAATCTTATATTTCCAAGCCAAGTCTACCCTACTATCGATTGCCTAAAATTTCTGTAGTTCAAAGAAATGATCCATTTGTATTTAACTGGCCTGTTGGCGATTCAGTTTATTTAAGTTCTGATCGATCCTGGACAGCTCATCAAGTTCAAAGCATACCACAAGCTGCAATGGAGACTAAAGGCAGCAGTCTGCGGGTTCGACCCGTTGATAAAAAAGATCATTATATAAAAAGATGTGTTGGAATACCCAATGACATTATAGAATTGAAAGACAGACAACTTTATGTAAATGGAATTCCTGCACTCAATCCAACTCATTTACAGTACGGATATTTGTTAAAAGGCAATAGTTCAATGGATTCTCAACTTGCAAAGTTCATGGATAAAATTGGTGTAAATATGAATTTTGTAAACTACGATGCAAGTTATGATTTATGGATTATGTTTTTAGAAGGACCTCAACTTGAAAAAATGAAAAGTTTCCGTCCGAACCTTAGCTTCTTACCCTATCAGGGTCCTGTAGGTAATGTTTTTCCTTATGACAACAAGACCTGGAGTTTTGATAATTATGGTCCGGTATGGATTCCTAAAAAGGACACAACGATTAACTTAAATCTTGATAACCTTAGTTTGTACACAAGGATTATTAATGTATATGAACATAATAAAATTGAAGTAAAAGATTCAATAATTTACATAAATGACCAGCCTGCTACAACTTACACTTTTAAACAAGATTATTACTGGGCGATGGGAGACAATAGACACAATTCCGAAGATTCTCGTGCTTGGGGATTTGTTCCTGAGGATCATGTTGTCGGTAAGCCCGTTTTGATATGGATGAGTTTAAAAAATGCGAGTTTGAAAGATGGTGTAAATTGGTCTAGAATTTTTACTTCACCCAATAAATTTTAATCATTTGCTCAATAGATTTATTTTTCTTTTATTACTATTTATAGCAAATTGTACAACGGCTCAAGTATTACCCAGGACAGACCTATATTACATTCAACTGTCTAATGACCAACAATGGAAGGTAGAAAAAATTGAATTTTTAAATTCATTCAATTTTAATTCTTACAACAATCAGCCCTTCTTTATTAATGATTTTGAAATACTATGTACCGCCAAACTTAATAGCGTTACTAATACGGATATTTATAAAATGAACCTGAAAGACCACATTCTTGAAAATGTTATAGATAATCCAGCTAATGACTACAGTCCCAGGTTAGTCCCTGAAATTAGTGATGGTATTTTTTGTGTTCATATTAATCCAAATGATACAATTCAGTATTTAGTCAATTATGATACCCTGCCAGATCAAACCTACAAAATACAACTTCAGAATCCTGGACAGGTTGGGTATTTTCGTTACTTTGACCGGAATTCCTGGATTTGCTTTCTGGTTGATCAACCGAATAATTTATTAGCGGTTTCATCAAATAAAAGCAACAAAATATTTGCTTCCAATATTGGAAGAACATTTGAAATAACCAGTGCAAAAGAAGTTTTATTTGTTCAAAAATCAGATAGTAAGTTGAATTTATTAAAAGCCTACAACCCCAGTACCGGAAAGATGTCAATCATAGCAGAAATGCCTGAAAATTCGGAAGATTTTGTTATCCAAAATAACAACTCTGTTTTGTGTTCAAGTGGTTCCAGATTGCTTCAGTATTCCTATGAAAAAAATATGTGGAAGGTTTTACTTGATTTGTCTAAATACAATTTACATCATATTGGAAGATTTGCTTTAAGAAAGAACAGACTTGTTCTTGTAAATGAAGTAAAAGATTAATGCCTATCTACGAGTCTTTAGACAAAAACTTTCAATTATTAATTTCTTCTCCTCGAATTATCTCACTTGTTCCGTCTCTAACTGAGACAATTGTTGACTTAGGCTGCGAAGAACAATTGGTTGGAATTACAAAATTTTGTGTTAACCCTGGCCACTTAAAAGGCAAAATACCAATTATTGGAGGAACAAAGAACTTGAATTTAAACAAAATCATTAGTTTGAACCCAGAATTAATTATTGCCAATAAAGAAGAAAATGTAAAATCTGATATATTATTATTAGCAAATAACTTTCCGGTCTTACTAACCGATATAAAAACTCTTGATGATTCACAAAGGACAATAGACTACATTGGCTATATTTTAGATCGAGAAAAAGAATCTGGGAAGATCAATGTAGATATTTCAAATTCAAGAGAAAGTTTTCGAAACACAATGCCGAAAGCTGGACAATTGAAAAAAGTCTGTTACTTAATTTGGAAAGATCCATATATGACTATTGGCTTCGATACCTTTATTCATTCTATGCTTACTGAACTAGGATTTGTCAATGTATTTGGAAACAAAGAACGATATCCCGAAGTAAGTCTGTCTGAAATTTATAATGAGAATCCGGATTATGTTTTCTTATCCTCAGAACCTTACCCTTTTAAGGAAGTCCATTTTTTCGAACTAAAGGGATTAAATCCTATTTTGGTTGATGGAGAAGCATTTAGCTGGTATGGAAGTCATATAATTAAATCTTTTGACTATCTTTGTAAACTAATTAATAAGTTAGTTTGAAAAATTTAGTTTATTTTTTTGTATTTTTTTTACACATTAGTTCTTTTAGTGCTTCAGAGATCGATATAGACAATGAATATATTATTAAACTCAGTAAAAAACTAAGCTTATTGACTATTAAGAAAGGTAATTCTGATGTTATATCAGGAGCAGAAGTACTTAATCATGATCTCAATATTTATTTATTAAAATTTAATAAAACACTCAAAGAAGATAAAATCATTCAATTTATAAATCACATACCAAATCTCATCCACTATTATAAAAATACAAAACTTAATACAAGGTCATGTCCGCCGGATGATCCTAGTTATTTCCAACAATGGAATTCAAAGTTTATGGGATTTGAAGATGTATGGTGCTATGATTTAAAAGGAGTCTCACCTCTGGGCGATACTATTGTTTTAGGGGTAATTGATAATGGATGCAATTGCGATAATCCGGATATAAATCCAAATCTATTTGTAAACAGAAAAGAAATTCCGGACAATGATCTTGATGATGACAATAATGATTATGTAGATGATTACAGAGGCTTTAATGCTGCGATTGGTAAAGGGGATAAACATTTTGTCGAAAATCACGGAACCAATGTATTAAGCATTGCAGGAGCTGTTGGCAACAATAATAATTTTATCTCAGGAGCTGCTCCCCATATTAAGATGCTGATGTGCACCGCAACAGATGTTTCAGATTTAATAAAATGCTATAGTTATTTTATTAAAATGAAGAAAGATTATTTGTCTTTCAACGGAAAATCCGGCGCATATATCAATGTTGCGACCTTGTCACAGGGTTTAGATAATGCAATGCCTGATGATTATCCGGATTGGTGCTCGATGTACGATCTTTGTGGAGAGCAAGGAATCTTGTGTTTTGGAGCAACTACAAATAACAATGAATTCATTGATGAAGTCGGAGATTTACCCGGATTATGTCCAAGTAACTATTTAGTCATTGTAACAAATACCGACAGATCAGATACCAGAGCATATTCAGGATATAGCAAAATTAATGTTGATATTGCCGCAAGTGGGGAATTAGTCCCTGTAATAGATTTAAATAACAATGTACAATTAAGCAGTGGTACCTCATTATCAACTCCACAAGTAGCTGCCGGAGCTGCATTTCTAAATCAATTCTGTGAAAAATATAATGCAGTATGTAAAAGTAATCCAGTCCAATCTGTACTGGAAATGAAAAATATTATTTTACAAGGTGGTAAAAGCAAACCAGAACTAGCTAATGAAATTTCTTCAGGTAAGCGGTTCGATGTTATGGGTTCATTTAATTTGTTATTAGAATATTGTGGTGTAATCTCAGCGAAGAATGACATAATAATTAGTAGTTTTAATACACATGGTATACTTCAATATGATCTTAAATTAAGACAATTCGGGGTGTATTCTGTGGATATTGTAAACCTCTTGGGAAAACGAGTTTTTTCTCAAAGTTTCAATTATAACGGCCAGCCAATTCTTGACCAAAAAATTGAGGTTTACGGCCTGCAGTCCGGGCAATATTTAGTTGTATTACGAGTTGAAGATGAGGCAATTGCGAAGAAGTTTATTTTAATAAATTAGAACTCAAAATTAAAAAATCAATCTAGTTTTTACCTAACTAGCTGATTATCAAAACTATAATGCCTTCTTTTTTCTTTACTATTTTTTGAAATTGTATCTTAAATGAACGTATCTTTGCGCCCTTGAAATCAATGGCTCCGTAGCTCAACTGAATAGAGCACTTGACTACGGATCAAGAGGTTTAAGGTTTGAATCCTTACGGAGTCACAAATTATAAAATCAGAATTACATAATAATTTAGGGATATGTCAAAAGTTTGCGAATTAACAGGAACAAAGCCACTTTATGGTCACAAGGTTTCACACTCGAACCATAAGACCAAAAGAAGATTTAATCCAAATCTTCAGAAGAAAACATTTTTTGTTCCGGAAACAGGAGATTGGGTTGAAATGAAGATTACTGCCAAGGCAATTAGAACAATCAATAAGCTTGGTTTGTATGATTATTTGAAGAAGTTGGATAAAAAAGCACTCATTAATAAATAAGGTAAATAATTTTTATCATGGCAAAGAAAAGTAAAGATAACAGATCTCAAATTATTTTAGAATGTACCGAGCATAAAGAGTCCGGAATGCCTGGTACTTCACGTTACATTACTGAAAAGAACCGAAAAAATACTCCTGATAGATTGGAATTAAAAAAGTTCAACCCAATCTTAAAAAAATATACAATTCATAAAGAAATAAAATAATCATGGCAAAAGTATCAAAAAACGCTAAGGTTGCACAAAGAGCAGCAAATGTCGGTTCAGGAAGAGATTTTGTTAAAGTTATTAAGTCTATAAAAGATCCTGTATCCGGAAAGTACACATTTAAAGAGCTTATTGTTCACAAGGATAAAGTGAAAGACTTTTTTGAACAAAGTAAGTAATTAATTTTCTAAATTATATAGAATGAGAGGTTTCTTTAGAAGTCTCTCATTTTTTATTTATACAAAAACATGGGATTTTTTGACAAACTATTTCATCCTGATAGAAAAGAAGTACTGGATAAAGGATTAGTCAGTACCAAAAAAGGATTTTTTGAAAAGATTGGAAAAGCTATTGCGGGTAAATCAAAAATTGATGATGAGATTCTTGATGAACTTGAACAAATTCTAATTACTTCAGATGTTGGTTTGGATACTACTGTAAAAATTATTGACCGAGTAAGTAAGCGGGTATCCATTGATAAATATTTAAATACTGAAGAACTGACAGTAATTCTAAAAGATGAGATCAGTAAAATTTTATTAGAGAATAATACGGAGGATCTTTTAGACTTTGAGTGTGGACCTCAAAAACCATACATCATTCTTGTAGTTGGAGTCAATGGAGTCGGAAAAACGACATCCATTGGAAAGCTTGCTTACCAATTTACTCAAAAAGGAAAGAAAGTACTGATAGCAGCCGGTGACACTTTTCGCGCAGCAGCGGATGATCAGCTAAAAATATGGTCAGAAAGAGTTGGATGTCAGTTCTTTTCAAAAGGTATGGGAGCTGATCCTTCGGCGGTCGCTTATGAAGCCACTCAATTTGCTCAGAAAAATAACATAGATATTGCAATCATCGATACAGCTGGACGATTGCATACCAAGATTAATCTTATGAATGAACTTTCTAAGATTGAAAGGTCTATTCAAAAAGCATTGCCTGGAGCACCTCACGAAGTATTGCAAGTACTTGATGCAACTACCGGACAAAATGCAATTGAACAGTGCAGACAATTCACAGAAGTCGCTAAAGTTACCGGGCTAATATTAACGAAGCTGGATGGAACTGCCAAAGGTGGAGTTGTCTTTGGAATCTCTGATCAATTTAAAATACCTATTAAATATTTGGGACTAGGAGAACGAATCGATCAATTGCAAATATTTAACCGAATGGAATTTATTGATTCCTTTTTTAAAAGAAATTAATATTCTTTATAATATAAGTTGCAGTTTTAGTTCCAATTATTACCTAATTTTACTGTGACTTTCTTAAAATCAATAAAAATAAACTAATGAATCATAAACTGTATCCAGTTTTTGTTTTACTCGCTAGTATAATACTTTTAGCTAATTCAGGCAATCCACCTAACGGCAATACAGGAGCGCCAGGTGATGGAGTCTGTTCAAATTGTCACAGTGGAAATCCAGGCGGACTAGATGGAAGCATTACTATTGCAGGCTTACCTTCAAATATTAATACTAATACTAAATATACTTTGACAGTTACCGTAGAGAATTTAACAACTGCGGCAAAAGGAGGTTGCCAGATAGTTGCTCTGGATCAAAATAACAATAATATAGGAACTTTTTCAAATCCCGGGACAAGCTCTACTCTTCAAACCTCCGGTGGAAGAACATATTTCGAACATAATCCGGCAAAATCATTTGCAGGACCAGGTTCTGTTAGTTATACTGTAGATTGGACTTCCCCAACCAATGCCGCAGGGCAAACTGTGACGATTTATGGTGCGTGCATCCTTGCAAATGGTAATAGTAGCAGTAGTAATGATTTAATGAAATTGGATAATGTTGCAGGCAATATGCCAGGACCTCCTCCTTTGGGTGGATTGATATCTGCTTTCAAAAATATAAGCTGCAATGGAGGAGTTGATGGAAGTATAACAGCAATGGCAACTAATGGTGTTCCTCCTTATTCATATCTGTGGAGTGATGGACAGACAACTTCAACTGCTATCGGACTTTCCGCAAAAATGTATAGTGTTACCATCTCTGATAATTTGAATGCAATGGTTGTTTTAAGTAAATTATTAACCGAACCACCAGCAATAAATATTGCAGCAACCGGAAAAAAAGCTTTATTGTGTTTTGGAAACAAGGATGGTAATTTGAATGTAAATAGCAGTGGTGGAACCGGAATACATTCTTATAAATGGAATACCGGTGCAATCACAAAAAATATTGCGAATTTAGTTGCTGGTGATTATACAGTAACGGTTACAGATGGAAGCAATTGCACAACCAGCGAAACTTACTCAATAACTCAACCGGATGAAATTTCAATTGAAACTAAAATTATATCCTATCCAAATTGCAGTAATGATCCCGCTGGCGGATGTGAAGCAAATGCGGATGGAGGCTCTGGAAGCCTTAAATATAAATGGTCATCCGGCGAGGTATCATCTATTATAACCGACAAATTACCCGGAATTTATTCAGTTACCGTAACAGACGCGAACAATTGCACAAAGACCAAATCGATAAACATTATAGTCAAAGATTTAATTCTTCCTCAACTAAGTATTCAGCAAGATACATTCTCTTATCATTGCAATTATGTTGCAGTAATGCCTAAAGTTTTTGATAATTGCGGAATAAAAAGTATTCAACAACTTGAGGGTATTCCCGTTGGTGATACTTTTAAAATAGGAGTTACCAGAATGAGATTTAAAGCAATAGACAGCAGTAACAATGAAGTTGAATTAAGTTATAATATTGAAGTTAGAAATCCATTGAAATTATCAGTTGATACATTTACTTATGATTCATGTAAACGAGATATCAACATAATACAGTTTACAATGGAGAATATCAGCAACTCCTGGTATGAATTACTTTATAACGGCGATAAAAAACAAAGATATGACTCCAATCAAACAGTTGTGTTTTTACAGCATCAATTTGAAGATACCTTAATTAGTCTGATTGATTCTTTTAATTGTACGATAGATACAGTTGTAAAATTTGACACTACCCTACCTGATTACTTTAACCTGAACTCAGTAGAAATCAAAGATGCGAGTGAATGTAAAATAAATGATGGCTCTATTATTATTGTAATTGACGGCAAAATTGAATTTTCAAGATGGCTAGATAAAGACGGTATAGAAATATCAAATCAATCCGGAAAGCAATTATATGCAGGTACTTATTATTACGAAGTTTCTTCCGGCGATAAAGATGATACCCTTGCGTGTCGATCTGTATTTGGACCTTTTGAAATAAAGTGTACAACCGGTTCTCAAGCTGAATTATTGAAGAAATTAGATATTTTTCCGAATCCTGTTTCTGATAATTTATTAATAGAAAACAGGCTTGGTTTAAAGCTGAATATTCGAATTTACTCAATTACCGGAGCTATTCTATTTAGTACTGCTTCAGATTTCAATTCAATTCTGATTGATGCTAGCTCATTTTCATCCGGCTTTTACTTTATTGAGTTTCAAACTGAAAATCTCAAAGCGAGATCTAAAATTATGATTGTTAAATAAATATTGTTGCTGGCTTATCATTCCTTGCTTTTACTACAAATCGTCAATGAGTCAAGAAGCACATAAAGATTAAGAAGTCTGAATCTAAGTAATTTGGCTTTACAGGAAAATTTAATAATTTTCAGATTATATAGGCTAATTCGGTAAAAGAATAGATTTGATTTTTGAATATTGATTTTCAGAATAAAATTCTGTCTTTAGAATAGAAAAACGATATTGCCAAGCAATTTGAGTGTTAATAAAGTGTGGAAAACTCA
>JADLHT010000045.1 GCA_020848695.1 Saprospiraceae bacterium
GGTCACAGGTTCGAATCCTGTCGGGATCACTTTTCACAACGCCAAACAAGCTCAAATCATATCAGATTTCTTGTTTGGCGTTTGTTTTTCAAGGAGTTATGAAAATAGCTTGCTCAAAATTACGCAAATCAACTCATCTTATTTACAGCCATATTGCAGCCACTGTGCAGCCAAGCTTTTTTTGCTAAATTATGGCTGCAAATGTCGCTCAAGTGACTTGACCTTATAATTACATTGGTTTTCAGCATATTAGCAGCAATTATTTACACGAATTATATTTTTTAATCGTTTAAATAAAACAACCATGCAAAAATTAGATCTTATGAATGTGAAATTCATCATTCGGAAAAACAGGGAAGCTGGAGGCCTAGTTCCTATACAAATGCAAGTTACTTTAGAAGGAGTCAGGCAGTTTATTACCACTGGACAAAAAATAGAGCCCGATTATTGGGATGTCCGAACCGGTCGTGCTGCTGGTAAAAGTCAAAAGATAAAAGTGATAAATGAATATCTCGACAAGATGAGAGTTGATGCTTATAAAGTGTTCAACGAGATGAAGTCTTTAGGAAATGAATTTACGCCAGAAGATTTGCGTAGAAATCTAACTGGTAAAAATGAAGCAAAAACAAAGAAACTTCTGGAAGTTTGTGATATCTTCAATTCTAATGCCGAGAAGCTGATCGGTATTGAGATAGGCAAAATTACTTGGGGAAGATATAAAGCTTTTAGAAATCGGATAGCCGATTTTCTGAAACTTAAATATTCACTAGATGATATTTATTTGAGTCATCTGAAGTATTCCTTTATGGTCGAGTACGAATTTTATATCAAGACTGAAGTGAAGATACAGCAAAATACCATGGCTAAATATCTCAAGTATGTCAATCGAGTGATCGAGTTTGCCACCAATAATGAGTGGATGGATAGAAATATTTTTCAGAATTACAAATGTCCAGTGAAGGAAGCAAAACGGGAATATCTGACACAAGCCGAGCTGGATCGAATTATGGACAAAGATTTTAAAATAGATAGGCTCATAGAAGTCAGAGACATTTTTGTCTTTTGCTGCTACACAGGATATGCTTACAAAGATGCAGCTAACTTGACACCTGGACATATTGGTACAGGTATTAATGGCAAAAAATGGATCTATACATCTAGACAAAAAACAGAAAATGTATCCAACGTGCCGCTTCTGGATAAGGCACTGGACATCCTTGAAAAGTATAAAGACCACCCTAAGTGTGTAAAGGATAATAAGTTGCTCCCAATGAAGAGTAATCAAAAGCTTAATTCCTACTTAAAGGAAATTGCAGATATCTGTGAGATTAAAAAACCATTAACGACGCACATTGCAAGGCACACATTTGCTACTACCGTGCTGCTGGCCAATGGTGTGAGTATGGAAGCGACAAGTAAAATGCTGGGGCATAGTAGTATCAAGACCACTCAAATTTATGGCAAAATCGTAGAGTCTAGGGTTGGTGATGAAATGGATATGCTAAGTGAAAAATTAGCATCTAGGAAAGATGATAAATTGAGACAAGCGAAATAGTAGGATTTCCTTTAATGATAAAAGAAAAGCCGTCCAATTGGATGGCTTTTTTGTTTTTAATGTGTCGCTAATAAGTTAAAGTTTACTTTTTTTTTCTACAGTTTTATCATATTTTGAATTTATATTCGTTATAGCTTTTAGTTGCAACACACAACGCCCAACAACAGAATGATATAATGAAATACAGTTATGCTATCCAAAAAATTACATATCATTCTAAATCGATTTTTGGGAAAATATCCTGACCCCTTCGATATGATATTTAACAGAGACGAATTAAAGAAGCGCCTGGATACTTATGTGGCATTGAGTAGTGAATTTTCAAAGTATGAGAATGAATACGAGTTTAAATCTTTAGAAGAAGAAATTCAATTCTACAAAATAGAGAAGCCTACCTTTCAACATCTAGGGATTTATTACGAGCGAGTTTATAACTTGGAACTAGAAAAGCTTCATGGGGATAAAAAGTATTATGCTAGGCTTTTAAAGCTGATGAAAAAAGAATGTGCATTGATCAAAGATGAGATCAAATATTATAGATCAAAGGAAAACCATCGAGATGAGCAGTTATTTAGAAAAGTGTCAAAAGATAACCATATCTTTGCACTAACCAAAGCATTAGAAATGATAGAAAAATATATATTAAAGGCTGATGAAAGCAAATCAGTAGATGATATCATCGCCTCATATCCAAAGATAAAGTGGACTGGAGATATAGCAAAATTAAATGAATTAATAAGTGGTATTAAATTAACAGGTGTCATAAATGATGGAAATATTACGCTAGAAGAGATCGCACTTCATTTCGGGAGGTTTTTAAATGTAGAGATCAAACAAATCCATCGAGCAACGCATGATTTATTAGCTCGGAAGGAGCCTGCAAGATACTCAAAGGAAATCGTGGCTAAAATCGAACAAAAGAGAGATGAGCTTATCGAAAAGGATTATCAAAGAAAGACTAGAAAATAATTTTAGCTGAGTTGCTTAGTAACTGCATCTTCACTTATCCCCATATAACGACAAAATTCATCCACTGTCACCACCTGGTGTGACTCCTTCCCGTAGTAAGTTTTGATTTTAAGGAGCAATAGCCAAGAAGTCCGGTAGTTCTTGCCAGTGATGGCGGAGACATCTTTGGGGTATATAATCAGTCTTGAAAATTTGCTCATGCTATACTTTATTTGCCAAAATTGATGATACTATTGTCATACACTATCCATACACTATCCATACATTATCCATACACTATCTATACATCATCCATACACTATCTCGCTAGGACGGGTCAGATGATTTTTTACTTTAATGGTTTTGCGCAGGTGGATGGAATTTCTCGAGTATTTATATCTCAGGTACTGGTAAAAACAACTTGTGTAAGTGGTTTGGTTTTCAATTGCTGTACAAAAGTAAATCGTTTGTGGGAAAATGATGTTAAAAAATGGTTAAAGATATGTGTTATTGTTTGATAATATATGCAAAATATTGTCATTTATGATACCAGAGCATTAAAAAGTGGTGCAAAGTGGGAAATACGCCTATATCTTTGTCATATTATTTAACTTTTTAAAATGTAGCAATATGGCTAGACAAGGTGGTTTGTTGAAGGTGGTGGGAAAGCTTGATGACCTATCATTTTACAAGAGTACTGATGGGTTCTTGGTAAGGACCAAAGGTGGTGTCTCTGGAGATAGGATTGCGAATGATCCTACGTTTCAGAGGACGAGGGAGAATGGCGCTGAATTCGGAATGTCAGCGAGTGCAGGGAAGCTGTTGAGAACAGCATTGAGAAATCTGATGATGACCGCTAGCGATAATCGGGTGGTGTCGAGATTGACAAGATTGATGACGGATGTGAAAAATCTGGATGCGGCTAATGACCGTGGAGAAAGGCATGTCCATGAAGGCTTTGACCTTCCCGAAGGTAAAGCTGTGCTGAAGGGATTCAACTTCAACAATCGTGCGATTTTGAGTGGTATTTTGTTCAAGACTTTTGCGCTGAACACGACTACTGGTGCGCTGGATATCCTCGGTGTGGTACCAATGATGGACTTGGTGAAGGCTCCAGGATCGACACATGTGACGTTTAAGGCAGGATGGTCAAAGTTGGATTTCCAGTTGGGAGAGTTCGAGACGCTGATCAGTAACTCTGTGAACATCCCGATCAACAACACGTCTGTGGACATCAATCTGACGCATGTAGCTCCTCCAGCTTTGGCGACTGGTATTCATGTGTTCACGCTTCAGATTGAGTTTTATCAGGAAGTGAATGGTACACAGTATTCTCTCAAGAATGGTGGGTATAATTCATTGGCGGTGATTGAGGTGATTTAAGCCGAAGTCGTTTAATCGTGTAGCGTTTAAAGTTTAGATGGTTTAGGAAGTTTAGAAGGTTTAGATTTTTAACAAGAATTTGAGATGGTAATTGAGCTTCAAAGGTTGTATCGGGATGGTTGGACAGAAGGGATGATTCTGATCAAAGGTGTTTTGTTGTGTCGGAGTATTGAATTGAGATGGGCCAATAATGAGCGAAATGTGTCGTGTGTGCCGGAAGGAGTTTATCCAGTGGCCATCATTCAACATCCGAAATTTGGGGAGTGCCTACAGATAGATAAAGTGAAGGGGAGATCTGGCATCCTGATGCATGTGGCCAATGATGCTCGGAAGGAACTCCGGGGCTGTATTGCTCCGGTGTTTTCTTCGGGTGGGAATGGGAAGGGTCAGCATTCTAGGCTGGCACTTGGGTATATCATCGAGAATTTGAGGAGGAGTGAGGAGAAAAGTCATTTTATTAAAATCATTTCCAGTAATACTCACCCCCGCCTCTCTTAAAAGAGAGGAGCTGAGATAGGTTTCAAATGGGAAGTTACTGGAGTAAAATTCAAAAAAGTATCATGAGTAAGATTGTAGATAGGATAAAGGCGCCGATGCCTAAGTTTTTTAAGGTATTGCGAAATATCGGGTTGATCATGGCAGGTGTGGGTACGGTATTGTTGACGGCACCTGTATCGCTTCCAGCTGCGGTGGTCACTTTAGGTGGGTACCTGGTGACAGCTGGCGGTGTGGCCACAGCTGTAAGTCAGATCACCAATATAAGTGATGATGCCATCGGCGAAAAAAAGGAAGGAGGGTCTGATGGGGATGGCAATTCACCATAGTGATCAGGCGATGGGAACGCTCGGTGGTACCTTGATCGCTTTCATTGGCATCGTAGATGGCAGTGATATCATCAAGACTGGTATCCTGGCATGTGTGGGAGCGATGGTCAGTTTTGGCGTGTCGAAGGGATTGCACAAGATATTTCCCGGGAATGTAGAGTTTCCTTTCAAAAAGGAAAAGAGCGGTAAAGATTCAGGCAGGATGCCTGGAGATACCGCATCAGAAGTTGGACGCTCTGACGAAAAGAATAGAGATTGAGTTTTAGTTTGATTTGTTTTGCATGGGTTGGGCTCCGGACGCTGGTTCGGGGCCTTTTTTAAATTAATGCTGATTTGTTTAATTGGAGGATTTGTTGATTTGTAAAAATCAAGTCTTATAAAATTTGGTAAGTTCACCATCAAATTCTAGATAAAGTACTGAATAGTTATTCTCAAAATAATATTTGGTACGTTCTTCTTTTGGTTTTGATGGTTGATTTGAAATAATAAAACCATTTTTGGTATAATAGGTCAGATTCATTATTTGAGTTTTATCATTAGAAATTATTTGATACACAAGACTTCCATCAGGGTAAAAGCACATTTTAACATTCTCAGATTCATTATGCAATGCATTCCATTCTCCAAATAGGAGCTTATCTCGGCTATCATTAAGAAATAACTTTTTGAAGAAATGCATAATACGTTTTTTATTGCCCGCAAATTTATGACATAGGTGTAATTTAAAGTAATTAACAAGTAAAATTATTTAGATAGCCCTGATCAAAAACCAAAGCTACCTAATGGACTACCTAAAGCTGCTCAGATGCAAACCTGATCGTGGTAGTACGCTCATCCAGATGGGTAGTGACAATGACAACTGTCTCTGGTGGACAAATAGTAGGAGTAATGAAGAATCTCGAAGTCAACTGACCTGTATCCATCAAAGCTGCAATCACATTATCAAATCTCATGGCTCTGGAAATAATACCAAAATCTGTAGCTGCATGACACTCTAAGACATGATCTAAAAAAGGCTGTAATCCTGATGATGACAATAACCCAGCTCTAATACCAGGACTAAAAACAATGGTACCAAGCTCAAATGTAAGCTCAGGAAGGCGATGTGTATATCTCATACGTATAAAATTAAATAGGTGAAATAAAAAAAAAGGTGAAATAAAAAAATAGTCCCGAGCACAATACCCAGGACTACTAATGATGATGGACTAATACTCTGATGGAAAGATAACTGTAGTGTACTCTCTACTAGACTCTGTAATAATCCAAATCTTACTATCTAAACCGTACAATCCTGCAGGAATATGATATACTGAAAAAATACGACTACCATCTACTAAGGCAGCATCATTACGGGCAGCATCATCTGGACAACAATCTCCCCAATCACAAGCTAAATGACGAGCAATACATGAACGAACAAACTCCCCAAACGGAATATGCTCACAACTAGCATCAAAAACTGTGGCACTAGTAAATAACGAACCATAATCAAAACGACGAACTGAAGCAACTGACGTACTCATAATAATAAGAATATAAAAATGAAAAACTAAGTGTACAGCCAACCTAGACCATACTAACGGATACCTGACAGCGTGAGGGAATGAATAAGTGTATGGTGGAGAACGTAGTGGACCATACACGTTTCAGTTCCCGTAGCTAACTTTGTATCTGTTTTGTGTGGTAGAAAAAAGCGGGCGGGTTTACAACTGCTGCTTAATGGGATGCAGAATTGCTAATTTGGTGTATTTGCGGAATTGCTTTAATTGCCGATTTGCTAATTTGGTGGATTTGTGGAATTGCTGGCTATTTGTTCAAGTGTTGAATTGATTGGGAATGGTAACTTTGATTTTTGGGTGTTGATATTAAGTCTTTGGTAGTTTGTTGTGGGATTGGCATTTTCAGTTTCTCGATTGGTCCTGTGGTGTGCCCAAAACATGGAATATCATAAATAAAACCGATAAGCAGCAAATAATTGGGGAGGCAGCTTTGTCAAGATTTTCGGTGTAAAATATACAGGAACAGAGCAATGCACTGAATCCCAAGCCATATTTTGCACCGAAACCTGCATGGCTCGATCTTTACAAAGCTAGGGAAAGGATTATCTTTGCTGGTCGGTTTTTATTTATTAGAAGAAATAGTTCAGAAGGTGTTACTTTTAAAATGCTTTGATAATACAAAATTTAAAGCTAAGCTAGTTTTCATACGGCTTTATTGAGAATACTTTTTAATACCTTTATATTTTATATTCAGAATATTTCTTGCTGAATTATTATATTGCTTTCTGTATTTTAAGTATATAAAAGTCATTTGCTAACAAAGCTACCCACCAAATTGCGCAAATATAATACCCCCATAAACACTCCCCCATCAGACCTCCTAAAACCAAAAATGGGCATATTAAATGAAAAAGAAACCCTATTGAATTAAACCATATAAAATTGGAATTAAAATTCTTAAGTTTTAAAGTAAGTCCGATAATTAAAAAGACAAAACTATAAAGAGGAGCTGAATATATTAGCATGGAAAAACCTACCTCTAAAATAAAGGCTATACCAGAATAGTTTCCATTAGGCTTTAACATTCTATCATACATTGTAATGTTTTTTTTGTTTTCAGTAATATCAGCGAAAGGTAAATCTTTATCTAATTTATTAATGACTGGGTTTGCTATAGTATCAATAATTTCATTAGAGATTTCATCTTTATTTATAACAATAGAATCAATTGTTGGTGAAACATCATCTATCATGTCAACTTTTGATTCTTCATTCTGACAACCATCCTGATAAAAAGGTAATAAAAATGTAAGTAGTAGCCCAATTTGAAATATTATCGACTTTCTTTTGAGAACCATAAATAATTAAAATTAATATAATTATTACAAAGATATAAATAAATATCTAAAGTCAGATTGAAATTTTCAAAAGTATTGCATTTAAAAATAATGCAATGATTAAATCATCTTTTTAATTTTTTTAAAACATTTCATTTTTGTTACTAGCCTTTGTATTGAAATTTCCGTTTCGTTGTGGTATTAGTTCATAAGTCAATATATTATTATTCAAATATTGAACATCATCTTTACCCATTGATTCATTATTCAGAAATCCACCTATTAATTCACCACATTCTACATTACTGATAAATTTATTTGAATCCCAACCAGTACCAGAATAGAAGAATGGCTGAAAATTTCCAGTAGGCACACTAAATGAATATGAATTTCCCTTTTCTATGAAAATATGGCTATACACCTGGCCATCCTTTTTAATAATCGCAATTACATCAGCATCACCACTTACTTTTATTGTAATTTTCGAACAGTTATTATTACAAGCGTAGCCATTTCCATAACAATATTTATAAGGCATATCTCCAGTATTCATATTTATACCGCTATCAGCTATCCTAATATTTATACCATCATCATTTAATCTATTATCAATTATGATTCTTTCAATAATTCCCGGATTTATTTCTTTTGAAGATATTCCTAATATTTCAGTATTGTCTTTATTAAGTATTGTATATATTTTTTTACTTATCTTAACTTGCTTACCATTAACCTTCTTGATGTAGAAGTTTACTGAAGTGGAGGAAATATCATATTCCTGGTAGAAATCAGTAATCATATCATATGGTTGAACAAATATCATGAATGATTCTATTCCTTCATTATAAAAATTATCTATATCTTTTTGTGTAGCAATTTCTTCACTTATAATTTTGTCGTTATGGTGTATTAAAACTGTTTCAGAATAAAACTTTTTAACGTTTGAAACTTTTTCAGCACTAATAAAGGAATCATAATAATTTTGTAGTAAACTGTAAGGTTTATTAAAAAGCCTTAATCGATGATTATCACTTTCATCAAACATCGGGTCTAGAGAATAAAATTTCTGAAATTTTGTATTTTCATTTTCGATTTTAATATTATTATTTATATTTTCTAGATTGTAGTTATCTTGATAATGATTATCTTTATTCAAACCTTTAAACACAAAGAATGCAATTATGACAGGTATTAAAAGGTACCAATAATTTATATTCATGATATCCTTTTTGGAAGCTTTATTAACTTTGCGTACATCAATAAAAATTGATTTAGAGACTTGACCTAAGTTGTTTTTTACTGTTAAAACTAATTCGAGTTTATCTTTTTGTTCTTTAATTATAATTCGTTTCTCACCTATGAGATCAACCTTTCCAAATAGATTTAAAGCTGCAATACTCCCATTAATTGAAGCCCAAGATAATTTAATTGTACTTCCTACATTATAAATATTTTTGTCACTTTCAAAAACTATTATCTTAGGTAATTCTATAATTTCTTCTTGTGTTGATTCTCTATTTTCATAATTCGTCGAATTGGCATTATTGATTAAGCTTTCATAGGCTTCTTGAATTTCTTTAAATCTTTGTTCAAAAAATATATCACCATCATTGAGATCAGGATGAAATTTTTTTGATAATTTCCGGTAAGCGCCTTTTATTTCATTGGGCGATGCATTTTTGGTAACGCCTAAAATATAATAATAATCTTTCATTTATCCCTTACTGCAACATCAATGTTGTTTATTAATAAATACTCGTCTAAAGAAAGATATTCACTAACATTTGCAGATAGGCCATCTTTTAAATTTCCATCACTACTTATGTGTGTAAAATCATTTATTTCCTTTTTGCTTATTTCAAAACCATCATCATCTTTAAAAATTATAGTGTAAGCTTTATTGTCTACTCGTTTTGGTTTAGAATATTTTACGTTTACTTTATATTTAATGTGATTATCAGAGTATTTGGCATCAACACTGATTTTGTCTCCATATAGATTAATTTCATTGAATGTTCGAAGTTTAGATATATTTTTCACTTTTTCATAATAATTGTAAGCAAACAAAGATGGTAACACTAAAATAAAAACAAAAAAACCAATATTTAAATAGGCAATTAAATTTAGCACTCTATTATCAGCTAGATCAATATTATTACGACCTTTTAAAGTCAATAAAGTATAATGACCTACCATATAAATCGGGACTAGAAAAATTAAACCTTTTAAGTCATTTTCAGAAAATGATACAAAAATAACAATTCCTGCTACACCAATACAACAAATTAATATAAAATAACCTAGTATCGTTATATATTTGACCATAATTACAACTTTAATATTAATCCATTGATATTTATTTTAATTATAAAAAACCATAAAATTACATAAACAGTATTTATAATAAAATTAGAGTAACATAGAAGTATTATATATAGAGCTGATATAAACATTTGTTATTGCAACTCTAAGAATAACCCTTTCAAGGTCAAATATAATAGAGTTTTAGGAATATAAAAATATTTATTAGAACTTAAAGAGAAATTCTCAATTTAATAAAGGACTAACACAATGATTGAATGAATAATACCTAAAACTCAGACTCAAAAAGCACAGTGGTACAAGACCTATCTGCATCTGTAACTATCAAAACTGTACTCTGATGTCTATAAACTCCTGCAGGAACTAGATAAACTGAACAAATACGATCACCATCTGAAACTGCGGCATCATTAAGGAGAACATCATCTGGATGACAAATACCCCAATCTCCTAATACATGACGCTCTAAACAAAACCTGACAAATGGACCTAACGGTGATCTCTCTAAGGTAGCTGCATAAACTCCTGAACTGATCACAACCCGACCCAACTCAAAACGACCTACTACATCTGGTAAAAAACTCATAACTAATAAATATAAAATGAAAAACTAAGTGTACAGCCATCTCGACCATACTAACGGATACCTGACAGCGTAAGGGAATGAATAAGTGTATGGTGGAGAACGTAGTGGACCGTACACGATTCAGGTCCCGTAGCTAACTTTGTATCTGTTTTGTGGTGTAGAAATAAACTTTGGATTGATTATACTGGGTAGGTTCAAAAAAGGATTTTAGATTATTTGGAGATATAGTGGTAGATTTGCAGTACTAAAAAATTAAAGCATTATGGACCATTGCGATGATCAAGAAGATTTTGCACCTGATGATGATATTACTTTGCAGCAGGAATTGATGTTGCTGAAAGCTATGGTATATGATAACAGGAGCACTATGACAGATGCTGAATATGATCGATTGGAGAAGGAGATTAGGGATAGGTATGCGAATAGAATGAGGGGAGATGATTGAACTTTAGATATGGCATAAACAAAATATACAAATTATGATGTACAAAACACTAAACAAAGATTAATTTGCTATTATTTAATTCGCTTTCATTATCCAGGCGATAGGCTACAAGTTTACCTTCTTTAGCTACACTATAATCTAAACAACATACATTTTTCTTACAAATAGTTGGCTCACCTTTTAGCCAATAGTGGCCAAAGAACACGAATTTATCGTCACTTTTGTAATAATCAGGTGAGCTTAAATCAGTTGTCTCAATTGGGGTATCGGGCAAATTGTCGAGAGGTATGACACTAATGGATTTATAAGTCATTGCAGCTGGATTCTCCCACCATTTGGTTCTAATTTCGGATCTAATTGACCCATCTTTATCTGTAAAAGAAAGGCCTTTGGGCATTTTGATTTCCTTCCCTTTAAGGGTTTCTTCAATGGTTGTAAATAAAACTGAATCTTTTATTACTGATTGATAAATAAGTTCGTCTGTCAATTTATCATTGACTAATGTATTTTTTAGGAATTGAATGTTATTGTGGTCCCAACAAGCATGAACTGCTCTAAAAGAATCCGTTTCATAAAATAGAGGCAATGATTTGAACCAGTCTATATAATCTTCATATTCACTTTGTTTATTTTGGAATTGCTTTAAAGTTTCATAATGTTGAATTATATTTTTAATAAGATGTTTTCTGAGATGACCGCCTTCTGTTTCTTGATAATGGAAACAGAGTGCATTGTATTCATGATTTCCCATAAGTGCAATGGCGTTTCCACTATCTGTCATGGCTTTTACTATTTCAAGGGTTTGTCTAATTTTTGGCCCCCTATCGATATAATCACCTATAAAAAGTACTTTCCTATTTGGGTGCGCATAAATTCCATTAAGTTTTGAGTAGCCTAATTTTTCAAGTAATTCTTCGAGTTTGTCTGCATGGCCGTGAACGTCGCCAATAAAGTCTATCATAATGTTTAGAATTGGTGTAATTATAATTATTTTATATCTCTATAATGCAAAAAAGATACTAATGGTTCAGTTTATCAAGTAGAAGATATTAGTAGTAAGGAGTATTATTAATTCAAAATATTTCCAATGTAAATGAAAACCGACCACTAGACCTAGCTATCGACAAAGCAAACGTGTTAAAAGAAGGGATTGTGTTTTCACCGATGCCTTAAGGCTCGGTAGAATAGCAGTGAGGTACGAACACTGGGAATCAGGTTATACAGCCCTGAGCCTGACCATGCCATAAAAAACATACCACCAGAGGTGGTAAAACATAGAAGTAAGAATTCACAGGGGCAGCGGGCCAAATGGTGCACACAGGAGAAATGTGAGGTACAAACAATGGCTGTGTGTATCAGATGGCCCCACATGGCTGCCCCAAAAACAAATAAAATGAGCTGCGGTAGATGTGCCATGCATACTCATGATGTAAATGAAATGCTCCTGTAAGGATACATGATGTGGATGCGATGGCACAGATACAGGAAGCAGTGAAAATACTGCCAGCCATAGCCGCCAGAATGTAAGCATGACTACACATAGTATCTAACATAATGACAAGGAATATGGCACATATAGTGAAACGGTACTTGTCTATATGGTAGATACTATGTAACTGCGTCAAAGCCACTTAGTGTCAGGATTGAGATAGCGTTCATGGGCATAGTGTACAATTGTGGTAGGAATTGGAGTGAAGCGTACTCTATGAACATGAAGCGCTATGAGTTAGGGAAGTGGCTGGAACATTCTGGTCTATGGCTGAGACAGTATGCCATATAACCTGTGAAAGGGCGAACGCAGCGGACTGAAAGGAGCAAGCGCCCGACAAATAAAGAAGTGCTTTGCACACAGCTTATGAAGTTTGGGGTTTGAGTATAGGCAAAAAAGAGAGAACGGGGATGGATAGAGTTAAAGGGATGAGATTGGAGTTATGATATTCTGGGAATTACTTTTCATGCAAATTGAATTTACAAGGCCGACAGAAATGATGCGGATATAAAAAAAGCTCCCATCACTGAGAGCTACTGAAACACACCGAACTAAAATGGTAACTGACTAATGAAAAACCTGTACCCAAAACACTGAATACATACTAAATCATAAGGCAACTTACCAAACTCTAAACTCACTGAAGTAGAAGCCACTCGAGAACAAACTAGCCACCAGCCGAAGTACTGTCTCTTAAATATATCTCGTATCATGGTGCCGTGATCACAGGGTGGAGCTGACTAAAAGAAGGAATATGGCATAAATACTACCCGAACGGTGTGGAGATTTCTGTCATATAGTAAAATGCTCTGACAACATGAACTTACTATCTAATTGCGTTTGTTTTGAATATCTCTGCGTTGAAAAGCCGCGACAAACTTTCCTAGCGTGCCTTTGTTTTTCGCCTTGATCTATTCAAAAACATTCCACAATATATTTTAGCACTTCATATTATCAGAGCATTTGCGGTACTTCTTGTGTCAGATCCATTCCCTGTACCTTTGCTGCATGATACGTGATATATTTTAACCTACATCCATTTTGAAAACGTACATAAAGAAGCTAGGCTAAAGAGCATGTGTATCGTAGGAACGGAATGAAACGAATAAAAGGTATGGAATGGAGTAAGGGTAGCTATGATTTCTCATTTTTATAAAGGCAGATTACAGTATACACCGAAATGAATTTCGGTACCCATTAAAATCATAGCTGCTTACGGAATGAAATAAGGGAGGATTGAGTGGAATGTAGTGACGTAGATACTTATGCTGCGGGAATCCGTAGGCTCTCTGAATGTATGAGTGAATGGAGTGCAGCGGGAACGGAAGGCACTGGAGTGGGAGTGTAATGCAATGAGTGAAGGAAGGAAGAGTGCTGGAGGATGGGGTTTATTGAATTACTATTTGTTCGAGAAACTTAGCTACTATTTGGGGCTTTCCTTTGTATTCTGCTACCATTCCTTCTACGCACACATTTTGATTCTTATATTTTTCTACAGGTGAAAATGGGAAATTAACAAGGTCTTTTGCAAATATGACTACTGTAAAATTATGATTTGGGTACTTGCCACCAAAATTAAGATAGGTAATACTGTTCTCTCCGGAGGCTCTGAATGTATCTGCTACCTTGTCACACACTTTTACATGTTGGCCAATGTAAGTTGAAACGCTGTCTATGGAGATTTGTGTTTGGGAAAAAAGGATATTTGAAAAAAGGAAAAGGCAAATAACCGAATAAAAATGTTTCATGGGTATGATTATGAATTGCAAAAGTAATAAAAATCTTGATACTGTAAGGCTTGCAAACAAGTATGATAGTTCATAGAATATCAACATTGGGCAGAAACCTATATCATATGGCATCGAAGTTACAAACTACGACGATCTGATAGTTTTAAATTTTATTTATATTATGAACCATAGTTTTAGTCCACCTAATTTCATCATCAATATTGTTTATAAAACTCTTATTTGTATTTGAACTTTGTAATTCAATTAAATCAGATAAATATAAAGCAAAAGATTTTTTGGCTTCAGCCTTATTTTCCAGTCTTAAATAGGTAAGAGCTTCTTCTCTATTTAGAATAACAAGTGGAAGTACGTTTAATGATTTTGCTTTTTGGATAAGTAATAAAGCTTCTTCATTTGATGTTTTATTATTGGATAACCTTCGCAGTGCTACAGCCTTTACGACATAATCTGATTCTGTAGCCACTTCGTTTAAAATATTTAAATCAGCTAACTCAATAGCATTTTTATACCGAGCTAAATACCATAACTCTATCCATGCATTATAAGCATTTATTCTTGACATTTTTTTCAAAAAATCAGGATTAGAATAGGTGCTTAAATCTTTAACCTTGCCGATAATATTAATCCTGCTATCCAAGCTTGGATGGGTACCTTTTTCAGAAAGTGCTAAATACTTACCTGTAAGTATACTATGTTTATTAAGTCTTTCAAAAACTACCGATAGTCCTAAGCTATCAATTCCTAAAAATTTTAAAATTTCAACTGCAATCTCATCTGCTTCAAGTTCTTGTTCTCTACTATATTTTAAACCTAATCTTTCTAACACTTCAGATGAGATAATTGCAGAAATAGCTGCTGTAGAATAAGTAAGTAAACCTGGTATATGGTTTTCGTATCTGGTGGATAAATAAATGTCAGCTCCGGCGCTAGCAACTATTGCTAATCCAGCCCAAAATTCAGCGCGTTTTCTCCTTTCGTTTTCTTCATTTATATTAATTATTTGATGATCTAGAACAAAATGAGCTATCTCATGTGCTAATATACCCATAAGCTCTTCTTCACTACGAATTGTTGATAATAATCCTGTCGTAATAAAAATTGTACCGTTTGATAATATAAAAGCATTTGGATCAGTATCTTTTAAGATTTTTATTACTATATTATCTGTTCTATGACCAATGATTACCCCATTATATATTTTTGAAACCAAAGTATAGAGATAATCTTCTAAATATGGGTCAATAAAAAATCTATCATTTTTTTCTAAGCTGGATATATATGTTAAATTATCTTCATATAGGCTATTTCTTAAATCATATTGAACCCCTTTAGATAATGTTTTTTCGAATGTACCTTTCAATATTGAAGCTCTTAACCAAAACCTTTTAATATCATTAATTTCTAAAAATTCTAACTTTTTAATTTCGTTTGCATCAATTCTAAATTTTTGGTTCTTTGTGTTTAACATCATAAATTGAACTACATAACCACTGGCAGTACTTGAAGTATTAACTTGAACTTGTGTTAACATCAATGTATCTCCTGCGTTTATGAATAATCCTGTTTTTTCTTTTGCTAAAAGTTTTAAAGGATTACTTATGTTTAAATTATTTTGACTCAAAGAAATTGTTGAGTAAAACAGCACCAATAATAAGGAAAATAGTCTCATGAGATTTGTTTATGATTTGCAAAAGTAATAAAAATCTTGATACTGTAAGGCTTGCAAACAAGTATGATAGTTCATAGAATATCAACATCGGTCAGAGACATGTATTATATGGCATCGAAGTTACAAACTTCGACGATCGGATTAACAAGTCCAATATGGAATGATAGATTGTATTATTTACTGAAATGAAGTTCGGTACCCATTAAAATGAAGCCATATGATTAATTTTTTCTGAAATCCCATGGTGGTATAGCTGATGATAGCTGCCAAAGGCCTACTTTATTTTCTCTTGCTTCTAACTCTAACTGGGCAAGGTGCTGTGATTTGTTGTATTTTATGAAATGCCATGCTAAACCTGCTTTTAGTAATTCTTCATTCAAATTTGTGCCGTCTTCTAAAAATATGTAACCTAGCGTTCTTCCATATCTGTCTTGTCCTGTTTTCTGGAGTGTCACATTTTGCGAAAATACTAAGTATGATGTAAATTGTTTTGCTGCGTTTCCGAAATCTTGTTTTTTTTCTGGGCAATCGATACCTTCCAGGCGAACTTTTAGTTGGGTGTTATTATCTGTAAGTAAGGTTATGCTATCTCCGTCTTGAATTCCGATCACCTTGCCAGATATCACATCGGGTTGTAGAAATGACGATAACAAGATGAATAAAAGGGTACCAAAAAAAAATGACATAATTTTATTCTGCATTTCTTTACTATTTTAAAAGACAAAACACATAAATGGCTTATATAGTTTTTCTTGCAAACAAGTTTGCAAGCTCAATAGCAAGTGTTGTGAATTAGTTTTTCATTTTATTGAACTTCTATTTTTATGTTTGGGTTATATAACTTACTTTTACCCCATATTGTGATTATATTATTTTTGACGGACCAGAAACGAAACCATGCAGATTGTACATGTTTTAAATCATTTTTTCTATACGATATTTCCTGATCTGCAGGGGAAGAGTCATGAAGAATTGGTGCGTACCCTTGAAATTTACTACAGTTATGGTCCATATAAACCTAAGGTAAGTGTCCTAAATGATACAGTTACTATTGAGCTGAATAAGGATAAAATGCTTATACAAGATGGCTGGTCGATGGCTATACCTGAGATGTTGGCTTCTTTGCAACTGCCATTTGATAGGGAATATGAGATTGCTAAAGGGATGGTGAAAAGCTAATGAAGGATTTAACGTCATACCAGGCAAAGTATTTGGCTTATGAGCTAACAAAACGATTCCCCTCTGGGAGTAGTGAAAAATTTAATATAGCTTTGCTCGATGCTCAGGTTGATTTGAATCCACATCAAGTGGAGGCTGCGCTTTTTGCTTTTAAGTCCCCTTTATCTAAAGGTGCAATCCTAGCGGATGAAGTTGGATTAGGAAAAACTATTGAAGCTGGTATTTTACTTTCGCAATTATGGGCAGAACGTAGAAGAAAGCTGATTATCATTTGTCCTGCAAATTTGAGGAAACAATGGAATCAAGAACTTTGGGATAAATTTTTTCTAGAATCTATCATATTAGAAAATAAGAATTTTAACCAATTCAAAAAAACAGGTCAATTTAATCCATTCGAACAAGATAAAATTTTATTAATATCTTACCAATTTGCAAGAGCAAAGGCTGAATTCATTCAGCTAATATCCTGGGACCTTGCCGTTGTAGATGAAGCACATAGATTGCGCAATGTTTATAAACCCACCAATAAAATTGGAAACGCCATCAAAGATGCTTTGTCTCATTCGCGAAAAGCATTATTGACAGCCACTCCGTTGCAAAATTCCCTATTGGAATTATATGGTTTGGTAAGCATTATTGATGAGCATACTTTTGGTGATATCAAAAGCTTCAAAAGCCAATTTTTAAGAACAGCTGATGGCGAAAATTATCAAGATTTAAGAGATAGGTTGAAAACTGTCTGTATTAGAAATCTAAGAAGACAAGTACAAGATTATATCAGATACACCAATAGAATTCCAATTACAATCAAGTTTGAACCTTCAGATGAAGAACAGCAATTGTACACGGATGTTAGTGATTATTTACAGAAAGAGTTATTGTATGGATTGCCTGCTGGGCAAAGACATCTAATGACTTTAATACTGAGAAAGCTTTTGGCTTCATCGTCTTTTGCCATTGCTGGAACACTTAATAGTCTTATCCATAAACTTCGCGAAGTTATCATTAAAAATGAAAGACTTACATTGGATGACGATTTGGCAAATGATTATGAACTGTATGAAGAAATGCAAGAAGAATGGGATGAAGAAGCGCCACAAGATGAAAGTATATTGAGTGGGAGTGACATCCAAGGAATAAAAGAAGAAATAGAAGAATTAGAAAAATATAGAAATCTAGCAGAATCAATCAAACATAATGCAAAAGGTGATAAATTGATCACTGCATTAAAGGAAGGTTTTGGTAAAATGAATGAACAAGCTAATAAAAAAGCTATCATTTTTACCGAGTCTACAAGGACACAAAATTATTTATTTCAACTTTTGAATGAGTATTATCCTGACGAAATTGTTTTGTTTAACGGATCAAATAATGACTCAACGTCAAATAAAGTATATAAGACATGGGTTGAAAAAAATAAAGGCACAGATAAAGTGACAGGATCAGCTACCGCTGATAAACGTGCAGCATTGGTAGAATATTTTAGAGATGAAGCTACTATAATGATTGCAACTGAAGCAGCTGCTGAAGGAATAAATCTACAGTTTTGTTCTTTACTTATAAATTATGATTTACCTTGGAATCCGCAGCGCATAGAACAAAGGATAGGTAGGTGTCATAGGTATGGACAGAAATTTGATGTTGTTGTAGTTAATTTTTTGAATATTAAAAACGCAGCTGATATTCGTGTTTTCCAATTACTGGATGAAAAATTTAAACTTTTCAGTGGTGTTTTTGGGGCTAGTGATGATGTGCTTGGCAGTATTGAGTCAGGTGTCGATTTTGAAAAAAGAATTGCCGAGATTTACCAGAAATACAGGACTGAAAAAGAAATCATTGACCAATTTGATTTGCTTCAAAAAGAGCTTGAAGATCAAATAAATGGCAAAATGCTTTCTACCAGAGAGACTTTATTGGCTAATTTTGATGACGAAGTTTTGGATAAACTCAAAATCAGGCTGTCAGAAAGCAGAGAATATATTACTAAATATGAACAATGGCTGTGGGCAGTGACTAAGTTTGCCTTAGCCGATAGTGCTGCTTTTAATGATGAAAATCTAAGTTTTACAATAGTTAATCAGCCAAATAAAGACGAACACTACCCGACGGAAACCTTTAAACTTGGCAAACCAAATACAGAGGCACATATTTATAGAATGGGACATCCATTGGCACAGTACGTGCTGGAAAGTGTCAAGGAAAGAAATACTCCTTTCGGAACAATAAGGTTTGATTTGACGAAATATGAAGGGAACATATCAATACTTGAGAAATTCAAAGGTCATGGCGGTTGGCTTAGTGTGGTATCGATAAGTGTAGAAACCTTTGAATCTTCTGATTATTTATTACTTTTTGGAAGTACTAATGATGGTACCATTTTGAGTGATGATGAAGTGAAAAGAATGCTCTTGTTGCCTGGATCGATTATGAATCAACAAAATGATGGTGTTGATGAAAGCATAGTGCAACGAATAGAAAATAAATACACTGATGCTTTGCTGAAGACTATTGCTGAAAAAGACAGCAATTACTTAAGAATGGAAACAGAAAAGCTGACTAAATGGGCAGAAGACAGAATGAATGCTGCCGAACTGGCCATTAAGGAGACAAAATCCAAAATTAAAGAATTGAACAGAGAATCTCAAAAGACTTTTGAGCCTTCAGTCCAATTGCACATACAAGAACAGTTACAGGAATTGTCGAGAAGGCAAAAAAAACAAAGGCAAGAAATATTTATAGTGGAAGATGAGATAGCTGAAAAAAGAGATCAGATGATCTCAGATATTCAGAAGCGAATGAAGCAGGATGTCCAAAAGAAACATTTATTTACTATACAATGGCAATTGATATAATATGGATTTTGAACAACTTGTAAAGCAAATAGAAGATATACATGTCCACTTACAGCAATATGCCGTAAGGCAAGTGAACAATGCATTAACGATGCGCAACATAATCATCGGCTGTTACATTGTTGAATTTGAGCAAAATGGATCAGACAAAGCGGTTTATGGGGAAAGAACTATAAAGTTATTGGCTAAAAGATTGAATCACATCAAAGGCATCTCAGCCCCGCAACTATATAGGTTCAGAGATTTCTATATTACTTACCCACACATATTCTCGACAGTGTTGAAAATATTCAGATCTTCAGGCGATGAGACAGGCCAAATTTTATCGACACTGTTGATAAAATCTGGTATTGATGAAACTAATGTGGAAGAAAACTCACTTTCATTTGAACCTGAAATTTTGATCAATAGGTTGAGTTTTTCTCATTTTGTTGAACTCATAAATGCAGACACTTCATTAAAAAGGTGCTTTTACGAAGTACAAGCTATCAAAAATAACTGGAGTTCCAGAGAATTGGGAAGAGCTATGTCCACCTTACTTTATGAAAGGACAGGATTGTCTCAGAACAAAGAATTAATGTTGACAAATTTCAAGAGGGACCATAATGATATTACTCAAATTATAAAAAATCCTTATTTTCTTGAATTTATAGGACTGGAAGAAAAATATACGTACACTGAAACTGAGCTTGAGACAAACATCATCTCACATTTACAAGATTTCCTTACGGAGCTTGGCCGAGGGTTTTGTTTTGAAGCCAGGCAGAAACGAATTTCTTTTGATAACACACACTATAGAATAGATTTGGTATTTTATCATAGAATTTTAAAATGTCATGTATTAATAGATCTTAAAATTGGAAAATTTGACCATGCTGATGCAGGTCAGATGAATGTGTATTTGAATTATTACAAAAAAAATGAAATGACAGATGGTGATCAGCCACCTGTGGGTATCATCTTGTGTGCAGACAAAAATGATGCTTTAGTAGAATATGCTACTTCCGGATTGGCTAATGAAATTTTTGTTTCAAAATATATGGTACAATTGCCTAGTAAAGATGAATTGGAGGCATTTATAAAAAATGAATTAAATAAATAAGATGACCAATTACGATAAACTCATAAGTACGCTCAAAGAAGTCTTCATGCTAGATAAAGCTGAACTTGATTTTGGTATATATCGGATCATGAATGAGAAGAGAAAGGATATAGAGCAGTTTCTAGAAGTGGACCTAGTGCCTCAGGTACAAAAAGTATTGGCAGAAAGTTTATCCATAGACAAACAGGCTATTCAAAAAGAACTCGATGATACTATCAAACAAGCGCTAGGTATAGGTGCTGATCCTGAGTCATTGCCTAAAGTACATGCTCTAAGAGCTAAGCTAGGAGAAGCTGCTGATATGGTGGGGATTGAGAATGAAGTATTTTCGTTATTGGCTAATTTTTTTAAGCGTTACTTTGACAATGGGGATTTCATCTCCATGCGACGATACAAAAAAGATGTCTATGCTATCCCGTATGAAGGAGAGGAAGTAAAACTTCACTGGGCTAATGCAGATCAGTATTATATCAAGACAAGTGAATACTTTAAGGTATATCGGTTTAAACTTGGAGGTAGTAAGTCTGTGGTTTTTGAACTAGTCGAAGCTAGTACCGAACAAAACAATAATAAAGCACAAGGAGATAAAGAAAGAAGATTTGCCATACAAAAAACAAATCCTTGTGAAGTAGCTGGTGATGAGTTCAAAATATACTTTACATACGAACCTACGGAAAAAGGTGTCAAACAAAATGACTTGTTGCAAGAAGCCTTTGATATTGTAAAAGGTCAAATACCAAAAGAATTTTTAGAGCTGCTAAGTCTCCGACCTACTGAAAAAGATCGGCAAAGAACCCTGCTACAAAAGCACTTGATGGACTATGCAGCCCGAAATACATTTGACTATTTTATACATAAAGATTTGGGTGGTTTTCTGACCAGAGAACTTGATTTTTATATCAAAAATGAGGTTTTGTTTATTGACGACTTGAATACTAGGGATGAACAAGAATTTTTAAAACAGCTCAGCAAGATCAAAGCCATAAAAAAAATAGGAGAAAAGATCATCGCTTTCTTAGCACAACTGGAAAACTTCCAGAAAAAGCTATGGCTCAAAAAGAAAATGGTGGTGGAGTGCCAATACTGTATCACGCTAGATCGGGTGCCGAAAGAACTATACCACGAGATCATCCTTAATCAAGCCCAAATAGATGAATGGGTTAAACTATTTGCCATCCATGAGATAACTGACCAAAAGGCAAAAGATATGTTTGCCACAGACCGTGTTGGCTTTTCTAGCCCATTGTCTCTAGCGTTTCTGGATCAAAATCAGTTTCTGGTCGTGGACACTGCTTTATTTTCTGAAAGTTTTAAATGGAAACTGATTGGTAGCATTGAAAATTTTGATGAGCAGTGTGATGGATTATTAATTAATTCGGAGAATTTTCAGGCTTTGAATTTATTATCTGCTAGATTTGAAAATACAGTAAAATGTATTTACACTGATCCACCTTACAATACAGGTAATGATGGGTTTGCTTACAAAGATGGTTTTCTTCATAGTAGTTGGCTTTCTTTAATCTGTGATAGAACAACCATAACTAAAAAGCTAATGAATGAAGCATCTGGCTGCTTTATTTCTAATATTGACAAAAGGGAATTATATAATTATAAATCATTATTAGATTCAATTTTTTCTCCTGAAAATTTTGTCAACTCTATTGTTAATGTAAATAATCCAAAGGGGCGTTCAGACCAAAAGCATTTGCCTACGGCTCACGATAATATAGTTTTCTATGCTAATGATGGCTTTATTTCATACGGGTGGAACCCGACAAACAAAGTAATTAAACGATATAACAAACTGGATGAAAATGGTGAGAAGTATCGTGAAATAGATTTAAGAAAAACAGGAGATAATGACCGCAGAAGTGATAGAGAGAATTTATTTTATTATTTCTATTATAATGAAAAAACAAAAGAACTTGTACCTTCAAGAGTTCAACTTGATTTAGATGACTTCCGAGAAATTGTACCAATGAAGGATGAAGTTATAGAAGGTAATTGGAGATGGGAATTGGATACTGCAAGAGATAATTTGAAAAGATTAATAGCCAGATATATGCCTGTTAAAAAGCAATGGAGTGTTTTTGAAATGGATTATTATATCGAAGGTGACAGAGTTTCTCCAACAAGTGTATGGGATGAAAAACCCTTTAATAGTGAAAGAGGCACTAAATCATTTATTGCACTTGGTTTTGATAAAGAAGATTTTCCTAGGCCCAAACCAATTGGTTTAATGACTGCTTTATTTGAACATACAACAACTGAAGGTGATTACATACTTGATTATTTTTTAGGATCTGGAACGACTATTTGTGGGATTATTGAATTGAATGCAAACACGGAAAAATGTAGAAAGTACATAGGTTGTGAAATGGGTGAATATTTTGACAAAATAACCATGCCAAGAATCCTAAAAACTATTTATTGTCAAGAGTGGGAAGATGGTAAGCCAGTTAGTCGTGAAGGTATTAGCCATTGTTTTAAATACTTGCGCCTTGAGAGTTATGAAGACACGCTTAATAATCTGCAACTTACACGTAACAATACCCAAGAACTGGCGCTAAATAGTAATCCCAAATTTAAGGAAGGTTACATGCTGCATTATATGCTCGATGTGGAGTCTCAGGGTAGTCTTCTCAATCTTGATTGGTTTATCAATCCATTTGAATGCTATCTTCAAGTCACTAAAAACAATGAACTGGTTGACACCAAAGTTGATCTAGTGGAGACCTTCAATTATCTCATAGGACTTGTAGTAGAAAATTATGCTGTACCCAAAGATGGATATGTAGTAGTGACTGGTAAAAACTTAGCTGGTGAAAGCATTCTTGTCATCTGGCGTGATTGTGCCAAACATGATAATCCCGCTCTCAATATATTTTTAGAAAAGAGCAAGTATAATCCGCTCGATGGAGAGTTTGACCGTATCTTTGTCAATGGTGACAATAATGTAGAAAATCTAAAGACAGGTGATGAGCGATGGAAGGTGGTGCTGATAGAAGAAGAATTTAAGAAACGAATGTTTGAAAATAGTTAAAATATTAATAAAAAGTATTATAAAATGAAGAAATTAGAGATAGAGAATATAACTTTAAAAGGATATAAGTCTATAAAGTCATTGATAGATTTTAAGCCAGCATCTATAAATGTATTTATTGGTCAAAATGGCGCTGGAAAGTCAAATTTTATAAGTTTTTTTAAGTTTCTTTCTAATATGATAAGTGGTACTGGAAATCTGTCCGAATATACTGCCATACATGGAGGTGCATCGATATTTTTGCATTTCGGACCAGATGTTTCACCACAGATATTAGCCAATATCAGTTTAAAAACTAGTGCCGGTCTTAATGAATATAAATTTAAACTTGCGCATGCGTCTTCCGATACATTTATATACACCGAAGAACAATTCAGGTTTAAGTCTACGAGTATAAAAGGGGAGCCAAAGTGGTTTGATCTTGGATCTGGACATAGAGAGTCGGCTCTAATCCATGCTGAGACTACTGGTAAAACGAGAGGCACTGTAAAAAAGATGTTGCAACAACTTATTACATATCAGTTCCACAACACAACCTTCAATTCACCCATTAGAAATATTAAATCAAGTGTGCAAAATAGCTGGTATTTAGAGGAAGATGGGAGTAACCTTCCTGCCGTACTTTTAGACTTAAGTACACAAAATTCGGGAACATATCAAAAAATTGTTTCGATACTCAAACAAGTTATCCCGTTCTTTGATGACTTTGTTTTGATTGACCAATATGGGAAAACATACTTGAGATGGAAAGAGAAAGGATCTACATATACTTTTGTGGCTACACAAGCTAGTGATGGCATGTTAAGATTGATGGCCCTTGTAACATTGTTGTGTCTACCACCTGAGCGACTTCCATCTGTAATGTTTCTGGATGAGCCAGAGCTGGGCTTGCATCCAACTGCAGTTAAGACAGTATGTGAGTTAATCTATGGAGTATCAGAGCACTGTCAGATTTTTATAGCGACCCAAGACGCAGATATGCTCAATGAATTTGAGCCAGAAGATATTGTAGTGGTCAATCGTATTAATAAAGAATCTGAATTCAAGAGATTGAGTAGTGCAGATTTAAGTGAATGGATCGGAACTTATAGCTTATCTGATTTATGGCATCAAAATATCATAGGAGGACGCCCATGAAAAGAATATTTATTGTTGTAGAAGGATCAACAGAAGAACGTTTTGTTAGGCAAGTCTTATATCCACACTTTATCTTAAAAGGCATTCATGTCGAAGCCCAACAATGGATGACGAATCGTAAGCTCGGTACAACAGGAGGAGGCAATAGCTATGACTATATTGAAAATCATGTCAATCGTCTCATGTCACGGTACAAAAATGATAAAGATGTATTTTTTACTGTAATGGTTGACTTGTATGGATTTCCTAAAAAAGGCAATACCATCTATGTAGATGATGAAATGAAAAAATTATCATCAAAAGAAAAAAGTAACCTTTTAATGAATAAAATGGAAGCTAGATTTAGTAATAGAAATTTCATTCCTTATGTTCAGTTGCACGAATTTGAAGCTTTGTTACTGTCATCACCAGATGCTCTATGTTATTTTTATACAGATAATATCAAGGAAATAAATCTCTTAAAAAATGAAATAAAAGGTATGTCTCCCGAAGAAATAAATGAAACTCCTAAAGGTGCACCTTCAAAGAGAATTGCAAAATATTTGCCGAGTTATCTTAAACAAAAGGCAACAGCCGGTGTGATAACAGCGAGCTCAATAGGATTACCAATTTTAAGGGCGAAATGTCCTAATTTTGACGAGTGGATTAGCAAAATAGAAAATTTATAACAATGATAGGAACTAGATGGTATAAATGTGATTTGCACTTACATACTCCAGCAAGTAAGTGTTTTCAAGATCGTGATGTAACGCCAGAACAATGGATAGCAGAGGCTATTGAGAGAAAACTCCGTTGTGTAGCTGTTACTGATCATAATTCAGCTGAGTGGATTGATAAAATTCAAGAAGCAGCAAAAGATAAGCCTATTCATGTTTTCCCTGGAGTAGAGATAACATGTAGTGATGCTAAAGTACACTTATTGGTTTTCTTTGAAATTGGGACAAAAAAACAAAGCATAGAAGATTTTTTAACTTTGTGTAGGATTGATAGAAACTCTTTTGGTGAGCAAGATGCTCATTCACCGTTATCAGTAGAGGAAATAATTAATGAAGTTAATAAAAAAAATGCGGTGTGTATACCTGCGCACATTGACGAATATGCCGGAATATTTGCTGTTGCACATGGACTCAGAGAAAAGCTATTTGAAAGTGATGGATTTTTAGGAGTACAAGTTGTTCATGATGCCTTAATGCCTGATGAAAAAGAATACAATAAAAATGATGCTTTAATAAAGGTTAATAGATTTAGAGGGGCATCTGATGAAAATATTTCGGCAGGCAAATTATTAGTGACTGAACAGCAAGTTAAAGATTGGCGTTCACCTGTACTTCAAGCCAAAAAGTACAATAAAGCCATTTTAACATTTTCAGATAATCCACATTCAGAATTCAATTCAAAACATGGATTGTGGGGAATGGGGAGAAGGTACACTTGGGTCAAGATGGATCAGACTCCGAGTTTGGAGAGTTTAAGGCAAGCAATGCTGCTTCATCAGTTTAGAATTAAGAACGATTTTGTGTGTCCTGGAAAGCCATACTCTATGCCTGAAACATGGATAGAGAGCATAATAATTAAGGATACTGAAGTTTCTAAAAAAGATTTGCCTGCAGAAATACATTTTAATCCACAAATGAATACTATCATTGGCGGACGTGGTAGTGGAAAATCATCCATTTTACAGTTTTTAAGGGGTGTGTTTGGTAAAGAAAATGAAATTGAATCTTTAGCAAATATCAAAACAGAGTTTGCAAACTTTTTTAAAGTGGTAGATAAAAAAAAGCAGGGTGTATTAAAGCCCGGATGTAGTATTGAAATAGTAATAAATAGAAGAGGAGAATGGTATAAGATTGTTTTTCTACAAGAGACGCCACAAAAAAATAAAAAGACAATCCATAAATATAATGAAATTACGGATGCTTTTGATGAAGAAATGGAATTGCCGTTTTTGGCTATTCTTGACTTTCATATTTACTCACAAAAGCAGATTTATGAAATTGCAAATAACCTAAATTCTTTAAGAGAAAAAATTGATGAATCATCTGATGAAATCTTAGAAAGTATCGCAGCAATAAATGCACTTAAAGGGGAATATGTAGCTATAAAAACAGAAATCCGTAATAAAGAGCTAAGGATATTAAAAAAAGACCAACTTAGGGCCGAAATTACGGACATAGAACAAAAAATTAGAATTGTTAAACAAACTGGTATTGCTGATGAACTTAAAAGATTGCAAGAAATTAGTTCTGATAGTAAAGTATTATTAAATCTAAAAGATGACATTGCATTGCAATCTTCAAATTTTGATCTACTGATTCAAAAAATTAGAAGTTTGAACTTGAAGGCTGAATATTTTTCTGAAAATAGTTTACCTAAATTAAATCCAAGCTTAAATAAGATTAATGAAGATATTGAGAATGTTGCTAAAAAAATAGAAATTGCAAAAAATGATTTTTTAGCTATCATTACAAGTATCGACAATGAAGTTGAAAATTCAGGGTTGGCCAAAGAAAAAAATGATGTTGAAGAAGCATTTCAAGCAAAAAAAGTTAGTTTAATAGAGAGTGGAATATTGAAATTAGATGATCTTGAATCAGACATCAGAAAATTAGAATCAAAACAAAATGATTTAGCAGAAATTGAAGAAATTGAGAAGGCAATTGAAGATATATTACCTATTGCAGTTAAATGTAAAGAAAGATTTATTGAAGGAAGAGTAAATCTAACTCAACTAAGAAAGGAATACTTGGATAAGTTATTAGCAAATAGCAAGGTAAGAGCCAAGGTAAAAAGTTTTAAAGATTTAGAAAACCTAGAAGACCAGTTAAGAGATGTCTTTGGCACTCCTGAAGCGTTTGACAAAGATATATCGACACTACTTGATTATTGGTCCGGTGGTGATGCGAAAAGAGCTAATTCAGGTGTTTTCGATCTTTTAAAAGGCATTAGAAATGAAACTAATCCTGGGACTGATTTTGATAAAAGATTCTCTACCAAAATAAAAACACTGAACGGAGAGCAATTAGACTCACTGGACCTAATGTTTCCAGAGGATTTAATTCAGTTGGAATATAAAACAGATGCAAATGCATGGAAGGCTTTATCTACAGCATCCGCTGGTCAGAAGACAGCTGCTATATTGACATTAATATTGGCAGAAGGTAATAAACCACTGATTTTGGATCAACCCGAAGATGATTTAGATAATTTCCTAATTTATGACTTAGTGGTAGATCAGTTAAGAAAGTCAAAAGAATCAAGACAAATCATCACAGTCACCCATAATGCCAATATTCCCGTAAATGGAGATAGTGAAGTAATTATTGTTATGGATTCTGAAACCAAACATTTAAGTCCAAAACTGATCGGTACCATAGAAGATGAAGATATTAAAAAAGCAGTTTGCTCTATCATGGAAGGCGGTACTGCTGCCTTTAATATGCGATCGAAAAGATATCAAAATGTGAAAACCAATGGCTAAATTAAGTTCATCACTCGTACTCAATAAGTTTATACTTAATCTATTCGGTGTATCTGACTTGGAGACTATCTCGCGCGATCTCAAGGATGCATCCATGGAAGGGTATGATGAGAATAATATTTCTTATTTTCACCACGCATTGGTGACTAGATTATTTACTAATGAAAACTTACCCAAAGAACTTTTGCTACATTATGATCAGAATATTTATTCTCACACGCTAACCATTTCTGAAAAAAGAGACGAGCCAATCAAATGGAAATACTTCCAATACATGGCATTGTTGTTTACTGAAATATATCTAGATCGTTATTTTACAAATAGAGATGCATTCAAAGATGAACTTAATAATTTCCTTTCATTACATCACGGTAGAGAAAAAAATGATTTCAGTGCCATAACAGAGTACAGACTGGAAACTGTTATCACTGATCTAAACAAATTGGCGTATTGGAATGCCACAGGATCTGGAAAGACTCTAATTATGCATGTCAATATATTGCAATATCGGTATTACCTAAAGTTGCATAATTTAGAAAATAGTTTAAATAGGATCATAGTACTAACGCCAAATGAAGGGCTTAGCAAACAACATCTAAAGGAATTTGCTCTTTCTGGCATGGAAGCCGAATTGTTTAGTAAAACTGGTGGAACTTTGTTTGCAGGACAGAAAATAGAAATTATAGATATTCATAAGCTTGAAGAGACAAGTGGCAATAAAACTGTTGCTGTTGATGCTTTTGAAGGGAATAATCTTGTTCTAGTAGATGAAGGACATAGAGGATCAGGAGGTACAGAATGGAAAGACAAAAGAAATCGACTCTGTGAAACTGGATTTTCATTTGAATATTCAGCTACTTTCGGTCAAGCAGTCCATGCTTTGGTTGGTAGTAAACAAAAAGCTCTCATAGATGAATATGGCAAAGCCACTCTTTTTGATTATTCTTACCGGTATTTCTATAAAGATGGTTATGGCAAAGATTATCAGATTCTAAATCTTAATGAACAATGGCATGAAGCTGGCAAAGAAGAAAGGGTGCAACTATATCTTACTGCATGCCTTCTTTCTTTCTATGAGCAATTATTTGTGTTCAGACAGCATGGTAAAGAAGTAACTTCCTTTTTGATAGACAAACCATTAGCCATCTTTGTAGGTGGTAAAGTGACTAAAAGTATAAGTAAAGAGATTGCGTCAGATGTGGTGGAAGTATTGAAGTTCTTTGCAGAATTTGTAAAAAATGATATTCAATCTATTGAAAGAATAAGATTGCTCTTAGAAGCTAGAGATGGATTAAATAATCAAATGGGGCATTCAATCTTTAGAAATGCTTTCCTAGAGATCAGAAAGACAAAAAAATCAGCTAAAGAAGTGTTTAATGATGTTCTTAAGGAAATCTTCAATTCTGAAGTGGCAGGTGCAGCACTACACATCGACAATCTTAAAGGACAAGATGGAGAGATAGGTCTTAGAATAGGGAATGCAGCTTATTTTGGGGTGATTAATATCGGTGATGACAAAGGATTATTAAAGATATGTGAATCTCACAAATTATTGGTAGATGAGAAGGATTTTTCAATCTCACTGTTTCATGAGATCAATCAGAAAAGTAGTAAAGTTAATGTACTTATAGGGTCAAAGAAATTCTCTGAGGGCTGGAGTAGTTGGCGGGTAAGTACCATGGGGCTTTTGAACATAGGACGAGGCGAAGGGTCTGAAATTATTCAATTGTTCGGACGTGGCGTGAGACTAAAAGGATATAAATTTTCTTTAAAGAGAAGTTCGGCGTTAGAGTCTAGTATAAGACCTGCACATGTACCTGAGGTTCTACCTATATTGGAAACACTTAATATCTTTGGTCTTAGAGCTGATTATATGCAGCAATTTAAGGACTACCTTGAAGAAGAAGGGTTACCGTCTGATAATGATTACGAACAATTAAAAATTGAAATTTTGCCTACTTTAGCAAATTTGGCAGATAAGAAGTTGAAATATCTAAAGATACCAGAGAATGCCAATTTTAAAAGAGATGTAATAGTAGACGCAATTCTATCTCTAAAAATATCTGTGGTATCGCTAAATTGGTACCCCAAAGTTCAGATTATTAATAGCACTAAAAAGGATGACTTCTCAGCTGTTAAAACTTTTGAACCCGGTAAACTTGATGATACACATCTAGCTTTTCTGGACTACGAAAGATTGTATTTCGATTTACAAAGATTTAAAAACGAACGAAGTTGGTACAATATTAACTTATCTATTGCAGCACTGAAGGATATACTCCATAATAGTGATTGGTATGATCTAAAGATACCACCATCCGAATTGGAGTTTAGCGATATAAAAAAAGTACAAGTATGGCATGAAATTGCGTTGGCTTTACTCAAATCATTTGTAGAGCGTCTCTACAATTCGCACAAAAGTAAATATTATAGTGATAAAATGGTAGTAGATACACTTGACATTCATCACCCCAACTTTGAGTCAGAATATAATTTTTATATCAAGAAATCAGAAACTATTCTTATCGATAAAATTAAAGAACTGAAGGAAGTAGTCAAAAAGAAGGAGTTCAAAGAAAATTTTAGTATTGATAATAATTTCGAAAGTTTGTATGCAGGGATTCACTTGTACCAGCCTCTTATTTACATGGACCAAGGTAGATATAAGGAGGTTATAAAAATTCAACCAACTTCTCTTAATAAAGGTGAGCGTGACCTAGTGGAAGATTTAAAAAGAACAATATTGACTGAACCAGGTAACTTAAAAGATAAACAGCTCTATCTCCTTAGAAATAAAAGCCGGAAAGGCATGGGCTTTTTTGAAGGTAATAACTTTTATCCGGATTTCATACTTTGGATAGTTGACGGTGAAAAACAGTATGTATCTTTCATTGACCCCAAAGGACTAAGAAATACACAAGGATTGAATGACCCAAAGATAACATTGAGCGCAAGAATAAAATCAGAAACCCAAACAAAGCTGAATGATCCCAATATCGAATTAAATTCATTCATTATCTCAAATACATCATATGAGCAACTTACCCACTGGAAGGGGATGGAAAGTATGACAGATTTTAATGATAAGCATATATATTTTCAAAATGAGCAAAGGGAATATTATGTTGGGAGGTTGATTGGGAAGGTTTTGGGGAGTTAATGATATTAATCATGCAAAACAGTCCATTACTAATGAAATTCATATAATTATTTTACAAAATTTTATTTAACGTACCATATCCATGCAAAAATACCAAGTCAACCAAACGCTTATAGAAGGCCTTCTCGCAGCTGTCAGAGCAGGTGAAATAGCGATACCTGAGATACAAAGACCTTTTGTATGGGATAGTACTAAAGTAAGAGATCTAATGGATTCGCTGTATCAAGGATTTCCAGTTGGGTATCTCATAACCTGGAGAAATCCTGATATAAGGCTTAAGGACGGGAAGATGAGTGATGGGAAGAAAATACTCATCGATGGCCAACAAAGGGTAACGGCGCTTACCGCTGCGATATTGGGAGAATACGTGGTAGATAAGACCTACCAAAGAATTAAGATCAAAGTGGCTTTTAATCCTGTATTGGAAAAGTTTGAAGTTCAAAATCCTGCGATTCTTAAAGATAAGGTTTGGCTGCCAGATATATCACAAACTATCAACGGTGATTTGTTTGAAATTGCAGAGCAGTATTTTGAACTTAATCCTGATGTGGATAAAAAGCAAGTGAGGAATGCGCTGACAAATTTAGTCAATATTCCCAAGAAGCAGATTGGACTTATTGATCTCGAGCACGATCTAGATATAGAAACCGTAACGGAAATATTTATACGGATTAACTCTAAAGGTGTAGTACTCAGCCAAGCTGATTTTGCCATGAGCAAAATAGCATCTAATGATACCTATGAAGGTAATTTGCTCCGTAAAGCAATAGACTATTTTTGTCATCTGGCCATTGCACCTGAATTTTTCAAACATATTGTTGATAATGATGATGCTTTTACTAAGACTGATTTTTTCCAAAAGATGCAATGGCTCAAAACAGAAAATGAAGACCTTTACGACCCGGACTACACTGACTTGATTCGGGTGGCTTTCACTTCACAATTTAACAGAGGAAGATTATCGGACCTGGTGAGTTTGCTGTCTGGCAGGAACTTTGAATCCAGGACTTATGAAGATGAAATAGCTGAACAATCATTTGCATCTCTTAAGCGTGGGGTATTAAATTTCATTAATGAGACCAACTTCAAGCGGTTTCTGATGATTATCAAGTCTGCGGGCTTTATATCTCCCAAGATGATCAGATCACAGAATGCGCTCAATTTTGCCTACATTCTATACCTGAAGTTAAAAGAAATGAATGTATCCAGTGTGAAAATAGAAAGTCATGTCAGAAAGTGGTTTGTTTACTCTATACTTACTGGTAGGTATTCAGGATCACCTGAATCGTTTTTTGATTATGACATTAAACAAATAGCTCACAAATCCTTTGATGAGTATATCAAAGAAAAAGAAGATGGTGAATTGTCAGATGCATTCTGGACAGCAGCTTTACCACAACAATTGGATACTTCTGTAGCTAGTAGCCCATATTTTCATGTATTCTTGGCATCACAAGTCAAAGCCAATGATAAGGGGTTTTTATCTAGAGATGTTATGGTAGGAGATCTCATTTCGCTTCGAGGAGATATACACCACTTGTTTCCGAAGGACTATTTGAAAAAACATGGACTGGATAGAGGTAAGTATAATCAAATTGCAAATTATGTCTATATGCAGTCGGAGATCAATATCAAAGTAGGGAACAAACCACCAAAGGAATATTTTAGAATTCTTCAAGAACAAATGACGAATGGCTCATTATCATTGAGTGGTATTCACAACGATGAGCTATTAACCGCTAACTTGAAAGCTAATTGTGTGCCTACAGAGATCATGGATATGGATATAGAACATTATCAGGAGTTTCTTCACAAACGGAGGTTGTTGATGGCTGAGAAACTTAAGGAGTATTATTTTGGGTTGTGATTTATGCAAATATAATATTATAATAAGTTTCTTTTTCCCCATTTCTTATGTTTCTATGGACTAGGGCGTATTTTTAAAATTTTAAATATTCTAAAATTTCTAATAAAAGTTATATAATTAATCTGAGTCTGTTTACTTTTGGCAGAAATTGGTAAATTTATTAAATGTTAAAAAATTAATAATCAACTTAATAAAATATTATATGATCCGAGTACTTGTTTTCCTTAGATTTATTGTGGTCTTTCTTATATCTTTTTCTAGTACATCGAGCTTACTGAGTCAAACTTCTATAGACAAGTTAAGTGAAATGTTTGAAGCAAATAAAGTATCAGTATTATTGGTTTATGCTGCAAGAGATACAAGCGTTTCACAAGGTTCTGCTTTTCTAATTGCACCTGATGGATTAGCTATATCCAATTATCATGTTTTTAAAGATAAAGACAATGCAATGGCCATTGATTATGAGGGTAATAAATATGATGATATCACAATAATATATTCTAATCCTGATATGGACTTTATTATATTTAGAATAAATGGAGTGAAATTACCACATTTAAAAATGGCAGCAAATCAAGCGTCTATAGGTGAGCCATGTTTTGCAATAGGAAATCCTATGGGACTGGATCAAACGCTTTCCACAGGTATTGTGTCTGGCTATCGAGACAATGACAATTATATCCAAACATCGGCTGAGATTACTTTTGGAAGCAGTGGTGGTCCACTATTTAATTCTATTGGTGAAGTAATAGGAATTACAACTGCGGGTTACGGTCAAGCCAATCTAAATTTTGCTATCAACATGCAAAAAATTGATATAGAGAATACAAAAAATAGACTTTCGGACTCACCAGATCAAATTGTCAGAAAATATCTAACATACCTAGGTAATAGAGAGTTCGCCAATGCTTATTCATTATCTGATAATCCTTTATGGATAAAAAATGGTGGATTGAAATGGTTTGTATCAACTGATGCTTATGGTGCGATCAATAGTGTAAATATCAAAGAGATTCAAGTAGAAAGTATTAGTAATACACAAGCGATTGTTTATACCCATTACTTTGCTGAGGATTCTTTGCATACTTCTCGCCACTGGAAACAAAATTATTATTTGGAGAAGAAGGCTAATGGATGGGTTATTGTTAAGGCGAAATTGAAATAAATAAAGTCTTTCGTAACTGCTTCTTTTCTATTCCTTACGGTAGAATTAAGTATTACAATTAAAATGTAAATGTATCAAATAACTTAATTGAATCGAAATCTCATATTTGGCCTAGTTTCAGAATAGAATTCCCAATTAAGACTACATCCTGACGCATTATCCTTAAAAGCCAAAAAGTTACATTTATAACCTAAAGTTGAATATTGTACTAAAGAGTTAGTATTAAAATCAATGTTATCAAAACAAACTTCTATAACAATATTCCTTGATCCATTCCAGTAAAATGAAGAACTCAGCGGAAATTCAATCCAGCCCAAGCTAAATGAAGCCATATTAAATGTTTGATATGTTGTATTCACATCAAAAGAATATGTCGTGTTTTCATCTAAAATATTATTTGTAGTAGTTCCTATACGGAGGGCAAAGTTATTTACATTGATATTAGATGCTGATGTAACATTAAAACTCACATGAGAGATGTTACCGGAAGATCCACCAGCATTTTGCATTTCAGATGCCCTAATAAGGTACGTATGCCTTGTGTCCGTAAAATAAGTTCCAAAAGGTGTTGTGATTGGGTTAACCGTACCTGATTCAACTAATGTGCCGTTACCTACTGTAATAGTTCCTGATGAAGATGGGTTTGATGTTGTAAATGATTCTTGAAGACCATAACTTGTTCCACAACTATTTGTAGCATATGATCGAATATAATATCTTGTATTAGCCGTGAGACCAGTAATTTGACTGGTAAAGCTTCCTGATCCACTTCCATTATTTGTTTTTGTAGACAAGGAAATCGTTGGGTTTTGCGATGTGCTCCATATAACACCCTTAGATGTAATATTAAATCCGCCATTTGAAGTAATCGTTCCTCCTGAAGTTGCGCTATTTTGGGTGATACTAGTGGGAGGTACCGTAGATAAGGATGGGTTACAACTACCTGTTGTAAATGTAACTTGATTTCCGTAGGTGGTACCTACATCACTTATTGCAAAAGCTCTAATGTAATATGTAATTCCACCTGGGCTTAAAAAATCTACTGTAACCGTAAATTGACCAATACCGGAGCCACTATATTTTGTGCTAGATGAAGTAGTAGGCGAAGCTGAGGTACTGTAGCATATTCCACGGGATGTTACCGAAGATGATCCTGCCATTGTAACGTTTCCTGTACAATTGAAGGATATGGAAGATAATGCAACTGGGGTTCCAGTAGTTACAGTAGGAAGAACTGATGATAATGTTTTGAATGATTTTATTTCACCTAGAGCAGAACCATTAGCAGTTTCTATATAAGCTCTAAAATAATAGGTTGTGTTGGTTTTTATATTGGTCACTTGACGTGTAAAGGGGCCTAGGACATTTGTTGTGATATTAAATTTTTGATCAATTTTATCTTGGGTTTCACCAATAAAAAATCCCATAGATGATATAGTACTCTGCCCATTTGATATTGCATTACCATTTAAAGTTGCACTATTATGGTTAATGTTTGTTGCATCTTGTGTCGTAACTTTACCTAGCCCTTTAGTAGTAAACTGTAGTGATTCTCCATAAGAAACTCCTTTTTTGTTTTTAGCGAAAGATCGAACATAGTAAGTTGAAGATTCAGAGATATTTTGAATCTTCACTAAAAAAGTTTGGACGTTTTCACTGTTGAGTACTTTAGTGCTATTATCTATGGTAGGGTTGGGTGCTAAAGAATAACAAACACCTTTTTCTATAATATCATACCCTCCATCATGAATTAATTGAACGTTTATTGTAGCAGAGTTAGCTGAAATATCTGAAACAGAAAGTGTCTTTACTTTTGGTAGAATTTTTTCTAAAGTCCATGCTGGATCATCTTTGGTACAATCAGAAAAAACTAAGCCCAAAAATATTAGGAAAAAAATTCGATTGTTTAGGTATGTTTTATACATTTTTATAATTTTTGTTAATAAGCAACAATATCATTCTTTTTAAATGGTAGGTTATCATATTGATAATTGGCTTTATTCTTTCTACCTTTTGAAAAAACAGATACAAGATTGATTGAATAAATTGTAATACCTAACCCTGCGGAGATCAGGTGTGCTTTATTAGCTATGTTTGCATTTTCATATGATTTATCTAATGTTACTTGGTCATTTGCTGCTAAAAACTTACTATACTGGTTATTGGAATAAATCTTACTTAAAACAGAGATTGTTGCTAGACCAATAATTGAAAATGTGATAAGATTCCCATTCTTGAGCCCTACATTCTTTCTACCTAAAGAAGGGATAAAGATAGATTTAAATACATTATTTGGACCATCATCAGTTTTCAAAATTTCACCAGAAGTTTGATAATAATCTGTTCCATCCAATGAAATTTTTCTTACATCAATCGAATATTTACCATTCGGTAGACCGTATATAATCGAATCATAATTTTTAATTAGTATCCTTTTTAAATTTAAATCTTCTGTAACCCATACACCGCCTTTTTTATTTAGCTTGTAATTTGTAGATAGTATATCAATATTATATTTAAACTTTTCGAAAGCATTTATTTCATAATACTTGTTCACAACCCACAATCTAGGGGACTCAAATTTGTTTTTATTGCTATTTAAATTATCTACAATGTATTTATTGAGGTCTATGCTAGCTGGGTATAGAGATGTGCTTGTCGAAAAATAATATTTATCATTCTTTTTATAGTCTACATTAATGTCAACTAAATAATTACCATTGTTTATATCTTTATTGAATAATTTGGTATTGAATAAATTATAAATTGATATTTGGACTGCTTTAGCTTCGTAAGGGAATTTGTCTGATAAGTCATAGACTTGGGTGGTAATCTCTTTTAATTTTTCTTCATCTTCAGCTTTGGCTTTTTTCTCTATCAAATCCTTGATTTGATTGTATTTATTGTTTATGGCTGAGTCAGAATAATAAGAATCTTTTAAACCAGTAATGAGGTCGAAAGCTAAATTCAAATCATTAGAATTTATCAGTTTATCAATTTTCGTGAGCAGTATTTGTTTGGATTCAATGAATACTTTTCTAGTAACTGGATCTGTTTGATTCTTCCCATCCTTGGTAGATCCGACAACATATACAGTGACATCTGGTTTTTCATTATCTACATAGTACAATATTGATGCTCCTGTGCCAATTTTATACTTGGTATCTTCATCAGCATACCATGTCCAACTACCATCATCTGGAATTTTACCGCCAGACAAAGAAAGGGTTACTCTGCTTTTGTATTCTGCTCTATCAAATTTTGTATTTTCTTCTCCTGGTTCATTTGAGATATTAATTCTTTCTGGATTTTCTAAAAGTGAAGCTTTTCTAGGCCTAGTGGAGATATAGAAGTCAGTCAATCTAACATTTGATATTTTTTCAAGCTTTTCCGTTACATAGCTAAAATCATTATTGTAAAAATTACTGTTATCTATTCCCAGAACATTAGAAAATCTACTATCACTAGTATTAGGAATATTAAGGTATTTAGAAAACTCATTTCTACTTAGTGGAATACTTATAGTCTGATAAAATAGATTTTCATAACAGTCTTTAAAATATATATCGAAAGATATAAATTGATTTGAACTTCTTAAATATCCTTCCATTAAAAAAGATATGAAATTTTTAGTTGTACATCCATTACTTGGATATGATGGTAAAAATTTTATTTTTACATCCAAATCATTAAGACTATTGGTAGGGAGTAAATCGTTAAAGTTGTAGTAGACATCTCTTTCGATATCCTGTAAGCTGTTTTGGCTATAAATGGTATACCCGATAAGATTTAAATATATGAATGTCATGGTTTTGATAACATCCTTTATAGAAACGGAAAGTTTTGGAAAATCTAAAGAAAAATTCACGATGTCTTTTTTTTTGCAAAAATAGCATTTTTTGTATTAATTTGATATAAATGTCTACAATTTGTAAAATATTCATAATTTTGACTTTCAAATTGTTTAAAACCCCTAAACGAAATATTACATTTTATGAAATATATTATACTATTTATCACATTCAATTTATTGGTTTTATTATTTGTTGTAATTTTTCTAAGACCATTTTATACATCTACTAGTGTATATCAATTCACCCCGCTAAAGAGTATTGAGTCAACGACATTTGATACTTCAATGTATCAAAATTTAGGAAAAACTAAAAGAATACAGATAGACAGCATTACTAAGTTTTTTATTTTAACCGATAATTATCATGATATCCAATTTATTTCACAAATTACGGATAGTTTAATTCGCCAAAATGTTGGAAGTGAATTAGATGCTTTACAGCAGTTTTCAATGATTTTGAATGATAAGAATATGACCTGGAAGGCTTATTCGTTTTCTGAAAAAGCTTTAGATACTCTTTTTGCTGCTTACACATGGGCTAATAATTTCAAAACTCTAGGAATAGTTAGTAATGGTAGTAAAAAAATATTTAATCAAGTGATATATGATTATTGGATGACTGAAATAGTTAGAAATTTAGAATCGATAGCAGAAATGAAACCTAGCATAGGATACACCATAAAGTTTAAAGTATTAAGGTCTTTGTGTGAAGCATCAAATTATAGTCCTACAATAAAAACATCTAGCATTGATAAAGTATTGTATAATACTGAGAATTCAAGGTTTAACTATATTTTGGGTAGATTTTATTTAGTATTTGGAAATCTAGGAATCTTTCTTGCAGCTTCTGTGTTTATTATCACTTTGGTATCTTATTTTCATTTATTCATTCAACTTAAAACATACTTTAAAAATGCAAAACGCTAAAATTACATTTTTTGTCCATATTTTACTTTGTTTATTCTTTTTCAGCGCTAATGGACAACGTTATGACATAAACTTTGTAGATATTTATACCAATCAACCTTACAACAACGACTATTACGATTATATTGTGATGAAAAGGGATCAAAACAGGGTAAAGACTAAGTATTTTGCAGAAAATTTTGCATCCGTCGAAAGTGAATTTAATACTTTTAAAAGCAGTAATAAGAGTATTGTTTGTTATGCTGCAGCTGGTTATTTAACAGGCAAATACAACCAAGTTGAAAACTTGACTATAGAAAACGGTGAAATTTTGGAAAGAAATATTCCAAAAGATAGGTTTGATGCATTAGTTATTGTATATGCAAATGGAGGCGTAGTGGTTTCAGATTTAAGGAAAGGAAACCTGAGACTACAAGGTAGTGGCGCCCCGAGCCATGATTTAGATATCAGAAATAATACTTGGCATAGAAATTCATTTTTCGAGTGGTGCAAGGCAGAAAAAGCCACAGTATTCCAAACTCATTTATTGGCACATAATGGACAATTCATCTTGCCATCAAACGCAGATACTAATTCACCTAATGCTGGTAAAAGACTTAGACGGTTTCTTATAGTTGGTAAGGATAATAATGGAAAATTGAAGCATTTAATTATAAATAGTAGAAGTGATGTCTTTTTAAGAGCAGGTGCCCTCCAGTGTTATAACTTTGCTAAAGAAGTACTGGGGTTAAATGTTTCATTTATGATAAATTTGGATACAGGTGCCCAAAATGTTTTTGGGGTCTATAACTCAAATGGGACAAAATTTACAGGAATTAAAGAGGATGAAAGTAGTTTACCTATAAATAAAGCTCATAACTTATTGGTCTATTATTATGAATAAGCTGAACAAAAATAAAATATTCGAAAAATTAGCTAAAAAATTATTTGATATACACAAGAATTAAAAAAATGTCACATTTTATATTTAAAGTACGTAGTAAAAATACTAGATCCTATATCATGCAGCTAATATTTAAAGTAATTCTAATTAATTTTCTTTTGACTTTATTTATTGAAATAGGAATAAGTTGTCAAAATCATACTGCTTTAAGTATCACTCTAAATAAAAATACCTGCCAAGACTCTATACCGAGTAAAACCCCAAAGAAAAAGGAAGTGTGTAAATTACTTCAAGATTCAATCAGTCAATGCAGATCAAAAATAGCTCAGCTTGAAGTTGACGTTATAAATCTTAAAACTGAAAATGAGAGAAATAAGAAGCAATATACTGAGATAAATGAGAATTTAAGAAAGCACTATGGTGTTGATGGAAATAAAGCTTTTAGAGTGAAGTATAAATTGAATACTTATGATTGTTATGAAGTTGATTTGATGAAATCAAAAATTAGTTTTCATTTAAAAGATGAGAATGGAAAATCTATTTCTAGTTTATATAAATTGAATAGAATTATTGGCAAAATGGATGAAATTATGGTATTTGCCACCAATGGAGGGATGTACACTCCAGAACAAAACCCACAAGGATTATTTATTCAAAACCGAAATAAAATAACTAAACTTGACACTAGAACAGGTCTTTATGGTAATTTTTATTTACAACCCAATGGTGTATTTTATGTGGATACATGCAACTACCCTGGAATAGTACAAACTTCCAGTTTCAATGATGACTTGAGTAAATCTATAATGTTTGCAACTCAGTCAGGGCCCTTGTTAGTAATAGATAACGTTTATAATTCTAATTTTAAAGAGGGGTCAGATAATACAAATATAAGAAATGGTGTTGGTATTAATGAGAAGGGGAGAGTTATCTTTGTAATATCTAATGAAAAAATTAACTTTTATGATTTTGCACAATTTTTTAGAGAGAAATTAAAATGTGCTAATGCTTTATATCTTGACGGTGCTATATCTGAAACATATTTACCAGAAATTGGAAGATTCCAAAATGGAGGCAATTTTGGGCCAATAATTGCGGTAACAAAAAAGTAATTGATGAAAATTTTTCTTACGATCTTATTAGCATGGACAATCACATCAAATGCCCTATCTCAAAAATCGCTAAAAGAAGATTTAATTGCGCATTACAAGTTTAATAAACATCATTTAAAAGATTCAACAAAAGTATTTGATGAAACTAAATCTAATAATGGCAAAATTATAGGTAATATTATTTATGAAAGTGACAGATTTAATAATCCGTGCGGTGCGTTGTTTTTTGATGGAGATACCTATGTAAATGTAAGTAATAGCAAATCACTTCAAAAGCCTACCAACGGAATTACAATAGCAGTATGGTTTAAAATTAAAAAAGGAGCTGATTTTTTTAATCAATGGATAACAATTTGTTGTAAATCTAATATTAATGAAGAAAATGAATCAAGCCCTCAGTATAGGATGCAGGCTACAGCCCAAACAATATCACTAAGTTCTTCTTTTACAAAAAATGTAATTCCCCAGCTTTCATATGATAAATGGTATTTCTATGCATACACATATGACGGTAAAATTGTCAAAGGTTATCTGGATGGGAAATATTTTGTTGAAGAAAGTTATTTTGGTCCATTAAAAATTAATGACATGCCAATGGAAATTGGCAGAGACATGCCGGGTAAAATGGAAAAATTTTATGGTACTATGGACGATTTAAGAATTTATGACCGAGCCCTAACTGAAAATGAACTTCTTGAGTTGTTTAGGAACGAAGAAGACGCAACAGCCACGGATTTTTGCCAAAATATATTACAATCAAAGAATCCAAATTTAAAGACAAATAAGGATAGTTTGAGTATAATAATAAATCAAATTGATACTACCCCAATTGATTTTCAAAAAACAATTGAGGTAAAAAATAGTAATATTGTAATTTATCCATATGATCACAACGTAGATGACGGCGATGTTATTTCAATTAATGTGAATGGGGTGTGGGTAAAAGAAAATTATACAATTAAGGCAAAATTAGATAATCCTCCAAACGAAGCCATTATAAAAGTAAAAGTTATAAGCGGGCAAAGTAATTTTATAGTTACTAAAGTTATTCACGAAGGGAAAATTCCTTTGAACACTTTGACCTATATGATTGATGACGGAAAAACAAAACAATACATAAAAGTAAACTCTAAAATCGGGTTAAGTGGAGGAATTAAAATACTTTATAACGAATGAATATGATAAAAAGAACAATTATATTCGGTGTTGTTTATTTGGTTTTAAATCTACTTACAATATTTATTCTTATTAGTTGGAATTCATTTGGTGGTAGTAATTCGACAAATTTATTTCAGAAGGCCATAACTTTTTTTTTTACTTTTCCAGGTTCAATAGAACTATTCAAAGAATGTAATGCTTTTATTCTAATGATGTTGAATACTGTTTTTTGGTGTTTGATTTTTTATGTAATACTACTATTATGGCTTAAGATAAGATATTTAATAATGGATTGATAAATAATACAGATCTGAGAAGTCGAAATGATTATTATGCATTCGGGATGGAGTGGGATAATTATTTGCAACAGAACGAGTTTAGTCACCCTTAGAATGGGTAAAAGAATAATAGGAAGGATATCATGATGATTTGTCTCATATTATATTAATTACATAATGCTATATTGGGAATATGAAATAAGTAAAATTGTAATCAATAGATATTAATTTATAAATCAGAGGGTCATCTGAATAGTACCAATGGATTATGTATGTATGAAGCTGGTACTTTTTTAGTAAATGTACTAATTTACAAAATCAAAGAAAAACATGAAACTTTTTAATTCTTTCGTATTTATTATATTTTGCTTAAATATAAGCTTATGCCAATCCGATTGGAAAGACGGATATATCATCACACAAGAAAATGATACCCTACAAGGTCAAATAAATCATTTGGCTTACAGAACAATGGGTGAGGAGTGTAGATTTAGAAGTGCTTCAAAAAGTCCAGCTATTTCTTATTTTCCGAAGGATATTAAAGGGTATGTTATTACCAATTTTGCTTACTATGTGTCAAAGGAAATTGATGATAAAAGGATGGTTTTTTTAGAATACCTTGTGAATGGCAGATTAGATTTGTTTTACATCAGATCAAATGACGATGATCGGTATTTTATCCAAAACGATTCTTTACCATTAAAGGAGATAAAATATGATGAAGAAATCAAAAATGTAAATGGGGTAAATTATGTTTTTGAATCAAAAAAGCATATTGGGCTTATTTCTCTTTACACCAAAGATGCTCCTCAGTTATACAAAAGAATTGTAAACATTAAGAATGATTTTCATAATTTAAAAAGATTTACAGTTGATTATCATAATATTGTATGTAAGGATACATTGTGTATTACTTACAGAAATAGAGAAGCATATACGAAAATAGCATTGGGTCCTCATTTTGGACAATTAACTCAAAGTTATTATGATGGAAAATCTTATGTCAATGGTATTTATTTAGCCTACGGTATTTTGATTCGAGTTTGGTCGCCAAGAATTAATAAAAATTTGTTTTTTAAAACAGGTGCAATAGTTTCCAACATAGATACTTATAATTTCTCCATTGATCAGCCAACAAAAATGAAAACCATTGTAAAAATTCCAGTCCAATTTGAATATGTTTTACCTATTTCATTTATTATAAAACCCAAGGCATCTTTTGGTTTTGTACTTTTTACAAATTCAGATTTATATTTGAATGCCAGCATTGGGGCAGATATATCCATTAGTAAAAAGGTTTGTTTAAGTTTCGGTTATGACAAATCAATTACAGGGATAGGTGGTTTAGGTTTTGGACAAAGATTTAATGAAAGTATCTTGGGGGGAGCATATTTTCAGTTTTGAAATTTGAGAAATTTTTGTTGTATCCCAATCAGTTGGGTCTAATATACATTGAAATGATTTTTGTATCATTATCTTTTAAGTTTATAGTGATAGTGTAAAGACCAGGATTTAACCTCCAACTCATTAACCCTGTATACATCAAATGGTGCGTTTCTAAGAGCTTCCCTGCTTCGTTGGATAGCTTCATGATAACTGGTCCTTTGTAGTTTTCGATTTCGATATAGAATAGACCTTTGGATGGGTTAGGGAAGATGTTTACGATGTGAATTTTGGGTGGGATATCTGTGTGGGTTTTGCAAAAACATCGTTCAACCAGTGATGGATCGAAGATGAAAGGATTCACATTGGACTGAATGCGGGCGATGGCCAAGGATCTAAATATTTCTGTGGAATCTACTTTGTCCGTACGATGCCAACGGCAGATGTCTGGTAACATCGATGTAAAAAATGATCTTGATTTCTTTAGCATTGTGGCTCCGTAGATGGTGTAAAAGTAGAATAGCGCTCTGGCGATATCGCCTTTAATGGATTCCCGTGGTTCGAATACATTAGAGCTGGATTCTGAATAATGGTCGATAAGCTTCTGATCAGGACGCGTGAAAACTTTATCATCAAGCAACCAGTATTTGGTTTTGTCATCAGGAATGTCGTTGAATGGGGCATTTTTTCTCATGGTGTTGATGTTGGACTTAGAAGGCACCAGGTGATGCAGATCACCTAGTGCCGGTATCGCAGCTGATCCAAGCGACCTTGGATATAGGTGTTCGGTTTGGATGCCATACTTGGCTGTCCAAGCTAAAATATTGGTGCCTGATGGTACGGGTATTTTATATCCGGAATAGAAACATTCCAATGAATCGTTCTGTATGAAGATTTCATTGTACAGTTTGGTTCGTGCTTGGTCGTAAGGGAGAATGGTTTTTGGGGTGTAGTATTTTTTGATCTCGGTGATCAGGGAATCTCCATGGAGGCTTGGGAAGATGATTTCTTGGGAGTGTAAGGTTGATGTTAGGATTAAGAATAAGGATAGGATTTTGTATTTCATTTTTAATATTTGAGATGATTAAAGCGATTTGTATTTCAATTGTACTTCGGCTCAAGCCGCCTAGGCTTTTCATTTTTTGTCTTGATACAAAAAACGAAACAAAAAAAATCAAGGCTGTAACGCCTAAGCCTAAATTCATTCCTGAAAACTTAAATCCAAAAAACTCGCCTTTGAATTCGCACATCGATTCGAATTAGAGAGGAACTTCGTAAATTCGTTTTCGAGTTATTCTTTGAATTGGCTCATACAGTTTTGGATTCTTTACAGTTTTCATCCATGACTTTTTCACGGCTTATTCGTTAAGGCCGTGGGCTGAAGTGAATTTAATAAAAAAAGAGTGCTGCGAATGCTGGGCGTCAGCGCAGCAACTCTTTCCATACAGCTTTCTGCATGATGACGAACATACCAACAGTGCCCAGAGAACTATTATTTATTATAAGCGTTGTAAAATGCAGTCCCGGCCAGCGCCAGGACTGCGACCATGCTAAAACCACTCAAAATTATTCGTTACCTACGTTTATCTTTTGAATCAGCGGTATATTGTATCCAGTTGCACATTTGTCTCAGGCGACTTCTGACGCGTTCACCATAATGTTGTTCGATTTGTGGAGCTGTGAGATTGCTGGTGAAGTGCGTAAGCACCTGACGCTCCTGAAAGAGCTCATACCGCATCAGGATAATTTGTCCCAAGACATTGATCTGCGTGCCGTAATGTTTGACTTCATCTTCTGTACCTATGTCATCAAAACAATAGGATTGTTTGATCGTATTCAGGTCCACACGATCTACGTAATTGCGACCGTATGTGGTCAGGATATGAGAGCCTTGGTCCATGTATTCTAAAGCCAATTGTGTACAAGACTTCATTTTGAACCTTTCCTTGTAGCTCATAAAATGCCTAATGATTTTCATGTGAACAGTCTTGCCAACACCCGTTTTGCCGGATAAAAATAGACCTTTTCTCAGGTCTATGCCATAATGGTTGCATAGGTCTAAATCTCCCGTGAAGTAAGCGTATAGCTGTAATATCACATCTTTATCTTCTTTGAAAAGTCTGAAGTGTAAGCCGTAAATGATTTGGCCATGGATCTCCATGAGTCGTGCAAAATTTTCGTAACTAAAGTCTGATTGAATAATCAGCTTCTGGATCGACCTGTACTCCTGAAGGACGGAGATTGGAATTTCTTGATTGTGAATTCTGATGGTTTGCATAATTGTTACTATTTGATGATGAAGAATTACGATTGTCGAAATGGCATGCGTATTTGGGGTCGGTTAGGGGGTTATAGGCTGATTGGGAAAGATCACTCTTTTGGCCCTTACTCTCTTCTGACTCCAATAGCGAAGAACTTTCTAAAATGGCATACTTTTTTAGCAGTATGAGCTGGCCTTTTCCGTTGACTAAATGAGATAATTGCCGAAGTTTACCTTGGTTTTCATTTTCAAAAAGTTGACATTGCTTGGTGTCTGAATTACTTAAATTCTGATGATTTGAGAGCCCCCACAATGAGATAAAAAGTTTGTCATCTTCTCTTTCGATGGTAGAAATACAAAAATGACTTTTGGCATAAATTGATTTCGATGGGTAATAACGGATTAAGTCAAAGCTTTCTAACTCTCGAATTATTTTGTAGTAAACAGACTTTGAACGAATACCTGCCATGCCCATGATTTGGTCTCTAGGATATTGGACCGGATTCATAAAGTAATTGAAGTTCCAGCATCTAAACAATGCTTGATACAATGCAATATGTGAACAATTGATCACGTCAACTGCTTTTACAATTTCATAGAAAAGCTCCTGATGCTTGATGAAATTTGTTTGGGTCTGTGGAGTTTGAATGGGTTTCATGATGGCATATTTTAAGAAGATTGGAAAGTCAAAATTTCATTTTAGGTTGCTTCTTATTTTTTGCCATCATCGCTTCAATATCGCTACTTTCAAAGAAGATGGTTCCGCCAATTTTCGTGAACGGCAATTGTCGATTAATCCGAAGCTGATAAAGCGTATTTAAAGAAATATCAAGTAATGCTGCCACTTCTGAAGATTTCAAAAACTTCTTTTGGTTTGGGTCAACGGGGTTGAAATTAACTTGCTGAAGCATATTTTTGAACTCCTTCAAAAGTTCCAGTTTAAACTCTCGGAGATCATCTGTGGTCAAGATTTGTGCTGGCATGATTTTAAATATTTGCTGGCACAAAGGTGATCCGTCAAAAAGCCCAAAACAACCAATCTACCACGAAGTCGGTTGTTTTTTTTTGAAAAAAAATAGGCTTACAAGAAATGCAAAATACATATATTATTGAAATACAGACACTTGTATAGATGGCTTCTATGTTTTTTTTTTGAAATTAATTTAGAAAATCACCATTTCGGAATAAAAACCACGAAGGTTGTGTTTTCTGAAAAACAATAATTCGGTTTTGTCATATATTTAAAATTTTATTAGTCGAAAATAATTTCTTTTGAACTGTATAAATTCCAAATAACAACTCCACAATACAAAGCCCTTTTTTAAGCCCGTAAATCCACTTAAATTTCATTTACTTGCATTGTGTCGATTACTGATGCAAAGTCTCTCTTGGTTCAAAATAAATGGGTTAAACAAGAACTGTTAGTCCAGTTAGGCAATCAATATCACATTAATGCCATAATTTTACTCTTTTCAGCCAATTTTTGGCCGCCGCCGGCCCGGTGCGAGCGTCTCGTATTTTTTTCGTTTTCATTTTTTTTTGATTTTCGCCTGTTTATAGTTTATAGTTTATAATGTTTATATATGTTTTATATTGGTACTACTTCGAGTTCACCGCGAGTTCTGATTATGGTACCTATGTTGACTAGAATCTAGTCCGACCATGACTGAAATCAGAACCACGTGTACTAGAATCAGAACTGTACTTGACTGAAATCAGAACTGGATTTGGTCATGTTAAAAAATGAAATTTTGGCTGCGGAATTGGGCGGACTTGGGAGATGGATTTGTCTAAAAATTGTATTCTAAAAGGATGTAAAAATTATATTTACAAATGTTTTGGTGGATCATCAAAATTGCGTAAATTGCATCAAATTAATTGCAGCCCAAATGCAGCCAAATCAAATATTAATGAATATTTGAATTTATAATTATAAGATAATGAGATATTTGCATAAAGTTGTAAAAAGTTATCCCCGTCCTGTCGGGATCACAAAGCAAAACCTTAACTTATTTACAATCAATAGGTTAAGGTTTTTTTATTCGCTTTTTGTACGATTTTTGTACGATTGTAAAAAATAGTGAGCTTAAAATATCAAAAGGCACGCTAAAAAAATAACGTGCCTTAGTGCTTTAAAACCTACTTTGATATTAGGCATAACAAATATACAAATTATTCTTTCAGAGTTTAATAATTTGTAGTTTTTTAAAAAAATTTATCAGTCTTCACCTCTTAGGCGTTTTATTTCCGCTTCCAATTCTTCTTCTGTCCAATTTTCATACTCATTGATTTGCGGCTTTTCTATGATAGAACTTTCTTTCATAGTAGGCAATACATACTTTAAAAATTTCTCAAACATCGCTAAACGCTGAATAGGTTCAAGGCTGTCAAAATCTTGCTGCAATTGTTCCTTATTGTCATTAATGAAGTTAGATATAAATTCTTTGACATCAGTAGTTGTTTTATTTGGTGTACCTGCCGGTCTGCCGCCTTGACCTTTTTTAAATGATGTGCTGTTTTTCATAGTAGTAGTTTTTTAGTTTAACGCCTTACTTTATGGCTTAATCATTGATTGTATTCGTAATTCGTGATTAAAATATCCTTACAAGTTTTTAATGACTTCTTTCGCTTCGTGTCGTCTTTAGATTCATAGTTATAGTACAGATACGCATCATTGATTGTGACATCAATCAGTATGCCGTTAACCTTGCCGGACATCA
>JADLHT010000046.1 GCA_020848695.1 Saprospiraceae bacterium
ACAATCAATCAGGTACCTACCAGGAATCATTCACAGACATTAATGGCTGCGACTCCATCTATAATCTTCTACTCATCCTCAATAAAGAGTTTGGAATCTACGCTCCCAATGTCATCAATCCTTCTTCAAATATCAACGGATTCTTTACATTATTCGACAGTGGAACTAAATCCGATATATTAGTTCTCAGCATCTACGATCGCTGGGGCGAGCTCATCTGGCAGAAAACAAATCTTCCTACTTCAGATCCCTCACAAGGCTGGAACGGAAGATTCCATGACAAGCCCGTCCTTCCAGGAGTGTACGTCTGGATGGCTAAAGTAAGATTACCCAACTCGGAAGAAATTTTAATTCACGGAAATGTTACGGTGCTGAGGTAAACAGTACATAAAGGATGATATTAAGGTATTCATTAATTATCCGATTGATTTATCCAACAGATTTCTAATCTAAAAAAACAACATTCGATTCATCAATATCAGATTCATTTCTCAATCTAAAAAAAACTCTTGCGGTTAGCACTACGTCTTTCTGACAATACTTTGATATTCGAGATATGTCATTCTCTTTCCAATACACTTTTCCCACGTCTTTTCCACTGATGTCATTCTTGCTGGTTGGCAACTTGAGACATGATGCCAATAAATCTAGTGAACTGAAGTTTTTAAAGTCTCCAAATTTCCACATCTCCATAGTATCAATGATATGGTGAACTTCCCAGGGCTTACGACCTGCTAAATCAAAGCTTGGCGGAATTCCAATTCTATGAATGACAGCCCTTCTGCAGATATATGGGATATCAAATTCTTTAATATTATGACCGACAAAAACACTACTTCGCGCATCGCTAAACGATTTATTAATTAATTCAAAAAACGAAACAAGAATTGACCCTTCATCCCCTGTAAAAGATTTGACGCGAAAATTTTTATCATCAGAATAACCGACGCTGATACAAACAATTTTTCCAAACTCTGAATAGATAGCTGCTCTCTCTTCATATATTTCTGCGAGAGACTTATTGTCTTTTTCCAGATAATACCTTGCTTTATTCCCCCACAAATCTTGCCAGTGGTTATCAAGTTCATCAAATTGTGCTACCTGAGAGACGGTCTCTATGTCAATAAACAGGAATTTTGGCTTCATATTCATACCAGATACTAAAAAAAAGGCAATTTAATAGAAATCCGTACAATAAATACTAAATTTACGCATTATTACAAAAATAAATAGGAATGAATAATCAGAAATCTAACCAAAATCTTAAAGCTGCAATTGTTGTAGCTTTATTAGCACTTCTGGGTGCTAATGTTTATCAGTTTGTTACTAATAAAAGTTTGCGAGAAGACAACATACATAAAGAGTCCGAACTAATTTCCTTAGACAGTGCAAAGGTCGAACTTGAGAAGCAGTATCAGCAATCCATCGCCGATCTAAATTCAATGAAAACCGATAATGAAGAGCTTAACAAAAGTATAGAAGTTCAGAAAGAAGAACTAAGACTTCAAAAAGAAAAGATTGCGGTACTTCTTAATGATAGCAAAAATCTCAAATTAGTAAGATCCGAATTGAAAACGCTCAAATTAAAAGCGGACGAATACATTTCAGAGATCAATAAACTGAAAGGCGAAAATGATAAGTTAACGACGAGCAACAAAGAACTAACCGCAGATAAAGAAAATTTGACCGCTGATTTGCAAAAGAAAGGCATGGAGAATCAAAAACTTTCAGATGAAAATAATTCTCTTAGTTCGCAGAAAGATGTTCTTAACAAGGAAAAAGAAAATCTTAATCGAAAGTACAATCGAGCAGCCGCGATTCAGGTTACAAAATTAGATGCTTCCGGATATCAAAACCGCGATGGCAAAAAGCCATCGTCCAGATCAAGAGCTTCAGATATAGATTTTATTGAAGTTTGCTTCAAAACCACCGAAAACAAAAACTCTGACGCAGGAACAGAAACATTTTATCTTAGAATTATTAATCCTACCGGCGAAACAGAAAGCGTAAGCAGCGAAGGAAGCGGTATAATCACCAACTTTGCAACAGATGCAAAGATTAAATATTCTTCCGCAACAACTGTAGATTACAAAAACGATGAAATTAAAACCTGTGGTAAATTTGCTAATCCCGGTACTTTTCAAAAAGGAGTATACCAGATTGAAGTTTATAATAAGGGATATCTCGTTGGAACAACTACATTAAAATTAAAATAACAGAATTCATTTTTTTAAATAAACCATACTTGTATTTAATAGGTATGGTTTTCTTTTTTAAATAAAAAAAAAACAGATAAATTTTGGAAAGAATATTAATGCTTGGCTCCAACGGACAGATTGGAACCGTATTATCAGAAAAATTAGTAGAAAAATTTGGTATAGAAAATGTTGTCTGCTCTGATGTTCGCGAACCAAAAATCAAACATTCACACTATTTTGAAATAATTGATGTGTTAGACAAAACAAAAATTTCTGACATCATTCAAGGTTTTAAAATCACACAAATTTATCATCTTGCAGCCTTGCTTTCTGCAAAGGGCGAACAAAATCCGGAGCTGACCTGGAAAATTAATATGCAAGGATTGCTCAATGTTCTTGATCTCGCTGTTCAACATAAAATAAATAAAGTTTTTTTTCCAAGCTCAATTGCCATTTATGGCCCTACAACTCCTAAATCCCATACTCCTCAGTACGCTAGTTTTCAGCCTACTACAATTTATGGTATCAGCAAGATAGCCGGCGAAATGTGGTGTGAGTATTACCATAATAAATTTGGCTTAGATGTTCGATCTATCCGTTATCCCGGAGTTATCGGATGGCAATCTCTCCCTGAAGGTGGAACCACTGATTATGCTGTTGAGATATTTCACGCAGCAATTCATACTGGGCATTACAATTGCTTTTTAGCAGAGAATACACGCCTTCCAATGATTTATATGGATGATGCGATAAGAGCAACCCTTGAACTAATGGATGCTGCTCCTGAAAAAATCAAAACCAGAGTCGGCTACAATCTTGTTGGGATGAGTTTTACTCCAAAAGAAATCTATTTATCAATTAAAGAAAGAATCCCTGAATTTACGATTGAATACAAGCCTGATTTTCGACAAAAAATAGCAGAATCCTGGACTGAGACTATTGATGACAGTTGCGCCAGAGACGAATGGGGCTGGAAGGTTAATTACAATCTTTCAAGAATGTGTGATGACATGCTCAGGCAACTTAAAAAGTAAACTCTCAATTACAATTTAATAATATATAAATAATTATTTATCAATAATTTATAATTTATAAATTTTATATATTTAAAAAAAGGTATTAAAAAAATAGTTAGTATAAAGTCTCTTATTCCTACCTTTGCGCTTTAATTTTTGTAAACGCAGACTATGAAGGCCAGATATTCAGATGAAGAACTAGAAGAATTCAAAACATTGATTCTTGAAAAACTTGAATTTGCGAAAACAGAATTGCAAGGTATCGAACAGCAAATGATGGAGTTGAGAGAAAATATGTCTGATGAACAAGGAGGTGATTGGTTTGATGATAGCTCAATCCATACTGAAATAGAATTTATGACAAAACTTGCAGAAAGACAAAGGCAATTTGTACAAAATCTGGAACTTGCATTAGTAAGAATTAAGAATAAATCCTATGGAATTTGTTCAGTTACCGGAGAATTAATTGATAAGCAGAGATTACTATTGGTACCTCATGCAACCAAAAGCGTTCAGGCTAAAGAAAGAGAAACACCAACTCCAATAATTGAAAATAACAGGCCGGTATCAAACTATGAAAATGAGGATTCTGATGAACCCATGATCGAAGAATAATTATTTTATTTTCTGCGCTTACAACCAACAATAGAAACAAATTCCCTATTGGGAGCTAAATATAAGTTGAGTTTGCGTAGATTGATTTTTTATATTCTGTTATTTATCTTTATTCAATCTTGTCTGCCACCAGTACAAGAAGATTATTCTAATTTGGATTATACAATTCAAGACCCTATCTATCGACACATCATAGAATTTCAGGATCGGAGATTGAGTGATTCGTTATATCCTTATTTGCTGGATAAAAAAGCTATTTATAGAAAACTAGCAGCTGAAGCTTTTGGTTCCTTTCAAGATACCCATAGCATCTATAAGTTAATTCCTTTATTAAAAGATCCCATTGAAGAAGTAAAGCAATCTGCAGCATTTAGTTTAGGGCAAATTGGAGATCCAGTCGCTGAAAAAGCTTTAATTGATGCATTCATACCAAAAGATTCTTTAGGGCCCTTCCAAATTACCAATCAGTTCATTCTGGAAGCATTAGGCAAATGCGGCACAGACAGTACTCTTGAATTGTTATGTAAAATTAAAAATTATACAAATGCCAATATTAATCTGCTGGAAGGTCAGTTATTGGCATACTATCGGTTCGGATTAAGAAACAAGTTCTGTCCAAAATCAGCAGAACTCTTCATAGAGGTCATTAATAACAAAGCTTTTAGTGAAAAGGCAAAACTTATTGCAGCTCATTCTATTCAACGATTTAAAAATATTGATTTAAAACCTTACTATAAAGAATTGCGGAACGCCTGCTATGAAGAAAAAAATCCTGAAATTCGGATGTGTTTAATTACAGGATTCAGTAGAACAGGCTCCCCGGAAATTCCCAATGATCTGGAAGAACTATATAGTAGAATACAGGATCCAAGAGTCCAGTGCAATCTGATTAAATCCCTACAAAATCTTCCCGCCGGAAAAGGATCGAATCTCGCATTTAAAGCTTTACAAAATCCTTCAATTCAAATTTCAATACTAGCAGCCGAATATTTTTTAAAAAATGGTACCGAAGTAGATGCAGAAAGACTACTCAAACAATTAAATGAATCAGAACTAAACTGGCAAACCAAATCTATTATATATGAAGTATTAATTAAAAGAATACCCTATCATAAAAAAATAAGTAGAGAAGGTATCTATTACCATTTACTTCAGGAAATTAATAAATCTAAAGATCCTTATTCAAAAGCTGCTTTTATACATGCTTTATCTAATAGCCCAAAATATCTTTCCTTCATCTTGCAATTGGCGAATCGCGAAAAAGAACCCATCATAATCACTACTATTACCAGTACTATTCAAAAGATGATGCAAAACTCTTCCTTTACCCTTGTGTTCAAAGGAAATAAGAATTACATCTATCAAAGTATAACTGAATTTCTCCAGAAGCAATGTAATTCTGTCAATGTTGGTTCTCTGGCGGTCATGGCGGAATGGTTTAGAAATGAAAAAGGAATAATTGCAAAATATTTTAGACCGGATAGCACTTTACTGGTTGCTCAAAATAAACTAAAGCTTCCAAGAGATATTGAGACTTATAACGAAATTGGAAAAACAGTCTCACATCTTAAAAAACTTAAATTTCACCCAAAGAGCATTGACTTTAATCATCTCATTGATTGGAAAAAATTAGATCTAAAAAAAGATACAATCGTTGCAGAAATAATTACCAATAAAGGAGTTCTTGAAATTGAAATGTATCCAAAACTTGCTCCAGCATCAGTAATAAATTTTATTGATCTAACGGAGCAAAAATTTTTCAACAATAAAATAATTCACAGAGTAGTTCCGAATTTTGTAATCCAGACAGGATGTCCCAGAGGCGACGGGTATGGAAGTCTGGATTATACCCTTCGAACTGAAATTAACTTAAATTTAAACTATTTCGAAGAAGGAATGGTTGGCATGGCGAGTGCAGGCCCAGATACAGAATGTTCACAATTCTTCATCACGTATTCTCCATCTCCTCATCTGGACGGAAAATACAGTATTTTCGGACGACTTATCAAAGGTATGGATATACTTAATCTAATTAACCAGGGCGATAAAATTATCGAAACTAAGCTTAGATAGAATATTTTATTTGGCAATCTTTCGATGGTACAGATAGTTTCCAAATATTGAATAAAATTTCCTTTAGTTGGCTTACTTTCGTGCAACTTCTAAAAATTAATTGTCAACCATGAAAAATACACCACTTACAGATAGGCATATTGCTCTAGGCGCAAAAATGGCTGAATTTGCAGGTTACAATATGCCAATCTCTTACAAAGGAATAAAAGAAGAACACGAATGTGTTAGAGCTAATGCCGGAATGTTTGATGTGTCTCATATGGGCGAATTTATCGTAAAAGGTAAACAAGCCATGGAGCTTATACAATACGTTACCTCTAATGATGTTTCTAAACTTAAAATCGGTGATGCGCAGTATTCCTGTCTCCCGAATAGGGAAGGTGGAATAATTGATGATCTTTTGGTCTATCGTTTGCCGGAAAATTTATGTGCTGAAGGTGAGCGAGCATATATGTTAGTCGTAAATGCTTCCAATATAGAAAAAGACTGGAACTGGATAACCGAAAATAATACCTTTGATACGCGATTGATCAATATTTCAGATGAAACAGGATTAGTAGCAATTCAGGGACCTAAAGTAATTGATATCATTCAATCTTTGACGCCTGTCAATCTAAGTAAAATAAAATATTACAATTTTGTAAAAGACGAATTTGCAGGTTATAAGGACGTGATCATATCAGCTACAGGATATACCGGTGCGGGAGGATTTGAAATTTATGCTCACAATGATCAAATTTCAAAAATATGGGATGAGGTAATGCGTGTGGGTCAAGAAAAAGGCCTTCAAGCTATAGGTTTGGGGGCAAGAGATACCTTACGTCTAGAAATGGGATTTTGTCTTTATGGTAATGATATCGATGATACCACATCACCACTCGAAGCTGGATTGGCCTGGATTACGAAGATCCATAAAACAGAATTTATTGGAAAGAATTGGCTCAACCAACAAAAAGAAAATGGTATTAAAAGAAAATTGGTGGCATTTACACTGGAAGACAGAAGAGTTCCAAGACACCACTACCCTATTTGCAATCAGAACAATGAACCTATTGGTCTAGTAACTTCCGGAACTTTTTCACCGAGCTTAAATAAATCAATTGGACTTGGATATGTTCCTGTAGAGTTTGCTGAACCCAATACCAATATATTTATCAGTATGGGTTCTAAAAATCTTCCGGCTACTGTATGCAAACTACCGTTTATTCAACAATAAAGTAGGATAGATTTTGAAATTGTGATTATAAAACCCATACTATATTCTTATCCTAATCTTAAGAAAGTAATTGACATTACAGGATTCTTCGAAAACATGAAAGAAGAATTTACGAAATTGAAAGATACGGACATATTTAAAAAAGCAAAAAAAGAGGCTATTTTTGTATATCGTATTCAGACCAAAACAAAAATACATCACGGAATTCTAGCCGGAGTCGATGTCAACGAATATCTCAAAGGAAATATTCTTAAACACGAAAACACATTAATCGAACAGGAAAAAAAAATTGCACATTTAACCTTACAAAGGAAAGCAATTATCAAACCTGTATTGCTTGCTCATAAGAAAAGCGATAAACTAAATTTTCTCATTGCTAAAACATTTCTTAGTCGTAATCCAAAATTCAAAATTAAATTTGAAAAAGAGAATCAAACTCATGAATTATACCTTGTTGATTCTGCTGATGAAATAAAGGAATTTGAAAAGGAATTTAGAAATAAAATATTTAAATCCTATATAGCAGACGGACATCATCGAATGTCCACAATCTCAAAAATATTGCAAGAAAATCCGGATTTAAAAAACCATGGATTAAGTTATATTTTATGCGCATTATTTGCCTTCAATGAATTAGACATACTTCCATACAACAGGCTGGTTCATATCCTTGATGTGGTTGAACTGGATGTTATACTTAAACAACTTAATTACTTTGCAGAAATTAAAAAAATCACTCAAATAAGGGAGCCTGAAGAAAAGCATGAGATTATTATGCATACTCATCTTGATACATATTCTATCAGATGGAAAAAAGGAGTGCCTGAATTAAAAAACCATGAATATCCTGTTCAATTTGACATTGATATATTCAACAGGGTTATTCTGGGAAATATTTTAGACATTATGGATATTCGCACGAATCAAAGAATACATTATATCGACGCTACAAAGGGATCAAAGCCAATTTTAAAAGCAATTGAAAACAATAAAGAACTTCTTGGATTTAGCTTCTATCCTCTCAAAAAGACAGATTTTACAGCTATTGCAGATAATAATTTAATACTGCCACCAAAAAGCACCTGGTTTGAACCAAGGATAAGAAATGGAATAATTGTTCAAAATATTCTTGATTAGTCAATGAAAATATTTTCTGACTTTATTCACGATGGAAAACAACTGTTAAAAAAATCAGGAATAACAGTATCAGAAGATGGCGAAATAATTAATGTCATCCCTGCAGGGGAATTTGACAGAAGTCAATACCATTATTTTCCAGGCCTGTTAACTCCAGGGTTTGTTAATGCTCATTGCCATTTGGAATTATCACATCTAAAAGATAAATTTAAAACCGGTACTGGATTATTACAATTTCTCAATTCAGTAGTTCAACAACGTGAAGTTGATGAAAGCCACATAAAGCAAGCCATACATGAAGCAGATCTGGAAATGTACAACAACGGCATTGTAGCAGTTGGGGACATTTCAAATAAAAAGGATAGCTATCTTGTTAAATTAAACAGCAAAATAAAATATCATACCTTTGTTGAATGTTTTGATTTTCTGCAAGAGGATCGCGCAGATGATTTTTTTAAACCATATACTGAAACTTATCATTCATTTAATAAACTGCCAAAATCATATGTTCCTCATGCACCTTATTCCGTATCGAAAAATTTGTTTGAGTTAATACACAATAACAATACTGAAGAAAGCATAATCAGTATCCACAATCAGGAAGTTTTGGATGAAGATCTATTGTTTATAAATAAATCCGGAGCTTTTGAAAGCTTCTTTTCTCAATTTGGATTCAATCTCAACTCATTTGAACCAATTCAAAAGAATTCTATTTACTATAGCATTAGTCAATTAAATCCTAAATTAAATACTTTATTTGTTCATAATACTTGTATGACAAAAAAAGATCTTGATGCAGTTATGAAGTGGAATGATAATTCATATTTTGTAACTTGCCCAAATGCAAATTTATTTATTGAAAACAAATTGCCAAACTATAAGATTTTTAAAGAACAGCAAGATCGAATATGCATTGGAACTGATAGTTACAGCTCCAATTGGAAGCTATCTGTATTAGAAGAGATAAACAGTATTATCAAGTACCAATCTGAGATAAAGTTTGAACAAATATTACAATGGGCCTGTCTTAACGGCGCAAAAGCTTTAAAAATGGATTCAGAATTAGGATCAATATCAACAGGAAAGAAACCTGGAATAAACTGGATACCGGATATATCCATAATAAATTCGGAATTGATTCTTCATTCTACAAGAATAAAAAAGATAATCTAAAAAAATATGGATAAATATCTGATAAAATATAAAAATAAAAAATTTGAAATTTCAGCCGACACCTTAGCTTCTAAAGATTTAATTAAAATTGCAGAAAATCAATATCATATTATACACAACAATCATTCAACTAAAATAAAAATTTTAAATTCCGATCTCCAAAATGGAAAAATTGATGCTGAAATAAATGGTAAAAAGTTTAGTTATTATATTGAAAATCATCTACAACAAAAAATAAACGAACTAGGATTTCAAACCAAACACAATAATCTTGAAAATGAAATCAAAGCTCCAATGCCCGGAATCGTACTTTCTGTTGATGTACAACTCAATGATACAGTTACAAAAGGTCAAAATTTGATTAAATTGGAAGCAATGAAAATGGAAAATATTATAAAATCACCAAAAGAAGGAATCATTAAAATCTTGAACATAAGACCCCAGGACAAAGTTGAAAAAAATCAAATATTAATGGAAATAGAATGACAAATTTAAAAAATATTTCTAACTCGTCAACTAAATCAGATTGGCTAAACGAAATCAGGAAGGAAAATCCTGATCGTTTTGAAGAAATTTATTATCATTCGATATCTCAACAAATTCAAGGTTTAAGTTTCGCTACTAAAGAAGATATATTACAATTAAACCCATTAAATTTTAAGCCTTCTGGAGATTCTTGGAAAACAGGCACAACAATTATATACAGAGACCTGCAACAATGCCAAGAACTCATCTCAATCTGTCTAAAGAACGGAGTAGAACACCTCGTTCTAGAAAATATTGAACAGCTCGAATTAAATACCATTGAACAAGTATTAAGTGAAGTGTTTTCGGAAATGATGAGCTTTGAATTTAGATTTAGCAACAGCAATATATCCGAAAGTATATCAAAATACATTTTGAAAAAAAATTGTCAAATTTCTTATCCAGCAAATTCGTCTCTTGTCAATACAAATCCTGATTTGGAAGGAATACAGCTTTTAAGTTTTTCCTTAGTAGACATTTTCTTGTCCCCAAAAAATATTGCTTCGAAAATTCAATTTGTATTGACAAACAAAAACCATAAATCAAGATTAAACCTGATTCTAGACAATGACTTTTTAAATAATATTGCCTTCATAAGAGCAATTAGAATACTTATAAGTCAGCTGGATGGCAATACTTCCATAGAGACAGGAATAAGATCAAACTTAAGTATAGAACATGGACAGAATCCATTAATTGCAACAAGTCTGATTTGTTTATCGGCAGCGATATCAAATCCGGAAATCATCAATTTTAAACCATTCGATTCAACAGACCAGAACTATCTCAATATTCATGAAGCTTACAAACATTGCCTTCATTTACAACATATATTAAAGTCTGAAGCAAAATTGGGAATTGACATGGATCTGGTATCGGGATCTTATTATTTGGAAGACCTTAGTCACAAAATTTATAGCCTATTAATTCAAGAATTGTGAAAATCAAAAAAATTCTGGTAGCAAACAGAGGTGAAATCGCATTACGAATAATGCGCACAGCAAAAAAGTTAGGAATAAAAACAGTAGCCGTTTTTAGTGATGTTGACCGAAATGCTCCACACGTACTTTTTGCAGACGAAGCGATTTCATTAGGGGGCATAACTTCTGCTGAGAGTTATTTAAGAATTGATAAAATTCTTGAAGCCGCCTTACATTCAAATTGTGATGCAATTCATCCCGGATACGGATTTTTAAGTGAAAATCCAGAATTTGTACGACAGATAAGCAACAATAACATAGTTTTTATTGGCCCCACCGAATCATCGATGATAAAAATGGGTTCAAAAATTGAAGCTAAAAAAACTGCAACCGAAAGTGGAGTTCCTTTAGTTCCCGGAACACATATAGCAATCAACTCAATTCAGGAAGCGCTTGAAATTGCAAATAAAACTTCTTATCCTTTATTAATTAAAGCAAGTGCCGGCGGAGGCGGAAAAGGAATGAGATTAGTTCATAAAGAAACGGATCTGGAAGAACAATTAAAAATGGCTTCCAGCGAAGCAATGTCCGCATTTGGAGACGGATCGGTATTTATTGAAAAATACATAACAAATCCAAAGCACATTGAAATACAAGTTTTCTGTGATCAGTTTCAAAACGGTGTATTTCTCTTTGAACGGGAATGCAGTGTGCAACGAAGACATCAAAAAATTGTTGAAGAAGCACCTTCTAGTTGCCTGACAAAAGAAATAAGAAACAAGATGGGTAATGATGCGGTTAAGTTGGCCTTAGCTTGCGGATATGTCGGAGCAGGAACCATAGAATTTTTGGTTGATGAAGAACTGAACTATTATTTTTTAGAAATGAATACAAGACTTCAAGTTGAACATCCCGTAACTGAAATGATCACTGGCTTAGACCTTGTTGAATTACAAATTAAAATTGCAGAAGGCGAACAAATTCCATTCAAGCAGTCAGATTTGACAATAAATGGACATGCCATTGAAATCAGAATTTGCGCAGAAGATTCATATAATAATTTTTTACCCAGTATTGGTAAAATTACAAAATATGAAATTGCCGAAGGAGACGGTATCCGAATAGATGACAGTTATAAAATAAATATGGAAATACCGGTCCAGTATGATCCTTTGCTTGGCAAACTCATTGTTCATGCCAATACACGAGCTGAAGCAATACAGAGAATGGAACTTGCTCTATCAGAAACAAAAATCGAAGGTGTAGATACAACAATTCCTTTTTGTGAGTATGTAATGAGGAATCATTCATTCAGAAAAGGACAATACAATACATTTTTTATAAATCAATACTATGACGATTTTATAAATGAAGACAGTTTACAAAACTCAATTGAAGCGGGCGCGTATGTTGTTTTACAAGCATATCTAGATGAATTAAATACTTTAAGACCCGTTGATATTAGAAATAATAATTGGAAGTTAAATCGGATTGAGAGATAGTATTGCTGTTCTAAATTAAAGGAATTGAATTACAAATGGATGAAACACAAATGCATTTAGATCTCCTTCAACTGGAAAATTATTCTGCAGGTATTGATCCATACTTGCGAGGACCTTATGCAAGTATGTATGTATCTAAACCCTGGACCATAAGACAGTATGCTGGATTTAGCAATGCTAAAGATAGCAATGCTTTCTACCGAAAAAATCTTGAACAAGGTCAAACCGGATTGTCTGTCGCTTTTGATCTTGCTACTCATCGCGGATATGATTCAGATCATCCACGAGTTATAGGTGATGTTGGAAAAGCAGGTGTTGCGATCGATACCGTCGAAGATATGAAATTATTATTTGACCAAATTCCGCTAGATAAAATATCCGTATCAATGACAATGAATGGGGCTGTCATTCCGATCCTTGCTTTCTTTATAGTTGCTGCTGAAGAACAAGGAATAAGTCCCCAACAATTGTCGGGTACCATTCAAAATGATATACTCAAAGAATTTATGGTGAGAAACACCTATATCTATCCTCCTCAAGCTTCCATGCGTATCGTTGCAGATATCTTTTCATACTGTTCACAATACATGCCAAAATTCAACTCGATTAGCGTTAGCGGATATCATATGCACGAGGCCGGAGCACCAGCAGAATTAGAATTGGCTTATACCTTATCCGATGGAATTGAATACATCAAGTGCGGAATAGATGCCGGATTAAACATAGATGATTTTGCTCCAAGGATTTCATTCTTTTGGGGAATAGGGATGGATTTTTTTACCGAAATTGCAAAACTAAGAGCAGGTAGAATATTGTGGAGCAGATTGGTTTCTAATTATAAACCAAAAAATCCAAAATCACTTGCGCTGCGTACGCACTGCCAGACCTCCGGATGGAGTCTGACGGTCCAAGAACCCTATAATAACATTACAAGAACTGCAATAGAGGCGATGGCTGCCGTATGTGGAGGAACACAATCCTTACATACAAATTCTCTGGATGAAGCCATTGCTCTTCCTTCCATTTACTCTTCCAAAATAGCCCGCGATACACAAATCTATCTTGCCCAAAAAACAGGAATTTGTAAAACAGTAGATCCGTTTGGAGGATCTCACTTCCTGGAGTCGTTAACAGCTCAATTGATTGAAAAAGCATGGAATTATATTGAGGAAATTAATGAGTATGGAGGAATGACTAAAGCAATCCAGGCAGGAATTCCTAAAATGAGAATTGAGGAAGCTGCAATTAAAAAACAAGCCGGTATAGACTCTAAGCAAATACAAATCATCGGAGTAAATTCTTATATTTCTCAATCATCCTACAATAATGAAATCCTTGAAGTTGATAACACAAAAGTTAAAAATCAACAAATTGAAAGTCTTAAGAAAATTAAATCGAACAGAAACTCAGACCTGGTAAACCAATTCTTGTTTGAATTACAAGAATCTGCAAAAGATAGTCAAAAAAACATTCTAACAGTAGCAGTCAAAGCAGCAAGAGCTAGGGCAAGCTTGGGAGAAATTAGTTTGGCGCTGGAATCTGTATTTGGTCGCTATGAAGCCAATAATAAAATTGTAAGTGGAGTATATTCGCATCATAGTATGAATCAAAAAGAGCTGGAGAAAATTCGATTACTCACGGATTCTTTTGCCAAAAAACATGGTAGAAGACCCCGAATATTAATTTGCAAATTAGGGCAAGACGGACATGATCGCGGAGCACGAATCATTGCTTCCGGATATGCAGATTTGGGCTTTGATGTAGACATTGCCCCCTTATTTATAAGCCCTGCAGAAGCTGCAATGCAGGCAAGTGACAATGATGTACACATTCTTGGAATTTCTTCTTTAGCAGCAGGACACAAGACCCTTGTCCCTGAAACTCTTGCAGAATTAAAAAAATTAGGTAGAAACGAAATAAAAGTCATAGTTGGTGGTGTAATTCCTGAACAGGACTTTGAATTTTTAAAGAATTCCGGTGTTGCAGCAATTTTCGGACCTGGCACACCTGTAACTCAGTCAGCAGAAATGGTCTTAAAAATTCTTGAAGATCAATAAAGTAAATTCAATTGAAACTAGAGAAAAAACAGGATAAAATAATTTCAACCAAACACTTCGTAATAAGAGTTGGTAAATATGCACTATTATCTGGTATTGTAATCCTTATCTCTCTTTTAATTGGAATGATTGGATATAGATTATTAGGTGAACTTAGTTGGGTTGACAGCTTTCATATGACCTGTATGATATTAACAGGAATGGGACCGGTTGCCGAAATGAAAACCAATCCGGCTAAATTATTTTCGTCCTTATATGCCTTATACAGTGGTATTGCCTTTTTAAGTATTACTGCTGTGTTTCTAACACCTATTCTACATAGATTATTACATATTCTTCATTTTGAAAATGAAAACGAGGAGGACAGTTTTTCTTGAAACACATCAAAGCATACAGCCAATTTGGATCTGAAATCGAGTATTAAAAATGGTTTCATCAAACTCTTAATAACACAGCCTATAAATGCATTTTGGCTTTCTCCCACAGATCATCCATTTCCTGTAAGCTCATTTCTTCTAATGGCTTTGGAGAATTTCTTTCAATAAATTCAAATCTGGATTTAAATTTAATGTTGCACTTCTCAAGGGCAGACTCAGGATCTAGACCTAGAAACCTGGAATAATTGACTAAAGCAAATAACAAATCTCCAAACTCCTCTTCTACTTTACCTTCTCCATTTATCGCTTGTTTGAGTTCCAGAAGTTCTTCTTCTACCTTCTCCCAGACTTGCTCAATATGCTCCCATTCAAATCCCACCTGTGCGGTCTTTTCTTGAAGTCTTACAGCTTTTACCATCGCAGGAAGAGAATCCGGAACTCCTGCAAGAAGAGATTTACCTTCCGCTTTTTTAATCTTCTCCCAATTGCGCTTTACATCTTTTTCGTCATTTACCTGCAATTCACCATAGATATGTGGATGCCTCCTGATTAGCTTCTCTGAGATTGTATCAATTACTTCAATTAGATTAAATTGATCTTTTTCTAGTCCTATCTTACTGTAAAATAGAATATGTAAAAGCAAATCACCCAATTCTTCTTTTAAAGAACGAAAATCTTCTTTTATTATGGCATCAGCCAATTCATAAGTTTCCTCAATGGTTAAAGACCTCAACGAATGAATGGTTTGCTTTTTATCCCATGGACATCGCTCACGGAGTTCATCCATGATATTAACAAGCTTAAGAAATGAATGGGTTAATTGATTCTTATCCATTAAAAATCAAGTGGAATCTTATGACCCATTTTATCTCTTTTAGAACGAAGGTATTTCTGATTAAACGGATCTTTTTCTTTAATCAATGGAATAACCTCATCAACTTGAATTCCCTGATCTTTTAAAAAATTAATTTTCTGAGGATTATTACTCATTAATCTTACGCTTTTAATCTTCCTTTGATGAAGAATTTCAGCAACAATCGAATAATCACGTTCGTCGGAATTGAAACCCAATGCTGTATTAGCTTCAATAGTGTCCAGTCCCTGATCCTGTAATGCATATGCCTCTATTTTATGGTGCAATCCAATTCCCCGTCCTTCTTGCCTTAAGTAAATTAACATACCGCCTTCCTTATTCATCCTTTTTAAACTATGGTGTAGCTGAAAGGCACAATCACATCTTTTGGAACCCAGTACGTCTCCCGTAAAACATTCTGAATGAATTCGCAGTAGGAGAGGCAAAGAAAAATCAAGCTGCTTTGATTGAATAATTAAATGCGGAAACTCCTTAAAGTCTGATGCAATGGTCTGAATTTCAAACTCTCCATACTCAGAAGGCAGATAAACCAAAGATGAATGTTGGGGATTAGGTAAAGCCATATAGAATAAACCTGAAAAAAAGCTTCAGGTTCATAAAATGAGAGTTTTGGTTATCAGTGATTTTAGAAATTAATTTCTTCTATACGTGCCTTTGAACTGCCAGATTGAAAAAACAGAGCAAATAGCCAATATAGTGAATACTACACTTAATACCAGCATAAAAACTATTTTCGTTGTTTGATTGAATTCGATGACAAGGTAAGTAAACAGACCTGAAAAAGTCAAATTTTCTAATAATATATAATTTAAAATCTTTAATTTTCAAAATTGAAAAACGGTAAAATTTTTATATAAAATTTAATTGAAATTTGTATTAATCAAGAACAGAATCATTTATCACTAATTTTTGATTTTCTCGATGAATGTCGGGTAATTGAATATTCGGATCTAATATTACTTCCACAATTTCATCAAGTCTGCTTTCAAGTTCTAGAAAGTATTCCGGATTCACCCAATGCCAAGGTTTAGCAAATACAAGTTCTGGGTCAGTCTTATGTCCTCGCATAATATCTAAGGGAATATGATAAATAATTTCCTTTGTTTTTGTTCTGACCAAAACATCCACGGGCATTGGAAACTGACCCAACCTATTGATCTTTAATACACATTTACTATTTACTTCAACAATTGTATCAATAGAATAATCAACTCTTTTGGTTGTATTTACCCAATAATCTTCAAACCAGTCTAATTCGATATCCGAGGCTTTTTCAATTGACCTAAAAAAATCCGAAGGTTCCGGATGTTTGAATATCCAGTGGGAATAATAGTTCATCATGCCTTTTCTAAAAGCCTTTTCACCAACGATATACCTCAATTGCATAAGTGTAAGAGATCCTTTAACATAGGAGCCTACGCCATAAGCGCGATTGGTTTCATAATGATCGGCAGGAGTACACAAAGCTTCTTCCTTTCCTGAATGAATAAAATTTACATATGCTTCTAAAGTGCTTTGCATTACATTTTTTGAAGGCTCGTAGCCAGGTAATAATCCTAACATTTTTACATAATTCATGACTTCATCCTCAGCATAGGAAGTAAATCCTTCATCCATCCAGGGGTACTTGGATTCATTGGTAGCCAACATCATTTGAAACCAACTATGCATCCATTCATGAAGACTGACTCCTACAAGACTAATTAGAGGCCTGTTACCGGTAATCAGTGTAGCCATTGGGTACTCCATTCCTCCATCCCCACCTTGAATAAAAGAATAATTATCGTACGCGTATCGTCCATAATGCGATTCCATAAATTCTAATGCCCTTTCCATAATTTTTGGAAGTTGCATCCACGCCGTGTCATATTTTGGATTAGCTTGGTGAAAAAACTGAAGAGTTCGTCCATCTTTCAAGGGGTAAACTTCACGGATATAATCCGGATCTGCCGCCCAAACAAAATCGTGAACATTAGGGGCATAAAACTCCCATTTCTTGATTTTTTTTGAACCCGGCAAATAAGAAACTTCAGATTGAATGTAGCCGGTCGCTGCGATTACATATTTAGAATCTATCTCAATACTCACCCTAAAATCTCCCCATGGCGCATAAAACTCCCTTCCAATATATGGATCAGCATGCCATCCATGGCGATCATAATTGCACAATTTTGGATACCATTGAGCCATTGAATAATCAATTCCTTCTTTATTATTTCTTCCACTTCGTCTAATTTGTACAGGAACTTGAGCCAGATATTTCATTTCGATGATAGTGCTATCTTGCGGCATCAACGGGTTCTTTAATTTTACTTCCAGAATCGTTCCATCAACTATAAAATCAAGTTTCCTTCGATTCTGCGAAATTCTTTCCGGTCTAATAAATCCGATTTCACTTTCGGCTAAATTAGAAATTCGATTCCCTACCCTTGGATCAGGATCTTCTATAAGTCTTGATTTGATATCCATATCCGATCCTGGTTGAAAGGCATTAAAATATAGATGGTAATAAATTTTTTTTAAGGTATCAGGGCTATTATTATAAATCTTTAATTTTTGCTCACCTTCATACCTGTGTTTCTCATGATCGAAATCAATATCCATATCGTATTGAACGCGCATCTGCCAATAGCAATCCTGTGAATAAATTCGAACTCCGAAAAAAAACAACAATAATCCTAAATTATACTTTCTCCTGAACATTCTCAAGTTCATATTCTTTAATAAGATAATTAAATTTTCTAATTTTCCAAAACCGATGTGCCATAAAATAATAAATGACCATAATAAGAATACTAAAAAGAACCATCATGAAGGCATTCATATTTTGAATCGTCCAAACGGATTCCGTTTGAATTGCTGATCCTTCATATCCTACAATAACAGCACCATAAATATTGGTGGCTGTATGAATCCCATAACTTTGTTCAATTCCATCATCCAATTCTGTTAATATTCCAAGAAAAAAAGCACTACACAAATAATAGAAGCTCATTAGGATAAGACCATATTTTTCAGTCTCCGGATTCATCATGTGTGCACCCATAAAAATAAAAGAACTCAATATTATTGGAAAAATGGATTTGCTGAAAATATTACTCAATCCCTGTGTAAGGTAAGATCTAAAAAATAGTTCTTCTGCCAAGGTCTGTATTGGAAATAAACTTAAAGAAATTATACACAACTGAAGAAAATTCTCTTTATTCAAGGAAAGCTTATAATCTTCATGAAGTATAAAAGCATTGAACACATCAGTTGCAATCAATAAAGTACTCCAAAATATTAGCCCGATCAAAAATCGAGACCATCGAAAATGATTAAATATATTAAAAAGACTCGCGATCGGTCTTTTATGTAATAATCTGGTATTAAATAGTATAAAAAAAATAACAGCCGAAAAAGGAATTAGTGTAAGGATAAGAGTTTGATTAATGTCTTTAAGGTCAAAACTGAAGTTTTGATATAAATAAGCAGACAATGAAGCTATTCCTGTGAAACAGATCAAAGTTGTTAAAACATAATAAAATGCAGAATTTAATCCTCGTCTTCCTTGTTGTACAAACATTCTAAAAGAATCTTCTGCAAAAGTATAGGATTCATATCGTATCAAATTCTTAATTTTACCCTAAATTTAAATGCAATGAATAAAAAAGAGATTCTCCTTTTAATTGGAATTATTGGAACTTTGGTCATTAGCAGATTGATGCCACATGCACCCAATTTTACCTCATCACTGGCGGGATTTATATTTGCTGGAGCTATTTTGAGAAAGAGTTATTTTGCAATCTTCATACTTATTGGGTATTATATTTGCGATCTTTTAATCAACAATCTTATATATCCTGATCTTCATTCTGGATTTGCCTGGACTTCTCAATCATTTTTATGGATCTACTCTTCCTTTCTGATCTCTTTTCTAATAAGCAAATATCTGACTAAACAACTTGAATCACCATTTCAACTTCTTTCTGCCGGAATCATTACAACAATCATCTTTTTTATTTTAAGCAATTTTGGAGTATGGACGGAAGGATTAATGTACTCTAAAGACTTCTCTGGATTAATTACTTGTTATATCGCAGCTCTACCATTTGCTTTAAATGAATTGGCGGCATCAGTATTTTTCACCACTGTCTTTTTTTTCCTCTACTGGAAAGCCGAATCATACTTCGACATTAAAAGTTCTTCCTTAACCTCAAATTAATATTTATCCCTTCCAAGGAATTTCATCTACACCATCTCGGAATGCCAAATATCTTGAAAGTGTAAAAAGGTAGTCCGATAGTCTATTAAAGTAAACGACTATATTCAGATCTACTTGCTCATGGTGTGCAAGACTAACAATTCTTCTTTCGGCTCGTCTACAAATTGTGCGGCAGATATGTGCTGTAGCAATTGAAACAGAACCACCCGGAAGAACAAAATACTTTAAAGGTGATAACTCTGTATCAATTTGATCAATCGCCATTTCGAGATCTCTAATAATTTCCTCTTTTAACTCCGGAATATGATCATTTTTTTTTGAAGGGTCTGATGCTAAATGTGATCCGACTACAAAAAGTTCATTTTGAATTTTGCCCAGAAACTGCCTGATATCCTTATGTTCAAGCTCAGCGATTAGCAATCCAATTGCAGCATTCAATTCATCTGCTGTGCCATAAGCTTCTACTCTAATGTCATCTTTTGATACTCTCTTTCCTCCAAAAAGTGAGGTAGAGCCCTTATCTCCTGTTTTTGTGTAAATTTTCATCCTTGTTTTAACTTAACTTGAAATTGATTCAACTCATCGGTCTCAATCAATCCATCTTTTAATCTTACTATTCTTCTGGCATACAAGGCAATATCCGGTTCGTGTGTTACCAAAATTATAGTATTTCCCTCTTCGTGAATCTGCGAAAGTATTTTCATAATTTCAATGGAAGTTTTAGAATCTAAGTTCCCTGTAGGTTCATCAGCTAAAATAATAGCAGGATCATTTACTAATGCTCTTGCGATAGCAACTCTTTGACGTTGACCTCCCGATAATTCGTTGGGTTTGTGACTCATCCTGTCTTTCAATCCAACCTGTTCTAGCACTTTTCTTGCCTTTTCAATCCTATCGCTCTTGGATACTCCGGCATAAACAAGTGGCAGTGCAACATTCTCCAAAGTACTCATCCTGGGCATTAAATTGAAGGTCTGAAAGACAAAACCTATTTCTTTATTTCTGATTTCAGCAAGCTGATTATCGTCCATCCGGCTTACCAGGTTGCCATTTAATTTGTATTCCCCCTTAGTTGGGCTATCAAGACATCCTATTATATTCATTAAAGTGGATTTTCCACTTCCTGAAGGGCCCATCAGAGCTAAATACTCATTCTTCTCAACAGCTAAGGTAATTTCTTTGAGTGCATCAATAATCTCATCACCCATTATATAACGCTTACCTATATTGACCAATTCTATAATTTTACCCAATCCCATTTAATCACAAAGAAACTAAATTTAGTTTGCTAATCACAAACTTTCGATATTTGGGTTGTCAATCAAAATGAATACAACGATCTTAACTACCAATCAACTCTTGCCAAAACATATCGGTATTGCCGGAAATATTGGGTCTGGAAAAACAAGTCTTACAGAAGCCTTAGGCAAGCATTACGACTGGCAGGTTGAATATGAAGATACGAGTACCAATCCTTATTTAAATGATTTCTACTATGATATGCAACGTTGGTCTTTTAATCTTCAAATTTACTTTTTAAATTCAAGATTTCAACAAATTGTAAAAATCCAGCAAGGATCCCAAACCGTAATTCAAGACCGCACAATTTACGAAGACGCATTTATATTTGCGCCTAACTTGCACGATATGGGACTAATGACGGAAAGAGATTATAAAAACTATTTTAGTTTATTCAATATTATGATGAGTACCATCAGAAAACCCGATCTTCTGATTTATATCAAAGCCTCTATTCCTACTCTGGTTGCTCATATTCATAACAGAGGAAGGGAATATGAAGGAAATATGAGTCTGGATTATCTGAAAAAATTAAATCAGCGTTATGACCAATGGATTGAAAAATATAATCATAGTCCGGTATTGGTAGTCAATGCAGATGAACTTGATTTTATCAATAAAAAAGAAGATTTCGGTATAATCGTAGAACAGGTCAATAGTCATTTAAATGGCTTATTTTAATTTCATCCTCAATGAAAATATTATTGGTTGCAGCAACTTTAGAAGAAATAAAACCAACTATTGAATACTTAGAATTCCATTCAGAAAGCAAGAATTTCACCGAGTATAATATCCGTAACAAGACTATTATGCCTTATATTACAGGGGTCGGCCCAACAATGACAGCATTTGCCTTAGGAAGATACCAAAGGATGAATGAGATCAAATTATTAATCCATGCCGGATTATCAGGAGCTTTTACAAGATCTTTAGAAATAGCTCAGGTTGTAGAAGTAAGCTCAGAACAATTTGGAGACCTTGGTGCGGAAGATCAGGATGGAAATATTCTATCCATATTTGATCTTAACCTTGACAACCCAAATAGGTTGCCATTTAATTTAGGGCGTATTGAAAGAAAAATTACACAATTCGAATCTAAACTAAAAAAATGTACTGGCCTAAGCGTTAGTTTAACAAGCGGTTCAAACTCAAGAATTCAAAGAATGAGCTCAAAGTATAAAGCTGATATAGAAAGCATGGAAGGAGCCTCCGTCTTTTATTCCGCCTGTATGTGGGACGTTCCTCTGATTTCTATCCGATCGATTTCCAATTATGTTGAGCCCCGAAATAAAGAAAACTGGAACATCCCTCTTGCAATTAAAACATTAAACCAGTTTTTAATCGATTATATAAACCAAATATGAAAGATCATATTAAGTACTATGAAGCTTTCAATAATATTATTTGATAAGCAGATTTCACCCTTGATGTATTTAGGGCCTGAATTGCAATAATTGTACTAAATTAGCACTTTCGGTAAATCAAAATATATTGAAATTGTTTAATATGAAAAGACTTGTTTTTCTTACATTTATATTTTTTTTTAATATCATAAAGGCTCAAGATTTAACGATTGAATCTAGGTTGTTACCAAAAAGGCAGGAAATCAGCAATTTATTGAGCAACTATGATATCTTCGAAATTGATGTAGAGAAGGTAAGAAACGAATTCAGAACATCTACTCAATCTGGCATTGAAGCAGATCTTATTCTTGCCGATAAAGTATTCAGAATACAGGCATTTAAATACAATGTTTTAAAACAAGATTGCAATGTAAGAATTATCTCAGATCAAGGTGATTTTAATGAAAAGCCAGACCCAAGTATAGAGACTTATCGGGGCTATAATACGAATTTTGGTGGTGGCGAAGTTGTTATAACTTTTGCTACTAATTACATGAGTCTGATGTATAAAGATGGTGGAGAGTATTTTTATTTGGAACAATTTCCTGAGTTACTGAAAGACAACAATAAAAATCTTTTTATACGTTATACCCGGCAAAGTTTCAAATTTCAAGGATTTAAATGCAATTATCAGTCTGCCTTGGAATTCAAAGAATCGCAAATCGATAAATTCGATTCGGATAAATTTGATGAAAGAAATATTCGATGCTTTGAAGTTGAAATTGCAATGGCCTGTGATTTCCCTTTTTTTACAAAACACGGAGGAAACAGGGCAGATGCAGAGGCGAGGTTGACAACAATTGTAAATTTAATTCAACCCGACTGGGTTTACCCTAAATTAAATTATGATTATTTCTGGACAATTCCATCTATGGCGATTGTAGAAAGTGCAGCCAGAGACCCATTCGCACCAGCAACCAATATCAATTCTTTACTGAGTATTTTTACTGGAATTGGGTTTACAATCTTTCAAGGAAGTTTTGATGTGGCAACGGTATGGACTTCAAAGTTCACTGCAACTCCTCATTATGCTTCCAATCAGCGTCAAGCCTGTTTATTTTCAATGTTTAGTGCCTGTAATGAGATTAGCACAAACGGAACTTTTATAAGAAACGTTCAATCTCATGCTTTGGGACACTTGTTTGATGCACCACATGATGCAGGCCCATTTATTATGGATCCCAATATTGGTGGCAATACCAATTGGACCAAAATCTCTGCTGATTTTATTCAGGGTTGGACAGATCGTATAACTGGCTGTCTTGGAGAATGCAGTGGACCAAAAATTCCAATCGCAGAATTTACTTCTGATGTTGTAGAAGGATGCATTCCCTTACAGGTACAATACACCAATATGTCAACTAATGCGACCAACTACATCTGGAAATTTCCCGGAGGCACACCTTCAAGTTCGACTTTAAAGGATCCCTTAGTTACTTATAATACCCTGGGTGTATTTGCAGTGGAATTAGAAGCATTGAATTCAAAGTGCAGCACAAAAGTTGAAAAATTAGGATATATTGCAACCCGCGACAAACCCAGATTTGTCCGATTCAATTTTGGAGCTGTTAATAATGGAAATGACATTGAATTTTTTGGTTCCGCAGATAGAGCAGATACATGGATTTGGAAATTTCATGACGGTACTACTGAAGAAGGTCAGTATGTTGTTAAGACCTATGACAGAGAAGGAAGTTTCGACGTTGAGCTTTGCGCTTCCAACGATTGTGGCGAAACCTGTGTGAAGCAAAAAGTAAGCAATTATTACGTTCCTACAGTAGATTTTACGGCAGACAAAACCAGTGGTTGTGCTCCGGTAACCGTAAAATTCGAAGATCTCTCATCAAGCAATGTAATTAACTGGACCTGGAGTTTTCCAGGGGCAAGCCCTAATGGTTCTTTTATAAAAAATCCTACAGTAAAATATTCCAGACCCGGAAGATTTCCCGTAAGCTTAACGGTCCATAGTCTAAAGAACAATGCTAAACTTAAAAAAGATACTTTTATAATAATTGATAGCTTACCCTTGGCGCAATTTGATCCAGTAATAGGTGGCCCTCTTGTAACTGTTAACAATACCTCTTTTTATGCAGATTCTCATTTCTGGGATTTCGGAGATGGAACTTCAAGCAGAGACTCAAGTCCTACCCATTTCTATCGGGATGGCCGATATGAAATTATTTATACAGCGAGCAACAAATGTGGTTCTACAACAACCAAACGCACAATTACCATTGGAGCAAAACCAACTGCAGGTTTTTCGGTAATGAATCAGAAAGGTTGTACTCCGTTTGTGGTACAGTTTCAGAATAGCTCTACTTCTTCTGCAACAAATTTCGAATGGTTATTCCCTGGAGGAAATCCCTCAACAAGTACCGACAAAGAACCAATAATTACGTATTCCTCGGTAGGAAAGTTTGATGTAAGACTCATAGCTAAAGGCGCTTTGGAAAGTGATACATTAAATCAAAAAGAATTTATTACAGTTGATGAAATTACCAAAGCCGATTTTCAAAATTCAATTATTGGTTATGTGTGCAACTTTACGGATTTAAGTACAAATTCTAAAACTTATTATTGGGATTTTGGAGACGGAACAACAAGTTCAATGGCTTCCCCTTCTCATGATTATAAGGTAGAAGGAGATTTTAAGGTCAGGCTTATTACTGAAAATGAATGTGGTGCGGACACTATGGATAAATTGATCGCTATTTATTTGATTCCAAAAGTTGACTTTAGTTCAAATGTTATTAAAGGATGTCCACCGCTTACCGTTGATTTTCTAGACAGATCATCTGTTGATGTATTGGAATGGAGCTGGCAATTCGAAAACGGCAATCCATTGACATCAAGTCAAAAAAATCCTTCTGTGATATTTTCAAAGCCGGGAAAATATACCGTTAAGTTATCTGTAAAAAATTCGAACGGAACCAATTCTTCAACAAAGATTAAATACATTGAAGTTCTATCTCCAATAAAATGTCCAAAAAGGCCAACAACAAAAACCGGTGTTGATTCTACTGAAAAAGAAAATGACAATCTAATAAAAATTTCAAATCGAGAAAATACAATAAATTCCTTCTCAATTTATCCTATTCCGGCGACGGATGAAATATATCTTAATGCAGAAAAAGGAATGGATTTTACTATCTTCAGCTTAACCGGCCAAAAACTTATTGTGGGCAAGACACAATCTTCTAACGAGAAGATCAATGTTCAGCAGATTCCTAATGGAACCTATTACATTCAATTAAGCAATCCATATTATAATTCGATCGAAAAAATTATTATCAATAAATAAGCGCATCTGTTATTAAGGATATAATTTTATAAATTATTTTGTCACTAGTTATAAGTTAAAATATTTAAATTATTCAAAATGAAAAGATTTTTTTTACTCCCTTTACTTTTAATCACTAATTTACTCTTCTCCCAGGACCTAACAATTGAAGGTATTACAATGCCCGCCAATCCTGGTCTTTCGGCAAAATTTAATAATGTAGAAACGTATAATATAGATGTTGAAAAAGTACGACTTCAATTTAGGAATCATGTTCGTTCTTCTATGGAGGTTGAATTAATCCTTGGCAATAAATCACACATCCTTCAGTTTTACAAATACAATATTTATGGTAAAGATTGTAAAGTTCGACATGCAACTTCGAAAGGCTTGATTGATACTGACCCAAATCCTGATATTGAAACCTATAGAGGTTACAATGCTAACTTTGGAGGTCAGGAGGCCGCAGTTACGTTTGCAAAAAATTACATGAGTCTAATGTTTAGAGAAGGTGGAGAAACTTATCATCTGGAACAAGTACCGTTTGAACTTGCTGATTCTGATCCAAATCATTTTATTCTATATGATTCTAAAGGAGTTATTTCAAATAAAAATGTAACCTGTGGCGCTGATGAATATTCAAAATTTAAAACGCAACATAAACATGATTTGGAAGAGTTAAAAGAAAGAAATAAAAGATGCTGGGAAGTAGATATCGCTTTATGTTGTGATTTTTCTTATTATGTTTTTTATAGACGGGATGCGGGTATTGCGGAAGCCAGAATGACAACAGTACTAAATCTTGTACAGACAGATTGGTATGGAGGTCGACTCGTTGAAGATTATATTTATACAATTTCAGGGATATTTATTCCTGAAGATTCTTTACGTGATCCATGGTATAATGTGAATGATATTTTTGAACAACTTAACGTATTTAACCAGGTAGGATTTACACTATTTCAAGGTGGTTTTGATGTCGCAACCAATTGGACCAAAAAATATACTTCTGGAGCTGTAGGTGTAGCCTATCTGCCAGGTACTTGTGTTTTAACACCTTTTAATATTTGCAGTGAATTTACTTTAGACAATGGATTGTGCAGGCAATTACAATCCCATGAATTAGGTCATAATTGGAATTGTGTACACGATCCTGGTGGATCACCTTTTATCATGGCACCTGTAGTTAATGGTTCTTTCTTATGGTCGGGTGCTTCCATATGGGCAATTTCAGATTGGACATTTAGAATTAAAGGTTGTTTGGGAGATTGTAGCGCAGGAGACATTCCTTATGCAGAATTTGAAGCTATTCCTACAGAGGGCTGCATTCCTTTAGTGGTTCAATTTAACGATATGTCTGTCAATGCAACAACCTACAAATGGAAATTCCCCGGTGGAACGCCTTCAACTTCGACTGCAAAAAATCCTGTTGTAACCTATAATACCGTTGGAAGCTTTCCGGTAGAATTAGAAATTGCAAATCCTAAATGCAGTACGAATATTGAAAAGTTAGATTATATAGTTACAAGAGATAAACCAAGAGGTGTTTATTTTAATTTTGGCGCAGCCAACGGTGGTAACGAAATTGAATTTTTTGCCTATGGAGATCGGGTTGATAAATTCACTTGGAAATTTCATGACAATACAACAGATGAAGGTCCTTATGTCATTAAGGTCTATCCCAAAGAAGGAAATTTCACGGTAGAAATGTGTGCTGAAAATGATTGTGGAAAAACCTGTGTTACCCAAAAAGTTTCCAACTACTTCGTCCCGATTGCTGATTTTACATCAGATACAGTTGCAGGATGTGCGCCTACTACTATAAAATTCTTTGATCAGTCATCTTCTAATGTAATCAATTGGACCTGGAGCTTCCCGGGTGGTACGCCAAACGGTTCGTTTGTAAAAAATCCGATTATTAAATATGAAAGACCGGGCAAATTCAAAGTAAAATTAATCGTAAGCAGTTTAAAAAATAATGCTCAGATTACGAAAGATACTTTTATAACTATTGACAGTCTTCCTCTTGCACAATTTGATGCTGTGGTTAATCTATCTACGGTTAAGTTTAATAATTCTACCTTGTATGGAAAGTCGTACAAATGGGATTTTGGAGATGGAAAAACAAGTACAGAAGAAAACCCTGAACATGTTTATCCAGATGGAAGATATGAAGTAAAGCTGACCGCTACTAATGCTTGTGGCAATACCATAGTCAAAAAGTTTGTTACTGTTGGAGCAAGGCCAATCGCCGGTTTTGCGGTGGATAATCAAAGTGGATGCATACCTTATACCGTTCAATTTCAAAATACTTCAACCAACAAGGCAACCGTTTTCGAATGGTTTTTTCCCGGAGGCAATCCGTCAACCAGTACTGATAAAGAACCAATTGTAACTTATAATAATGTTGGATCTTTCGATGTTAAGCTAATTGCAAGAGCAGGCGTAGAAAGCGATTCAATAGCACAGGTGGGTTATATTACTGTTGGAGAAAAGCCGAGTTCAGATTTTCAAAATAGTGTTACAGGATTCGTTGCTTTTTTTACCGATCAAAGTAAAAAAGTAAATAAATATTTCTGGGAGTTTGGTGATGGTAAAACGAGTACTGAAAAATCTCCAAGACATGATTATGGAGTTGAAGGAGAATTCAATGTAAGATTAATTACTGAAAATGAGTGTGGTGTAGATACTTTTGAAAAACTCATTGCTGTATATCTAATTCCTAAGGTTAACTTTGGATCTGATACCATTAGAGGATGTGCCCCTTTGAAAATAAAATTTCTTGACAAGTCTTCTGTAGATGTATTAGAATGGGCGTGGCAGTTTGAGGCAGGAAGTCCGGCAAGCTCAAGTCAGAAAAATCCAGTAATTACTTTTGATAAAGCCGGAAAATATACAGTCAAGTTAACTGTAAAAAATGGAAATGGAACAAATTCTGCTACAAAACTCAAATATGTGGAAGTTATTTCGCCTCTCAAATGTCCGAAGTTGCCGCCTAAGAAAAAAGGCACAAACCCAACTGAGGCAGGTACTTCCTTGAATGATGCAATTTATTCAAGATCAAGTTTGGATTATCAGGTTAATGTATTTCCAAATCCAGTCAATGAAGAAATTTATATTCAAGCAAAGAGCGGCACCAAACTTACTCTGATGAGCCTAACTGGGCAAGTACTCATCTCTAGAATTGCAAACAACACCACAGAGTCATTGGATGTGAGAAATTATAGCATTGGAACTTATCTTTTAAAGATTGATCATCAGGAATATAATGAGGTAATTAAAGTTATTGTCAACCGATAACTTTTAGAAAGATTAAATATAAAGAATGAATAGAACAATGGTGCTAATTTCACTATCAGAAATTGGCATTGAAACAATAAAATCAAATTCTGCACTGCCGGAAGCAGAAATGGAATTTATTAATAAGTGGAGAGAACAAGGTGTATTAGAAAGCTTCTATATTTCGATTTCAAAAAAAAGATGCTGTAATAATCTTTAATAGTTTAGATGAGCTGAGCGTTAAAGAACACATTGAAGTTTTACCTTACTTTCCATATATGGCAAGAGTAGATTATTTTTAGTTTAAACAAACAATTCTAATTCCATCAACACCTATTAAGAAATTAGAAATGCTAAAAATTAATTTGAGAAAAACAGAAAAAATGATACCATTTCGTAATACTTATTTATGATGGCATCTTCTAACTTGAAAGTGAAGATCAATTGGTTACAATTATGGCGAACTTACGTATAATAAAAAGATAAAGAGTAAAACGAAATAAATCAATCCCGGCATCACCAAATTATCGAAATTCAATTTCATGACATAATAATATTTTTACAATCCGTTCGGATATTAGTCCTTCTCAAATCGTATATTTCCGAAAGGTAAAAAATAATTGGCGTGACATGTTAGGTGATCTTCCTTTATCATCAAATCAATTCCTTTAAAACTTACCTGTTGTAATGACAAATTGAGTTTTACTTCAAAATAATTATTCGTATTTTCTACATCTTTTATTAAAGTTACCACATCGGGATAGAGATGATGCTGAATATAGACCCTGTCAAATTCTATTTCATCAGTTTTGAATCTGCCATTATGATCAGTTTCAAAATCAGATATAATTTTACCATTTCTTGATAAGAAGCATCGAACGCCCTTGATTAAAATTGGATTTTGATCTTTGACAACCAACTCAAATCCGGAATTTTTCTTCTCTTCCCGGGTGATTGTAAAATCCTTTCCGGCCTCTTTTTCACTCTTTAGAATTATAGTATCACCTGATACGGAATAGGTTCCCTTTGCAAATCGATCAACAGCCCCATAATAATACTCAAATGAAAAATGACCCTCTCGAGTAAAGTGAAACAAAGCTGACATATCTTGAACATTACGTAAAGAATATGTACCATCCAGTATTTTCTGACTAAAAGAAAGATTAAAAGTTGACATTATTGCAAGAATGAAGATTTGAGTCAATTTCATGTACACAATATTACATCGCTTCAAGCTAAAAAAGAAATGAATTCATTATTAGTATAAGAATCTACTCCTTAAACCCTATTTCAAGCAATTGACAAATTAACCCCAAAACCAAATATTCAATTGTCTTTCATGCTGATTAACTTTACAATCTAATTTTCAGTGGATATTTTTGAATCAGCAAATTGTTACAATTAATTTATAAAAAAACTTCACCAATATGAACTATATTTTACCTCTAATACTAATTTTTACTTGCAAAGAACAGATTAAACCAACTGGAAAAGAATTTAATCCAAAATCAGATTTACAGATCCTCAATCAACCTGAACGAAAATCTGTGCACACTAATTTTGACAGCACATTAGTTAGTCAGTATATTAGGAGCATTTTCCAGGATTCGAAAGGAAATTTATGGTTTGGTAGCTTGGGAGAAGGTGTTGTAAGATATGATAAAAATACTTTAAGATATTTTACACATCTTGATGGATTTATATCTAATTCAGTTAATGCAATCAATGAAGACCGGGATGGCAATATTTGGCTCGGTACTGACAATGGATTATATAAGTATGACGGACGAATTTTTACTCAATATTCTGTTAAAAATGGTTTAAATCAGTTAGAAATTAGTCGTAAAAGTATTCTGGTAGATAGAAAAGGGAGCATCTGGATTGGTACACACAACGGTATCTATAACTACATTCCGTCTGCAGATAGTTCGAATGGTCTATGCTTTTCATTGTTCGAAAAGTTGCCTCCGCTTGATATTAAAGATTTAATGGAAGATAAAACTGGAAACTTATGGATAGCTACAGCTAAACATGGAGTATTTCGATATGATGGCAATGTAATTAAAAAAATCTCAGATATGGAAGGTATAGGTGATAACTACGCCGGTGGAATTTCAGAAGACCAATATGACAATATATGGTTTACTCTGAAAGAAGGAATTTGCAAGTTCGATGGCAATAAACTTATTGAATACAAAGCTGAATACAAATTGGAATCTAAGGAAATTTGGGGAATATATATTGAAAAATCAGGAATAATCTGGATAACTGCACGTGGAAGTACCCATAGAATTAACCCATCAATACAAGTTTCAAATCGTGATGCAATTAAAGTCTTTACCCCATCAGATGGATTGAATTGTTGTGTCCAAAGTATGTTTCAGGACCAATCAGGAAATATGTGGTTAGGAACAGGTTCTGGTTTATATCGATTTGATGGAAGTCGATTTATCCAGGTAAAACAAAATGGACCCTGGTAGTTAGACATTAACTAAAAATACTTTTACTACCTATTCGTTTTTTGACAGAGAATAAGAGGTAAACGATCATTTAAAAACATATAAACATGATTTAATCGTTCAGAATCTATAATAATTTATAACTGCTCAGTATTAATACAGCTAATCAGTTGTTAAAAAAAATTATTGGCAAACAAGTCAAGCCGATAAAAAAATATTTCATCAATTTCTTTCTATAGGTCATTATTATGGGTTAAATCACACATTTCATAAAAGATATAGAAGCTATCAACATATTACAAATATTTGTAATATATTTGCATCAAAATAAGAAAATGCTTAAGAAGGCCCTTGTTATTATTTTATGGATATCAGCATTATCAATTGGCAAAACACAAAACTATTCATTTGAATCAGACAAAATAATCGTACAATTTGACGCACAAAACAGGCCATTTATTCAACATCAAGTTACGAAAGGGCAAACAATATTTTACTTAAGAACGAAATATGCCATTTCTGAAGCAGATTTAATCAATTTTAATCCACAAATCAAGGCAAATCAAATTATACTCAACCAATGGCTAAATATTCCTGTAGATCACCTGCTACAATATGAAATTGATCCTCAAAATTCAAAGCAATACAAAAGTGTGTATTATAAAATTCAAGCCAAAGAAACTCTACTTTCGATATGCAAAAACCGAACTCAATGGAATTCAAAAAACCTTCAAGCTCAAAACAATTTATTGAATTCCAAGTTGCAAGTTAATCAAATTATAAAAATAGCTTATCTAATGGATTTTAAAATTGAGTCTAAGGAATTTACTAAATTAAATTCACTAAACACTGCATCTAAGCAAATAGATTCAATTGAATCACCAAATGCTGGTCTGGAGAATTCGAGCCCGAATCACTTAAAAAATTATAAGACCGAATCTCGGGGCATTACCATTTCGAGTGGTCCTTCAAATGGTAGATTCTATGTGTTGCATAATAATGCTAGACGCGGAACATTGATTGAAATCTACAATCCAATTCTTGAAAAATCCATTCTGGCAAAAGTTATAGGAAAAATTCCATCAAACTATACAAAAGACGTTCAGGCGGTTGTATCCGGCTCTGTAGCTGAAGCAATTGGTGCCATCAGTACAAAATTCTTCGCTTATATCCGTTACTAATTGCTAGAGTGCCTGAATGATATCATACTTCGTAAGTACGTGATATTGATTGTTCTGATCCTTCGTAATTACACCTGGCATTTTTTCAGTAAAACACTTATTCAACATCGTCAGAGGCAGGTCCATTGATACTCTAGGCATTGGTTCTGACATAATTTCTGAAACTTGTTTATCTGCATTCTTCAATGGATTTTCCAAAATGTATTGTAAAATAGAGCTTTCAGAAATAGTTCCAATCACTTCCCCATCTGCCATAATTGGTAACTGAGAAATATCTCTTTCTTTCATTATCGCAAGAACATTTTTCAATCTTTCATCACCCTGAATCGAATAAAAGCTTTTATCTTTTTTCGCGGCAACTAAATCCTGAACCTTCTTTTCCGAATCGAGAAATCCTCTTTCTCTCATCCAGTCATCATTGAATATTTTTCCAACATATCTTGATCCATGATCATGAAATATTAATACCACAACATCATTTTTGGAAAGTTTACTTTTCAATTGTAACAAACCGGCCATTGCAGAACCTGCAGAATAACCTAATAAAATTCCTTCTTCCCTGGCTAATCTTCTTGCAGCTATTGCTGCATCTTTATCGGATACTTTTTCAAAAAAATCTATACATGAAAAATCAACATTTTTAGGAAGAATATCCTCGCCGATTCCTTCTGTAATATAGGGATAGATTTCCTTTTCATCAAAAATTCCTGTCTCATGATACTTTTTAAAAACAGACCCATAGGTGTCAATTCCCCATACTTTCAAATTAGGGTTTTTCTCTTTAAGAAACTTAGCAGTTCCGGAAATTGTACCTCCGGTTCCAACTCCTACAACCAGGTGTGTAACTCTACCATCTGTCTGCTCCCATATTTCAGGCCCTGTACTTTCATAATGGGCTTTTGTATTGGATAAATTATCATATTGATTACACCAAAATGAATTATTGATTTCTTTACTCAACTTTTCTGCTACTGAGTAATAAGATCTTGGATCAGTTGGTTCAACATTGGTTGGACAAACGATTACCTCAGCACCCATCGCTTTTAGCATGTCAATTTTTTCTTTGGACTGCTTGTCGCTTGTTGTAAAAATACATTTATACCCTCTCACACAAGCTACAAGAGCCAGACCCATACCGGTATTCCCACTGGTACACTCTATAATTGTTCCACCTGATTTAAGTTTTCCGGAAGCTTCAGCATCATCAATCATTTTAACTGCCATACGATCCTTTATTGAATGACCCGGATTAAAGGTCTCAACTTTTGCCAACACCAATGCGGGAACATCTTCAGCTATTCGGTTCAATTTTATTAATGGCGTATTACCAATCGTTTCTAAAATATTGTTTTTAACTTTCATTCCCATTGCGCAAAGTTAAAAAATAAAAATGGATTGAACTTTAAGAATCCTAAAGCCTACAGCTGCGTGCATCTTCCAATTAACTTAAATCAATGATAACAGAAATTGAGGATGGAAATTCTACAACTTAGACTTTTGTAATAGAATAATGCCGAAAATCTGGGATCATTGAAATTTGTCGGATTTAAATATTCGGCGAAATAAAAATATGCAATAACTAAAAGAATATATAGAACTTTATCCTATAGATGAATTAAACTAAATCAATCTTCTGGCTGAAGATAATGTATGTGTCAGTTGTCCTGTTTGACCGTTAATAATACCCTCTGAGCTTAATAAATCAATTCTAACATATCCAGATGAATGAAGAATTTTATCCTCCCCAAGATAAATTCCAACATGTATAATTTTGCCTTCCTGATTATTAAAAAACAAAAGATCACCTTGTTGAAAATGTTTTCGGTCAATAATTCCAATACCTTGCTCCGCTTGTTGCCAGGCATCTCTTTTTAATTCAATACCCCTACACCGAGCATATAGCTGAGTTAATCCTGAACAATCTATACCTAATGCTGTTCTCCCTCCCCACAGATACGGACTATGGAGAAAATTCTTCTTCATCGTCTCAATACTATTTTCAACATCAAGTGAAGAAATAATAAAATCATTCTGATTGGATCTGTGCTTTAACATATATTTTGGACATCTGGAACCAAAAGGCAATAGATACATATCTTCTCTAAAGTTAACAGATGTAAATGATCTAATCATTAATGCATATGGCTCTTCTCTGGGGTCGCGTACATGAAGAAACTTATTCTCAATCCAACCTATATATTCATCGTGTTTGGATTGAATTTTATACCAAGAATCTACTTCTTCAACAACAACTACATGCTCACCATACAGCAGTTGATTAGTCAATTCAGAACGATGCGACGCTTCTTTTCTTACTGCTAGTGTTGACTGCTGTATGAGAAATTCATTCATAAGTCGAAGGTACATAATAAACAAATAAATTTACCCTATATTTGCAATATGATTAAAAGCCATCTAAAACAATATTTTATAACAATATACTTAGTATTTTTTATTTCAATTCTACAAAGTCAGGACGTAAATTTTAGTCAATTCAATGTTCTTAATTCCTATTACAATCCGGGAGCAACCGGTTTTTTTGATGGAAATTTTAAAGTTAAATTAATTAATCGCAATCAATGGATTAATTATTCCGACAAACCCCTCAGAACTTTTGCATTGAACGGAGACATTAAATTCGATTTAGGCAAGAGAAATTTCGAAAAAGATTACATTGGTTTAGGTGTTTATTTTTTAACGGACAAGGTTTCAACATTAGATTGGAATAGAAATGAAATTGGGGTTAACCTAGCCTTTCATAAATTACTAGACAAATACAGAAAAACTTATCTTGCAGGCGGAATCGGATTAGCCGTAGTACAAAGATCATTAAGTTACGAAAATATATATTTTCAGGATCAGTTTGACGGACTCAACCAATACAACGGTAACACTAATGAAATATTACCGGTTAATATTCAAAATAACGGCGACCTAAAACTTGGCTTGCTGCTTTCAACCCAATTCAATAAAAAGTGGTCTATTCAAATTGGCGCTGGTTTTCATTACATTTTCAAACCTGAGTTTTCACTATACAGAAATCAAGAAGATCCAAACTACATAGGAAGCAAATCAAACAAAGCAATTAGCCGTATAAATGTAATTACCAATCTTACTTATAAAATTAATCAATTTGAACAAATCTTTCCACGATTACATTTCAGTGCGCAATTTCCCCATCAACTTATTCAAACCGGACTTACCTATAGAAGATCATTCTATAACTTTAGTCAGACCGCATTCCATGGTGGCCTTAGTATGAGAATTGCAGGCTCTGATAACGGATATACTTATACAGATCTGGGACTATTAGTTGGATTTGAACTTAAGAAAACGGTAATTGGTTTCCATTATGATTTTGGAATCAGAGATGCTTCAAAGTTTTCTCATCTAAACAACTCTTTTGAAATTAGTATTAGCTTAACAGGAGATTACAATAATCAAAGTTTTATCTGTCCGGAATTTTAGTGAATATTACTTTTGAAATGAATACACAACTCGACCTCCCAAACTTCTAGGTGCCTCCATTAGTCCGGGTCTCAAAGTATAGACTTCGTTAAATGCATTCTGGACATTCAATTGAAAATCAAGCTTATTGAACTGAACTCCACACCTAAAATCAAATAATTCATAACCCTTATTGTGTTCTTCCCGAAATTCCTTTATTCCTTCTGTAATCAGGCCTGATTCAAAAATTTTATCAATTGCTTGAACATGTGATGCAAATGTAAAATTAAGTCCAAAGTATATTTTTTCCCACTGATACTCAATATCAGACCGAACCAATTGTTTGCTTCGGTATTTCAAAATATTTTCAGAAGACGTGGAAGCAAATGCATTCAATTGACCCTGAGTTGCATTTTCCAGATTATTAATAGAAAGATCCTTTCCTGAAAGGTCAAAGTCCCGAAACTTTGGATCCATCAGTGTAAATCCAATATTGTAAATAATCTTTGATTTATTCAATTCCAGAATAGCCTGATTACTGAACTCTACGCCTTTGATCCTGACCCCACCTACATTCTGAGCTTGATAATAAGCCTGGAACAATTTATTGACAACCAAAGTAAACTCTATCATATCCTCATATCTGGAATCAAAATATGAAAAATCAAAAAATCCCTGGTAATTTCCAAACTTAATCCCCTGTTTTACTCCGATCTCATATGAATTTCCACGTTCAGAATGTAGGTTTAAATTTGGAATAATTCTTATTCCGCCTGCGTTGGTTTCAATAAATTTTTCTGCAAGACTTGGAAATCTAAATCCCTGACCGAATGAGCTTCTGATATATGTTCCATTTATAGGTTGATAATTTAATCCCATTCTAAAAACAGGGCGGTCATCTATTATTGGATTCTCTACCAAGCTTCCATTCACAATACTGGGACCATTCAGTATATTGTATTCATATCTAACTCCTGCACTTAATAAAAGATTTCTAAAGAGCGTTTTTTCAAGTTGAGTGTAAAGACCAATATTTCTACTGATAAAAATCGAATCGCTGTAGAGCGGAGCATCAACATTTGAATAATTATAAACAACTCCGGACACAAATTCCAAACCAATGCTTTCGAATTTTTTCTGAATCTGGCCTTCTGTAAAATAATTCTCACTTTGATTGGATTGGTTTCCATTATTATTGTTGTTCACATACAACAATCTAGTTAATAATTTTAATCGATAATTGTCTTTTGTAAAATACTGTATAGAAGGATCAATATTAAATCTTGTTCGTTTACTAGAGCTATATGAAGTTGGATCACCCACAAATGAAGCTTTTCCATTCCAGTAAAAAAATCCGGTACTCGTACCTGTATTTACATTTGCACCGATTTCTCCAATCAGCCTGTCTGTAAAATGATATGTTGCTGTACCATTTAATCTAAAGTTTTCTATCCCTTTCCCTTTATTGAAAGATACTTCGTTGCGGTACATAGACCCAAACGTAAGGTCAAGTTTTTGAAATTTCTGCCGGTGAGCGAAGGTAAATACCTGTTCACTTGGAATAACATGATTACTATCATTTCCCCACCATTCATTCTTTAGCTTTGGCTTCATGTAAAACCTGGTAATATAACTCACAGAAGTATAAGGATTAATTGAAGGTTTCACATTTCTAAAATGTATTACTCCATTCATAGCCGCTGATCCAAATAAGGCAGATGCTGCTCCTTTGACAATTTCTATTTGCCCCACGTTCTCTAAAGGCAGATCAGACCAATTGGTAAATGCAGCATCCGGTTGCAATATTTGAAGATCATCCATAATCAACATTACTCTGCTACCCGCACCATAAGAGTAGCCTGAACCTCCACGAATGTTAGCTTGCCCATCTATTATCTGTACTCCGGGAACTTTGTCAATAACCTGTTCAGCGGATACAGAATTTAATCTTTCAGCAGAACGTGATTGAATTATGTCAATAGACACCGGTGATTCCGCTAAAGGTTTTTCGGATCTGGAGGTACTTATTTCTGCAACATCTAGAAGTATGTTCGACCCTTCTAATTCAATTTCAACAAACTGATTTTCATTTTCTGCAACTAAAATTTTTTTCACTAATAATTTATAACCAATAGCTTCAATCGTCAATTGATGGAAACCTACAGGGAGACTCAAACTAAAATTACCGTTCTCATCAGTGCTTGTTCCATTTTTATTAATTTCGATCAAAGCTCCAATCACCGGTTGTCCTGATGACTTATCTTTAACCTTCCCGCCAACTAATACCTGTGAATTAATAATATTTGAAAGTCCGAGAACGAGAGTGAGAATGAAAATGGATTTAAAATTCATGGTTGTATATTCTAAGATTTGCTAACTTGCGGTCAAATTTCAGTCAAATATGAAAAAAATCTACTTTATTTTATTTTTAATTTTTATTTCTCAAGGAATTAAAGCTCAAAACTGCGTTCCAGATAATCAATATAAAGATTCTACCGCTGGTGTATTCCCTAGACCGATTACTGAAGGAGGTTCAGGAAAGGGTATTGATAAAATTGCATGTATCAATAAGCCATACGAATTTGTTTTTACGGTCGTTATTCCTGATACTTTAAGGATACCGGGTGTTCCCTTATTACTTAACCTTACGCATGCAAAAATTGACACCGTGGGCGCAATTTCAAATCTTCCTAAGGGCATTACATATGCATGCAATCCACCAAATTGTATATATCCTAAAAAGACAATTGGTTGTTTAATATTGAAAGGCACGCCTGACAATACCAATGCTCCCGGTATTTATAAACCGGTAATAAAATTAACAATCGGAACATTGTTAGGAAATATTGAAATTGATTATCCCGGTGCACAGTTTCCAGGAGAATATCTATTAGCCTTGTTGGATGAAAATTGTCTGATTGCAACTAAAGATATTAACATTGTAAATGATAATTTCTTTCCAAACCCAACAGAAGGATGGATTAATTCAAGAGAAGACCAGATTTTTAATTTGCAGTTAAGTGATCTTACTGGTAAAATTATACAAGTACAGAATCAAGTTATATCCAATAAATTTTTACTACCTGAAAACTTAAACAATGGATTTTATCTTTTACATTGGAAATCGAATGATAAAAGCTACATTCAAAAAGTATTATTAAATCGTTAATATCAATATCCGAATTAAAATAGAAAAGCCCACATCTAAAGTGGGCTTTTCTATTTTATTCCTCGGACAATTCGATCAAAAAAGTATATTCCATTGCAATTTCTCTTAGTCTTCTGAATCTACCCGATGAACCTCCGTGACCTGTCTCCATATTACAATACATCATTAAAGGATTATTATCAATCTTTAGTGCTCTAAGCTTGGCTATCCATTTTGCCGGTTCCCAATACTGTACCTGTGAATCATGATAACCTGTGGTAATAAGTATTGGAGGATAGTATTTGGCTTCTACATTGTCATAGGGTGAATATGACTTCATATAATCATAATAATCTTTCTGTTTAGGATTACCCCATTCATCATACTCTCCTGTTGTTAAAGGGATACTCTCATCGAGCATAGTACTGACAACATCAACAAAAGGCACCGCAGCAATAACACCACCCCATAATTCGGGTTTCAAATTTATTACCGCCCCAATTAATAATCCCCCGGCAGAACCTCCTTGAGCATAAAGTTTTTTTGGATGACAATAATTGTTGGCTAATAACCATTCACCACAATTCACAAAATCAGTAAATGTATTTTTCTTTTCAAAAAATTTTCCATGCTCATACCATTTTCTTCCCATTTCCTGACCTCCACGAACATGCGCTATTGCAAATGCAAAACCACGATCCAGAAGACTTAATCTTGATGAACTGAATTGTGGATCCATACTTAATCCATAGGAACCATAACCATACAATAAAAGTGGCTGAGTCCCATTCTTGGCATATCCTTTTTTATAAACAATAGAGAGTGGAATCATGGTTCCATCTTCTGCTTTAATCATTTGTCTTTCCGTCTGATAGTCATTAATTGAAAATGAACCTATAACTTCTTGCTGCTTTAATAGCACGAATTCCTTTGTTCTTACATTAAAATCATAAGTAGAATTAGGTGTTGTGAGTGAGGTATAATTCAGCCTTAAAATATCCGTCTGAAATTCTGGGTTGATTGAACTTGTTGCAAAATATGATGATTCGGCAAAAGGTATATAATACGAATCTCCATTCCAGAACCTCACTTCAATCTGTGTTATTCCGTCCTTCCTCACTTCCAGGATAAGATGCTCATTATAAATACTGATATCGCTGATAAATACTTCACTGCTGTGTGGTATATATTCCTCCCATTGATCAATGGAAGTATTATATTCATTACTACTCATAACTTTAAAGTTATAAGCATCATCCTTATTACAAAGTATATACCATTTATCCTTATAGTGAGATATACTGTATTCTAATTTTTTCACTCGGCTCTGGAAGACCCTAAAATTTCCAGTTGGATTATTTGCTTCAAGTATTCTAAATTCATCTGAAAGTGTAGCGCCAGATCCGATAATCAGATATTTCTTAGACTTTGATTTATAAATATAGCAATTAAAACTTTCGTCATTTTCATGGTAAACTTCTACATCTTCTTCAACAGAAGAACCCAGTTTGTGTCTCATTATCTTATAATCACGCAGAGCTTCATCCTTAATGGTATAGAAGACATGAAGATTATCATTTGCCCAGACCATATTCCCGGATGTATTAGGAATCTCTTCAGGGTAGTGTTCGCCAGTTATCAGATTTTTAAAATTGATGTTGTACATCCTACGACTTACCGTATCAAAGCTGTAGGCTAAAATTTTATTGTCTTCACTTACCGAGATCCCTCCAAGGGCATAATAATCATAGCCTTCTGCCAGCTGATTTACATTCAGCAAGATTTCTTCCTGAGAGTTAATACTATCTTTATGTCTGGAATAAATTGCATACTCTTTGTTTTCTTCAAATCTGCTTACATAATAATATCCATTCTCCTTGTATGGAACTGACATATCTGTTTGTTTAATTCTGGATTTTATTTCCAGAAAGATCGTCTCTTCCTTATCTTTCAAATGCTCACATATTTCTTCCCTGTATTTGTTCTCTGCCAGCAGATAATCTATAACATTTTGAGTCTGAACATCAGGTATTGTACTGTTTTTCTGCTCATCAGATAATCTCATCCAATGGTAATAATCCAATCTTTGATCACCATGAGCCTCATGAACATGTGGTATTCTTTCAGCATTAGGTGGAGTTGAAGTATTTACCTTACTATATATTGATACTTTACTTTTATTCATATAACCTGTTAACACTTATACTAATTTTAACAACATGACCTCAATCAAATGCTTAATATGTTGTTTTTGTTTCAGAAAGCAAATTTTTGTTTTGCAATATTCTGTCAGCTCTTGTTGTGATGATAGTATATAAGTTAAATTTTTCAGTTGATGATTACTTCGAAGCTTAACTGAAAAATTTGGGATTAGAAGAGTTTATATATGCAAAAAGAATCAATGTAAAAAATGGACTAAATCAAAAAAAAATTCCAAATTAATTCATACTAATGTCCATGCTTAATTGCATGAATGATCTGCTAAACTTTGTTTCTTTAAGATTAAAGTTAAATTTTATCCACTTTTTGATTTATATTTTGTAACAGCCTAAGAATCTCAGAATATTCATCTCCTTCATATTTGCTATCAGAAGTATTCATAGAGCAAACAAATTCCCAGATCTCGAGTACATCACCGAAAGAAACTGAAAAGGGTTTGTAATATGGATTATCCGAATGAAGTTCGAGACAATTAGATTTAGGATAAGTCCTTTTATAAACTATTCCCTCATCTTTTGTAAGAATGATATAGGTATTTCCGGAGCGAATATCCTTAATCCCATCAATATATCTGGCAATTACAAATGAGCCTTCTTTAAGAGGCGGCATAGAATCTCCTTTAATGGGAAATGCACGACACTTCCCATGTGGATTAAATGGAAGTGTCATCCGCTGCAATTGAGAGATATAGTCCGGATCTGCGTATCCCCCCAGATAACCTGCGCTTGCCTTGACCGTTAATACTTCTACCATATCCTCCTCATCCTGATCCATAATTACGGGAAAGAGAATTCTGTTGCTCCCTACTTTGATGAGTTGATCATTTCTCACTGAACTTAGATCGCAACGCACCATGGCATCAATAGCTATATGAAACAGGTCGGAGAGCTTAATCAGGACATCCACAGGTGGATCACAGCGCTCTTCTTCATAAGCACCGATTCTTGCGCGAGGTATTCCAAGTGCATCAGCTAGCTGTGTCTGAGACCAGCCTTTCAAAGTTCGAAGATGCCTTAGGTTTTTAGAAGCTTTAGACATACTAAATATTTTAGCACAAAAATACTAATTATTTTACAAACACCACCTATCTTTGTCAAAATATTTTCCTTATATTATTTAAATTTGTAAAAACAAACAAAATGAATACAAAACAAATTATCGCATCAGTAGTAGGTGCATTGATTCTCTTTATCTGGCAATTTTTATCCTGGGCTGCCATTCCAATACACAGTGATGTATATGGCTATACTGCGAGTCAAGATAAAATTTTAGAAGTCCTCAATCAGAGTAATCTAGAGGAAGGAACTTATATGTTGCCGGGAGTTCCTCCAGGTACTTCACATGAAGATGCAGAAAAACAAGGACAGGCGAGTATTGGCAAACCTTGGGCACAGGTCTCATATCACAAGTCCTTTGACATTAGTATGGGAATGAATATGACTCGCGGATTCCTTGTTGATTTAATTGCATTATTTTTACTAAGCTGGATATTCCTTAGATTGGGAAAAGTTAATATGCAAACCAGTATCTTCGTTTGTGTATCAATTGGATTGATTGCTTATTTGACCATACCCTATCTGAATTCAATCTGGTTTGGCGGTTCAACTTTAGGTCATCTCATTGATGCTTTGGTCCCCTGGGGCTTGGTTGGGGTATGGCTAGGCTGGTACATGAACAGGTCATAAATTTTATTTGTTAACACTAGCAATAATAGTACTCAAATAAAATCTAGAATTACAACAAATCACATTGTGCACTAATTGAACAAAAAATTAGTGCACATCTAATTATAGAAAATACTTAAGGTAAATTAGTAGGCAGTTTTGCTTAGAAAAATTTATCTTACTTTAATAATTTTAAAATGTTCTGATGAATGATCAGAATGCAGGATTGAGAGGATATATATCTGAGCAGGTAATTCCTGAATATTAAGTTGATTATTCAGTATGTCTGTCTTATAAATTCTTCCCTGAAGATCCATGATTTTAACTTGATCTCCAAAATTCAATTCAGACAGATTCAATCGATCACTTACAGGATTGGGCCAGACATAAATTTCATTTAATTTTTGTGGGGTAGATGTATAACTAATTTTTTGATGTGATTTAAAAAATTCCCAATGCAACGCTGCACCGAACATCGGAAAATTTACTCCATTGGGATAATTATGACCCATGCCATTGATCATACTAAATTTAAAAAAATTTGGAGTTTCCCCATTAAGAGGAGTTGTATATTCATAATTTAGCGTTAGACTATCCTGAGTTTTTATATACTGAGTATCTAGACCAAAAGATCCCAATGCGTTACCAATCCCATTCCTCATATAGGCAAGACAGGAATCATTGAATGGAACATACGGAAATCCGGTTCTTTCAATAAACATGCTATCGTGTGTTCCAAACATATTCCAAAATGGAATTTTACTCTTTACTCGATTGGAATCTAAATCATGAATAAAAGCACTTGTACAAGTAGCTGCAGCAAAAACATCTGGTAGTTCAAGAGCTAATTTTCCTGCCATTACTCCTCCATTTGAAAAACCCGCAACATAAATCATGGATGAATTTATATTGGATACAGCACTAATTGTATCGACCATTTTTTTAAAAAACAATACGTCGTCTTTAAATTCCTGATTCGGACAAGCTACTGATTGAAGATCTCCATTATTCCATTTAGTTGTTGGATGTTTGCTACCGTCTGCTTCGACAATACAATAAGAGAGAGAACTGGGAAAAACCGTAACTATATTTTCTTTAACACCAAGCTCTTTCCATCCAGAGATATTGAAAAATTTTTCTCCATCACCACTAGTTCCATGAAGCATAAACACAATTGGATATCCTCCAGGCGGTGGAGGAGTAAGGGGCTTAACAACAATAAACTCCCTTAGCTTATCTTCTAATAATATTTTAACATCAAATCTTTGAGAAAAAAAAAGCTTCGGAAATAAAAATAAAACAATAATAAAAAAGTTGAAAAATTTCATAGTTCCTTGGATGTAAAATTATATAAGACTCGTTCTAACAAAACCTTCAATTTGATTAAAAATGAAGACTCCATTCAATAAAAGATTATAATCATAACAATTGCGCTTGAATTGCAATCAACCGGGCTGGTTAAAGTTAATCGTTCTAGCTCGATTAACAAGTGATTTTATCAATTGATCTGCATTCAATGGCGGAAAATTCAGTTTAATTTTATTCGATAAAGAATCTATACTAGACTCTATATCTCCAGCTTCCAATTCGTTATTGGACTTATCTTCCAAAGTATGATAAAAAGGGTTACCCGAAGTTGAGTTTATCATATTAGAATTTAAATTATTCAAATTACTATAATCACCAGCCGAATTCTCCAGCAAAACATACAGATGTGTTTCAATTCCACTCTTCATTTCGGAAAATCGCAAGATCCCGGTATTAAGTGCAGGAACTTCTATAATATCAAAATCCAGGTACTGAAGCTTTTTATTCAATTCAGACTCGACAGTACCATTGTACAATTTGATCAAGCTGACCATTAAACTCGATGCTCCGAATTTTTCATCTACCCAATTATACTGATCATTGACTCCAAATTCAATAGCGGTAATGAGCTTCTTTCTAATGGTATCCACTAAAGGTATGATGATGTCATAATAGGTTCCAACTGACGAGTCTAATGTCACATCAGAATTATTATTTAAATTGATCTTATCAAGACCAAGAATATACTTTTTAATCTGAACTCTGGTACTTAGTGAGTCAAGATGCTTTTCATTTAGGAAACCAAATAATTTATAATTACTTTGATCAATTAAAGAATCAAAAGTCTGTATTGACTTCTCAATAATTGCTTGCGGAACAAAGTCCGGAGTCGTTTTCTTACACGACTTAATAAGTAAAAAACAACAAACAAAAACTGCAAATGAGGTAATAATTGATTTCATGATCTCTTCTTACTTAATAATTAGTTATTCTTGTGTATATTATAATAGCATCTCCCTAAAGTATGATTATATTTTTCATTTCGAACAATTTCATGTTTCAGAAACTGAACAGGGGTAGCTTGACCAATATCATATGGCATGTTATTTATAGTTGCAAATTGAACCAAAGGATCCATAATTTTATCAAACAACTGATTATTGATAATTTTATAGCCGGACATAACCAACATATGTGCCCCGCCGCCATACCAGTTATAAGTAATACAGATTGGGCGATTACTATCTATTTCTTTTAACATCATTTTCCAGCTGAATACTTCATTGGAGGTATAACTGTCTTTACAACTGAAGTTACACATTTCAAAAATCGGCCAATTGGTATGATTACAGGTTGTATTACAGGGAAAACAGGGTCTATCTCGCTCACAGCAAGCTTCCCCGTGTCTATCGCAATGATCGTCATCGGACATCGAGCGAAACGCTTGCTCACACTGATTATACATTGTATTACCAGAAGTCCTGTTATCAATATATCTCATGACCATTTCCGAACAGGCAGCCCAGCACCACAATGATCTTTTTTGTGCGAGATATTTTACAGAAAGGTTTCCAGCATTATAGTTATGATTATAATTAACTCCACATGAAGTTATACAAAAAAATAAGAGAATGAAAAAATACGGCTTGATTTTCATTTTGCTTGAATTGGATTATCAAAGATAATAAATTCCAAAATATAAAAAATAAATTTTAAAACAAACCCGGCACACTTCCAGAGTGGGCCGCTTTTGCACTTTTATAGATTGGTACTTACATATATTGAATAGCAAATTAAATGTTATCAGTTCTAATGATAACATTTATATCTGTTTCGGATTAGATTCTATAGTTCAAAATTTAACTAATTAAATTTAAATCCCATTCAATAATTTTAACTATTTTTGAATATCGAATATAATTTCTATGAAATGCAAAATAGAATTTTTTAGCCTTTTCATTCTTTTCTTAACTTGCTCAATGGGTCATTCACAGGATACAACAGTTTACTTTACCAACAATGACAAACAAAAGATAAAATCAATTATTGATACTGCCAAAATCCTTTACGATTCACCGGGTCAGATTCAGGCTGCTCACGAGATGGTTGATCTTGGACTCAGCAGATTAATTGATAAAAATTATCCGGATATATTAATCTATGCCCTGTATATTAAAGGAAGAATATTGGAATTTAAAAAAGAACACAAAGAAGCCCTTGTAATATTAGATTCTGCAAGGCAAATTGCTAAAATAAATTCTCTAGATACAGGTAATACTTACGGCAGAATACTGTTTCACCTTGGATTGAATTATTTAGAAAGAAATGAATACATTTTAGCGCAACAGCCTCTTCAGGAAAGCCTTGATCATTTTATAAAAAATAAAAATAAAAATAATATTTTGTTGGTTGTTTCAAAATTAATTGACTATTACTTTCAAACTAATCAGCTGATGTTAGCAGAAAATACTATTTTAAGTACAGAAAAACAAATCGACTCCAGTTACTCTATTCTATTTTTAAATTATTACTACAGTGAAATTGCAAGATTTTATTCAAACAATAAAATTGAAACCAAAGCCAATTATTACAGAAATAAAATTCAATTTTCATCAGACGATGATCGCTGTATTCATCTTACAAATAAATTACAACGAACACTAAGTTTGGAAAATTTTAAAATTGAGCCAACGCAGATTGATGAATGCTTAAAATGCAATTATTTATATTTCTCTGGCAATAAAAACACTTTAATTAATGGCTTATTAATTATTACAGAAGTTTGTCTATCTCCTGCAATAAAAAAATATCAACTTGCAGATAGCATATTAAACTCTATCGACGCTTTATTAAAAATAGGGAACAGCGACATCAAAGAATTCATCAAGACCGACCAGTATCATTATATTGTTGAATACTATTTCCTTCGTGGATGGATGGCGCAGAATAGCAACGACTCCATCGAAATGGGCTCCATAATTAATAGAATAGATAGTCTTACAAACGGATTTACCGAATTTTACTCCCTCAGTAAGGACAAGATTGAACTCTTGTTAATTATGGGATCTAAGTACTACTACTCAAAGAGTGATATCAGATTAAATAATTTATTATCGCAATACAGAAGCAGCAAGCGCACAGAACTCATCAAAGCACTAAACTATTTTACAGAATCAGAACTCAATCAGTCTCTACAAAACGAACTTTACTCCAACTTTGACTATTTCTATTCTTTTTACAATCCAAAAATACTCAATGAAGAATACAGTAACTTTTTATATGAATTGGCCTTATATTCAAAGGGGTTATTATACAGAAGCAGCAAAGAATTGAATAAAATTATCAATCAATCGGGGGATAGCACCATTCAAGATCTTGCTAAAAAATTTAATCAGATCAACCACCGGCTGGATACTTTAGAATATAATGATGATCATATATTGCTCTATAAAGAGCGAGATATATTGGAAAGAAAACTCATTGCAAAAATGAGATCGCAGAGTGCACAAGATAGTTTCAGAGTTGAATGGATTAAACATAAACTCAAATCAAATGAAATTGCTGTCGAATTTGTAAAGTACAGCTCAGAGTATGGAAATTCAAATAGCCCTAAATATCTAGCCCTCGTATTGGATTCATTCAATAATTATCCTAAAGTAATTCCTTTGTTTTCAGAAAATCAATTTTTTAAATCCAACAAAAGTATTGTTGAGAACACCTATTCGCCGCAGGAATCATTTTCTGATACAAGGGGTTACGGAATTCGTCCAAAAAAATCTTCCTTACTAAAGGAATATCAATTGATATGGGAGCCTATCCTAAAGTTATATCCAAAAACTACAAAAATTTATTTTTCTACTATCGGAGTTTTGAACAATATAAATCTAAGCACAATCCTTGTGTCAGACAATACGTTTATTTTTGAAAAATACAACACGATCCAATTGAGCAGTACTTACAACTTGGTTGATAATTCAACACCCTCCAATTTTCGAATCCAGAATGCTTTGCTTGTTGGAGGACTAGAGTTTGGCAAAGTAAAATCTACATCTCCAATTAAAAATGAGTTTAGCTGGAAGCCACTAATTGGCACATTGGACGAGATTAAAATTCTCAACCGCCAATTTGATTATAAATATATTTCTTCCACCAGCTTAACCGGTGTAAATGGTTCTAAATCTGTATTAATTTCTGAATTACTTCGAAATTATGATTTAATACATATCGCAAGCCATGGATATTATCAACCGGATATTCAGAAGAAGAATGAAGCCACATATTACAAAATTAATCCGCTTAGCAAATCAAAAATAGTACTGTCACTTGCTAATGAATATATAAATAGTCATTCCAAACAAGAAAGGGAATCCGGATACTTAAACGCACTAGAGATCAGCCATCTCGACTTATCCAATACAAAACTGATAGTTCTTTCTGCCTGCGAAACAGCAGTTGGCGACAATTTTAGTCGCTATGAATCCAGTTATAGTCTTCAAAGAGGATTTAAAATCGCCGGTGTAAAAAATATCATTTCAACGCTTTGGCCCGTTGATGATCGTGCAACGATATCCTTTATGTCTTCTTTTTATAAAAATCTAACCAATAACAATTTCTCAGTCAACGAAGCATTTACCGCTACACAAATTCAAATGCGAAAACTATATCCAAATGATTCCAATTGGAAAGCTTTTCTTCTGATCGATTAATAACCAATTGTGGATCTACAATTTAGCTACAGGTCAGCGTAATTTATGCTTACTTTATGATCAGATCCCAGACAATAACGCATATATACAAGAAAGCTCTACTACAGATAAAAGCAACGAGCAAATCAATAAATGCAATATCAATACTTCCGGAACCAGCCCCACTGAGATTCAATCTTCTACTACTGCTTAACCAGCCTCCCAGTACAGCACCAGCAATTGCAAAAAATAAATAAATCAGGTTATGTTTCGTTACACCTTGAACGACACCATCATCTCCACCCGGAGGTCGTACAGATCCCTGGTTTACAACATTTCCTCCATCTCCGGGAGGTCGCACAGATCCAAGGTTTGCGACATTTCCTCCATCTCCGGGAGGTCGTACGCTTCCCTGATTTACAACATTTCCTCCATCTCCGGGAATGTATAGATAAGCCGTATGATAATTCTTATAGACATTAAGGGCAGCTATGCCTACGAAGGCATAGAGGAGATAAACAATCCAATTGTTTCTTAAAATCATGGTTCTTCGTTTTTAGTTTATATTATAATTTTATAAAATGGTTATCACAAATCTATAATAAGTTTTACTCTTCCTGATTGATGTTTTATTTTTTCTTTTTGTGTTTCGCCTAATCCTGTTCTGTTTACATATATAATTATTATGTTTGATTACCTGATTTAACAGGTATTTATAGATACTAAAATATTGTGCATGTAAATACTAAATATTTTATAAATCTTTGCAGAGCCGGTTTTGATCAAATTTGGAGCCGGAATAAAGATGTCGAGAATGACAAAAAACAATTTCCTCGTTCTGTACGCCAGTCCGGAGAAAAGAGTGCTTCCTGACCTATTCCTCCTGCTTAGCTCTTACACCCTCCAGTATTTTTTATTACTCATTTGAATGGATCGCCACATTGTCCATATTGACCTGGATACCTTCTTCGTGTCTGTAGAAAGACTGATCAACCCTAAATTGAAGGGGATGCCGGTATTGGTAGGCGGCAACAGCGATCGGGGCGTAGTTGCTTCGTGCAGTTACGAAGCCCGCAGTTACGGCATTCACTCTGCGATGCCGATGAAATTGGCAAGACAACTTTGTCCGGAAGCCATCATTGTGCGGGGAGACCACGAGCAATACAGCAATTTTTCTAACATCGTTACAAACATTATTCGCGAAGACGTACCTCTGTATGAGAAGACCTCGATTGATGAATTTTATATAGACTACAGTGGCATGGATCGATATTTTGGCTGCTACAAAATGGCTACAGAATTACGACAGAAGATTATGCGTGAGACACATCTTCCGATTTCGTTTGCACTGTCTTCCAACAAAACCGTATCCAAGGTTGGGACCGGAGAGGCCAAGCCAAATGGACAAAAACAGATCCTTCGTGGAACCGAAAAGCCTTTTCTTGCACCTCTTTCCATCAAAAAAATCCCCATGGTTGGTGATAAAACTTATCAGCTCCTCCGCAATATGGGACTTATCTACATCAAAACTCTGCAAGAGATGCCTTGCGAATTACTGGAGCAGGTACTCGGAGAAAACGGCAACACCATCTGGCGTAAAGCTAATGGTATTGACAACAGCGCCGTCATCCCCTACTCCGAAAATAAATCTATCTCCACAGAACAGACTTTTGATCGCGATACCATTGACGTTAACGCACTCCGTCACATTCTTATCGGAATGTGTGAAAAACTAGGATTCCAGCTCCGCAGCGAAGGTAAGCTGAGCGCTTGCATTACTGTCAAAATCCGTTATTCGGATTTCAACACCTATACTATGCAATCCCGGATGCCTTATACTTCCATAGATTTCGTAATTATCCAACGCGCAAAAGAACTATTTGAAAAACTGTATCAGAAAAGAATGCTTGTGCGACTCATCGGCATACGCTTAAGTCATCTTGAATACGGAACTCAGCAATACAATCTTTTTGACGACACAACAGAACAGATTGAACTGTGTAAAGCCATGGACAGGATCCGAAAAAGATTTGGAAACAACTCTGTTCAGCGATCCGTAGCTACCGATTACAAAAGAAAAAAAATTATTAAACCGTTTGGGATCAATGTGGAATGATAAAATTACTAAAATAAATAAAAAAATATGGCAATTATCTTATTTCTAATGTACGCAATGATTGTAAGTAAAAAATAACAATGAAGAATGGGAAATTTATCAGGAAATGAAAATTGAGGACTGAGGAAGCAAACAATAAAATCAAAAACATTCGAATTTGCATCAATACTTGCAAAATCAAATCAACATGTATTTGATTAAAAAAAACATATGTCATGTCAAAGCAATAGCAAAAACACAGAATAAGAATTGGTGTAGTGATCAAAAACATCAGTATTGATCAAAAATTAAGACTGATGCTATGTATCGATGATTAATCAATCTTAAAGAAAGCAAGAACAATGTATACAGTCCGGACCTTCTTCAATCGCCAAGATTAAGTGATGATTATAAGTTCAATTTGATAAGCTTTCAAATAAAATCAAGTATTCCACTTTAAACCGCAAAAAAAAATTAAAAATAAAGGAACCAAGTTTCCGATTTTTAATTCTCGATTTTTAATTTATAAAATGTGTTAACCAACTGTCTTACATACTACAGCCTTTGCTACGGAACGAATTCCGTCGAAGAGTTGCTGCAAGAAGTTCGCAATAAAGGATATTCGACATTTGCATTAACGGATATCAACAACACTTCAGCCTGTCTTGACACGGTTCGATTAAGCAAAGAGTATGGATTAAAACCAGCGCTGGGAATTGATTTTCGCAATGGAGTATCACAACAATATGTCGGCATAGCGCGAAATAACTTTGGATTTAGAGAACTCAACGAACATCTCAGCACTCATCTACATTCAGGAATAAAGTTTGGTGAAATTGCACCGGAATTACATAATGCCTTCATAATATATCCTGCAGAAACATATCGCGGCTGGCCATTGCGCGATAATGAATTCGTCGGTATTCCCATCCGTATGTTGTCAAAGCTTGCTTTTCTTCCGAATCTGCAAAAACAAAAAACGAGATGGGTTGCCATGCAGGAGACTGTGTTTTCAGGGAAGAAACAATATAATGCACATCGCCTGCTTCGATCCATTGACACCAATGTTCTCCTCAGTAAATTATCACCGGATCAACAAGCGCCATACTTTGAACCCATGTTGACCTTTCATGAAATGAGAAAGACCTATGCTGCCTATCCTCACATCATAGACAACACACAAGGATTACTTGCAGATTGTCACATACATTTCGAATACGGAAAACTTGCCAATAAGAATCTTCGCTACTACACCACTCATGCTGCTAGTGATATGCAACTCCTGAGAAAGACCTGTGAAGAAGGCCTCAAATATCGTTATCCAAAACCAAATCAGGAAGTATTCAGCAGAATGGAGAAAGAACTTGACATCATCGGGCAAATGAATTTTGCTTCCTACTTCCTCATTAATTGGGACATTATCCGCTATGCACAACATAAAAATTATTACTACATTGGTCGTGGAAGCGGCGCCAATAGTCTGGTAGCCTATTTATTGCGTATTACAGATGTCGATCCGATTGAATTGGAATTGTATTTTGAAAGATTTATCAACCAATTCAGGAGCAATGCGCCGGATTTTGATTTAGACTTTTCATGGACTGATCGCGATGATATTACCCGATACATTTTTGAAAGATTTGGTTATCATCGCACTGCTCTGTTGGGCTCTTACAATACTTTTCAACATGATGCAGTAATCCGTGAGTTGGGAAAAGTGTTTGGATTGCCTGCTCAAGAAATTGATCAATTGCAAAGACCGGATCGGTATCCGAACGTTGATCAAACAGGAAAACTCGTATTGAGATACACCGAACTTATCAAAGGATATCCCAATCACTTGAGCATTCATTCGAGCGGAATTCTCATCTCCGAAGAACCCATTAGCAGCTATTCTGCGACTTTCCTTCCCCCAAAGGGGTTTCCTACCACACAATTCAGTATGCTGGAAGCAGAAGATATTGGATTATTTAAATTTGACATTTTGAGTCAACGCGGACTTGGAAAAATCAAAGATAGTCTTGAGCTCATCGAACAAAATAAAAAAATAAAAATCGATATACACGATATCGACCGATTTAAAAAAGATATTTTAGTGCGTGATCTTTTGCGTCAGGGAAAAGCAATCGGTTGCTTCTACATTGAATCTCCCGCTATGCGCACTCTGCTCACCAAGTTGCAAGCAGACGATTATCTAAGATTAGTTGCAGCAAGTTCCATCATTCGTCCTGGAGTATCACGCAGCGGAATGATGCGGGCATATATTGAACGATACCGGAATCCTGATCTCCGAAAAAAAGCCCATGATGCTCTTCCCGAATTATATGATATTCTTCATGAGACCTATGGCGTAATGGTATATCAGGAAGACGTAATTCGTGTAGCACATGAATTTGCTGACCTAAGTCTTGCGGAAGCGGATCATTTGAGACGGGGTATGTCCTGGAAATTCAAACAGAGAAATGAATTTGGATTGGTGCGGCAACATTTTTTTGATAATTGCAAAAAGAAAGGATACCCGGATAAACTCATCAACGAAATATGGTTACAAATAGAAAGCTTTGCCAATTATGCTTTCTCTAAAGGACATTCTGCAAGTTATGCAGTAGAAAGTTTTCAGGCACTTTACCTGAAAGCATATTACCCTCTTGAATATATGGTTGCAACGCTCAACAACGGCGGAGGGTTCTATCGACGCAGTCTATATGTTCATGAAGCACGCATGCATGGTGGAGAAATTGAAATACCCTGCATTAATAAAAGTCAAAGCCTGTGTTCTATTGAAGAAAGAAAAATTTATCTGGGATTGAATTTTGTAGCAGAGCTTGAAGAAGCTCTTATTCGTAAAATTCTGAATGAAAGAAGCCGCAACGGAAACTTTATTGACCTTCCAGATTTTATTCGAAGAGTTGCGATTGGTATTGAACAGGCTAGAATCCTCATTCGCATTGGAGCGTTTCGGTTTACCGGCAGATCAAAAAAAGAATTGCTCTGGGAAATCCATAGTCTTATTCATCCAAAAGACAAAAACAAAGCACAAAAAATGCTTTTCATTCCGGAAACAAAAACCTGGCAACTTCCCAAACTACATCATTCCAGAATTGAACAGGCTTATGATGAAATTGAGTTGCTCGGTTTTTCACTTTGCTCTCCCTTTGACCTACTCAAAGAAGTTCCCGAAGAAGCCCTTCGCGCCAAAGATCTCCCTAAATTAATTGGCAAAACAATTAGCATAGCGGCCTATCTGATTACAGTAAAAATTACATTCACACACAAGGGAGATCGCATGTGTTTTGGTACATTTATCGACATAGATGGAGAATGGGTTGACACCGTACACTTTCCACCTGCGTTAAAAGCATATCCATTCCGAGGCATGGGCTGTTACCTGATAAAAGGAAAGGTCATAAATGAATACGATGCGATCAGTATCGATGCAAGCTATATAAAAAGATTAGAGATGGTTGATCGCGAGAAGGCAATTCAGTTAGAGAAAATATAAAATAAGTGTTCAACATTACAAAATCTAATTAACATTACACTTATCCTATAAAAGCCAAGATCACTTGTTCAGCCCCTAGAATATCAGAATTATTAAGATAAAATCGGAAGAATTTGATAAAATCATATAGATAAAAATCTAATATTTACAATTTTACAATCAAGGATGAACATGAATTTAACCGATGACTTATTGAAGTTCAATTCTATCCCTTCAGAATACTACCTACTAAATTGGAGGCATCTAAATATGGGCGATTATTCCCAGATAAGATTAATAGCAGTACTTTTATTTGAAAATGCTAAATCACTAAATTAACACTTTATTCCCTATTTTTGCCTTTCGAAAGATAAATATGGCAGAAGTTATCAGAATGCCCAGACTTAGTGACACCATGAAAGTAGGTGTAATCAGAACCTGGCATAAAAAAGTTGGTGATAAATTACTACCCGGCGATGTACTTGCAGAAGTAGAAACAGACAAGGCAACTATGGACCTGGAAGCCTTTCAGGAAGGAACCTTGTTGTATATTGCAATTCAGGAAGGACAGGTGGAAGTGGATGGAATTATTGCAATCATTGGAAAGGAAGGAGAAGATTATCAATCCTTACTCAATGAAAAGTTGGAAATCAAGCCAGGCTCTTCTGAAAGCACAAAACTTTCAGAAATAACACTTCCTTCAAATGAATCTATATCAATACCAGCAACAACATCCTTAAGTGAAAGTAGTCGTATCAAAGCCTCTCCTCTAGCAAAATCTATTGCTAAGGAGAAAGGAATCGATCTCTCGACGATCTCCGGAACCGGTGAATCCGGAAGAATAATTAAACGTGACATTAAGGAATCTTTAATTTTGTCAAGCCAAAAAATTACTACTAGCCGTATTGTTCCTTCATCTGTAAGTAGTGGAGATTCTGAAGTTCTTGTTTCTCAAATGAGACAGACCATTGCAAACCGATTGTCGGAAAGCAAATTTTCTGCTCCGCATTTTTATCTAACTGTAGAAGTTGATATGGATGCCACGGTTGATGCAAGAAATCAAATTAATAAAATTTCTGCTTCGAAAATATCATTTAACGACATTATAATAAAAGCTTCTTCAGTTGCATTAAAGTCTAATCCGGGAGTTAATGTTTCCTGGTATGAAACAAAAATGATTTATCACAACGATGTACATATTGGAGTTGCTGTAGCCATTGAAGATGGGTTGGTTGTACCGGTGATCAGAAATTCAGACCAAAAATCATTAAGTCAGATCAATACTGAAGTTGCGGATAAAGCAACTAGAGCAAAAAACAGAAAGTTGAGTTTAGATGAAATGCAGGGAAATACATTTACCATTTCAAATTTGGGAATGTTTGATATAGAAGAATTTACAGCAATTATTAATCCGCCAGATTCCTGTATTCTTGCAGTAGGATCCATTCTTAAAAAACCTGCTGTAAAAAACGATCAAATCGTAATTTCAAACAGAATGAAACTAACACTATCTTGTGATCACAGAGCTGTTGATGGTGCTACAGGTGCGAAATTTCTTCAGACTTTAAAAGGCTTACTAGAACAACCTATAAGCTTATTGCTTTAGTACTTATAAAGAGCTGATTAAAATACTTTTGCAAGGTTTCAAGTGTATATTAAGCATATACTTAACGATTTTATATCACATACCAACAACAGAGGCAGATAGATAAAAAAAATAAATTCTTGAGTCACTTATTTTTCCAACAAAAATTAATTCTGACACAACTTATCCAAAATATGAAAAGAGACTGCTCTTCTAAAAGAAATGAACTGCTGGTATCCTTATGAAGTAATAAATCTTATTTTTTGAGTTTTTCCAATTTAGCTTTTGCAGCATTTGATTTCTCAAAATTTCCTTTTTTGGCATAAATTTCTTTAAGCGCAATTAATGTATTCACATCGTTAGGAGTTAACTCATCAGCTTTCTCAAGATAAGGCAAGGCTTTGTCAAAGTAAGAATCCATCTCTGCTTTTTTTGCATTGTACTTAGCAGTTCCGGCTGCGGAGTAATCATTAGCGAGAGTATTAATCTCTTTTGAAACCAAAGCTGCTTTATTGTAATATAAAGCGCCTTTACTATAAAGTGCATTTGCGTTATTGGGTTCTTTCTCAAGCACCAGATCATAATATTTAAAGCTCTCTGCCTGTAACTGATCACCTTTAGTCATATTTCCTGCTTCAAATTCTTTCTGACTTAAATTATCATATACATTAGCAAGTGTTGAAATAATTGATGTATTATTAGGTTCTTTCTCCATCACCAACTTTAATTTATCAATTAGATCATCCAACTTTCCTTTTTTAATAAATGAATTGATTTCAGCAAATAAAAGATTCATTTCTTTAGGAAACTTTGAACGGCCTTTAGTTAAGAATGCATCTGCTTTGGCTTCATCAGAATTAGTATAAAAATTATAAAGTGATTCATACACTACAGCACCAGCATTGGTACTGTCATTATAGTCTTTTGCCTCTAATTCTTCAAAATATTTTATTGATGTAATCTCATCTTTGCCTGCTTTTGCGCAAACTGCAACGACATATTTTTGTCTATTAATATCGCTTTCATTATCAAAGATTGGCTTCTGTCCACCGTCTTTTAGATTTTGGTTGATAAGCACTACGGCTTCAAAATTCTTTGCGGCAGATTTGTATTTATTATAATTCTGACCTGCTGTATTATATAAGGAAGATCCAAAGTTATTTAAATATTGGCTTAACTCTTGCATTATGACATAAACGTCTTTCTTTTCAAAGGATTTAACTGCTTTATGCAAGGCATTCTCAAGTGCTTGATAGGCTATAATACCCGCATCCTCATTTTCAATTCTATATCTTGGATTGATTATAAGTTGAGTATTTTCATTAGCTGCAAGTTCGTTATAAACTTTACCCTTAACTAGATAAGTCTTATATGCTTCTGCAACCGTCGCATCTTTGGACGCAGCATCAATAAGCGACTTAGCTTCCATCAATTTATCCTTACCTGTTTTTGGGTCAAGAAGATACAATCCAACCAGTTTGTCCGCTTTTTTAACATCCTTTTCAGCATCCTGAGCAAGTAAAAAACTGCATCCAGAGAATGTTATAAAAATTACAAAGAATATATTTTTCATTTTATTATATTTTATGGTTAATTGCTATTAGATTAATTAATCTAAAATAGATTAATATTCATTTGTTAAAATTAATTTAAAATCATTCCTCAGAATCATCATTCAATTCCAAGGTTACATCATCCGGGTTTTGAACTTCTTCATCATCCCTCTCAACGACAGCCACATCACCAATCTCATCTCCTTCATCCAGTCGGATTAGTTTGACTCCTTGAGTGGCCCTTCCCATAATGCGCAAATTATCAACATGCATTCTAATAATTACACCGCTGGTTGTTGTAATCATAAGATCATCTGCATCATGTACAAGTTTAATAGCTACAAGAAATCCTGTTTTATCTGTAACCAACAATGTACGAACGCCTTTTCCAGAACGATTGGTAATACGATAATCTTCCAGTCCTGATCTTTTGCCGTTACCTTTTTCTGATACTACCAGGATCGAGGCTTCTTTATCATCCTTATCTACACAAATCATACCTACAACATAATCATCTCCATCCTCATCGAGCGCAATTCCTCTAACTCCTGCTGCTGATCTTCCCATAGGCCTAACTTTAGATTCCGGAAAGCGGATCGCTCTACCTGTGCGATTGGCAATCAAGATTTCTGAATTACCATTGGTAAGCCTTGCTTCAACGAGTGTATCACCTTCATTTATGCTTATAGCAATTATTCCGTTTGCCCTAGGTCGTGAAAAATCATTCAATGAACTCTTCTTAATTGTACCTTTCTTTGTGCAGAGAACAATATAATGGTTCTTTAGAAATTCTTCATCGTTTAAGTTTTCAATATTTATATATGCTTTTACCTTATCACCAGGTGAAAGCGTAATGATATTCTGAATCGCTCTTCCAAGAGAGGTTTTGTTCGCTTCAGGAATTTCAAACACTCTCAGCCAAAAACATTTACCAAACTCTGTAAACAGCAATAAGTAATTGTGGTTGGAAGCTATAAACATATGTTCTATAAAATCTTCATCCCTCGTTTTTGACCCTTTAGATCCTCTTCCTCCTCTACCTTGAATTCGATATTCAGAAGTTTTGGTTCTTTTAATATATCCTTGATGAGAAATGGTTACTACAACTTCATCGTTGGCGATGATATCTTCCATATTGATATCTCCTTCAACCATTGTAATTTCTGTACGCCGATCATCTCCATATGATTCTTTGTCTTCTAACAATTCCTGAACAATGATTCTTTTCTGCTCTTCTTCACTTGATAGTATAAATTCCAGTTTTGCAATTAATTCCATCAATTCTTTATATTCTTCTCTTATCTTATCTCTTTCCAGGCCAGTTAATTTTTGCAAGCGCATATCGAGAATTGCCTTAGCCTGAATTTCACTAAGCTGAAATGTGGACATCAATCCATTCTTAGCTGATTCTGTATCTGCAGAACCTCGAATCAAAGCAATAACCTCATCGAGATGATCTATTGCAATTAATAGACCTTCCAGAATGTGTGCTTTCTCTCGAGCTTGCTTTAATTCATATTGAGTTTTACGAACTAAAGTTTCAATTCTAAATTTTACAAATTCATCAATAAGTTGTCTGAGATTAAGGACGATGGGCCTTCCTTTGACAAGAGCGATATTGTTTACTCCGTAGCTGCTTTGGAGCATGGTATACTTATAAAGATTACTTAGAACCACACTTCCTATAGCATCTTTTTTAAGTTCAATAACTATTCTAATACCGTTTCTGTCAGACTCATCTCTAACATCTTTAATGCCGGCTAATTTTTCTTCAAAAACCAATTCTGCTATTTTCTCCTGAAGTAAAGCTTTATTGACCTGATAAGGAATTTCTGTTATAATTATAGCTTCTCCATGATCCTGCACTTCGATTTCAGCCCTTCCTCGCACTACAACTCTTCCCCTTCCCGTTTCATATGCGTCGCGAATTCCTGAGGTTCCATAGATTATTCCTCCGGTAGGAAAATCCGGCCCTGGAATAAATTTCATTAACTCTTCAAGAGAAATTTCAGGATTTTGAATCGTAGCAACAATTCCATCAATGAGTTCGGTCAAATTATGGGGCAACATATTGGTCGCCATACCAACCGCAATTCCTGAAGACCCATTCATTAATAAGTTTGGTAGTCGCGCAGGCAATACAATTGGTTCTTCCAGTGAATCATCGAAATTTAATCTGAAATCAACCGTTTCTTTGTCAATGGATTGAAGAAGTTCGTCCGCAATTTTTGATAATCTGACTTCCGTATATCGCATTGCTGCCGGTGCGTCTCCGTCCATTGAGCCAAAGTTACCTTGCCCATCAACCAAAGGATAACGCATTGACCAAGGTTGAGCCATTCTTACCATTGCATCATAAACCGAACCATCTCCATGAGGGTGATACTTTCCCAAAACTTCTCCGACAATTCTTGCTGATTTTTTATAGGGCTTGTTATATCTCATTCCTAATTCATGCATGCCGTATAATACTCTTCTATGTACAGGTTTCAAACCATCCCTTACATCCGGCAGTGCACGAGCCACTATGACCGACATCGAATAATCGATATAAGCCGTCTGAAGTTGCTGTTCAATGTTTACCGGAATAATTTTATCCAATTCAGCCATCTTGTGTTTTTAAAGAAGTTTGCAAAAATACAAAAAATAGCTCAAATTCACGAAAGATTAACAGCTAAAATTTTGATTTTAATTGCTGAATATCTATTATTTATAAATATTATTTTTTATAATGTATATCTAAAATTATTAATGTATTTCTGCCGCTTATCTTTGCAAAAAAATCTTTTTTTTGTCCGAAATAAAACCATACTATAACTCTCAAGAAAGCAAGAAAAGTCAGGTGCAAAAAATGTTTGATAAAATTGCCCCTGTTTATGTTGCCCTCAATAGCATTTTAACCCTAGGGATAGATCAATCATGGAGAAAAAAGGCTATTTCAAAAATACCTGAGTCTTCTGAAATGTTAAAAATATTAGATGTTGCTTCAGGCACAGCAGACATGGCAATATTAGCCGCTAAAAAGTCAAAACAGAATACAATTTTAGGAATCGATATTTCGGAAGGAATGTTGAAAGTTGGTCGCGATCGAGTTAAAAAAATGAATCTAGAAAATCAAATTTCATTACAATACGGCGATTGTGAAAAATTAAGCTTGAATGACGAAAAGTTTGATGTTGTAATGGCTTCATTCGGTATTAGAAATTTTGAGAATCTTGACGAAGGATTAACTCAAATGTATAAAGTTATGAAACCGGGTGGAAAATTAATTTTGTTGGAGTTTTCAAAACCTGTTTTATTTCCATTTAAACAATTGTTTCATTTATACTTCAAATTTATTCTTCCCTTGGTTGGAAGGTTGGGCTCAAAAGATCAGAGGGCTTATAAATATTTATATGAGTCAGTACAACAGTTTCCAGATTATGAACGTTTAATCCGCAAATTATCTCAGGCAGGTTTCAGCAATTGCCAGTATCAATCATTAAGTTTAGGAATATGTTGTCTTTACGAGGGAAAAAAATAAAGGGTAATATTTTAATTTTACTTTGTCTTTTTTATGGAGGCAAGCTTCTGGCTCAACATGGCAAACACAATATAAACTTTGACGGACTGAATAAAAAAAACCATTATTACGGATTAACAGTAGGATACAATTACAATTCATTCAAAATAGAACATTCTAAGAGATTGACACCGGAAGGAACATTTCGACTCAATGAACCGATTGGAAATTCGGGTTTAACCCTATGCATGATTACGAATTTTAAAATGGGTGAATACTTTGACTTTAGAATTCTTCCTACCATTGCAATCAGCAATCGAACTCTTAGTTTTACACCTAATAATTCAAAAATCACACAAGAACAAAGAATTGAATCTGTATTTGGCGAAATTCCAATCTTACTGCGATTTACTTCAGAACCTTATAAAGACAAAAGAGTCTTTCTACTATCAGGTATTAAATACAGTTATGACTTCTCATCCAATGCAAGAGTTGACAAGAGAAAATTTGATCTTGTGAGAATTTCACCCCATGATTTTCAAATTGAAATTGGTGCAGGATTACAATTCTATATGCCTTACTTTATTTTTACACCTGAAATTAAATACTCTCATGGTTTAGGTAATTTATTGATTTATGATGGGAGGCTTATAGAATCAACGGTAATTGATAAATTGTATTCCAGAACGCTTACAATTTCTCTACATTTTGAAGGCTAATAATTGAGAATCTGTAATCAACTTATTGATCCATCTGCATCATCAAATTATTTCAAACCTCCATATCAATTGAAGAAATTACTTTTTCAATTTTAAACTATACTGAGACGCAACAAACATTGCCCGTTCAAAAAATTCTTGAAATAATACATTCATAATTTTTGAATTTGTCGTAATTACGGGTAGCGTTAAGCAGAAATCAACTTTGAATTTCGCTCTATGGTTCATTCTAGTCATAACATCAGAAATTCCATCCAGCGATGTGTATTGTTGAAGCCAGTTGTTCTCAATCATTTTTATGCAGATTTTTCTTGGTTTCTCAGGAAATAAATGATTCGTACTAATGAGAGAATTATAGGTGAAATCAGCAAACTCTTCATAGGGTATAGAAATATATTTCTCCCAGTTCAGATATAAAAAATAATCCATAATAATATCACTCGCAACTGGTGCATAATGATGAATAACCGGATGAAAAAATTTATTAAACTTACTAATGTTCTGATGAGAATCCGTGTACTGATCAATCCATTGATGCATTTCTACTCCATTTCTTAGCGAAGGATCCAAAGAAAGCTGCTCTTTCTTATTTAAAAAATCAGCAATAAAATTTCCTGCCATTAATTGCGGATTGGGATATGACAAAACGAAATGCGCTAAAAAATTCAAAATACTGCGTTAATCAATTTGCGAACCTAAGCGTTTTTTCAATATTTTATACCTTTGCGCCTCAAAATTAAATTAGATGGGATTACAATGTGGGATTGTTGGCTTACCAAATGTTGGCAAATCAACCTTATTTAATGCTTTAACTTCTGCCGGCGCTCTTGCAGCAAACTATCCTTTTGCTACAAAAGATCCTAATCTGGGTGTGATTACTGTTCCAGACGAAAGGTTAAAAAAACTTGAAGAACTAGTAAATCCTGAAAAAGTAATACCGACAACGGTTGATATCCTTGATATTGCCGGTCTAATTAAAGGGGCCTCCAAAGGTGAGGGGCTTGGCAATCAATTCTTGGCAAATATTCGGGAAGTTGATGCAATTATCCATGTTTTAAGGGCCTTTGACAATGACAATATCGTACATGTTGATGGCAACGTTGATCCGGTCAGAGATAAAGAAGTTGTTGATGTAGAGTTGATCCTGAAAGATATCGATACCATGGAAAAAAGAATTGACAGACTTCGAAAGCAATCTAAATCCGGCGACAAAGAAGTATTAAAGGAACTTGAGTTTGCAGAAAAATTAAAAACAGCACTTGAAGAAGGCAAAACTGCAAGAACGCTTATTACAGATGATGAATCCGCATTTTACATCAAACAATTTCAAATTCTAACCGGCAAGCCCGTCATGTATGTTTGTAATGTAGATGAGGAATCATTACACACCGGAAACAAGTATACAGAACAACTAAAACCTATCATTCAAAAAGAAAATGCAGAATTAATTCTTATTTGCGCAGGCATCGAAGCTGAAATTTCTGAATTACCTGAAGAAGAAAGGGAAGCTTTTTTCAGTGATGTAGGATTAACAGAACCTGGAATATACAAGATCAGCAAAGCCGCATATAAATTGCTAAACCTTATTACTTACTTTACTGCCGGCGAAAAAGAAGTAAGAGCCTGGACAGTATTAAATGGAAGCAAGGCTCCGCAAGCTGCAGGAGTAATCCACACTGATTTTGAAAAAGGCTTTATCAGAGCAGAAGTGATTCATTATGCAGATTATATTAACTACAAAACTGAAGCTGCTTGTAAAACCGCAGGCAAATTATCCATTGAAGGAAAAGAATACATCGTTCAGGATGGGGATATTATGCACTTCAGATTCAATGTTTAGTTTTAATCCAAACTTGAGTAATATTTGAATTTCAACATTACAATTTAATCAGTTTTATTAGCTCTGTAGCTGTTTTATTTTTTATCTGCACAAAGTATATTCCGGATTTTATTTCTGAAAGATCCAGAGGAATAATATTCTTACCAATCTGAACATCACTAATGGTATAAAACAAAGCTTTGCCTTCAGTATTAAGCAATTCAAAAATTGTAATACCGGAGAATGAAGACTGAAAATGAATTGAAACAATATCCTTAGCAGGGTTTGGAATAATGAAAAGATCTGATACCGTTGAAATATTGGATACCTGTGTAATTACACAATTAATTACCCCTTCTTTTTCAATTAAACATCCAAACGCATCCCGCAAACTAACCTTATACGAGTCACCATGACTTAATGTATCTCCATTCTTATTGCCGGAAAACTGTTCACCTCCTGCTTTGCTCGATCCGGTAAATAAAATTACTGCTTTTCCTGTATTGAATCCATTGGAATCTAAAATGCATTTATACCCGATCTGTAATTCAGGTCTTGAGAAAGCACAGGAATCAAACTTACAATCTATTTTGCCAAGTGCTTGTGAAGTACATCCCGCTTCATCAACGACAGTTGAATTAAAAAGGGCATCCTGATCTAGTAATTCTCCATCAAGATTTCCACTAAAATTTGTTATACCCAAGGCTCCTGTAACAGCCAGATTTAATTTCGCCTTTAACAATGTATCTATACAATCATAAGTAGCAACAATTTTTAAATTTGATCTGTCGCAGGTAAAGGGTGGGCAATTCACTTTTCCTTCTTCGATAACATAGCAAGAATCCGAATCAATTAAAATAACCTGATAATTATCTCCATGATTTAGTTTAGTACCTGTATTAGTCCCATAATAGTAATAAGCTCCGGTTCCACCTACTCCATTATAATTCAATACAACTTCACCCGTTTCTCTACCAATCTGATCTTTTACACAATCAATTGTAAGTTGAAGATCAAGGTTACTTCCTTTGCATTTAGATCCTCCGGAACATAAAGCTTCAATTGAAGCAAATGAACGACAACCTTTACTGTCTTCCACAAATGCAGAAATTTCTTCACCGGGTTTAAAAAACTTGAAATTATCCGGACCAAAATATGTGTATGTCGGAGTTCCTCCAACAATAGAATAATTTTTTAATTTAGATAACACTCCTTGTACGCACTCGATTTCAAGATTCAACTTCAATTTTTCATAAGCATTCACTGTCGAACCCTCATCGATACGAACACACAATTTTCCTTCACCGGGTTTTAAAGGAACTGAAGCGGCAATGATCTGAAGGTAATATTTCTTACCATTTACAATTCCATTTAATTTAATAAATCCTTCGCAAGGATCCGGAGTTATTCCGCAAGATAGTTCGACAAGATTATTACAATTTCCTTCATACAAAGCCCAATTGTACATAAATCCAGCCTCAATCTGCAGGGTCAAATTTTTTTCTCCGGAACCTACAAATGAATACCACACATCCGGTGAATGATAAACTACACAGGATGGTTTCTTGACAGATTTATTATTATTAAAAAAATCTAATTGATTACAGTTTGAATTCAAAACAATTGCTGTCGCTGTTGGACAATCATCATTGACTGGTTTTTGGTTGTTCAATTCATTTACCTCTAAACACAGATTTCCTTCTATTGTAGAAAAATAACCGCTTACTTGAACAAAATAATCTGTATTAGGCAACGGAGTAAATTGAAGCTTATTTCCAAAATCTTCAACTTGCAACTCCTGAAGATTTGTACATGAGCCTTTATAGAGCGCAATAACTTCTGCAAAATCAGAATTCGTTTTGATTTGCAATGAATTTGAATTGGTAGATTTAAAACTATACCACACATCTGATCTTGACTTCAAGTTGGATGCCGGCAACTGTGCGCCAATTTCAGCATTGAAATTACTATTCTTAAGACAGCTTTGATTTATATTAATAATCTGCAGTTGTGAACAAATGTCATTTGCTGGTTTGGGTTTAGAGCCTGATAGCTTTTTTAGTTGTATGGAATGAAGACCGCTATCTTTTCCAAAGTCATTTATTTTCCTTGAAAGTTTTACAAAATAAGTTTTACCTTGAAATAGATTAAGTTCAAGTCTTTCACCACTAAATCCAAATTCATCTTTATTCAAACAAATTATTGGAACCAATGACGAACAAGTCCCTTCATAGACATTAATATTATTGTTGTATTCAGCTTTGGTTAATATTTCAGCTAAGCCGGAATAGTCAGAAGTAAATTTATACCAGATAGCTGATTGATATTCTCCTGGACAGGAATTCTGTCCACTTGAATAAAAATTATAGGGCATGACATGTCCAAATAATTCAGTTCCATCAATACTCAAACTTGGTGCACGGGAGCAATCTCCATTATCTGCAATGAGCATGATGTCATCAATGTAAAGTTGATTTCCCAGATCGCCTCCGGCTGCAGTATATTCTAAGGTTATTTTCGTTTTGCTTATATTATTGAATGACAAAATCGGATAATAATAAGGAAGATAGTCATTGGTAGCCGGAATACTCACGGTAATTTTTCCTTTTGGTCCATCATAAGACAAATTTAATAAAGCAGCAGCAGGCTTGACAAAACGATATGTAAATACGATATAATAATTGATTCCTGTAGTTAAAGTGAACTCAGGTGAAACAATTTGGAAAGTTTTTGGACCGGTATTGCTTGCATCAGTCTGTTTATACATCAACATACATCCTCCTGAATAACCATATGCCTGATCATTTGCGCTTAAGGTAAATCCATACTTTCCAGTTATGGTATTCAATGTCCAGTCTGAAGGAACAGCACAATCATGAAAGGATTCGAATTCTGAAATTACCTGAGCATTTATTTGACTTTGAAATAAAACTACACTTAAAGCAAAAATAATTATTTTCATAAATTGTACTTTTGAAGTTATTGAATTAGAAATCTTCTCATATATCTCTTACCGGCAGAATTCAATTCATAAATATATTCTCCCGGATTCAACTTCCATTTAGAAGGATCCAGCGGAACCGTATAAGAACCTTTTAAGGTATATTTATTATAAAGATTAACTAGTGTTCTTCCGCTGACAGACTTAATTTTTATCTCGACTTCACCTGACTGAAGATTTGAAAATTTCATATCCACTATTCTCGGATTCTCCGGATTGGGATTATGACCAACCAGAACTGCATTATTGTTTGATGTCAATGCACCGGAACATGGATTCTTGAAAAGATTTAATGAAGGATAGGATTTACCCATTGTATATTCTGTAAGTTCTCCATTCAGGCACAACCAATCTTTAAGAACGGATTGAAATATCGATCGATAGTCTGTGCTTGCTTGTGTTTCATAATAGACTATAGTGCTTGTCTTCAATATAGGGTCATACAGATTTATAGGAGTTCCATGAAATCCTGGATTGACACCATCACCAAACATCATTAATGGTGAAAGATTGCCGTGATCCGTCCCAACAGAACCATTTTCTTTTATGGTTCGACCGAATTCTGAATAAGTCATTACGGTTACGTTGGACTGCATGGAATCAGCTTTAAGATCATCATAAAATGCTTTGACTGATTTTGCCATATCGCCGAGAATTCTAAGGTGATAATCTTTTTGATTTGAATGTGTGTCAAATCCATCAATATTTACCAAAAACATTTTTGTACCTAAACGACCTTTAATTAATCTTGAAATAATCGCCAATTGTTCTGCCAGTCTGGATTGAGTTCCTGTTGGAAATGCCACCTTGTTGGATGCCTTTCCATATGCAGTTACTACAGAATTAGAATATCTTAAAGTATTGTTGGTTAATGCGCGAAGGAACGATCTTTCCTGTCCTTGCGGACAATCTCCAAAGCCATCTGTCTCATATAGTTTACCATATTGGGCCAATCTAAGAAATTCGTTCGGATCATTAAATACCAATTCCATTTGTTGATTGCCGGGAGCACTAAATATTTTATCGGTACTGTAACCTATCCGTAATGCTGGTGGAACCGTTGGTGGGGACTCCGAAAAACTTGGAAAATCCTGATCTAAAAATCTTCCAATTATACCTGACTGAACCCTTTTGTCCTGATCATTATCTGCTGCGGTTGACCAAAAATTAATTGAGCTAAAATGTGAATAATCTTGTTTTGGATATCCTACATTATGAATAATATTCATTTTGCCCTCGTTCCATAATGGCATCAGACTCTCCATAGTCTGAGGTAGAGCAAAATCAGAATTGCCATACCCAGACAAGATGTGATTATCTGAATAATCTGTTCCTTTTTTCAATCCTATTGTCGGTCTTATTCTAGTATATTCATCCACTCCGGATGCTGAAGTGGCTGGAACCACCATATTTAAACCATCGTTGCCTCCAAACATCTTAATTAACACCAATATATTGTCTCCTTCAGCAGGTAACATCATTGATGAATTTCCTAATAAAGGGCTAACTGTCAGACCTCCTAATAGAACTGAACCAAGTCCGGCCATACCGCTGGTCATCATGAATTGTCTTCTATTCCAAATCTGATGCTCTTCATCATGTGTACAACCGAACTGCCTGTCAATCAAATTTGGATTTATTTTATGATCTTTCATTTTTTCTGTTTAATAGAATTATAATAATTGAAATTCAGGTAAAGTACTGATGTGTTTCATTACATCCATAAACTGAGTTGGAACCATTGAATAATCTAAATCCCAGGTTCCATCTATATAATAGTTAGCAGGAACTCTGGCTTTAAAAACTCCAATCGCTGTTAGTATTATATCTTCCGAAAGAGGTAGGGTGATAAAATATTCTAATAATTTTCGGACTATATAGTCTGGATCAGATGAATCATTACTGATATCTTTTAAAAATTGTCTGTACTTATTTTTTGTTTCCTGATAAGGAAGATAATAATCAAAATGATCCCTGATGTATCTCCATCTATTGACCATTACAAATTCACTGAGCCAGGATCGATGTCCGGGCCATCCGGCCACATTCACTGGTTCTAACAAGGTTTGACCAATGGTTGAAGATTGATTATATAATGCCAAAAGCGCATCTCTATTCAAATTATTTGAAGGAACGGATTTTCTGTTTTCATCAAAAGGGAAGAAATCTTCGTTCATTTTTAAATCTATAGAACGGAAAATATGTACCAAGGTGTCGATATTACTTTTAATCATTGCCCCCATACTTTCCTCTTCATAGAAATGTTCCGAAGTAAATAATACTTTCAATGTTTCCAGAATATCCCATCGCTGTTTGAATACCTCAGCCAATCCATCAACGATATCTTCGGGAGCATCGTTATACATGTAGAATCTGTATAGCTTTCTACAGATAAATTTCGCCACTTCGTTGGTTCTTTCAGAAAAAATCAGATTAATTACATTGTCATAATCTGCTTTTCCATAATCAGGATTTACCCTATTGGTGGAAAAAGTTTTTCCAAAAACGGTTTTGCCTCCGTACTGATGCAAATTTGCATTAAACGGAATTTTCTTATACTCATCAACCTTTCCCGGAACCGAACTGTCCGGCTCATAATATTCTACAGGATGTATCCAACTTCTACCGGCATTGGCATCGTAGATATATAGTGTCCAACCTGTGAGTGCTTTGGCAATTTCTTCGATATCTTTTTCAGTATAATTCCCAGGACCCATAGTAAATAGTTCCAATAGTTCTCTGGCATAATTTTCATTTGGGGCATTTTTTGTATTCAGTCTTCCGTCGAGATAAATTAACATGGCCGGGTTTCTCCCCATTTCATAGACAAATTTTTTAAAATTACCCAAAGCATGTTTATGAAGTACGTAATAATACTGAAATGCCCAGCTCGGATAATAACCATATACACTGGAACCCGTAACAAAATGATTGGACCAGAATAATGCCAACTTATGTCTGACTCCTTCGGTCATCATTCCATTGAACCACATCCTCACCAATTGGTAAAACTTATTTCCGATCAATGGATCATTGTAATCCTTATCTTCTTTCCAGGCATAGGAATAATCAATCGTTCCGCTTGAATTTGATACTTTTTCTCCCGGAAGTGGATGCTTCTTTGCAGTATCCAGCAGATACCCAACCAACTTAGTTGGGGTATTGGCTTTAGCCAAAGAAATTAGATAAGGTGGAGCCCCATTACAAAGTCTGTTATAAAGATGATGGATTCTCTTGTCGTTCCAGGGCTTTTCCGGTCTGGGAACATAAGCCTCCAGACCTCCCTTTAAGCATGGATTTGCAGACATATAGTTGGTCGATTTTATGACTGCGCTAATTTAAGTCTTTTAATCATTAATTTAATAATTAATTCAAGGAATATTGAAGTCAGAAAAAAATTAAATTTTCTTCAGCTTGTTCAAACCTATTGTCCATTATACAACTATTCCTTTGTGTAATGGTGTAATGGTGAAATGGTGTACTGTAAATATTCACATTATTATCTGATTAGAAAGCATGAAGGTTAATGCAGTAATTCATTACCTTATTTCTTTGGATCTCAATCCAGAATAAATACAATCAGGAATACTACAATAGTTTTATACTTAAGTTTATTCCTCTATAAAAAAGAGATAAAACTAATTTTAATAAAAATTAAATCTTCATTTCAGGAATCTCACCTGCAATTATAAGATTTCCTTCTGTACACTTGTCGATATGTTCAACACTTATTCCCGGAGCTCTTTCCAGTAATCTGAATCCACCTTCTACAATTTCCAGAACTGCCAATTCTGTGACAATTTTCTTTACACAACGGGTACCTGTTAGCGGAAGTGTGCATTCTTTAAGTAGTTTAGACTCCCCAGCTTTATTAACATGCATCATAGCAACAATGATGTTCTCGGCAGAAGCAACCAGATCCATCGCACCACCCATCCCTTTTACCATCTTACCTGGAATTTTCCAATTGGCAATATCTCCTTTTTCAGATACCTCCATCGCACCAAGTACTGTTAATTGAATATGTTGACCTCTAATCATAGCAAACGAATTTGCAGAATCAAAGAGAGCAGCACCTTTCTTCAGAGTAACAGTTTGCTTACCTGCATTAATCATATCTGCATCTTCTTCACCTTCCCATGGAAATGCACCCATTCCTAATATTCCATTTTCAGACTGAAACTCAACTTTCATGCCTGCCGGAACGTAGTTAGCAACCAAGGTCGGAATTCCGATTCCCAGATTAACATACCAACCATCTCTCAATTCTTGTGCTATGCGTTTTGCAATTCCAATTTTATCCAACATCTTAAAATTACTTTTATCTTTTTCGAATTGTTCTTTGTTCTATTCGCTTTTCATATTTTTCACCTTGAAAAATTCTTTGTACAAATATCCCCGGTGTATGAATAAAGTTAGGATCCAGATCTCCGGGTTCTACTAAAATCTCTACTTCTGCGATAGTAATTTTTCCTGCCATTGCCATCATCGGATTAAAATTTCGGGCTGTCCCTTTATAAATCAAATTTCCAAAGTGATCTCCTTTCCATGCCTTTACTATAGCAAAATCTGCCGTCAATGACGATTCTAGAATATGTGGCTTTCCATTAAAAATTCGCACTTCTTTTCCATGCGCAACTTCAGTTCCATATCCTGCAGGTGTAAAGAATGCAGGAATCCCGGCCCCTCCTGCCCTGCATCTTTCTGCTAAAGATCCTTGCGGAATTAGATCAACTTCCAACTCACCTGAAAGCATTTGACGCTCAAATTCATCATTCTCACCCACGTATGAAGAAATCATCTTTTTAATCTGTTTATTCTTCAACAACAATCCTAATCCAAAATCATCAACTCCGGCGTTGTTTGAAATACAAGTTAGATCCCGGACTCCGGCTCTTACAAGCGCAGCAATACAATTTTCAGGTATTCCGCATAGACCAAATCCACCAAACATAATAGTCATCCCATTCTCTATTCCCTGAATGGCTTCTTGTACATCGTGCACAACTTTATTCATAATAATTCTTCAAGCTGCAAACATAAGAAATTAAATCTTCAAATAAATTGAATACTAAAATTCAAATATTTACTTCAACCACCTATTTTAAATTGCTTGAATCAGTAACCTCTCGCTTCTTTATCTTTGCTAGTATGAATTATTTCATTAATTTAATCAGTGACACGGTGAGCATGCCTACTAAAGGAATGCTGGATTACATGCTTCATGCCAAACTGGGAGACGATGTTTTTCGTGAAGATCCTACAGTACGTCAGCTTGAAGAGAAACTTGCCGATTTATTTTCACAAGAATCCGGATTATTTTGTCCTTCAGGAACCATGTGTAATCAGATTGCAATCAAAGCACATACTCAGCCATTGGATGAATTGCTATGTGATATTAATTCTCACGTTTATCAATTTGAAGTGGGTGGTTATTCGTTTATAAGCAATATTGCTATTAATCCGATACATGGAAATCAAGGAATCCTTACTGTCGAAAATATTAGAAGCAATATCAAAGCTTTTCAAGACTGGCTTCCTAAAACAAAATTGGTAGTGCTTGAAAATTCCGGCAACAGAAGCGGTGGAAATTGTTATACAAAAACGCAAATGGAAGAGGTTTCTGAATTTTGTCGATCGAATGGATTAAAGATCCATCTGGATGGAGCAAGAATATTCAATGCACTTCTTGCAAAAGGTCTTAGCTCAAAAGAAATCGGACCTTTGTTTGATTCAATCAGTGTTTGCCTGTCTAAAGGCTTAGGCACACCGGCAGGTTCTGTATTATTAGGCAGAAAAGAATGGATTAATGAATGCAGGAGAATCAGAAAAGTACTTGGTGGAGGAATGCGCCAAGCTGGGATCCTTGCTGCCGTAGGAATTTATGCTTTGGACAATCATGTTGAAAGACTTCAAGAAGATCATATTCATGCTAAAATGATTGAATCCATTTTGCACAAACTGAATTATGTGGAATCCGTAATTCCTGTTGAAACAAATATTATTATTTTCCAACTTAAAGAAAATATCAACCCTAAAGAATTTATCGAATCCCTTAAAAATGCAGGAATAAATTCATCGGCTTTTGGAAATCGATCAATTCGATTTGTAACCCATCTTGATATAAAAAAAGAAATGCTGCCCGTAATTGAAAAAGTGCTTATAGAATTGCAAGATTCAATGACATCAATTAAATGAGCCGCAGCTTTCAGGATAAGCTCTTTAGCCTTTCATCTTTATAATATTAAATATTTTTACAATATTTATCTACTTATATATCTGTTATTTATAAATTAATAAAAGTACAATTGGTGAATTCACCTAGAGTTTCTATTTTTGAGTTTTGTAGGGTCGATTAATTCCAAACCAACTGAGCCAAACAATCAACATAGATTATCTGCTATATCTGCATTTAAACAATCATTTGTGGATTGAATTGCCGGGAATTGGCACAATAACAGCAGACAAAAAAGCTGCATTCATTGATTCCCAAAACAATAAAATTTATCCTTCAAGCCTTATCCTTCATTTTACACCCTTAGCGCAGCAAAGGACTGAAGAAATGGTTCAAAACCTGTCTCGCTCAACCGGCTTTACTTCAGAATCTATTGAACAATCACTGGCTAAATTGATCTTCCATTTAACACAAGAAATTAGGGTCAGATCAGAGGTAAATTTCGAACCTTTTGGAAAGCTATTTTATCCAAAAGCTTCCAACATCTTGCATTTTGAAGCCGGTAAAACTAATTTACACAACAGCTTTTTTAACTTGAGCGAATATCCTCTTCATAATATCAATACTAATAAGTACGCTTCAAGCAGTATTTCATCCAATACAGATTCCTTAACAGAATTTCATCAAAAAATTCAAAAAAGCGATTCTGTTTTTAATCGAAACTTACTTGTGTTGATTGGACTATTAAGTATTTTGTTTTTTATACTTTTACTTTGTCCTGCAAAAAAAACTACAATCCATTCTACAGCTACCCAAAAAACTAATGATAGTCTTAACTCAATTACCTTATTGAATAAACAGAAATCAGATTCAACAGAGGATTCACAAAATTCATCAGTAATAATAAAAAATGATACTGTACCTGACAGCAGCAGAACAAGCTATCTCAATGAAGAAAAACTAAATCCGGAAAATGCTCAGCGACTTGCAGACAGTGTACGAAATAAAAAATGTGTTATAATAGTTGGGTCCTTTACCCAAAAGAAAAATGCAATTAAAATGATCAAGTTCGTGCAAAAAAATAATTATACAAGTTATACAGAAATGTATAATCAATATCAACGAGTAGGAATAGAATTTGATTGTACTAAAACCGATCTTCAAACAATGCTCCGCGAGCTCAAAGAAAAATTTGATCCAAAAGCATGGATTCTAAAATGGTAATAACAAATTTATAGTTAGTTGCACAATGATTAAGCTATCATGCATAAAGTAATAACAGATATTATTCATAAAAAAAACAATCAATTCTTTCTAATAGCAGGACCCTGTTTTGCAGAAAGTGAAAAAATTTGTTTTGAAGTCGCTGAATTTGTACAATTAATTTGTAATCGATTCGGGATTCCATACATTTTTAAAGCATCATATCGCAAAGCAAACAGAAGCAAATTGAGTTCTTTTGCAGGCGACGATGACCAAGATAGATTGGAACTTATTCAAAGAACAGGACAGCTATTTAATATTCCTTGTACTACAGATATTCATGCTGATGAAGAAGCTGCAGTTGCAGCAAAATATGTTGACATAATCCAGATTCCTGCATTTCTATGTCGGCAAACTTCCCTTTTAATTGCCGCTGCAAAAACTAATAAAATTGTTTCGATAAAAAAAGGTCAGTTCATGAGTCCAGAAGCGATGGAACATGCCGTTGAGAAAGTCAAACAATCCGGAAACTCAAATGCCTGGATTATCGAGCGAGGAACTACCTTCGGATATCAGGATCTCGTAGTCGATTTCAGAGGAATACCGACCATGCAGAAATTTAATGTTCCTGTTATCATGGATTGTACACATGCCTTACAACAACCTAACCAGATCTCCGGTGTAACAGGTGGAAGACCAGACTTAATTCCGACAATTGCTAAAGCTGCAATTGCCGTCGGAGCTGATGGTTTGTTTATTGAGACACATCCTGATCCAGATTCAGCTTTATCGGATGGTGCGAATATGCTGCCTCTTAAAGAACTGCCTGATCTTCTCGAACGTCTTGTCAAGATCAGGGAAGTTGTTAATTAAGTTAGAATATTATTGGCTTAGCGATGCCTCATATTGTTGATATCAAAATTTCACCAGATGACTTGAATAATGATGTGGTCATCCGACAGCAGATTCAAAATTCTTTTTCCGGATCACTTCCTGAACAGTTTCATTACAAAATAATTCGAAGAAATATAGATGCAAGAAACAAGAGAGTTTGGTTTATACTTCGCATAGAACTCATTGAAAAATCAGATCTTAATCCAAAACAACGTGTTGATTATAAAAATGTAAAAAATGCAGAAGAGGTGCACATCATTGGCGCAGGACCCTGCGGTTATTTTGCGGCACTTCAATTGATAAAAAACGGATTGAAGCCTATCATTCTTGAACGTGGAAAAGATGTAAAAGAAAGAAGAAGGGATCTTCGGGCCATACAACAAAGCGGACTTGTAAACCCTCATTCTAACTATTGCTTTGGTGAAGGCGGAGCAGGAACCTATTCAGATGGAAAACTTTATACACGCTCTGATAAGAGAGGCAATATTAGAGACGTATTGGAAGTTCTTGTAACACATGGAGCCTCCGATGCAATCCTGATTGATGTTCATCCACATATAGGAAGCAACAAGTTACCACAAATTGTACAGAATATTCGTGAGACAATAATTCACTATGGAGGAGAAATTCACTTCAATCATTTTGTAGAAGATTTTCGGTTAAATGCCGGCAAATTAATTTCTATTTGGGTGAACGGACAATCCTTAAAAACAAAAAATGTGATTCTGTGTACCGGTCACTCTGCAAGGGATATTTTCAAACTTTTGGAAAGAAATAAAATTACTATTGAGTGCAAGGACTTTGCATTAGGAGTCAGAATCGAGCATCCGCAACAATTGATTGACACCATTCAATACAAACAAAATCCCAGATCGCTCAACCTACCTGCAGCAGCATATTCCTTATCCTGTCAGATTCAAAATAAAGGAGTCTTCTCTTTCTGTATGTGTCCAGGAGGATTGATTGTGCCAGCCTCAACTAGTCCGGGAGAAATTGTAGTCAACGGCATGTCTCTTTCCAGACGTGATTCGCCATTTGCCAACAGCGGAATGGTCACAACAGTGGATAACAAGGACTTTGAAGCTTTTAAAAATAATAAAGAATTAAGAGGAATGTTTTTCCAGCAGTCGGTAGAACAAAAAGTGTTTCAAGCCGGCAACGGAACACAGGCGGCCCCTGCACAAAGACTTATGGATTTTATGGATTTAAAATTGAGTAGCAAACTTCCCGACAGTTCTTATATCCCAGGTGTTTTATCTTGTGAATTGCAAGATATCTTGCCGAAACCAATTTTCAAACGACTTAGAGAAGGTCTTCGATATTTTGGTAAAAAAATTCCGGCCTATCTCACCAATGAAGCAATACTGGTAGCTACAGAATCCAGAACCAGTTCTCCGGTTAGAATACCTCGAGATCCAATAACCTGTCAGCACATTGAAATAAAAAATTTGTATCCTTCTGGTGAAGGCGCAGGTTATGCAGGCGGAATTCTTTCGGCGGCATTGGATGGTATCAGAGTTGCAGATTCAATATCCCGCAACTTTAAAAGCAAGTAGTACTTTTGACCGAATTATAGATTAAATGATGAATAAACATACTGCGCATCCATGGCATGGAATTAATCACGGATGGGATAAAAAAACCTTGCAAGGAATCATCGAAATTCCACAGGGCTCAAGAATTAAATACGAAATTGACAAGACCTCAGGTCTTATTAAGATGGACCGGTTATTATCTTCATCGTTCGAGTATCCAATCAATTATGGCTTTATTCCCAAAACTCTGGGTGAAGACGGAGATCCTTTAGATATTCTAGTACTTACCCATTCACCACTGGTACCGCTTTGTCTTGTGAAGGCAAGAGTGCTCGGCATTATGCATATGATTGACAAAGGGATTAGTGATCACAAAATATTATCTGTCGCGGATTCGGATGTCAGCTTAAGACATATTAATAACTTAGAACAGCTGCCTGAACATTTTTTCAATGAGCTGAAAAACTTCTTTGAAGAATACACCAAACTGGAAAATAAGCAAGTCATCATTCCTGGATTTTCAGATACCACAGAAGCCAATACTATTATCGCTGAACATATTGAACGATATGAAGAAAAAAATTGGATCTTTTACAATTAAAAAAAGTTGAATTCCTTGAATGTTAAAGTTAATCACTAACTGTCAGATTAAGTCTAAATTATTACATTTTAACAATTAACTAAAGTTGATCATACAAAGAACAAAACAAAGGATTTGAGGAATAATCCAGACTATCTCTAATTAAGATATTGCTGAACTTAACTTTCTAAACTTCTTCAATCTTAATTCAGATTACATAAATGTTTTATACAGGTAGATTCCTTTTGGCAATTTAAACAAAGCACATAAATATTCTGGGCTAACTTCTGTGATACCGTATGTATCCTTCCATTGATCTCAATATCTAGCAAATCATCAAATTCCTGCCTTCGAACTACTGTAATTTTGTTATTGAGCACAAGTCCAAGATTCATCACACACTGCAGAAATGAATTACTACTCTCTTTAACTGCAACCATCTTGCAGGATTGGCCAGTTTCTACCTCAGCAAGTGTCTTTCTGAATTGCACCTTTAAATTACCATTCAAATCCGGTATCGGATTACCATGGGGATCAAACTCCGGTGACTCCAGAAGATCATACAATTTATCGATCAGTTTTTTTGAGGAGACATGTTCCAATTGCTCTGCAACTTCCTGAACCTCATCCCAGGTAAAATCAAGCTTATCATATAAAAAAGTTTCCCAGATTCGATTTCTTCTCATGATCTCAGCTCCCCTTCGCTTTCCTTCATCTGTAAGCGTTATCTTACTGTATCTTTCAGTCTCTACAAAATTTTTTTCTTTTAACTTTTTCAACATATCATTGATAGATGCCGGCTTTAAATTCAAATGTTGCGCCAGTTCAGTGGTTCCAACCTGATCAATGCCTTTTTCTGCTGATAACTGAAACAAGGCTTTGAGGTAATTCTCTTCGGTAAATGTCAACATGTGGCAAAATTAAGATTTTCTAAACAAATAATGTTAGATTAGCCTAACATAATTATTTTTGTAGTCAAATTAGATCGTAAAATGAAATCGAATTTTACAATAACCTGTTTATGTTTATTTTATATATTTACATTATTTTCATGTGAAAAATTATTTCCTGAAGCACCCTTAGCAGATTCAGTCATGGATGCTCCCCTGGACGGCCTGACTGAGCTTCAGAACAGAATATTCCTTGATGGAGCTGAAGAATTTGATGAAGTATATACCCAAGAAACCGGCTTAGGACCAATCTTCGTTGGAGCAAGTTGTGCTTCCTGCCATAATGCGGATAATCGAGGCACCCTGTCAACCATTCTTACTCGTTTCGGACAAATTGATTCTACCGGAAATAAGTTTATGCACCTTGGAGGCCCTCAATTACAACATTTTGCTCTTCCCGGATATGATGTTGAAAAAATTCCTTCCGGAGCAAGTTCATCGAAACTTATTGCCCCGATTATTTCAGGAACAGGTTTTATTGAACTGGTTCCGGAATCGGATATACTGGCAATGTCCGATCCAAATGATTCAAATAATGACGGAATTTCAGGCACGATTAACTGGAATCAGATTCCGAATTGGGTAAAACCTAATGACAACTCCATTACAAAAGATGGAAAATACATCTGTCGCTTTGGAAGAAAAGCAGGAACTTACAATCTACATCAACAGATTGTACAGGCATTTAATCAGGACATCGGGATTACTACGACATTTATGCCCAATAATCCAATCAATTATTTAACAGGAACCAATCCTGCGGTTGATTCCGATATCGATATTACTGATGAAAGCCTGAATGCCACAGTCTTTTATACTCAGGTACTTCAGACGCCCTTTCAACGAAATGCTCTGGATCCGGAGGTAATCAAGGGTAAGGAAATTTTTAATTCCATACAATGTTCAGCCTGTCATGTTGAAAAACTTAAAACCGGCTTCTCAGTAGTGGATGCACTAAGTTTCAAGGAATTTTATCCTTATTCGGATCTGTTATTACATGATATGGGCTCTGAACTAAATGACAACTACACCGAAGGATCGGCGCTGACTTCTGAATGGCGCACCGCTCCGCTTTGGGGTCTGGGGCTGGCTAAAGATGTCCAGGGTGGCAAATACTTTTTAATGCACGACGGGAGAGCCAGATCTATTGAGGAAGCGATCTTGCTTCATAAAGGGGAAGGATTAAATAGTTCTGACAAGTTCAAGACACTTCAGGATTCAGAGAAAAACCAATTGATTAAATTTTTAGAATCTCTATAAGCATGAATCGCAAAGATTTTATAAACAACACTTGTTTGATTTGCATAGGAAGTTCACTATCAATGGTTATTCCAAGTTCTTGTTCAAGTTCAAATTATTTTACAAAAACTGTTGTAAAAAATAAAGAATTGGTAATTGCCAGAACAGAATTTTTGAATACTACAAAAGGAAGTTCTGTAAATCGAAAATTTGTCCTGGCAAGAATCGACAACTGGAGATTTCCGATTTGCATTTACAAGATTGATGACAATACTTTCCATGCTTTGCTGATGGAGTGCACACATCGAAGTTGCGAATTGAGTCCTCATGGAGATTTTTTAATCTGCCCATGCCATGGAAGCGAATTTGACCGAACAGGAAAAGTCCAAAATCCTCCGGCAGAAGAAAATTTAAAAACTTATAAAATTCATACAGACAAGGAAAATATTTATGTTCAACTCTTTTAAATTAATAATGGGCTTGTTTCTAACAAGCATTTACATTTCCTACTCACAGAATAATCAGATTACCAGCAATGTCAATGATTCTACCAAAACGAATATGGATGCGGTCTATAACAGACCTTTTCTAAATATCAACAAATCCCCTGTTGCGATCGGTGGCTATGTTGAAGCCAATACGAATTATAGCACTACAGATGGGATCAATGACGGATTCCATTTTCAAATGCGAAGATTTACCTTGTTTTTTGCAAGCTCTATATCCAACCGAATAAAGTTTATCAGCGAGATTGAATTTGAAGATGGAACCAAAGAAATTAATATTGAAAATGCATTAGTAGATATAGAATTTCATCCCTTACTGAACCTCAGATCAGGAATATTATTTAATCCTATCGGAGCTTTTAATCAAAATCATGATGGTCCAAGATGGGATTTTGTGGACAGACCTATTGTATCTACCGAAATTATCCCTAGCACCTTAAGCAGTGTCGGTATGGGTTTACATGGAAAGTATTTTGCAGGAAGATGGATTTTTGCCTATGAAGCCTATTTAACCAATGGATTAAGTGACAAGCTGATCAGCAATGAATTGAACCGAAGCTCTTTTGCAGAAGCAAAACATGATGAGGATCGATTTGAAAGCAGCTTTAGTGGAAGGCCTTTGATGAACGGAAAGATCGCGATAAGAAACAGAAAGTATGGTGAAATTGGAATTAGTGTTTTGCATGGGATTTATAACAAATATCTTAAAGACGGAACCTTCATTGACCAAAAGAGATCTGCCAGCATATTAGCGCTTGACTTCAGTACCTCTGTTTTTAATAATCACATCAACATCATCGGAGAATTTGCAAAATCCTATATTGATCTTCCTGATAATTACTTGCCAAATTACGGATCGCAACAATTTGGTTTCTACACAGACATTAGCTATACCATGCTTCAGAAGAAAATATTTAATTGGGAAAACGCCAAATTAAATATTGGGCTAAGAACAGATTATGTAGATTTTAACCTCGATAAAAAACCCGCTGACAATCAGAAGATAGGTGATTATATTTGGTCTTTCACTCCATCTATTGCCTTTAGACCCAATGGATCGACCGTATTGCGGCTCAACTATAAACATTTGCGGCAAACTGATTTTGAAAATAATCCTGCTTCTCTAACCGGTATTCTAATGTTTGGATTGTCCAGTTATTTTTAGTATATCATTTTAATGAATTGCAGAGACCACAATCTTACTATATTTTATTCCCTTAGAAGAATTTATTTTTAGAAAATAGATACCTGATGAAAGATTAGGTAAATGAATATTCAATTTATCATCTAATCTATCAAACAACCTGTCCGATGTTCTTACCATATCTCCATTGGAAGAAAATAATTCAAGGTCAAATATTTTAATATCTCCCGGCAAGGAAATCTGAATGTATCCTTCTGTGGGATTCGGACTCACCTGTAATTCAGTGTCATAAGTCAAATTAATATTTCCGGAAATAGATTGATTCAATTTAGAAATAAAAATATCTTCAAATCCTTTTGAGCTAATAGCAATACTGTCGAGACCCGGTCTAACGGTAAGAGTTTTTCCAAAAATCCCGGTTGTATAAACATTATGGTTCTGATCTACATGAATTGAAAATCCAATATCGCTACTGTTCCCAGACATTCCGTAAGCCCAGGCAAAATCACCCTTCGAATTGAGCTTGCTGATATAAATATCATTGTTATTCTCATTAAATGAATATAAAAAAAACTCTCCGGATCCGGGATCAAAATCTGCTTTGTTCTGATAGCAACCTGTGCTGTATATATTGCCTTCCTTATCCAACGCAATTCCCAGCCCTGTTTCGTGATGGTCTCCTCCCAGCTGTTTAGCCCAATTAAAACTCCCATCCGATTTTAAATTTAATATATAAGAATCTCCACCTGAAAGTGGAGTTGACAACTTATATACATTGATTCCCGGATCAAAATCTGCTTCCATTCTAAAGTATCCTGTAGTAATGATTTCATTTTTCGAATTTATTACTAATGAAGAAGCAAGAAATTCATCGACACCGTGGAAATGACTTGCCCAAATCATTTCTCCCTGATCATTCAATTTAATCATAAATGCATCCAGAAGCCCCTTTTCATTCAACAACAATCTAGAGGGACCCGGATCTATGTCTATGGTATCATTAAAATTTCCAAATACAACAAGATCATCATTCTTATCAAGTGCAATTCCCTTTCCTTGATCATCAAGACGACCTCCCATACTCTTAATCCAATTCATTTCACCTTCCGGACTCATTCGCAAAATAAAAACATCATCTCCTCCCCTGGAATTCAATTCAATAATTGTCGAATCTTTATTTTGATGGCTTAAGCTGCCTTGAAAATATCCGGTCACATAGATATTACCTTTGGAATCACAATGCATGGATTTAGGGACATCATCCAGACTTCCATGTAAGGAAGTTCCCCAAAGTAATATTCCACGATGATTAAATTTTAAAATAAAAATATCATTAAAAGCAAGAGAAGTTAATATCAAACCAGGCGACAAATTTGTCAAATCCATTCCTTCGCGAAAAGTTCCGGCTACTATTATATTATTCTCGTGATCGATTGCCATTGCTGTTGCTTGATCAATTTGCTTTCCACCAAAATGAAGCGCCCATTCAACTTCAGAATTCTGATTCAACTTAGTAACAAAAGCATCAGCAGAACCATTCGATTTAAGAAACAATTCTTCTGAACCCGGATCAAAATCAATTTGATCCCGAAAATATCCGCAGGTAATTACAGAATTTTTTGAATCAGTCAGGATAACATTACCTGCATCAATGCCTGTTGATCCAAATGAATGAACCCATGAATAGATAACTTCTTGCGAACATATTGATTTTGCAAACAGGAAAAAAAACAATAAGAAAACATACGATTTCATAATTCCGAATGACGAATTTTGTTTGCACAAGATAATGAATTGTTCAATATCTATTTGAATTGGCAACTTTACAAAATCGGATAAAATTTTTACACTACTCATACACTCAGTTTATGCAATGACGACAATTATTTCTATTCTAATTAAGTCTTAATCAATATTTATAGAATTATTTCTTTTAATTCTGACATTTACTATAACTGTGAGAAGTTCAGTATTTTAATAGTAAATTTGCAAAAATTATTTCAATTATGCGTTTATTAATCAGTATTTTATATATATTAATTTTTAATTATGTATTAAATTCCCAAAGCAACTCAATTATAAAATACTTCGACTACACTAAAAAATTTGAAGAGGTTTACTCGAAAACTCAGAAAACTATTGTCAAAGAAATTAAAAAAAATCATAAAAGGAAAAAATTAAAACCTTCAGAAATTATTGAAGAAGACGGCGATTTACAAAAACTTGAAAGATGGGCGTGGTATTGGAGAGATCGGTTAAACGAAGATGGAACCTTTTCAAATCAATCAGATCAGCTAACTACTTATAAACAGTATCGGGATGCAACTCAATATTTGCGCAACACACCCATTTGGAAGCATGAAGGGCCTACACAAAACTCCGGAGGCTATTGGGCAATGGGCAGAACTACGCACGTTGATTTTCATCCGACAAATACAAATATATTTTTTGTTGCTGCCGCCAATGGTGGGTTGTGGAAGACCGTAGATGCCGGACTAACTTATACTTCATTAGGAGAAAACCTGCCTCAGCAACCAGTAGGAATTGTCATTATTGATCCAAGGAATCCTAATACAATCTATATTACTATTGGCGAAAAAGAAGGATGGTGGCAATATGGACTTGGTGTATATAAGTCAACTGATGGCGGTATAAACTGGAAACCAACTTCACTTTCTTACAAGCTTACCGAAAACAGGGTTATCTATGGATTGGAAATGAACCCTAAAAATTCTAATATCCTGATCGCAGCCAGCAATAAAGGGATTTTCAGAACTACAGATGGCGGTATAACTTGGTCAACAATTAAGACCGGTGACTTTTCAGATGTAAAGTTTAAAACTGATAATCCCGATGTAGTCTATGTAGCACGAAATGATTATTGGGGATCTTGTGAGGTTCTTAAATCAACAGATGGAGGACTTACTTTTAATCAAATTTCAAATTTTAATATTCAGAAGAACTTTATCCGATTGCAGGTAACTCCGGCAAATCCTGAATTACTGGCAGTTAATGCCAGCGAGGATGGCAAACCTAAACTCTATCTTTCTAAAAATGCAGGACTTAGTTTTGAATACATCTCTAATCTACCTGAGAATACAATATTTTTTATGTCGCCGACTCAGGAAGATGTTATGTACTCGGGATATGTAAAAGTTCATAAATCTTATGACGGAGGATATTCCTGGCAGGAGATCACCAGTTGGTGGAATGATGGCAAAAATCCGGAAGTACACGCGGATCATCATTTTGTTGCCTACAACAAAAGAGCTAACAATGAATTATACTTTTGCAATGATGGTGGAATTCATCGATACGAAGAGAACCTTGAGCAATGGACAGAACTTAGTCAAAATCTTCCTATCACCCAGTTTTATAAAATGGCCATTTCCACTAACAATCCCCCGGCTTTGGTTGGAGGATCACAAGACAATGGCGGTTGGCTGAAAAGATCAAACGGAACCTGGCGCAACACCAATGGAGGCGATGCAATGTGGCAATTGATAGATCCCAGTGATTCCCGAATCATGTATTCAGAATACTGGGGAGGAAGAAATGTATATAGAAGTACCAATGGATGGATTGATGCTGTTGATATCCAACCCAATATTAACGGACAACAAAATCAAGGACAATGGGTAACTCCATTCAATCTCAATCCTAAGAATCCCCGAACATTTATTATAGGCTATCAGGATGTTTTTGTAAGTTTTAACCGTGGAAACTCATTTACAAAAATTTCAACCAATCTTACCGGTGGATCAGATAAAAGTATTCGGAATGTTGATATTTGTCCAACGGACACCAACACGATTTTTGTTACTCAGGCAAATAATTTATATTACACTTATAATTATGGAGAGAAATGGAATAAGGCTGTCTTGTCCACTAGTCTAGACATCAGCTCTATTGAATTTCATCCAACAAATGTTAATCATGTTTGGGCATCCAGAAGCGGCTTGGGCCAATATAAAGTACAGGAATCTAAAGATAAGGGTAAAACCTGGAAGAATATTACCGGAAATTTTCCGGCGACTCCTGCTTTAGTTATTCGATACGATGAGGCTTCTAATGCTTTGTTTGCCGGTACAGATATCGGATTGTTTTATTCTGATGCAGATCATATCAATTGGCAATATTACGGAAAAGGTTTACCGAATACCTCTGTAACAGATATTGAACTTCACCAGGCAAGTCGCAAATTGTACATATCAACCTATGGACGTGGATTTTATTCGATTGATCTACCGTCCTGTTATCCGGCAGCCATAACAATCAGTAGCAAAAGAAACAGTGGAAACTTTGAAATCAAAGACAGCTTGCAGGTATGTTCAGGCGATCAATTGACTTTTAAATCAAACATTGACAGCCTTCCGGGTACTTATCGCTGGAAAGGACCGCAAAATCTGGATACTTCTATAATGAATAACAATTCTTTTTCTTTGAGACCCTTTGACGAGAACTCAAGATCCGGTTACTATTCTCTGGAATTTACCAGTGACAAGCAATGCTTAAGGATTGACAGCATTTATATTCAGATTAACAAATTGCCTACTTCAAAGATTCTATCCGATTATAGTGAATTGGATTGTCATCATCCTTCACTTAATCTAAGCATTACTAGTCCTGATCCTAATCAGAAATACAGCTGGACCATCGGTACAAAAAAAATACAGGATTCTCTTCAACTACAAATCAATCAACCCGGCTTATACATCCTTCAATCCAATTTAAAAAATACACCTTGTTTTTCTACAGACTCTATCCGTATTGACAAAATCGAATCTCCGGTCTCAGAATATCAAATAAAAAACGTAGATTGTTACGGAGAGAAAACGGGGACAATAAAACTAACGATAAAATCCGGGACTGAACCTTACTACATTCAATATCCGGATTCCAACTTTATTACAGATCCTGAACATTTAGCTGCCGGTAATTATATTATTAAAATTGTCGATTCCAGAAAATGCGAAATCATTGACACCATTAAAATTTTGCAAAACGAAGAAATCAAAGCAAATTTTAACATCAAAAATTCTGCGAACAATGATGGTGAAATTAATTCATCTCCCTTCGGCGGAGTAAAACCTTACACATTTAACTGGTTTAAAGACGGAATCGAAATTTCAACCCAAGAAGATATTACTAATTTAGATGCAGGATATTACAAATTGATCGTTAGCGATTCATTAGGATGCATCAAAGCATTTGATTCTATTGAAGTCGCAAAAATTACTGCAACAAATAATCTGAACCAAAATGGAATTACACTCTATCCTAACCCTGCTCATGATCAGATCGAGATCTTATCAGAAACTGATTTGAGCAATGGAATTTTGGAAATCTATACTTTGGATGGAATCAAATTATTAAAATCACATCGAATTAATCTGCCAAAAATATCAAAATTAGACCTAAAGGACCTGAAGTCCGGAATCTATTTACTTCAAATTCGCAAAGGAAATTTTATATACAAACAAAGTATTGAAATTATCAAATAAACAACAACCCGTTTCTATAAAAAAATGAAATTAAGCTTTACTAAATCATTCGGTACTCTATTATTATTTATCTTCCTTTACTCTCCTTCTCTGTATTCCGGCGAAGGGATATGGCTCCCCTTATTTCTTAAATCTTTGAATGAAAAAGAGATGAAAAGTATGGGAATGAAAATCAAAGCAGAGGATATCTATAACATCAACAAAGGCTCTTTGAAAGATGCAATAGTCCAATTTGGAGGAGGTTGTACTTCTGAAATAATTTCTTCTCAAGGACTGTTGTTAACCAATCATCACTGTGGTTACGGCTATATCCAATCACATTCCAGCGTCGCCAACAATATTCTGCGTGATGGCTTCTGGGCTGCTAACAAAGGACTGGAATTGCCCTGTTCAGGACTAACGGCAACGATGATTGTGAGAATGGAAGATGTCAGTACAGAAGTGTTGATGAATACAAATGATGACATGAAAGATTCAGAAAGAAGGTTAATCATCGATCGAAATATTGTTGAAGTGCAAAAGAAAATTCAGAAAAAAAATTACGAAGACGTAATGATTCGGTCATTCTATAATGGTAATCAATTTTTTGCATTTGTAACGATCACATATAAAGACATAAGACTGGTCGGAGCGCCGCCCGAATCTATAGGAAAGTTTGGCGCAGATACTGACAATTGGGTCTGGCCTCGACATACCGGTGATTTTTCGATTTTTAGAATCTATGCAAATTCAAGCAATCTACCTTCAGAGTATTCACCGGATAATATACCTTTTACACCCAGGCATTTCTTACCGATTTCTCTGGATGGCGTCAGCAAAGGTGATTTTACAATGGTATTTGGTTTTCCGGGAAGAACCAATGAATACTTGACACAGGAAGGGGTAAGACAAATCGTGGAAGAACAAAATCCTGTGAGAATAAAAATCAGGGATGAAGCTTTGAAAATCCTTGATAAGCACATGAGAGCAGATGAAAAAACCAAGCTTCAATATTCATCAAAATATGCCGGAATAGCCAATGCATGGAAAAAATGGATTGGCGAATCTCAGGGTGTAAAACAGACTAAAGGACTCGAACGCAAAAAAACACAAGATGATGAATTTCAAAAGCGCGTTAATGCCGATCCAAAATTTGAAAAGTACAGATCAATTATTTCTGAATTAGAAAATAGTTACAAGGAATTGCAACCACTTGCAATTGCTAAAGAATATTATTCCGAAGGATTTCAAAGAAATATTGATTTGTACAATTGCTATGCAAGAATAAAAAGACTCATCACAACTTTTGAAGGAAAGAGTGAAAAAGCTTTTGACACAGAAAGATTAAAAATGCGAAATGATGCAGTAGCCTTGTTTAAAGATGTAAATATTTCAATTGAAAAGGAAGTATTCAAAACGCTGTTGGAAATTGTCATAAAAGGGGTTGACCCTGCCTTGCGCGTCCCGTACATCATGGATAAAATGCGGCTGTACAATCGCAACTATGCACAATACACGGAAGATTTGTACAGCCAAAGCATGTTTACAAATTCGGATAGCTTAAGAAAACTTAGTGAATTAACTTACAACGACTGGATATTAAAAGTTAAAGCTGATCCGGTTTGGATGTTTTATGAAGAGCTGAATTATTTTTTAACGTATGGAATTCAGAATCGCGCAGGCTTATTAGAGGACAAGATCGCCGGATTGAGAAGAACTCATATGAAAGCACTTATGGAAGTATTCCCTGAAAAAAGATTTTATCCGGATGCTAATTCTACCTTAAGAGTAAGTTATGGACAGGTTGACGGATTTTCTCCCAAAGATGGAATGATGTATAAGACACAGACTTATCTGGATGGCGTTATGGAGAAATACATTCCCGGTGATTATGAATTTGATGTTTCAGATAAATTGAGAAAGCTTTATGAAACCAAAGATTATGGAGTGTATGCTGAAAACGGGAAAATGCCCCTGGCATTTATTGCTTCCAATCATACGACGGGAGGCAATTCAGGAAGTCCTGCTATCGATGCACACGGTAATTTGATTGGCTTAAATTTTGATCGGGTTTGGGAAGGAACCATGTCCGATATAAACTATGATAAAAGCATCTGCCGAAACATCATGCTGGATGCCCGATTTATCCTTTTTATCATTGACAAATACGCCGGTGCAGGATATTTAATTCAGGAAATGAAACTGGTACATCCAAAGGGAAAAAGAAAAAAAGGAAAAATGCAGCTCGGCAATTTTTAGTCTATTGAAGCTCATATACAATTTTTTTTGTTGTGTTTTTAAAATCGAATCAAATGCATATTTATCTTAATATATAAATACAACATTAAAAACCATTAACACATATATACTTTAACTAATGTAATCAATATTTTTTTTGAACCATTTTAAAGTATAATATTTTGAAAATCTTAATATTAGATCAGTATCTTTGAGTCCTGAGTAGTCTTCTCTGGTTGTATTGCAATTATACTTGTTATTTTTTCAGTATATGCCGAGTAGAACAGGTAATAAAGAGAGTGTTTAGGTTCCAACTATCGCCAACCGAAGATTCCAGTTCCTCTGGATATCTCTTCAGCTGCTTGAGATCAATAGCACTGATGACTATTTCTCTTTTTAATGATCTTAATCCTTTCAAGAAATCATTGAAGTTCATTCAATTTCCGATTGAAAAATATCTAAAAATATCTAAAAATTCAGGTACAGCCAAAACCTTTTCGGCTTTATTATTTATTTCAATTGATCTTCAGTTGAACAGTTATCCTATTAAATTCCAAAAATGAAAAACGAACTGAATTCTTACTTATATCCAACAAAACTTAAATCTAATCTGTCATCCAAATCGTACAATACCCAATTCCTAATGAATATGAAATTGAACTTTACCATAATTCTGTTTTCTTTTTATATCTTCTTCAATAGCTCAGAAAATCTTCATGCACAGGTAAATGTAGATCCGGAATGGCGTGAAAAAGTTAAAACGGCTTTGAAGGCAACCGGCGAGTCAATCCAGTTCATGGAGAACAAAGGTCAGATTGATGATCCCAGAGTATTGTATTACTTTGACAGCAAGTATGGATCTGTTCTTGTAATGAAAAACAAGTTGGTCATTACCAATTATTACTTCAAAAGAATTGTACATAAATTTCTTCCGGATTCAGATGAAAATATTCCTACTGGAAAACATACCGTCTCTATCAATTTTGAAGAATCCAATCCTGAGCCAATTCTTGAAATTGGTGAAAAATTCAGAACCAAATACAATTACTTCTATGGAGAAGACAGTTCAAAATGGATTTCAGGAGCCAGAGCAACAAAAGAATTAACGCTCAAAGAAGTTTACCCGGGAATTGACCTTCGTTTATACAGCACCAACAACAGCGAGGTGGAATTCGACTGGATCGTCAGACCACATGCTGACTTCAGTAAGATAAAGTTAAACATTCATGGACAGGATTCTCTCAACATCGCTTCAGATGGATCTTTATTCATCGGTCTAAGAGAGAGTCAGATCAATCTCCATATTCCTGAGTCTTATCAAATCACACCCAACGGAAAGGAGTCCATTAAACTAAACTTTCAGAAATCAGGCAGCCTCATCAGCTTCAAACCCAATCAGCCAATCAACTCCGATTATCCATTGATCATTGACCCAACACTTATATGGGGAACCTTAATGGATGGAAATTTTACATCTGGGGCTCCATTTGATGAGTATCTCTATGCCATTGAACTGGATACCGCTACTTCAATCCTGTATTGTGGCGGAGCAGCCAACCGAAATCTTCCGACTACGGCAGCGCCGTATGATGCTGATGGTTATCTTAACACTATTACAGGACTGAATGGTGGTATGACAGGTCTATATAGGGCGGCAGTTCTGTATCGTATCAGCAATACAGGTGGAGATCTTCTCGACTTAACCCTTTTCGGTCCTTCATCCATTTCAAATGGAAATTTAGTAAGAATTCATGGGTTGAGTGTAGCGCCCAATAGAATCATGGTGGGTGGAAATACAAATACGACTATACCTTTAGCGGGTACTTCCTTTGACAATACAAGAAGTGGAACGGATGGATGGATGGCTTCCTTTTCAAAGGATCTTGGGACCTTGCATTACTCCACTTACTTAGGGGGTAGCGGCAATGAAACCAATGGTGTCATCTCCCTAAAAGCGTTGTCAGACAGTACTTTCATTTATGCTATGACGGTTCCTTCCGATTTACCACATGCCAACCCTACTTACTTTGGAGCAATGGCAAATGACACTGTATATTCAGGTGGTTCTGAAATGTATATCGGAAAATTTGCGGGAACAAGCATTAATAAGTTGACCTGGGGAACTTATATTGGAGATTCAAATAATGAAACAATCAATGATATTGATATAGCAACAGACGGAAGGGTTGCTTTTTGCGGTTGGGGTAACGGTTCCATAACTCAAGTCAATCCATGTGCAGCAGCCACAAGCAATAATTCAACTAATAACAATGATGGAATAATTGGGGTGCTAACCGCCAATGGAGTTACTATGAATTATCTTGATGAAATAGGTGGACTTGCTGCAGGAAACCCACCTAATCAATTTAGAGATGATGAAATCGGTGATATAGAAATTTATAATGACACCTTGTATTGGACCGGGGATGTACAGACTGGATTTCCTGTTACTGCTGGTGTATATGATAATTCTTATAATGGCGGACTCAGCGATGCGGTCATTGGTAAGTGTTATGCCGGAGGAACTACAGGATATAAGGCAACCTTCTTCGGAGGAGGTAATACCGATATTGGTAATGGGATAAAACAGGTCAGCAATGCGAGCTCGTGCGGAGGTTCAGGTCAACAGTTTATTCTGGTATGGGGAACTACCAACTCCAATAATATGCCTACCCTTAACCTGAATAACGAACTTTATTTTGATAGTAATTTAAACGGAGGTACAGACATGTTTTTTGCCGCATTCAATAACAATCTGGATACATTGAGATACTCTACTTACGTGGGTGGTGGGCAGAATGATTATCTTGGAAATGTGGGGGTTCCGACAGGAGCCAATCACCTTTATGTATTCGGTTCCGGAATTTATGTAGGAACGACTACACATAGTGGGAATGCCGGTAATCCAATAACTCCTACTACGCTTGGTGGAACTGCTCCCTTTGGTGGCTTTGACCTAACCAAAGATCCACTTTGTTGCGGAGATTCTCCAGGTGGCTTAAACGATTCTCACATTATATTCCAAATCGGACTAAGTTCGATTATCACCACCGACTTCGGCGATGCACCCATCTTCATGGGAATTCCATCCCACAAGATTGATTGCGAGAATCTTTATATAGGTAATCTGGATTCCGAGACAGCCTCTCAGTTCTCACAAAACTGTGATGCTGATGATATTGCAGGAATAGATGACGAAGATGGCGTTACCAATCTTCCCCTGCTTACACCTGGCGGGCCTCAGACCATTACTGTTACGATCAACAACATTCACAATACGACAGGAAAAACAGCGCATTTATACGCCTGGATCAATTCCTCAGATGATACAAGATTTCAAATAGCAGAAGGAAAAGACACAACACTTGCCAATGGTTTTGTTGGCAATGTAACTTTCGCATTTACCAATGTTACTGTTGGAACTTTAGATTCTTTGCGATTTCTAAGAATTCGTTTAACCACGGACGATATGCAGGATGACCCCAACACTCCAATCTGGGATGAAAGGGCATATATTGCGGCATCCAATGGTGAGATAGAAGATTATTTATACGGAGTCAAGTTTCTCAACTGCCCTACCAACAAGACTGAAGTTACCTGTAAGACCCAAGGGGCCATTGATACACTCTATGAAAATTGGCTGGATATGGCGGCTTCAGGAGGAGGTTGTAACGGAGTTCTTACTAACAATAGTACCGGATCACCTTCTGCTTGCGGAGGAACCAAGACCATAACCTTCACCTATGCGGATGGCTGTACACCACCGGATACACTAACTTGTACAGCAACATTCACGGTTGCTAATGCACCTGCACTGGCATTAACCTGTCCGGTCAATAAGACCGATACTGCCTGTCAGACTCAGGCTCAAATTACCGCAAAGTATAATACCTGGCTTGCAACTGTATCCGGCAACGGAGGTTGTAGTCCAGTAATTACAAACAACAGTTCTAGTCCACCTTCTAATTGCGGTGAAATAAAAACCGTAATCTTTAAAATTAAGAGCTCTTGCGGAGACTCATTAACCTGTACAAGAACTTATACAGTTCCTGCTCCTGCTTCTGTGAATCTAAGCTGTGGTTCCAGTCAGACAGAAGTTGCTTGCCAAACTCAGGCTAATATTAATTCTAAATATTCAACATGGTTAAATGCTGCTTCTTTCACGGGTGGATGTGGTGGAGTACTAACCAACAACAGTTCAGGCAATCCAAATGCCTGCGGTGACAGCAAAACCATAACCTTTACAGTCACGAGCAATTGCGAAGCTCCAAAGACCTGTTCAAAAACTTTTATAGTTTCAGCAGCGCCAACTGTTGTATTAAGTTGCCCAAATGACACAACTTTAACTTCTTGTCAAACTCAATCTGATATCAATAACGCTTTTGACAATTGGAAAAATTCGGCAACGTTTACCGGAGGATGTAATGGAGCACTAAGTATCAGTTCAGGTTCTGCTCCTGACAAATGTGGTGGTTCAACGACAGTAACATTTACAGTAACTTCAACCTGTCAATCTAATGTTAGCTGTACAAAAACTTTTACAGTAACAGACGCCCCGGTTGTCGTTCAAAATTGTCCTTCCAACAATGTGCAAGTTGCTTGTCAGACTCAATCTGCAATTGATGCCGCATTTACCGCCTGGAAAAATTCATTTACTTCAAGTGGTGGATGCAACCGAATTGAAACCAATAACAACCCAACTTCTCCGGACAAGTGTGGCGGTGTTGCAACAATGACGTATACAGTAACTTCTGATTGTGACTCTCCAAAATTGTGTACAAGAACATTTACTGTTACAACGGCACCAACCGTTGTTTTGACTTGTCCAAGTAATAAAACGGAAGCGGCTTGTCAAACCCAGACCGCCATAAATTCGGCATATTCTTCATGGTTGGCTACAGCAAGTTTTACGGGAGGCTGTAATACTAATTTTACCAATAACAGTACAGGCGCTCCGGATAAATGCGGTGGAACTAAAACTGTAACATTTACAGTTACCAGTACTTGTACTCCATTATCTACAACTTGTTCAGCTACATTTACTGTAACTGCAGCAACCGCAGTAGTTTTAACTTGTCCGACTAATAAAACAGAGGATAGCTGTCTGACACAAACAGAGATCAATAACCGATTCAATACCTGGTTAAATACAGCTTCTGCAACAGGAGGCTGCAACAATGTTTTTACAAATAATAATTCAGGAGCACCGGATAAATGTGGAGGTGCTAAAACAGTAACATTCACAGTTACTTCTGATTGCGAAGCACCTAAAACCTGTAATGCAACTTACACCATGCCTACTGATTCAAAACCTGGTATCAATGGAATGCTTGATACATTAGATGTAGATGGAGGATGCTCAATAGGAGATGTTCCGCCTGCAGCAACAACCGTAGCTGAATTAGAAGCATTGGGAATTATGGTCTTCGACTGTACACCGGATGCAAGTTTGTCGGTAACTAACACTGATGTAGGTGCTTCAGGAGCCTGTCCATATAACGTAACCCGAACTTATACAATAACCGACGCTTGCGGAAATACCAATTCTGCAGTTCAGATATTAAATGTATTTGATACGGTTAAACCGACATTTACCAAGCCTGCGGATTTCTTTATGAACAAAGGCGCAAATAATCCCGATACAGCGACTTTGGTCAATTACGATTTCAATGGTGGAACTTCATATTCAAGTTTATGTCCAATAGAGTTTTCAGGTATTAGTTCTGAATTCAATTCAAGTTCTAATCTATTTAAGACCGTTGCCGGAATTGCATCAGGAACATTGGCATATGCTACCAATCTTGATGCCGGAAAAGCCTTGATGGTTGATTCTTCTCATCAGTCAGGACACTGGCAGATCGACCTTACAGGAGATAAATTACCTTTCTGTACTGATTTTGGACTTTATGTTCAAGCCTTTAAAAACGCTACTAAAAGCGCAGACACTTTAAAATATCAATATAGTCTGGATGGTTCGAATTGGACTACATTTAAAACCAAACCATTAACTGCAAGTACCTGGATTCAAGATACGGCAGCAGTACCAAGTAATGTTTCAAATCCTGACAGCGTGTTTTTTAGAATAACATACTCAGGGGGCGGAACAGGATCCGGAAACAAAGCGCTTTATATTGATAACCTTCAGATCAGGTCTAGTGTATGTTGCGTATATGAGGCAACTCCAAATATAACGGGAGACGTTACGGATGAAATGGATAATTGCGCTGCTAACCTTTCAGCAACATTTTGTGATTCCACAGTAACTGAACCCTGTGAAGGATCGACAAAGATTTATAGAATGTGGAGACTGGAAGACAGTTGTGGAAATATTGCAGATGTACAAACACAACTCATTACCATTAGTGATGTTACCAAACCAACATTTACTCCACCTGCTGATATCACCCTATATACCGGATCATCAAATACAGACACTTTCAATCTTGTTCATTATAATTTTAACAGAGGTATTTCATATTATCATCTAAACCCAAGACTGTTCTATGGCATAAGTTCTACCGTTGATACTATTGCATCCAATTCTTTCAAGACAGATAAAGGGGTTAAGACAGGAACTTTGGCTTTTTACAACGACAGTATTGCCGGTAGATCATTAAGAGTTGACTCTTCGAACAACAACAAAAACTGGACTTTTAAAATCAGTGGTGCTACACTTCCGATTGTTTCTGATCTTGAAGTTTATCTACAGACAAAAATGAGAGATTTAGGAAGTGCAGATACCATTTTGTATCAGTACAGCTTAGACAATGTAACGTACAATACATTTAAAACCGTTGCACTCATTCATAATGACTGGAAACAGGATACCGGTAAAATTCCTGCATCCATAGGATTAGATTCCATATTCATTCGATTCAAATATCTCGGTGATACAGGAGCTTATCCAAAGGTGTTATTAATCGATAACTTCCAACTTAGAGGAATTGTAAATTATGATTCTTGTGCATACAACGCCTCCCCGGATATTACAGGATGGCCAGAAGATATATTGGATAATTGCGATCCTTATCCTTCATTAATTTATGAAGATATGCTTTCTGTCGGAGTTTGTGCAACCGACATTATTATTGAAAGGACCTGGAAAGTAAGAGATGATTGCAACAATGAGAAAGTTGAAACACAGATGATTACAGTACTGGATACCATGGGACCTCAGGTAACTTGTCCGGTTAATGTTTCAGTTGACTGTGGTGACCCAACGAGCCCTGATGATACAGGATATGCAGATGGAAATGATGGTTGCGATACCGCAATCACAATAACTCATAGTGATGTAATAATTCCGGGAGATTGTCCGGCTGACTTTACAATTAACAGAACCTGGGTAGCAACGGATATCTGTGGTCATACATCTACCTGTGTTCAAACGATAGAAGTAGAAGGAGAAGCTCCTACAATAACCTGTCCAACGAATCAAACAGAAGCTGTCTGTCAGACTCAATCTACAATTAATTCTAAGTTTACTACCTGGAAAAATACTGTAAGTTTTATGGGTGGCTGCAATCCGGTTCTGGTAACAGGAAGCGGTAATGCTCCAGATAAATGTGGTGGAAGCACAACGGTAACTTTCACTGTAAATAGTGATTGCGGAAGTGTAAATTGCAATGCAACTTTCACCGTTACTAATGCACCAGCAGTGGTAATTACCTGTCCAACTAATCAGACTGAGGCTGTCTGTCAAACTCAATCAGACATAGATTCTAAGTTTACTACCTGGAAAAATACTGCAAGCTTTACCGGTGGTTGTAATGGAGTTATTTCAAATAGTGGCGGTTCTGCACCAAACCGATGTGGAGGTTCAACCAATGTAACATTTACTGTAACTTCCGATTGCGAACCGGTTAAAACTTGTACTGCAACTTTTACCGTTACTAATGCACCAACGGTGGTTATTACCTGTCCGACTAATCAGACAGAAGCTGTCTGTCAGACTCAATCAGACATTGATACTAAGTTTACTACCTGGAAAAATACTGCAAGCTTTACCGGTGGTTGTAATGGAGTTATTTCAAATAGTGGCGGTTCTGCGCCAAACCGATGTGGCGGTTCAACCAATGTAACATTTACTGTAACTTCCGATTGCGAACCGGTTAAAACTTGTATTGCAACTTTCACCGTAACTAATGCGCCAACGGTGGTTATTACCTGTCCGACTAATCAGACGGAGGCTGTCTGTCAGACTCAATCAGACATAGATTCTAAGTTTACAACCTGGAAAAATACGGCATCATTTACCGGTGGATGTGGTGGCATATTAACCAACAATGGAAGTACGGCTCCAAACAGATGTGGTGGTTCAACCAGTGTAACGTTTACAGTAACTTCCGATTGCGAACCGGTTAAAACTTGTAATGCAACTTTCACCGTTACTAATGCTCCTGCAGTAGTTATTACCTGTCCTGCGAATCAAACTGAATCTGTTTGTCAGACACAAGCACAGATAGATTCTAAATTTTCAACCTGGAAAAACACGGCAAGCTTTACCGGTGGTTGTAATGGAGTATTAAGCAACAATGGAAGTACAGCTCCTAACCGTTGTGGTGGTTCAACCAGTGTAACGTTTACAGTAACTTCCGATTGCGAACCGGTTAAAACTTGTAATGCAACTTTCACCGTTACTAATGCTCCTGCAGTAGTTATTACCTGTCCAACTAATCAGACGGAGGCTGTCTGTCAAACTCAATCAGACATTAATTCCAAATTCAACACCTGGAAAAATAACGCCAGCTTTACGGGTGGCTGTGGTGGAATACTTACAAATAATGGTACTACTGCACCAAACTCATGCGGAGGTAGCACATCAGTTACTTTCACAGTAAACTCAGATTGCGAATCTCCTAAAACTTGTACAGCTACTTTCACGGTAACCAATGCTCCGGCTGTAGTTTTAACTTGTCCGACAAATCAAACAGAATCTGCCTGCCAGACACAAGCACAGATAGATTCTAAATTTTCAACCTGGAAAAACACGGCAAGCTTCTCTGGGGGTTGTGGTGGCATGTTAACAAATAATGGAAGCTCTGCGCCAACAGCATGCGGTGGATCAATAAATGTTATTTTTACTGTTACTAGTAATTGCGAACCACAGGTAAATTGCACTTCAACATTTACTGTTACCAATGCTCCTACAATTGTATTAACTTGTCCAAATAATGTTGTTGAAGCTGCTTGCCAATCACAGACAGATATCAATACTAAATATAACAACTGGATAAATACTGCTTCATTCACAGGAGGGTGTAATGGTGTATTAACCAATAACAGCAGCGGACCTCCAACCAAATGTGGTGATACTAAGAATGTTACATTTACAGTAAGTAGTGATTGTGAAGCTTTAGTTATTTGTTCAGCAAGTTTTGCCGTAATAACAGCTCCATCTGTTTCAATTAGTTGTCCAAATAATACTACTGAAACTTCTTGTCAGTCACAAACAGATATCAATACAAAATTCAATACCTGGAAAAACACAGCTTCTTTCACAGGTGGTTGTAATGGTGTTCTTACCAATAGCGGAGGAACAGCTCCGAATAGGTGTGGTGGATCCGAAACAGTAACTTTTACGGTAACTTCGGATTGTGAGCCGATTGTTAACTGCTCGGCTACTTTCACGGTTGACAATGCCCCTGCCGTCAACCTCAATTGTCCTTTAAATATTATTGAATCCATCTGTCAATCCCAGGCAGATATCAATACCAAATTCAACAATTGGAAAAATACAGCCTCATATACCGGTGGTTGTGGTGGCGTGCTGACCAATAGTGGAGGAGTTGCCCCTAACCATTGTGGTGGGTCAACGACTGTAACATTCACTGTAAGCTCAGATTGTGAAGCTCCTAAGACTTGTAGTGCAACTTATGAGGTAAGTCCAGCACCCTCAGTCTCTCTGACTTGTCCAACAAATGCTACAGAAGCAGCCTGTCAATCCCAGACAGATATAAATAATAAATTCAATACCTGGAAAAATACTGCTTCATTTACGGGTGGCTGTAATGGTAATCTTACCAATAGCGGAGGAACAGCTCCAGACAAATGCGGAGGTGCAACAACAGTAACTTTTACGGTAACTTCTGATTGTGAAAATCCGGTAACTTGTAATTCAACATTTACAGTTACTAATGCTCCGGCGGTAGTTATTACCTGCCCTTCTAATCAAACTGAACCCGCTTGTCAAACTCAGGCAGATATTGATTCTAAATTCAATACCTGGAAAAATACAGCAAGCTTCTCTGGGGGTTGTAATCCATTATTTACAAACAGCAACGGTTCTGCTCCAAACAGATGTGGTGGTGCAACTTCAGTTACTTTTACTGTTAATTCAGACTGCGAATCTCCTAAAACTTGTACAGCAACTTTCACAGTAACCAATGCCCCTGCTGTAGTTCTTAATTGCCCTGCTAATCAAACTGAACCCGCTTGTCAAACTCAGGCAGATATTGATTCTAAATTCTCAACCTGGAAAAATACAGCAAGCTTCTCAGGGGGTTGTAATCCATTATTTACAAATAGTAATGGTTCTGCTCCAAACAGGTGTGGTGGTACAACTTCAGTTACTTTTACTGTTAATTCAGACTGCGAATCTCCTAAAACTTGCACAGCTACTTTCACTGTAACCAATGCCCCTGCTGTAGTTATTACCTGCCCTGTTAATCAAACAGAATCCGCTTGTCAAACTCAGGCAGATATTGATTCTAAATTTAATACCTGGAAAAATACAGCAAGCTTCTCAGGGGGTTGTGGCGGAGTTTTAACAATTAGCAATGTTTCAGCTCCAAATCACTGCGGTGGAACAGCAACAGTAACTTTTACTGTTAATTCTGATTGTGAGGCTCCTAAAACTTGTACAGCTAATTTCACTGTAAATCCTGCTCCGGCTGTAGTATTAACATGTCCTACAAATCAAACAGAATCTGCCTGCCAGACACAAGCACAGATAGATTCTAAATTTTCAACCTGGAAAAATACAGCAAGTTTCACAGG